>NZ_JBVJBP010000008.1:0-90146 GCF_055589465.1 Streptomyces sp. NPDC041940
ACCAAACTCGCCAACCCACCATGCGTAGCCGCCACACCCTTCGGCCGCCCCGTCGAACCCGACGTATAGATGACGTACGCCAAACCATCGGCCTGGAAAGCGACTTCGGGTGGGGTGACCGGCGCCGCCGCCAGTTCACGTGCCACCCGCGTGTCATCCAGGTTCACCACCTGTACTGCCGGCACTGACAGTTCGGCTGCCATGCCACCGCGTCCGACAACGACCCCGGCACCGCTGTCGGCGAGCATGAACTCCAGCCGCTCCGCCGGATACTCCGGGTCCAACGGCACATACGCCGCCCCCGCCCGCCACACACCCACAACCGCCGCCACCATCTCCACACCCCGCGGCAGACACAACCCCACCACCGACTCCGCACCCACACCCCGCACCCTCAACAACGCGGCAAACCGGCAAGCCCACGCATCCAACTCCCCATACGACAACTCCACCCCCTCACACACCACCGCCACCGCACCCGGATCAGCAACCGCCCACTCCGCAATACGGTCAGGAACCAACCCCTCCACCCGACCGGCACTCACACCCGCCGCATTCCATTCCTCCACCACCAAAGCCCGCTCACCCGGACTCAGCACATCCACCGCACTCACGCGGATGTCCGGAGCCCCCACCACCGCCTCGACCACCCGCACCAACCACTCCGCGAACCGCTCAGCCGCCCCCACCCCGAACACATCAGCAGCCACGACAATCCGGCCGGTCAGGCCGGCCGGGGCACCGTCCGCGTCGAAAGCCTCGGTGAGCATCGCGTCCAGGTCGAACTTCGTGCTTCTCGAGCCCGACAGCTGCTGAGTAGTGACCCCTTCGACTTCGATGCCGTGCAGGTCGACCACCGCCTGCGCGTTGTTCTGCAACGTCAACATCACCTGGAACAACGGATGCCGCGCCAGCGAGCGAGCCGGCGCCAGTTCCTCCACCAGCCGCTCGAACGGCACATCCTGATGCGTGAACCCGGCCAGACTCGTCTCCCGGACCCGCTCCAACACCTCCCCGAACGTCGGATCCCCCGACAGATCCGTCCGCACCACCAGCGTGTTCACGAAGAACCCGACCAGATCATCCAGCGCCTCGTCCGTACGGCCCGCGACCGCCGAACCGATCGGGATGTCCGTGCCCGCGCCCAACCGCGACAACGTCACCGCCAACGCCGCCTGGAGCACCATGAACACCGTCACACCACGCTCACGGGCCACCTCACGCAACCGCGCATGCACCCCAGCCGGCACCTCCAGCCCCACCGCATGCCCCTCATGCGAAGCAACCGCCGGACGCGACCGGTCATACGGCAACGCCAACTCCTCCGGCACCCCCGCCAACGCCTCACGCCAAAACCCCACCTGACGCGACAGCACACTCTCCGGATCATCCTCGGACCCGAACATCTCCCGCTGCCACAACACATAGTCCGCGTACTGCACCGGCAACGACGCCCACCCCGGCACCCGACCCTCACACCGCGCCCCATACGCCACCGACACATCCCGCGCCAACGGCCCCATCGACCAACCATCACCCGCGATGTGATGCACCACCACCGACAACACATGCTCACCCGGACCCACCGAGAACAACCGTGCCCGCAAGGGGATCTCCGCACTCAGATCGAAGACATGACGCACTGCCTCCGCCACGACGCCGTCCACTTCCTCCGCGCTCACCTCAGTGACCGTCAACGAGAACCCGGTCTCCTCGACCGGCAGAATCCGCTGATACGGCTCACCGTCCGCAACCGCGAACACCGTCCGCAGCACCTCATGACGCTCCAGCACATCCCGTAGCGCACCCTCAAGCGCCACCCGATCCAGTGCCCCGGTCAGCCTCACCGCGATCGGAATGTTGTACGTCGCGCTCGGCCCTTCCAGCTGCGTCAAGAACCACAGCCGGCGCTGCGCATACGACAACGGGATCATCGGGATTCCTCCTGTTTACGCATAACCGCGGCGGGGATCATGCTCCCCATGTGAGGTGTCGCATCCTGAGGGGCATGCCTTCGCAGCCTCCGCAATAGCGGCGGCTCGATAATCAACTGCCGGTTTCGTCAGGGGCCGCAGCTGTTCCTTACAAGACGTGTCCGCGGGCAGCCTTGGGCCGAGCCAGTTCACTATGTGGCCAGGCCGCATGTCTGATCAATCCCGGCGATTGAATCCACTGGCCGTTCAACTGCGCCCCGACCGCACTTGAACAGGCGCGGCCGGCCTTCCGGGAGGGCATTACCCGTCTGTGGGCAACGCTCCGTGATGGCCTGAATGCGGAACAACTGGCTCCGAATAAACCCGCCTGCCGCTGCGGAGAAGTGAATGTAGGGTGGATCCCGGAGAGCGTCCGGCAATCGCCGTACGGTCGTCTGACGGCCGCCCAGCAGCCGTGAACGTCCGTACGGACACCGCGCCAGAGTCACCCACCGCTTCAAGTTCTCGCAAAAGTACGTGGCACGATCCGGCCCATGCACGGCACGACCCACGAACAGCAGATCCGAGATACTGATTAATCTGGGGGTTGATCTTGACGCAATCCGGAAGTGAAAGGGTCATGTCTTCGCCGGAGCATGACTCCAGGACTGCGGACCGCCGGATCACGACCGTACCCACCGCACTACTACTGCCGGGGGACTCGCCTCGTTCCGAAGGCGTGAACGCCCAGCACATCGCCCGGCTGGCCGAAATCGAAGGGCCTTTGCCCGCTGTGCTGGTGCACCGACCTACGATGCGGGTCATCGACGGAATGCACCGCTATCTGGCGGCTCTTTCGAACGGCCAGAAGACGATCGAAGTCGAATTCTTCGACGGAACACCCGAAGAGGCGTATCTCCGGGCCGTGCAGGCGAACTCGGTCCACGGGCTCCCGCTCTCACCCGCCGAGCGCAAAGCCGCGGCCGCCAGGATCATCGCGTCCCTGCCCCACATGTCCGACCGCGCGATCGCCAAGGCGGCGGGGCTGGGCGCCAAGGTCGTGGCCACCATCCGCCGTCGGATGGACGAGGCACCCCAACTCAACGCCCGTGTGGGCCAGGACGGCAAGGTCCGTCCGCTCAACAGCTCCGAGGCTCGGCACCGGGTCGCCGAGCTGCTGGCCGAACGTCCCGATGCCTCCCTGCGTGAACTGGCGCGGCTCGCCTGCGTCTCACCGGCCACCGTCAGCGACGTCCGCAGACGTCTCGCTTCCGGCGAGCCGCCCGCTCCGGAGCGCTCCGGGACCAGGAGCCAGGCGGACAAGGGCCCGGACACCGGCCGACCCGCCGCCGTACATCCCCAGCCGGCCGGTCGGAAGCCGCACCGCAGGATGCGTCTGGTGGCACAGGATCCGGGGGTGGTGCTCGACAAGCTGTCGCGCGACCCGTCGCTGCGTCACCGGGAGGAAGGGCGGCAGCTGTTGCGTCTGCTCCAGCAGCACGCCATCGCCACCCAGGAGTGGCCCGCGCTGAGCACCGCTCTGTCAGCCCATTCCAGGGAAACGGTGGCGAGCCTCGCCCGGGAGTACGCCAAGACGTGGCTCGGTTTTGCGCAGGAACTGGACGAGCGCCTCCAGGCCGGGTTTCTCGCCAGCGGGTGAGGGCCGCCGGGCCCTGCTGCCGCTGTCACGGTAATCGGTGCGGAACCGGACTTGGCCGGAACAGGAAGCCACCCCACCCCTGCAGGGCGTCCGTCACCGGCCGCCAGTTGCCGTCCTGCCAGCCGTGCATCGTGTACGACAGGGACACGGTGAGGCTGCGGACGGCTTCGGCCGTCCGTCGCCGGTCGGGTTGTCGGCGCCCCCACCGCAGCAGCAGGGCGGGGCGGTCGCGCAGCAGCGTGGCGAACGCCCCGAGCAGGACGTCGAGTTCGTCCTCGCCGAACTGGATCCGGATGAAGTCGACCCGTGTCAGGTCCTCCCGCCGGCAGAGATCGTCCACCGTGGCCGCCCTGCGCGGGCGGCCCGGGTGGCTCGGCACGAGACGGTGCACTCGCCCCTCCGGACCCGCCAGGCTTCTCAGCGCCGCGGTACACCGCGGGCAGCCGGCCCCGACGTCCAGGCAGACGGCGCCGGGTGACACCAACTGGTCCAGTCCCGCCGCTTCCGGATGGGGGACCGGCCTGTGCGGCCGGTCCTGGGCCACCGGGGAGGCGGATCCGGGTTCCTGGGAGGGCCGGTGCCCGGGCAGCGCGAGGGCGGGACCGCGCGGGCCATCCGCTGTGTGGAGCACGGATGCCTCGGTCTGTGGCCCGTCGACGCTCCCGCGCCCCGACCCTCCGTGGTGTGCCACTGCGCATCAGTCCTTCCGGGTCGTGTCACCGCGCTGCCGCCGTTGCCGGGCGGAAGGCCCTTTGACGGTATGAGGCTAGGTTCCTCACCCGCCGGACCGCGTCCCCCATGGTGACGACCCCGTGTCCTCTGCGGAGCCACGTTCTTCCGTCCGTGACCGCCGGAGGGGCTACTCCCCTGGGTGTGTCATCCTCAGGGCGTACTCCTCCGGGCGGGGCCCTCCGTGCCGGTCACCGGGCGGCCAGCCTGTGCTGGTCCACCACCTGGTCCACCACCTGGTACAGATCCTGGAGGCCGTCGCCTCCGGGAGCGTCGGGGCCGCCGTGCCGGACGAGTTCGATGAGCAGCGTGCCGCCCAAGTGTGGTGAGCGGCCTACGAGATGCAGTCGGCCGCGGTGTCCGGAGGGCTCCTCCCTCAGTACCGGAGCGCGGAACTCGACGCCCTTGTCGAGGAGTTCGCGGGCCGTGTGGGCGATGTCGTCCACACGGAAGGTGAGTCGCTGCTCCGTGCGGTCCGTGGGGGTGGTCGGGTGCGGCGCCGCCCCGTGTCGGAAGTCGTTGTCGGGTTCTCCGGCCACGAGGGTGAGTGTCATGCCGTCCTGGAGTCCCGCGAGTTCCACGGCGCGGGTCGTCCGGTCCGGTGCGCTGCGTTGCGACCGGCGCGGGGTGAGTCCGAAACCTTCCTGGTACAGGCGGACGCACTCCTGCAGGCTCGTTGCCCCGACACCGGCCGTCACGCCTTCGAGCTGCCGGGCCGGTGCCGCGCGGCCGGAGCTCCGCGCCAGTGGCGCCCAGCGGTGACCGGCCGGCCAACCCCTCCGGGTGTGCTCGGCGGGCAGCAGGGTGTGGGTCACGCCGCCGGCCCCCGAGAGGATCGGGTTGCCGCGTACGGAGCCGACGTCACGGGCGCCGGCCCGCTGTGCCCGCTCCGCCGTCGCGGTGACGTCCGCGCAGAGCAGTGCGATGTCGGCGATGCCGTCGCCGTGTGCGTCCAGGAACTTCCAGGTGGCGGGTCCCGAGGTGACGACGAGGTGGGTCGTGCCCTGCCGCAGCAGCAGGGAGCTGCGGTCGGAGGCGACGGAGTCTGCCACGCAGGCGAATCCCAGGGCCGAGACGAGGTGCTGGGCGGTCCGCTGTTTGTCCTTGGCGTACAACTCGACGTACGCGATGCCGTGCCCTGCCATAGGTGTTCCTTCCTGCGCTGCCGCGTGGTCAGTACTTGTCGAGGAACTCGATCAGGGCCGAGTTGACCTCGTCGGGGCGTTCCAGGTAGCCGAGGTGGCCGCAGTCCTGGATCTCCACGAGGTCGCAGCCGGGGATGGCGTCGGCCACCTCGGCGACGAGGTGGGGCGGGCAGACGAGGTCGTGGCTGAAGGCGATGGCCCGGCACGGCACGGTGATACCGCGCAGTGTTTCGCGTCGGTCGCCGAGGCTGTCGACGGCGGCGGCCTGGCCTGCGGAGGAGTTGCCGCCCCCGGTGACTTCGAAGAGTTCGAGCATGGTGGTGACAGCGGTGTCGTCGTTGAGGGTCGCCGGGGAGAACATCTCCGTGACCGTCTTCACGGCGTTGTAGCCGGCCGGCAGCCGTACGCCGCTCTCCCGCAGCGCGCGGTCGGCGGCGCTCTGGGCGCGCCGGAGGGCGTCCGAGCGGGCTCGGGACGCGATCAGGACCACCGAGCGGACCAGTTCGGGTGCGGCGAGGGCGAGTTCCTGGGCGATCATGGAGCCGAGCGAGGTTCCCACGATGTGGCAGGGCCCGAGTCCCAGCTGCTGGATGAGTCCGCGGGTGTCGGCCACCAGTTCGGTGAGGCGGTAGTCGCCCTCCGGGGCGTCCGACGGTGCGATGCCCCGGTTGTCGAAGGTGACGGTCTCGTATCCGGCGCGGTTCAGCGCCGGTGTCTGATGCATCGTCCATACTCGGCCCGACGCGGAAGAGCCCATGATCAGCAGGACCGGTGTGCCGCTGCCGGACCTCTGATAGGAGAGCCTCACACCGTTGGTGTTCACGAATGGCATGTCGAGCCCGTTCTCGAGAGGGGCAACGTCGGCTCACGATCGCATCGCACCTGAGCGGCGATCAAGCGTTGCCGGGTGGGCGGGCGTGCACGCCGGGCGAGGCCGTCAGGCACCGCGCCAGACGGGAGCGCGTTTCTCCGCGAAGGCCCGTGGGCCCTCGACGGCGTCATGGCTGCGGCGTCGTTTCTCCTCCCACGCGTAGGTCGCCGTGAATGCCTCTTCCAGCGGCATGTCCAGGGACCGCCGCACCGCTTCCTTGAGGGCCCGTACGGAGAGCGGGGCGCTGCGCCGCAGGGCGTCGGTCCAGGCGTCCACGGCGGTGTCCAGGTCCCGGAGCGGGACGACCTCGTTGAGGAGGCCGAACCGCAGGGCCTCGGCGGCGCTCATGCGGCGTCCGGTCAGCAGGTACCCCATCGCCGGCTTCAGGGACATCTGCCGGGCCAGCCGGAAGGCGCCGCCGGCGCCGGGGACCAGTCCGAGCGTGGCCTCCGGCAGCGCGAACACCGCGTGATCGGCGGCGACGACGAGGTCGCAGGCCAGGGCGAGTTCGAACCCACCGCCGAGGGCGTAGCCGTTGACGCGGGCGATCACGGGCTTGGACAGGTCGAACCGGTCGGTCAGCCGGGGCGATCCCGGCTGGCCCCGGCTGCCGAAGCTGGTCGGCGGGGTGCCCTCCCGGTCCAGCCGGGCCCGCTCGCGCAGGTCCTGTCCGACGGTGAAGGAGCGCTCGCCGGCGCCGGTCAGCACCGTGGCCCGGATGTCGTCGTCGGCCTCGACGTCGTCCCAGACCAGCGCCAGTTCCCTGTGCATGCGCTGGTTCATCGCGTTGAGCACCTCGGGCCGGTCGAGGGTGACGCGGGCGATCTGGCCGTCCTTCTCGTACCGTACGCCGGAGCTTCCGCCGCCGATCACGGTGTGCGCCCGGCCGCGGGTGCCGAGGCGGTGGTGAAGCGGCCGACCTTGTCGATCACGTCAGAGCTGTAGAGGCGGATGGCCTGTTGCAGCGCGAACTCGGACATGTAGCGGCGGAAGTCGTCCGGTGACTCCTCCGCCAGGTTCAGCATCCGGCGGTTGGCGAGTACGGCGCTGCCGCGCAGGCGCTCCACGCTGCGTTCCACCGCGAGGTCCAGGTCGGTCCGGTCGTGTACCTCGTCGACGAGGAACCGGGCCTCGGGTTCGGTCGCGAAGATCCGCCTTCCTTCGAGGATCACCTGCCGCGACAGGCGTGGCCCCGCGGAGCGGGTCAGCCGGAAGTTGGCGGCGCCCGGGACGATGCCCTCCTGTGCGGCGGGGAGGCTGACGTAGGCGTCGGCGGCCGCGATGACGTGGTCGAAGACGAGGAGCAGCTGGGCGCCGCCGCCGATCGCGAAGGAGTCGACGACGGCGACCCAGGGTTTGTCGGTGGTCCGTGACCGCCAGCCCGGTTCGTCGGTGAGGATCCCGCGGAGCAGCTTGTGGATGTAGCCCAGTTCGCGGCGGAGCAGGAAGTCGACCAGGGAGATGTCTCCGCTGTGGAGGGCCTTGAGGTTGATGCCCGCGCTGAACACCCGCCGTCCCCGGTACCGGGGGTGGGTCATCTCGCCGCCGCGCAGGAGGCCGACCTCGCTGGCCGGATCGAGCAGGGTGAGGTCGACCGCTGTCTCCATGTCGTCGACCTGGGTGTTGTCCTCGGCGTTCAGGGCGTCGTCGCGGCACATGGTCAGGCGGGCCACCGCGCCGGTGCGTTCGAGGCGGACGGATCCCAGGTCGACGTGGCCCGTGCGGGTGAACTCGGGCAGCAGCGCGGTGGCGCGCGGGGTCGGCCGGAGCATCGCGTCGAGCAGGTGCCCGCCGGCCCGGGGTGAGCGCAGCACCCGGCTGAAGAAGATGCCCTGGTCGATCTCGTGGCCCTCCTTGCGGGCCTGTGGCCTGTCGCGTTCCGTGGCGAGCTGGTCGTCGGTGGGCACCAGGCCGGGGAAGGCGGTCGCGGCGGCCTTCGCCAGTTCGTCGACGCGCAGAGGGCGGGTACGCCGGTCGGTGAGTTCGTCGTAGACCGCGTCGGTGTGCGTGTCCATGAACGCGGCGCGCAGGGTCCGGACGGTGTCGGCGGCCGTTTCGGCGAGGGCCTGTTGCCGCACGGAGCGCTCGCCGTGCGGGGGCAGACCGTCCAGCAGTCCGCGGCAGTGCCGTGCCGCCTGCTTCAGGGTCTCCCTGGCCCGGGGCAGTGGCGCTCGTACGTCGTCCGGATCCGTGTGCGGGGTGGTGGGTTCCGCGTCGACGGTCATCCTTCAGCTCCTGTCGTGGCGCGGCGCAGGGCCCGGTCGCAGGCCGCGAGGTGGACTCCCAGCGCCTCCTCGAAGCTGGTGCCGGCCGCTTCCTGCAGCAGTTGGCGCCGGATGGCCAGTTCGGGGCCCGAGACGGCGCGTGCGCGTTCAGCGGCGAGCAGGAGGGCCTTGGGCACGTCGTCGGTCAGCTCGTCGACCAGGTGCAGGGCCAGGGCGTCGGCCGCGTCGACCGGGGTGCCGTAGAGGACCGCGTGGCGGATGGGAGCCGCGTTCGCGCCGTGGCCGGCGAGCCGGTACAGGGCCATGCCCGGCCAGGTCCCGCCGCCCTCGACCGGGACGACCAGGCGCACCGAGCCGGTGCCGATGCGGTGGTCGGTGGCCAGCAGCACGTCCAGGGCGGGTCCTCCGCAGTCGCCGTCGGCGACGGCGACGGTGGTCGCGGGCAGCCGTTCCAGGCGGCGCAGGACGCGCTCCCACTTGCTCACGAGGGACACCGTCAGGCCACCCGGCCAGGGTCCGCGCGGGACGCCCGAGACCCGTACGACGACGCCGGCCCGTCCGTCGAGGTCCTCGGCGGCATCGCAGACCGCGGATACGGCCGCCACCGTGTCGGGTGACAGGGGCTGTCGTCCGTCGATCCGCAGGGGGATCTCCTCGGACGCGGTGTGTGCCGCGGCCGTCGGTGTGCTCTTCATCGCTTCTCTCACCTGTTCCGTGTTCACCACTGCACCAGTGCGGTCTCGATGGTGGAGCCGGGACCCATCGTCATCAGGACGCCGTAGTCGCCGGCGTGGGCGGCTCCTTCCCGGAGCAGTCGCTCGTAGGAGAACAGGAAGGACCCGCTGGACAGGTTGCCGAAGTCCCGCAGAACGGCGGTGGTGTGCCGTACGTCGTGGCGGGTGAGGCCGAGGTTGACGCGTACGGCGTCGATGACCTTCTTGCCGCCCGAGTGCACGAGCCAGTGGGCGATGTCGCCGCGGCGCAGGCCGGCGTCCGTGAGCAGCCGGTCGACCACCTGCTCGGAGTTGGCGCCGACGACGTAGGGGACGAGCGGGTCGAGGTAGAAGCTGAACTTGCTCTGGTCGTCGTCCCAGTCGTAGCGCATCGCGTCGATGGCGTCGGTGATCAGGTGGCTCGCGAAGGCGAGGACCCGGGGGCCGTCCTGCGCCGGTGGCGTGCCCGCCGGGCCGTAGGCCGCGTCCGGTGGGTCGGCGGTCAGCGCGACGGCCGCGGCGCCGTCCCCGAAGAGGCTGTTGACGACGGCGGTGCGCATGCTGCCGTCGATGACGTAGGCGGCGGAGCAGGCTTCCGCGCACAGCATCACGGCGACCTTGCCCGGGTTGGCCGTGACCCAGCCGGCGGTGGCGTTGAGAGCGTTGAGACCCGCGTTGCAGCCCATGCCGACGACGTCGACACGGCTGGTGCGGGGCAGGAGGCCCATCTCCTTGATGAGGTGGGCGCTGAGGCCGGGGGTCAGGAATCCGGTGGTGGTGGTGCAGCAGAGGTAGTCGATGTCGGCGAGGTCGAGGCCGGCGTTCTCCAGGCATGCGCGTACGGCTCGGGCGCCCATGTCGAGGGCGGTGCGTTTGTGCTTGGCGAGGAGTTCGCCCTGGGCCTCGGGGAGGACGGCGCCGTCGGTGTCCCTGGGCGGGAGGGTGAGGTGGCGGCGTTCGATGGCGCTGTTGAGGAAGACCGAGCGCACCCTGGAGTCGGTGATGGCGAAGAGGTCGAGGACCTCCCGCTGGGAGTACGAACGGTCGGTGACGGCGGTGCCGACACTCATGATCCGGGGGCTGCCGAGGCCCTTGGCCGGCGTGGTGACGGAGGCTTCGAGGAGGGCGGTGCCGTGGAGATCTGCGTCGGCGGTCATCGGAAGGTCCACCCCCACATACGTGGCTTGCTGCGGATGAGACGTCGTGCTGTCGACACGGGAAGTCGCTTTCTGTGAGTGACGGGACGGAGCGGAAGTGGTTCAGCGGGCCCGGCCCGCTTCTGCCTCGATGAACCGGGCCAGCCGGGCTGTGCCCTCGGTGATGTCGGCCTGTGTCAGGTAGCTGACGGACAGGCGCAGGCTGTGCTCACCGCCGCCCCGGGGATAGAAGTAGGACATGGGCGTCCAGATCACGCCGTGATCCTGCGCCGAGCGTTCAAGGGCGGCGTCGTCGGCCGGGAAGGGGACGTCCACGGTGAGGAAGAACCCGCCGTCCGGTTCGTTCCAGCGAACGCCCAGCGCGCTGCGCTCGGGTTCGGGGAAGCATTCGTCGAGCCGTTTCAGGATGGCCCGCATCGCCTCGCCGTAGTACGCCGCGGTCTCGGTGTTCAGTTCCGAGACGCGCCCGTCGGCGGCGAGGAGCATGCCCGCCGCGGCTGCCTGGCTCAGGGGCGAGGTGTTCACCGTGACCATGCTCTTGATCTTTATGAGTTCGTCGGCCAGCAGGCCCTGCCCGTCGTCCTCGTCCACGACGATCTGGTCGGCGACGGCGAAGCCGACGCGGGCGCCGGGGAACAGGGTCTTGGAGTACGAGCCCAGGTGGACGACCCGCCGGTCGCGGTCGAGGGACTTCAGGGTCGGCAGCCGGCCGCCGGGGCTCACCAGCCGGTAGGGGCTGTCCTCCAGGATCAGGAAGTCCTCGCGTTGCGCCAGTTCGAGGAGTGCGTGCCGCTCCTGCAGCGACATGGTGGAGCCGGACGGGTTGGAGTGGTCGGGAACGACGTAGAAGGCGCGGGGGCGGCGGCCGCGCGCCTTCTCGGCGGCGACGGCGGCCTCCAGGCCGGCGCTGCGGAAGCCGTCCCGGCCCTCCTCCACCGTGGTCGGCTCGACGCCGAGCAGACGGGCGGCCCCGGTGACGCCGACGTAGCAGGGGCTGGAGACCAGCAGGGCGTCCCGCGGCCCCGCGAGCAGGGCGCGCAGGGTGAGGAAGATCGCCTCCTGGCAGCCCACGGTCACCACCACGGCCTCGGGCCGCACGTCGATGTCCTCGTCCTCGCGCAGTGACCGAGCGACGAGTTCGCGGATCTGTCCGCCGGTCGGTCCGTACTGGAACAGCGCGTCGCGGATCTCGCCCGGCGAGGCGCCGCGCTCCACCAGGTGGTCCAGGTAGCGGCGGATGTGCCGGAAGATCTCCTCGACGTCGAAGAAGCCGTCGTACGGGCGGCCGGGGGCGAACGAGACGGCCCGGGGGTAGCGGTGGGTGATCTCGTTCAGGAAGTTCATCGTGCCGAGGACCGGGTCGCCGACGCTCGCGTGCAGCTCGGCCCTCCGGAGGGTGGCGGGTGCCATGTCTACCAGCGCCATTCCTGCTGGCCGTAGAGGTGACCGGCCTTGATGCCGCGGTCCGCGCACCAGGTCAGGAACTCCTCGATCTGCTTGATCTGGTACGTGTCGGGGGTGTACGTCGTCGCCATGACGTGGCCGAGCCAGGGCTCCTCGCCCATGGCGTACACGTACGCCTCCTTGGCGCCCAGTTCGGTCATGATCGCGGCGGCCTGCTCGGCGTTGGAACCCGACAGCTTGCGGGAGTTGCTCATCTTCTTGGTGATCGGGATGGTGAGCAGGCCCCGGTAGAGCCAGGTGAGCGGGGCGCCGTCGCATTCCATGCCGAGGAACGCGTAGTCGGCGGTGCCCAGGTCCTGCTTGATGTAGCGGTACAGGGAGGGCTCGATGCCGGAGGAGTCCGCGCCGGCGAAGACGTTCTTGTCGGCCAGTCGCACCCAGTACGTGGACTTGGCGCGGATGTCGAGGTCGCAGTGCTCTCCGAGGAACGGTGTGGCGGTGACCTTGCCGCCGGGGAACTCGACCTCGTCGAAGTCGTCGACCTCGATCACGGGGAAGCCCTGGTTCTTGAGCATCAGCGCCATGTTCGGGTCGGCCAGGTTGCCGCGTGAGGAGCGCGGCACCACGATCGCGCCGACCCGGCCGCGCAGCTGCAGCAGGGTCTCCAGCACGATGTGGTCCTGGTGCCCGTGGGTGATCAGCACGAGGTCGATGAAGTCGGGCAGGTCGTCGAGGGTGTAGCGGTCGCCGGCGGTGCTGTCGGCGCTGATGAAGGGGTCCGTGACGATGGCCGCCTGCGGGGTCTGCATCACCAGACAGGCGTGGCCGAAGTAGCGGATGCGGCCGCCCGACTCGATGTGGCGGTCCTCGGAGAGGGCGGGCTGCTCGCTGAGCATGTGCGACAGCTGTCCGGCCTGGGCGTCGTCGAGGCCGAGGGCCTCCCGGAGGTGGCCGAGCGTGGTGGGCCGCACCCGGGTCCGGAACAGTTCCGCCAGGCCCTCGTGGCGGAAGGGGATGTCGATCTCCAGGACGTCCGGGGAGGGCAGTCGCGGGGTGCTCAGGACGAAGGGGCGCTCGATACCGGTCTCGAAGGACAGCTGCACCGACTGGCGCGCCTCCTGGTAGATCTCGCTCTTGTAGACGACCGGCTCCATGAAGCGCAGCTGCGCCTGGTTGTCGGTGTCGTAGGCGAGCTCGATCAGACCGCCGAGCTCCGGCGGCATCTTCGGGTACAGCGGGGTGAGGTCGAAGCCGGTGGCGTTGGCGCGCAGCAGTTCCTGACCGGCGACGATCGCGTCGGCGAAGCGCAGGATGTGCGCGCGGTCCCGCTTGATCGCGGCGAGCAGGTCGCGGACCTCGTCGGCGCGTTCCTCCGGGATGTTGATGAAGTAGCCGCCGCGGAGGTCGGGGTTCTCGCTGGCCGCCACGTGGACCTGGGGGGACTGCAGATAGGACTCGAGCAGCGGTACCTGGAGGAACGCGAGGTTCATCGCCGACTGCACCGGTGCCGTGGTGTACGGCCACGCGAAGAATCTGTCGATAAGCGGTTCGACGATCACTTTCGAGCGCAGGAACAGCTGCTGATCAGCCATGGGTTTCCCATCTATTGGACTTTTGCACAGGAGGGGCGAGGCAACTGCCGGAACGCGCCCTCAAGCTAGACATGGCAGGGCCGGTCCATCAATGTCCAACAGATTCAACGGCGTTGCGTTCAACTGCTCCCTCGCCGCAGTTGAACGTCCTTGGAGCATTGTTACGGTTGCCCCATTCCCGTGCGCCCTTCCGTCGCCTTCCCCGTGAATTGCCGCCGAATTCTATGCAGAAAGGATCGATCACGTGGTCCTCGACGAACTCGTGGTGGCTCCGGTGACGATCACGCCGACCAAACCGCTCACCCCGACCCATGTCAAAGGCCTGCTGTGGACCGACATACTGGTCAAGGCGAGCGCGTCGGTCGGGCGAGTGCGGCTGCTGTGGAACACCCGCATGGCGACCCTCACGACCCAGTCGACCGCGTTCTGGCACCACTTGGACCGGATCGAGCCGGACACGGACTGGAGCCGCGAGTCAGCGGCCCTGATCGGTGAGCGCTACGTCCGCTTCCACGCCGAGGGTGGAAGGAGCGACCCCCGGGCGGTGGGCGCGTATCTGGACCGGATCGACGAATGCGGGTGGATCCACCCGGCGGGCCGGCGTGTGCTGGATTCGTGGCGTGCCGAGCTGGATCTGCTGGGTGTCGGCGATCTCGGCCTCGGCGAGGACCGGCCGCTGGCCGCGGCGGCGGACACGACGCTCGAGGCGCTGGCGGAGCGGGGGCTGCTGGTCGACCACCGCCGGTTCGGCGGCCCCGTCCACCTGGACGGCACTCGCTGGGGCCTGCCGCTGCGGCAGTTGGTCGGCAGCGACGGGCATCCCAACTACCTGCTGTCCATCCTGCGCGAGCTGATCCCGGCGATCGGTCCCGGCCGGGTGTTCCTGCTCGTCTTCGACGACGGTCTGGCCGCCGACTATCTGCTGCTCGACCGGATGCTGGCCGCGTTCGGCGGCCGTTCGGTCCGGCTCGCGTTCAGCCGGGTGCCCGTCGGCGGAACCGTACGCTCCAGCCGGTTCGGCGGCTGGAGCGGGACCACGCTCTCCGACCTGTCGGCCGTCTCCGGTTCGGCCGACAGGGCCGCCTACCGGCTGGGAATGCGGCTGTACTTCGCGGGGGTGCTGCCCCGGCGCTCGGCGCAGCCGTTCCGCATGCCGTTGCTGCGCCGGTGCGTGGGACGTGCCGCCCGGTTGCTCACGCGTGCCCCGGCCGACGGGGGATCCCTGACGGCGACGCTCTCCCGGTGCGGGGCCCCGAGCGGTTACGTCGATCCCTACCGGCTGACGACGTCACTGCTCGGCCCGGTTCCCGCGGCCCCCGAACTCCTGAGGATCTACACGTGAGCGCGACGCCGGCCGCGGCACCCGCGGGCGGGGAGGCGTTGACGGCCGCGGCGCTGTCCCGGGTGGCGGCAGTCCGTGCGGGGCTGGGCGACGGCCCGGTAGGGAGGGGGCTGGGAGTCGCCGTGGTCGTGGCCGACCTCGACGTCGCGGCGTTCGTCCGCGGTGCCGCGCAGTTCGCCGTCGGGATCCCGGCCGAACTGCGGGACGGGTGGTACCGGACCTTCACCAGAACGGTGTTCCTGGCGGGCCGACCGGCGGCCGTGGCTCTCCGGCACGCGCACGAGCTCGTCACGCCGGACGGGAACCTGGCGTGGTACGGGCCGGCCGCGCGCGGGGCGATGCTGCCCCTGTCCCGGTTGCTGCGCTCCTTCCAGGGCCCCCGGCCGGTCGAGGTACCGGCCGGACCGCTGACCGTGACCGTGCCGGGGCCGCCCACCGGACACACCGCACGGGCGGCGGTCGCGGTCGGGGGCGTCAGCACCGGCGCCTACCTCGTCCATGTCCACCACCTGATCGCGGAGGCCGTGCTGCGCGGACTGGTCGGCCCCGGTGACACTCTCCGGGTCGGCCACCGGCCGTTCCTCGACCCCGCGGAGTTCCACGACGCCCTCGACCCCGCCCGGGCCGGTGCGGTCCAGACCCGGATCGCCGGCAGCGCCTCCGACCCCGACCGACCGGCCCTGTTCGGCGTGCTGACGTCGGACCGCAGCGAAGGAGACCACTGACGTGCAGGCCGAACGAGTGCTCGCGGAGCACCGCCGGTTCCTGAAGTGCCTGGACCACCCCGAGGAAGTGCAACGCGACCTGCTCGGGGACATGCTGGAACGGAACGCGGACACAGCGTTCGGGCGTGAGCACGGGCTGGCCTCGGTCCGCACCCTGGACGAGCTGCGCCGGGCCGTGCCGATCCGCACCCATGAGGCGGTGATGCCCTGGATCGAGCGCGCCATGGACGGCGAGCCGAAGGTACTGACCGCCGACGACCCGGTCGTCTACTTCTCGTCCAGCGGGAGCACGGGCCGGGAGAAGCACATCCCCGTCACCCGCACCTACATGCGGCAGACGTTCCTGCCCTTCTACCACGCGAGTTTCGCGCCGCTGCTGCGGACACTGCCGCAGGCGCAGGCCGTGCCCGGTGGTGTGCTGAACCTCTGGCAGGATCCGTCCTCGCCGATCGCCCGCACCCCGCAGGGCCGGCCGCACATCGGCGCCAGTCAGGTCGACTACCGCAAGTTCGGTGAGGACTCCGCGGTGGGCCTCGGCAACGACGCCCAGTGGAGCCGCATCCCCGACGTACTGGCCGGCGCCGACCCGTGGGAGCGCTCCTACTACAAGCTGCGCCTGGCCGCCGAACAGGACATCCGGGTGGTGATCGGCGTCAATCCCGCGATGGTCGCAGGGCTGCCGTACCAACTGCGGGAGATGTGGCCGCGGTTGGTGGACGACATCCGGGCCGGAACTCTCGGCGGTCACCGGCACTCGGCGCCGGACCCGGAGCGCGCCGAGCAGATCGAGGGGTACGCGAAGACGTTCGGCACGGTCCACCCCTACCATCTGTGGCCGCACCTGGCCGCCGTGTTCGTGTGGAACAGCGGACTCGCGCGGTCGTACCTCCCCCGGGTGCGGGAGACGTACGGGCCGGGGGTGCGGATCTTCCCGGCACCGATCGCGTCGTGCGAGGGACCGGCGGCCGTGCCGGTCGACCGGCATCCCCACGGGGCGCCGCTGTATCTGCCCGGCTGTGTGTACGAGTTCGTCCCCGCCGAGGGGCCGGTCACCGCCAACAGTGAGACGCTGCGGGCCACCGAGGTGGAGGAGGGGCGCGACTACCACCTGGTGCTGAGCCACGTCGGCGGGCTGTACCGGTGCGCCGTCACGGACGTGGTCACGGTGGTCGGTCGGGTGGGCCGCACCCCGCGCATCGAGTACGCCGGGCGTGACGTCGTCCGGTCCGCGGCCGGGGAGAGACTGACCGAGGCCGTCGCGCTCCGCGCTCTGCGGGCCGCGTGCCACGACACCGGCGCGGAGCTGCGCAACGCGGCGTTCCGCCTGTGCCCCGACGGCGGCGGGACCGGCGGGCACTACCAGGTCGCCGTCTCCTTCGCGGGGCCACCGGAACCCGAACTCGCCGCCGCGCTCGACCGGCGGCTGTCGCGGGAGTGTGCCGGCTATGCCGCCGGCCGCGCGTCCGGGCCGATCGGGCCTGTCGAGATGATCACCGTCCACCCGGACGCGTTTCTGCGGGAGTGGGAGCGCGCGGCGCGCTCCGGGCAGCGTCCGCCCCGGATCAAGGACCGTGTCTTCCCGCCCCACGAGGAGACCTGGGCGAGGATCGTCGCCACCGCGCCGGAGGTGGCGGCGTGAAGCGGGAGACCGCAGCGGACCAGGGGGCGGCCGATGTGGTCCCCGGCCGGGGGCAGTACACCGAGGCAGCCCGCAGACAGCGGCTCGAGTGGCTTCGCGCGCACAGCGGTGCCGCGCTCACCTCGCTGGAGAGGACCGGACTGGACCCGTACAACCTGGTCGGCAACGTGGAGAACTTCATCGGTTCGGTCGAGGTCCCGGTGGGCCTGGCGGGGCCTCTGCTGTTCGTCGGGGACTCGGTGCGCGGCGACGTGACGGCCCCTCTGGCGACCACCGAGGGTGCCCTGGTCGCGTCGGCGTCCCGTGGCGCCCGGGCCGTGACCGCGTCCGGCGGGGTGTCGACGAAGGTGCTGTCGCAGCGGATGACGCGGGCGCCCGTGTTCGAGTGCGCCGACATCGCCGCCGCGCACCGCCTCACCGGGTGGCTCCGGGAGCGACGGGTCGCGCTGGAGACACAGGTCGGGCTGGTGTCCCGGCACACCCGCCTGGTGGACGTCGATCCGCACCAGATCGGCCGCTACCTCCATGTGCGGTTCGTCTTCGAGACCGCCGACGCGGCCGGGCAGAACATGACGACGGCGGCGACCTGGCAGATCTGCCGCTGGCTGACCGAGGCGCTCGCCGCCGAGGAGGGGCTGCGGCCCAGGAACATGCTGCTGGAGGGCAATCTCAGCGGTGACAAGAAGGCGACCGTCGGCTCCATGCTGGCCGGTCGCGGAACCCGGGTGACGGCCGAGTGCCGCCTGAGCCGCGGCACGGTGGCCTCGGTCCTCAAGACCACGCCCGAGGCCATGGTCAAGAACCACGTCTCCACGGTTCTCGGCGCTCAGCAGATCGGCATGCCGGGGCACGGCGTCAACGCGGCGAACATCGTCGCGGCTCTGTTCGTCGCCACGGGACAGGACGTGGCCTGTGTCCACGAGTCGGGCGTGTCCATCTTCTCGATGGAGCAGGACGGCGACGACCTGGTCGCCACGATCCTGCTGCCCAACCTGGTCGTGGGGACGGTCGGCGGGGGCACCGGGCTGCCGCACCAGCGTGAGCTGCTCGCCCTGCTCGGCTGCGCGGGCGCGGGCGGCGGCCGACGCTTCGCCGAGATCGTCGCCGGGTTCGCGCTGGCCCTGGATCTGTCGACGATGGCGGCGCTGGTCAGCGGCCAGTTCGCCCAGGCGCACCAGCGGCTGGGGCGGGCCCGGCGGGTGGACTGGCTGCAGGACGGTGATCTCGACGCGGCCCTGCTGCAGCCGATGCTGACGCGTGGGCTCGACGACCCCGGACTGCACGTCACCCGGGTGGAGTCGGCGCCGCCCCTGCGCGGCGACGGGATCGCCGGCGAACTCGGTGCGCTCGCCGAACGGCGCAGACTGAGCGGGCTGCACCCGCTGCGGGTCGAGTGGACATCCGGCGGCGGGACCCCCACCGCGGTCGACCTCGTCGCCAAGGTCAAGCCCCGAGGGGAGGAGATCGTCGCCGGGATCGCGATGGTGCTGTCCTTGTGCGGCCCGGATCCGGCGCGGGAGTGGGAGCGTTGGAGCGCGGTCACCGGGTTCTCCGACGCGCACCGCCGTGAACTGGCGGTGTACCGGCGCACGGAGAGCGCGCTGACGGAACTCCTCCCGCGCTGTTACGGGATCCTGGAGGACGACGAGCGCGAGGCGTACGTCGTCCTCATGGAGCGGTTGTCCGACGACGGCGAGCCGTGGACGCGGGACCGGATCGACGGCGTGCTGCGGGGCGTCGGCCGGGTCCACGGGCACTGGCTCGGCCGGGACGAGGAACTGCTCGCCGAGGGCTGGCTGCGGCGGGTGCCGGAGCCTGCGGACCTGGCCAAGGCGCACGAGCTGTGGGGGGCGCTGGTCCGGCACGCCGCGCAGGAGCAGCCCGAGCTGCTGGGCCCTGTCCGGACGGACGTGCTGACCGGGCTCGTGGAGGATGCCGGGCAGTGGGCGCCGGCCCTGCACGCCCTCCCCCGGACGCTGGTCCACAACGACCTCAACCCGCGCAACATCGCGGTGCGGGGAGAGCGGGTCGTCGTGTACGACTGGGAACTCGCCACGGTCGACGTGCCGCAGCGCGACGTGGTGGAGCTGCTCGCCTCCACCCTCGGTCCCGACGCCACGGAGGACGACGTCGGGCACGCCCTCGCCGTGCACGCACGAGCTGTGGCCGCCGTGTCGCCGGAGGCGGCTGCGCTGGTGGCCGGGTGCGACTGGCGCCGTGGCTACCGGCTGGCCCTGCGCACGTTCCTGACGACCCGGCTGGCGCTGTACCTCGCCGGGCACAGCCAGCGGGAGTTCGGCTTCCTGCCCCGCGTCGTGGAGACCGCGTTCCGGCTGTGGCACCTCGAAGAGGCCCGGGAGGAGGACTGAGATGCGGGCCGCTGTCGTGGGGATCGACGGCACGGGCAAGACCACGGTGCTGCGCCGGATGCGCGAGCGGGGTGACATCGCGGTCGTGCACGCCATACGGGCCCACGACGAGCCGGACAGTCCGTACGCCGAGCTGTCCAGGGCGCTGGCCGGGGCGTCGGCCGTGGCGGACGCGCTGGGCCGGGTCCAGTTGAAGCTGGCCGTGCTGTATCTGCAGCTCTGCCTGTACGGCCCGACGGAGCGGCAGGCTCTACGTGAGGGCCGGATCCTGGTCTCCGACCGGCATCCGCTGATCGATCCGCTGGCGTATCTGCCGATGTTCGCCCGCGCCGAACGGGAGGACGCTCCCGGCACGGACATCGAGGCCTGGTGGTGCGGGCAGGAACCACAGGACGCGCGCGCGGTACGCGACTGGCTCGTCGCCCGTACGGGCAGCGCCGACCCGTGGCCGCTGGGCACCGACCTCCTGTACCGGGCGACGAGGCCGCCGCAGGACGTGCTCGACCATTTGAGCCGCTCGTTGGGTGTGACGCTGCCGAACGCCGTGGTGCTGCTCGACCTGCCCGTCGAGGACGCCCTGGCACGGACCAGGGACCGGGAGAGCGGGGGCGAGTTGCACGAGACGGCGGATCTGCTGTCGCTGGTCCGGCAGCACTACGAGACCGCTCTGGCCTGGCTGTCGCGAACCCGTCCCGAGATCTCCGTCCACCGTGTCGACTGCCGCGGCCGCACCGCGGCCGAGGTGACCGATGCGGTTCGCGCCGCGATCACCCCGGAGGGAAGGGGCGGAGTGCGGCGCCGACCATGAACCTCAGTAAGGGTAGGCTTACCTCGCTCTAGGTAGGCTGTGCGGACCGAACAACCGACGCACACACCCCGGGAGCCCGCCTTGCCGCACACGACCGAGACCGTCGCCGCGCGCGAGGAGGGCTGGGCCGAGCTGGGATCGGCCGCCGAGTTGCGTGAGCTGCTGGGCGAGCCCTGGCCCGTGGTGATCGAGAAGGTGCACGACCGGCTCACCGACCAGGACCGGGACATCATCGCCCGCTCCCCGTTCTGCCTGCTGGCCACCTCCGACGCGCGGGGCAACTGCGATGCCTCCCCGCGCGGGGACGCCCCCGGCTTCACGCACGTCGTGGACTCCGGCACGCTCGCCCTCCCCGACCGGCCGGGGAACCGGCGCGGCGACAGCCTCCACAACATCCTGGACAACCCGCACGCCGGGCTGCTGTATCTGATACCCGGCGGCAAGGAGGTCCTGCGGGTCAACGGCAGGGCCCGGATCCTCACGGACGCCCCGTTCTTCGACGCCATGACGGCGCAGGACGGCAAGCGCCCCGCCCTCGCCCTCGTGCTCGAGATCGACGAGATCTATCTGCACTGCCCGCAGTCGCTGCGCCGCTCGGGGGTGTGGAATCCGGCCACGTGGCAGACGGGCTGAGATCACGATTCCGGCACCCCCCTCCCGACCTGCACTTAGGTTAGGCTAACCTTCGCCGCGTGAGATCTGGTGAAGAAACGGCCGGCGGACAGCGTCTGCGCGGGCATCAACTTTCGGCCACGGGCGTGACCGTGTCGTACGACGGCGTGGACGTCGTGCACGACGCGGCGATCGCGCTGCGGCCCGGTGAGGTGACCGTCCTGGTCGGCCCCAACGGCAGCGGGAAGTCGACGCTGCTGCGGACGATCGCCCGGCTGCAGCGGGCCCGCGAGGCCGCGCTCAGGATCGATGACGCGACCGACGGCCTGGCTCTGACCGCCCGGGAGTTCGCGCGGTACGTGGCCCTGCTGACCCAGGGCCGGCCCACGCCCAGCGGGCTGACCGTGCGGGACCTCGTCGAGTTCGGCCGCTATCCCTACCGGGGCCGCTTCGGACGCCCCGACCCGGACGCGTCGGCCGCGGTCGAGCGGGCGCTGGCGCTGACCGGGGTCACCGACCTCGCCGAGCGCGGCGCCGACCACCTCTCCGGCGGGCAGTTGCAGCGGGTCTGGCTCGCGAGCTGCCTCGCCCAGGAGACCGGTGTGCTGCTGCTGGACGAGCCGACGACCTATCTCGACCTGCGTTACCAGATCGAACTCCTCGACCTCGTCCGCGACCTGGCGGACGACCACGGGATCGCCGTCGGGGTCGTGCTGCACGACCTCGACCAGGCCGCGGCCATCGCCGACCGGATCACGCTGCTCGAAGCGGGCCGGATCGTCGCCGAGGGCCCGCCCGAGGAGGTCCTGACCCCGGAACGGCTGACCGCCGTCTACGGCATCCGGATCGACGTCGACACAGACCCCCACACCGGCCGACTGCGGACCCGTCCGATCGGCCGGCACCACACCCGTAACACCCGTAGCGAAAGGCTCGGCACCACCTCATGAGACGCATCCTGCTCACCGCGGCCACCACCACCGCCGCGGCGCTCACCCTCGCCGCCTGCGGCACCACCGAGCCGGCCGCCGACAGCTCCTCGAAGAAGACCTCCGAGGCCATCAACCTCACCGACTCCACGGGCGCGAAGGTCAAGCTGGACGGCCCGGCGAAGAAGGTCGTCGCCACCGAGTGGAACGAGGTCGAGAGCCTCATCACCCTCGGCGTCGACCCGGTGGGCGTCGCCGACGTCAAGGGCTACAAGACCTGGGACACCGCCGTCCCGCTGAAGAACGAGCCGAAGGACATCGGCACCCGCGGCGAGCCCAGCATGGACACCGTCGCCTCGCTCTCCCCCGACCTCATCGTGGCCAGCTCCGACCTGCCCGACGCGGCCGTGAAGCAGCTGAAGAAGATCGCCCCGGTGCTGGAGATCAAGTCGGCGGACGCCTCCGACCAGATCGGCCAGATGTTCACCAACCTCGACCTGATCGCCAAGGCGACCGGCACCACCGACAAGGCCGAGGCGGCCCGCAAGAGCTTCGACGCGAAGGTCGCCGAGGGCAAGAAGGCCCTCGCCGACGCCAAGCTGGACGGCTCCGACATCGCCTTCTCCGACGGCTATGTCACCGCCAACCAGGTCTCCCTGCGCCCGTACACCGACGGTTCCCTCATCGGGTCGGTCAACAAGCAGCTCGGTCTGAAGAACGCCTGGAAGGTCAAGGGCGACCCGGCCTACGGCCTCGGCACCACCGACGTCGAGGGCCTCACGGCCCTGCCGAAGGACGTGCAGTTCGCCTACATAGGCAACGACGAGGACAAGTCCAGCAACCCGTTCTCCGGCCAGCTGAAGAAGAACGCCGTGTGGACGTCCCTGCCGTTCGTCAAGGCGGACAAGGTGCACCGGCTGCCCGACGGCATCTGGATGTTCGGCGGCCCCGAGTCGATGGAGGCGTACATCGACGCCCTCGTCGGCGAGCTGACGAAGTAGCAGCCGGCGAAACAGCCGCTCGGACGAAGCAGAAGCACCGGAGCCATGGCCGTCACCGAAGCACCCCCCAGCACCACCCGCCCTGCGGCGGCCGCGTCCCGTACGGGCGCGGCCGCGGTGACGGCCGGGCTCGTCCTCCTCGTCGCCGCTCTCGCGGTCGTCGACATCACCCAGGGCACCGCCGCCGTCGGACCGGCGCAGGTGTTCAAGGCCCTGACCGGGCAGGCCGATCCGGGCGACGCATCCGTGGTCATCGCCTCCCGGCTGCCGCGCATGACCGCCGGCGTCCTGGTCGGCGTCGTCCTCGGCATCGCGGGCGCCGTCCTCCAGGCCGTCAGCCGCAATGTGCTCGCCTCGCCCGACACCCTCGCGGTGAACGCCGGTTCGTATCTGGCGCTCGGGCTGGTCGGCGCGACCGGCGTCTCCCTGCCGCTGCTGGCCTCCTCGGGCGTCGCCTTCGCCGGCGGGCTGGTGGCGGCGGCCGTCGTGCTCGCCCTGTCGGGGCTCGGCA
This sequence comes from Streptomyces sp. NPDC041940, assembly GCF_055589465.1. Lineage (NCBI taxonomy): Bacteria > Bacillati > Actinomycetota > Actinomycetes > Kitasatosporales > Streptomycetaceae > Streptomyces > Streptomyces sp. NPDC041940. The sequence continues at coordinate 23,346 of NZ_JBVJBP010000008.1, forward strand.
CGGGCACCGTACGGCTGGTCCTCGCGGGCACCGCGCTCGCGCTGGGCCTGAACTCGGTGACGGAGGGGCTGCTCCTGCTGTTCCCGCAGCAGACGGAGGGCCTCTACGAGTGGAACCAGGGGAGCATCGGCCAGAACGGCTTCGACGGTGTCCTGCAGTTGCTGCCCGTCGCCCTGGTGGGACTCGCCGGGCTGCTGCTGGTCGCGCGGCGGGTCGACGCGCTCGCCCTGGGGGACGACGCGGCGCGCGGGCTGGGCGTCCCGGTCCACGCCACCCGTGTCACGGTGGTCGTGCTGGCGGCGCTGCTGTCGGCGGCGGCCGTCACCCTCGCCGGGCCCATCGGCTACGTCGGGCTCTGCGCCCCCGCCCTGGTGCGTCCGCTCGCGCGCCGGTTCCGGGGCTTCGTCCGCGCCCGCGCGGCCCTGCCGGTGGCCGGGCTCACGGGTGCCGCGCTGGTGCTCGGGTCGGACGTGCTGCTGCGGGCCCTCGTCCCGGCGGACCGGGCGGTCGCCGTGCCCACCGGCATCGTCACCAGCCTGGTCGGTGCCGTGTTCCTGGTGGTGACGGCCCTGCGGCTGCGGGACACGGCCGGGGCCGACGCGCCGGACCGGCTGCGCATCCCCAGCCGGACCGCGTTCCTGGTCACGGTGGGCGTCCTGGCCGCCGTGGTCGTGGGTGTCACGCTGGCCGGAGTCCTGCTCGGCGACAGCAAGCTCCTGCTCGGCGATGTCGCGAACTGGGCGCAGGGGCGGGCAGGTCAGGCCGTCTCCTTCGTCCTGGACACGCGGGTGCCGCGGGTGCTCGCGGCCCTGTGCGCGGGCGCCGCGCTCGCCCTGGCCGGGACGCTGGTGCAGGCCGTGACCCGCAACCCGCTCGCGGAGCCAGGGGTACTGGGCGTCTCGGGCGGCGCCGCGCTGGGCGCCGTGCTGCTGGTGACGACCGTGCCCGCCGCCGGCTCCTGGGGTATCGCGGGTGCCGCGTTCGGGGGTGCCGCGCTGGCCTCCGCCATCGTCTTCGGGCTCGCGGCCCGGGGCGGCTACCGGCAGAACCGGCTGGTCCTCGTCGGGATCGGCATGGCCGCCGGGTCCACGGCCCTGATCAGCCTGCTCATCGTGCTCACCGACCCGTTCAACGCCACGAAGGCGCTGACCTGGCTGTCCGGTTCGACGTACGGGCGGACCATGCCGGACGTCGTGCCCGTCGCGCTCGTGCTGGCGCTGGGCGTGGTCGTCGCGGTCGCGCGGCGCACCGAGCTGGATCTCGTCTCCCTGGACGAGGACACCCCTCGGCTGCTCGGCCTCGGACTGCCCCGGGCCAGGCTCGGTTTCCTGGTGGTGAGCGTCCTGCTCGCCGGGACCGCCGTCGCCTCGGCCGGGACCATCGGCTTCGTGGGTCTCGTGGCGCCGCACGCGGCGCGTGCCCTCGTGGGCCGGCGGCATGTGCGGGTGGTGCCGGTCGCCGTCCTGCTCGGGGCCGCACTCGTCTGTACGGCGGATCTGCTCGGCCGGACCGTCATCGCCCCGGCCCAGTTGGGCGCCGGACTGATGACGGCGGTGATCGGCACGCCGTACTTCCTGCGGCTGCTGGTACGGGGCCGTAAAGCGACATAGGCCACCTAAAAGGGCGTCAATCGCCAAAATGCCTCACCCCTGCCTGTTGTATGGATCCACGCACAACGGGAGTGAGGGAGGAGCATGGCCAAGGACCTTGCGGACGCGGGCCCGCCACCGTCCGCGAGCCTGAAGCCCAATGCGATCGGGTTCCTCGACGCGCTGGTCATCGGGCTCAACGCGACCTCACCGGCGTACTCGGTGGCGGCGGTCATCGGCCCGATCGTCGCCCTGGTGGGCATCTACGCCCCCGGGGTGATGGTCGCCTCGTTCGTGCCGATGCTGCTGATCGCGTCGGCGTTCTACTACCTCAACAAGGTCGACCAGGACTGCGGCACGACCTTCTCGTGGGTCACCCGGGCCATGGGGCCGTGGGCGGGCTGGCTGGGCGGCTGGGCCATCACGATGACGGGTGTCCTGGTCGTCGGGTCGCTGGCGGATGTCGCCGTGACCTTCTTCCTGCTCGCCGTGGGCCTGGACAGCTGGGCGGACAACGACGTCCTGCGCCAGGTGCTCACCGTGCTGCTCATCGTGGTGATGACGGCCATCTGTGTGATCGGCACCGAGGTGTCGGCCAAGGTGCAGAACACCCTCATCCTGGCGCAGGTCGTCTGCCTGCTCGCCTTCGCCGTGGTGGCGCTGTACCGCGTCTACGCCGACACCGGCACCCTCGAATCCATCGACCCGGAGTTCAGCTGGCTCAACCCCTTCGGGGCCGGCGGGGGGTCCCTGACCGGCGCCCTGCTGCTGGGCGTGTTCATCTACTGGGGCTGGGAGTCGGCGGTCAACCTCACCGAGGAGGTGGAGGACTCCGCCACGGCGCCCGGCAAGGCGGCCATCTGGTCGACGGTGCTGCTGCTGGTGACCTACCTCGCGGTCGCCTTCGCGGTCGTCGCCTACGCGGGCACGGCCTACCTCGAGGAGAACGCCGCCGAGGAGGAGTTCATCTTCGCGCTGCTCGCCGAAGAGGCGATGGGCGGCTGGGACTGGGTCGTACTGCTGGCGGTCTCGACATCGGCACTGGCGTCCACGCAGACGACGATCATCCCGGCGTCCCGCACCGGACTGTCCATGGCCCGCCGGTACGCCCTGCCGAAGCACTTCGGGCACATCAACCCCCGGTTCCGCACCCCGGACGTGAGCACCTGGTGGGTCGCGGGCATCGCCACCGCCTGGTACCTCGTCGTCTACAACATCAGCGAGAACGCCCTCTTCGACTCCCTGACGGCGCTGTCCCTGCTGATCGCGTTCTACTACGCGCTCACCGGTGTCGCCTGCGCGGTCTACTACCGGCGCCTGCTGACCAGGAGTGTCCGGGATCTCCTCCTGATCGGCCTCGGCCCGCTGATCGGCGCCGGGCTGCTGGCGTGGCTGCTGGTGGAGTCGGTCCAGGACATGGCCGATCCGGCCAACTCCGTCACCGGCACCGCCTGGTTCGGGCTCGGCCCGCCGCTCGTCATCGGCATCGGCGTCGCCGTCGCGGGCGTGATCATCATGGTCGTCTGGCGACTGATGTCCCCCGCGTTCTGGTCGGAGCGCCCGAGCACGGTCGACCCCGACCTCGTTGACCGCAAGGAGTCCTGAAGATGTCGGTGATCCTCGGCTACGACGAGTCCCCGGGCGCCCTGCGCGCGCTGCGGGTGGCGATCGAGGTGGCGGCCGCGTACGGCGAGCCCCTGGTGATCGTCTACGGCGCCGCGGCCCCCGGCGTCACGGGCGAGGAGTACGGCGCTCATCAGAAGGCCGTCCGTGAGGCCGGAACCACCGTGCTCGGTCACGCGGTCCGGGTCGCCGACGAGGCCGGTGTGCCCAGCACGGTCGAACTCATCGACGAGCGGCCCGCGCAGGCGCTGATCGACGCCGCGGAACGCCATGACGCCAGGGTGATCGTGGTGGGCACGTGGGGCGAGAGCCCGGTGCGCGGGGCGCTCCTGGGCTCGACCCCCCACAAGCTGCTGCACCTGTCGAACGTCCCGGTCCTGTGCGTGCCGGCGGAGGAACAGGAGTCCTGAGAGCCGGGCCTGGTCAGGAACTGCCCGCGCGCCGTTTCGCGAGCGGGCTGAAGGCGTACAGGCCGAGGATGTCGGGCAGGGGCGCGACGCCGGGGCCGCCGTCGCGGACCCAGGTGACGATGTCCTCGGTCGCGGCCGGGTCGTTGACCAGCCCGAGCCACACCGGCCGGGCCCCGGCGGCCCGGCCCGCCGTGGACGGCTGTACGACGATGACGTTGGCCTGGTCGCAGACATCGAGGCACTCGGAGACCCGCACGGGCGCCGCCTCGCGCAGCCGCTCGGTCTGGGCCGTGTGGTCGACGCCGGTCACCTTGCGGGTGCCGCAGCAGCAGTCCCGGCAGACGACGACGCGGCACGGAACCCCTCCGGCCGGGGTTGCGGACATGCCGCACCTGTCCTCTCTCCGGGGAGATCCGCCCCGGTGGTTCGTCGAGGAGGCGACCGCGTGAGTCTCCTGGCTCCCGGCCGAGGCCGGTCACAGTGGCGGGACCGCGCCGGATTCACACCGGCTTCCTCGTTCCGCCGTCGCCATGTCGCCGGCCATCATTCCATGCGGCCGGTGCGGGGCTTCAGTCCGTCTCGTGGGCGTGCGGCTGCGTGGCCGGCGGTTCGGCAGGGCGTTCGCGGCCACCGTCCCGGCCGGAGGCGATCACGGCGAGGAGCCCTACGACCACGGCCCCGGCGGCGATGCGTCCCGCCGCCCGTGCCGTCCAGGCCGACCGGGTCACGCCCGTGCCCGCACCCGGCGCGGCGAGGCGTTCGGACCGCCGGGCGGGCCGCAGCAGGCGCAGCACCAGCAGGGCGGCGACGGGCAGTTGCAGCAGCCACAGCACGGTGCGCGGCCACTCGCCGTACCAGACGTTGGTGCCGTAGAGCAGGGTGTGCCAGACGCTGAGGACGTACACGACGATCACGAACCGGTGCAGGCGGCGCCAGGTGTTCGCGCCGATGCGGTGCCGGACGTAGAAGAGCAGGCCCAGGGGGATCGCCACGTACAGGGCGCCCTGGCCGAGCGGGATGGCGATGCGGCCGGTCCCGGAGTCGTACCAGCCGGGCACGAAGGTGTCCGCGAAGCCGGCCCAGAGCCGCTCGGCCCACCCCAGCTGTGCCTCGTAGCGCACGAGTTCCGCCGCGAACATCAGGGCGTGCGCGAACATCAGGGCCATGGTGGTCAGGCTCGTGGTGCGGTGCCAGCGTTCCAGGACCTGCCGGGAGACCGGCAGCCGGCCGGGGCCCGGCCCCGACAGGAGCAGCCCCAGCATGACCGTGCCCCAGGCCCACAGCAGGCCCGACCAGCCGAACGCCTGGCTGAGCAGATACATCCAGTAGGTGCCGGGATCGTCCATGAACGGCATGACCGCGACCGTGTCGGAGGTGCCGGACTCCATCCGGGCCCACAGCAGCGCGAACACCGCCGCCGTGACCACGACCGCCGCTGCGGCGTCGGGCAGCGCGGAGCGGAGGTCGCCGCGCAGGGCCACGCGCTCGGCGCCGGGTCTCGGGACGCTCGTCCCGTTCTCGTCGGACCTCGGGTTCACCAGCATCGAGCACAGTCTCACCGAGGGGAGGTGGGTTACCGAGACGCAATCCGGCCAGAGGGACGGCCGGGACCCGACGGGCCCCCGGAGGCACCCTTTCCATCCCCTGGGGGCGTCCCTACGCTGAGGCGCGCAGTCGCAGGGGAACCCGGTGGGAGTCCGGGACTGTCCCGCAGCGGTGAGTGGGAGCCGAACGCCGGCCCGCGAGTCCGAAGGCCTGCCACTGCGCCCGCGCGTCACGCGCGGGCTGTGCACGGTGACCTCGAGGACTGGGTCGGCGGACGGAGGAATCACGTGGGTGGTGTCGTGTCCGGTGTCTGTCACGGCACGCTCGGCGAGCTGTACCAGGGGCCGCTGCGGGCGGGCCCCGATCCGGACATCGCGGTGGTGTCGTTCCCCGTGGACCGCCACTCCTGGGTGCACTTCACACCGGGGCCCGCGGGGCCGTTTCCCCTCGGGGAGAAGTCCCTGACGGCGGCCCGGCTCTTCCTGGAGCATCACGGCCTGTCCCTGCCGCCGGGCACCTGGACCACGCACTCCGAACTCCAGGTAGGCGTCGGGATGGCCAGTTCGACGGCGGACATCGTGGCGACCCTGCGCTGTCTGGCGGGGATCTTCTCACTGCCCTGCGACACCGACGTGGTGCTCGGCGTTCTGGCGGCGATCGAACGGTCGGACAGCGTCTTCCTCGACGAGTTCGCCCTGCATCTCAGCGGCCGGCACCGGGTGGTGCGGCGGCTGGGCACGGACCTCGGCTTCCACACCGCCTATGTGACCGAGCCGGGCACGGTGGACACCGCCGCCGTGACCGCGCCGCTCCTCGCGCACTACCGGCGCCGCGGGGAGGAGTACGAGCGGTGTCTGACCGACCTGCTGAAGGGCTTCGCCTGCGGTGACGCGGAGGCCGTGGCGCGGGCGGCGACCACCAGTGCCGCGCTGTCCCAGGAGGTGCTGCCCAAAGCGACGTTCGACCGGGTGCTGGCCCACCGGGAGCGGTTCGGTGCCGACGGTGTCTTCGTCGCGCACACCGGCTGTCTGACCGGCTATCTCTTCGCCCGCCGCCCGGACTCCCGCCTCAGGTCCGAACTGTCCGCGTTCTTCCGCTCGCTCGGCCACCAGTGCTCTTTCGCCCAAGGAGGCTACGGGTGATCCACCCCCACATCGCCGACGCCCTGAAGATTCCCGACCTGGTCCGGCTCACCGACGGGCTCGTGCTGCTCCGGTTCGAGTCGATGAAGATCTACTCGGCGCTCGCCGCCGTCCGCCGATTACTCGACCGGGGCACGGTCCGGCCGGGCCAGACCCTGATCGACAGCTCCAGCGGCATCTACGCCTACGCCCTGGCGCTGGCCTGTCACCGGCACGGCATGCGGTGCCACATCGTGGCGTCCACCACCGTCGACGCCACCACCCGCGCCCAGCTGGAGATCCTCGGCGCGAGTGTCGAGCAGGTCCAACCGTCCCGGAACCTCAAGCTCGACCAGGAGTTACGGGTACGGCGGGTGCGCGAGATCCTCGCCGAGCGCCCCGACTGCCACTGGATGCGCCAGTACCACGACGACATCCACTGCCTCGGCTATCACGAGGTCGCCGACCGGATAGCGCAGGCGTTCCCCGATACCCCTCTCACCGTCGTCGGCGGGGTGGGCTCCGGCGCCTCGACGGGCGGCCTCGTGGAGCGGCTCAGGGAGACGGAGCCGTCGGTGCGGCTGGTCGGGGTGCAGCCGTTCGGCAGCGTCACCTTCGGCAGCCAGGACCATCACGACCCCGAGGCGATCATCGCGGGCATCGGGTCGTCGATCGTCTTCGACAACGTCCGCCACCACCTCTACGACACCGTGCACTGGATGGACTTCACGCACGCCATGTCCGGCGCGGTCAGTCTGCTGCGCGAACACGCCGTCTTCGCCGGGCTGTCCACCGGCGCCGGATATCTGGCCGCGATGTACGAGGCCCGCCGCCACCCCGACCGGCTGCACCTGGTGATCGGCGCCGACACCGGACACCGCTACGTGGAGCGCGTCTTCGCCCGGCACCCGGAGGCCCTGGACCCCGCCTCACTGAAGCCCGTCGAGGTCCGCGACCCCGAGGAGATGAGCATGCCCTGGTCGAGAATGACGTGGCGGCGCACGGCCTGCCCCGCCCACTGGAAGGAGCGGGCGGCATGACCGTCGTCTGTCTGGAGTCGCTGACCTTCGGGCTCGGGCACCTGGTACGCGCCGCCGACCGGCTCGGCGAGCGGCTGCTGCTCCTGACCCGCGACCCGGCCTACTACGCCTACGAGCTGGAGCGGCTGCCCGTCGGCGCCCTGGACGTCGTGGAGACCGACACCTTCGACGTGGAGCGGGTGGCGGAACTGCTGGGGCGTACCCCGGAGTTGCGTGGCCTGATCAGTTCCACCGACACCTGGACCCTGGCCGGAGCGGACCTCGCCGACCGTTTCGCCCTGCCGGGGCTCGATCCGGAAGTGCTGCGGTTCACCAGGGACAAGGCCGCCGTCCGCAACCGGCTGCACGAAGCCGGTCTCACGCGCGGCCGGGCCGCCGAGGCGGCGGGTCCGGAGACGGAGGCCCGGGAGCTGCTTCTCAAGGAGGTGGGCCTGCCCGCGATCCTCAAGGACACGGCGGGCACCGGAAGCCAGAACGTCTGGCTGGTGCGCGACGAGAGGGAACTGGACCGGGTCCTTCGGGAGGCGGCGGGGCAGCCCCTGAAGGGGCGGCTGTTCGCGGAGCCGTACTTCGGCGGGCCGGTGTACAGCGCCGAGACCCTCACCTGGGCCGGGCGCACGCGGCTTCTCGGTGTGTCGAGCAGGCTCATGTCGGCGGAGCCCCGCTTCCGCGAGGAGATCACCGCCTTCCCCGTCGCCTTCCCGGAAGCACAGCGGGTGTCGCTGGAGCGGTGGCTCGACGAGGTGCTCGCCGCCGTCGGGTACACCGACCGTTTCGCGCATGTGGAGTTCGTGCTGACCGGCGACGGCCCCGAGGTGGTGGAGGTCAACCCCCGGATCGGGGGCGCGCTGGTCGGTGAGGGCCTGTGCCGGGCGCTCGGCGTCAATGTGTACGAGGCGATGATCGAGGCCGCGCTCGGCCGCCGGCCCCGGCTGATGGACACGGAGCTGCCCGGCGGTCCGGCCGTGGCCTTCGTCCTGGGGTATCCGGCCGAGCCCGGGGTGTTCACGGGGGTCGCCGGGCTCGACCGGCTGGCGGACCTGCCGGGGTCACCGGCCTGGTATCCCGTCCGCCAAGTCGGGGATCTCGTGGAGCACTTGAGTGACAGCCGTGGCTACGCGGGCATCGTCTACGCCGAGGCGGAGACCGCGGAACTCGCCACGCACCGGGCGGTCGCGGCCGCCAACGCCCTGCGCGTGCTCACCGAGCCCTCCGGTGGGTGAACGGCCCGGGCGGAGCGCCGGGTTGTTCCCGCTCAGCGGCCCGCTGCGCTTCCTGCTGCTCAGCTCGTTCCTGATCCCGCTCGGCAGCTTCATGGTGCTGCCGTTCATGTCGGTGTTCCTGCACGAGCGGCTCGGGATGGGGCTCGGCACGGTCGGCGTGGTGCTGGCCGTGGCGGCGCTGGTGCAGTTCTCCGGCGGCGTCGTCGGCGGGGCGCTCGCGGACCGGATCGGGCTGCGCCGCACGATGCTGTGGGCCCTCGTCGTACGGACGGCCGGGTTCGTCGGCCTCCTGCTGGCCCTGCGCTGGCCTCCCCTGGCGGTCGCCGCGCTGGTGCTGACGTGCTGCGGCGCCGCCCTGTACCTGCCCGCCAACAAGGCGTACCTGGTGCACGGGGTGGACGAGGAACGCCGTCCGGCGTTCCTGTCGGCGGGCAACGCGGCGCTCAACGCGGGCATGGCGGTGGGCCCGTTGATCGCCGGGCCGTTCGTGCTGTCCTCGCCCGGCTGGCTGTTCGCGGCCGTCACGGCGCTGTTCCTCGCGGTCACGGCGGGCCACGCCGGGCTGCCCGCGGCCGGGGAGCGGCCCCCCGGCACCGAGGTCACCCGGCAGGGGCTGCTGGCCGGGGTGGCCGTCCTGCCGTTCGCCGCCAACGCGCTCGCGTTCTACCTGTACTTCCACTTCCAGCACTTCCTGGCGGTCTACGCCGTCGAGCGGGCCTCCAGCGAGTTCTACAGCCTGGTCCTGCTGCTCTGCTTCACGCTGGTCATCGTCGTCCAGCCGCTCGCCTCCGGGCTGATCCGGCGCATGCCCTACGCGCTCGCGCTGACGGTCGGGTTCGCGGGCCTGGCGGCCGGACTGGCCGTGCTGGCGATCGGCGGCCGGGCCGCTCTGCTGGCGGGCGGGGCGCTGATCACCCTGGGCGACATCGTGCTGTTCCTGAAGAACGACCTGGAGGCGCTGCGCCGCAGCCCGCGCTCCGACGCCGTGGTCTTCGGTCAGCAGCGGCTGGCCTCCGGTCTCGGCGCCTGCGCGAGCGGGGTGCTGGGCGGCCAGGTGTACGGCCTCGGGGAACGCGCCGGGCACACGGGCTGGTTCTGGCTGCTGGCCGCCGCGCAATGTCTGCTGCTTCCCCCACTCCTGCTCTTGCTGCGAAGGCACGGCGAGCGGCTGAAGCAGGTCCCATTCGACGAAGAAGGAGCACTGAAGCCGCATGACACGGACGGGCGGGTTCCAGGACGATGACTTCTGGACGGAGTTCCACGACTTCCTCTTCTCCGAGCAGCGCCACACCCAGGCCGAGGAACTTCTGGACACCTCTCCCCTGCTGTCCTTCCGGCCCGGGGCGCGGGTGCTCGACCTGTGCTGCGGCCCCGGCGTGTTCACCGTGCCGCTCGCCCGGCGCGGCTACGAGGTGACGGGCGTGGACCTCAGCCCGGCCATGCTGGACCGGGCGCGCAAGCGGGCGGCGGACACCGGCGCCGACGTCACGTACGTCCAGGCCGACGCGCGCGACTACGCGGCGCCGGGCGGCTTCGACGTCGTACTCAACATGTTCACGTCGTTCGGCTACTGCGAGGACCCCGCCGACAACGCGCGCGTGCTGCGCACCATGTACGACTGCCTGGCCCCGGGCGGCACGCTCGTCCTGGACCTGGCCGGCAAGGAGTTGCTGGCCCGCAAGGTCACCCCGCCCAAGGTGGTGACGCGCGGTGAGGACCTGATGGTGCAGACGGACACGGTGCTGGACGACTGGGCGCGGCTGCGCAGCGACTGGGTCCTGGTGCGGGGTGAGCGTGTGACCCGGGCGACGCTGGTGTGGTTCGTGTACAGCGCCGTGGAGTTGCGGCGGATGGCGGAGGAGGCCGGGTTCGGGGGCGTGGAGGTCTTCGGCGGCTTCGACGGCCGGCCCTACGACGAGAACGCCGAGCGGCTGGTGCTGCGGGCGGTCCGGGAGCTGTGACGTGGGCACGGGGCGTGCGGGGCGGGCGCGCACGCCCTGTTGACCGCGACGGCGCGGAACGTACTATCACCAGGTCATCGCCGCGACGGGAGACAGGAAGCCGGTGCGATTCCGGCACGGTCCCGCCACTGTGACCGGGGAGCGCACCCCTTCGACACGCCACCGCGCGAGCGCGGGAAGGCTTGGGGGGACGTCGATCCGGGAGTCAGGACACTGACCCGCCGCGGGCCCGATCCGAGGAGCGCGGACTCCCCAGGAGGCTCTACGTGTCCCACCTGCTCTCCCCTGCCCGCCGACAGGTCACAGCGCTGGCCGTCGCCCTGTCGGCGGCACTGCTCGTCACCGGCTGCGGCTCGTCCGGCCGCACCGCCGAGGACCCGAAGGCGTCGAAGGCACCCGAGGGCTTCCCCGTCACCGTGAACAACTGCGGGGTGAAGACGACCTACGACAAGCCGCCGTCACGGGTCGTCACCATCCACCAGCACCCGGCGGAACTCATGCTCGCCCTCGGTCTGAAGGACCGCATGGTCGGCACCGCCTTCCCCGACTCGGCCGTCCTGCCGGAACTGCGGAAGGACTACGAGGCGATACCGGAACTGGCGAAGAAGGAACCGTCGTTCGAGACCGTCCTGGAGGCCGAGCCGGACCTCGTCTACGGCGGCTACGGCAGTGCCTTCGCGGAGAACGAGGGCCGCTCCCGCAAGGCGTTCGCCGACGCCGGCATCGACACCCACCTCAACCGCGAGTACTGCGGCAAGAAGCGGGTGACGATGAAGGACACCTACGACGAGATCCGCACCGCCGGTGAGATCTTCGGCGTCTCCGGCCGGGCCGACGCACTGGTCGCCGACCTGGAGGGCCGGGTCGCCAAGGCGGCCTCCGCCGTCGAGGGCGAGTCCGCGGTGCCGGTGTTCGTGTACGACAGCGGCGACAAGACCGCCTTCACCGCGGGCGGCAAGAGCCTCGGCACCGAGATCATCCGGCTGGCCGGCGGCAAGAACGTCTTCGCCGACCTCGACGACGTCTTCGGGGACGTCTCCTGGGAGCAGGTCGTCGAGCGCAGGCCCGAGGTCATCGCCATCTACGACTACGCCGGTGCCGGAAGCGTCGAGCAGAAGAAGAAGTTCCTGCTCTCCCAGCCTGCCCTCGCCGACGTGCCCGCCGTGAAGAACAAGCGGTTCGTGGTCCTGCCGCTCACCGCCACGCTCGTCGGCATCCGCTCGGCGTACGCGGTGGGGGACCTGGCGCGCGGGTTGCATCCCGAGAGCTCCCGGTGACGCAGCCGGCCACCGAGGCTCCCGCGGTGCGACGCCCTGTGCCGGCCGGGCAGCGGACGGGGCGCACCGGCCTGGCCGTCACGCTGCTCGTCCTGACCGCCCTGCTCGTCGTCTCCGCCACGGCGGGCCTGGCGATCGGCTCCGTGCAGGTGCCGCCCGGGCAGGTCTGGGGCATCGTGACGCACACGCTGGGCGCGGGCTGGACGGAGCCTGACTGGTCGCGGGCGCGCGAGACCATCGTGCTGGATGTGCGGGCGCCCCGGGTGCTGCTCGGGGTGGTGACCGGGGCGGGCCTCGCGGTCGTGGGCACCGCCCTGCAAGCCCTGGTGCGCAATCCGCTGGCCGAGCCGTATCTGCTGGGCGTCTCCTCGGGGGCGTCCCTGGGCGCGGTGTCGGTGATCGTGTTCGGGGTGAGCGTGTTCGGGCCGGTGTCGCTGTCGGCCGCCGCGTTCGCGGGCGCGCTGGGCGCGCTGCTGCTCGTGTACAGCACCGCCCGGACCGGAGGACGCATCACCTCCGTGCGGCTCGTGCTGTCCGGGGTGGCGATCGCCGCGGTGCTCACCGCGCTGCTGGATCTGCTGCTGCTGACCACCGACCGGGGCAACGAGGCCCGTGCGGTGCTCGCCTGGACCCTCGGCGGTCTCGGCGGCGTCAACTGGGGCACGCTGTGGCTGCCGAGCCTGGCGACTCTGCTGGGCGTCGGTGTCCTCATGGTGCAGTCCCGGAACCTGAACCTGCTGCTGGCGGGCGAGGAGGCCGCGACCACGATGGGCCTCGACGTGGCCCGGTTCCGGGCCCGGATGTTCGTGCTGGTCTCCCTCGTGACGGGCGTGCTGGTCGCGGCGGCCGGGCCGATCGGCTTCGTGGGCCTGATGCTGCCGCACATCGTGCGGCTGTTCGTCGGCGGCGACCACCGCCGGGTCCTGCCCACGGCCGCCCTCGGCGGGGCGGTCTTCCTGGTCTGGGCCGATGTCGCCGCGCGCACGATCGCCGCGCCCATGGAGGTGCCGGTCGGCGTGCTGACCGCGCTGTGCGGCGGGCCGTTCTTCCTGTGGCTCATGCGCCGGGACGCCCGGCGGTCCACGGACCGAGGAGTGGGATGAGCGCGATCGGAACAGGGGTGGCCGCGACCGATCTCGATGTCGAGGGCGTCACCCTGACGGCCGGAGCACGTCACCTGGTGCGGGACGTGTCCCTGACCGCCCGCCCGGGCAAGACCATCGGGCTGGTGGGCCCCAACGGCAGCGGCAAGTCCAGTCTGCTGCGGGCCGTCTACCGGGTGCTGCGCCCCGACGCCGGGCAGGTGCGGGTCGACGGCGCCGACGCCTGGTCGCTGCCCGTGCGGCAGCTGGCCCGTACCGTGGCGGCGGTGGTGCAGGAGTCGGGCGCCGACTTCGATCTGGCCGTGCGCGAGGTCGTCGCCATGGGCCGCACCCCGCACAAGCGGCTTCTGGCCGGCGACACCCCCGAGGACGCCGGGCTCATCGACTCCGCGCTCGCGGCGGTCGACGCCGCCCACCTGGCCGAGCGGCCCTTCGACCGGCTGTCCGGCGGCGAACGCCAGCGGGTGCTGATCGCCCGGGCCCTCACCCAGCAGCCCACGCTGCTCGTCCTCGACGAGCCCACCAACCACCTGGACATCCGGCACCAGTTGGAGGTGCTGGGCGCCCTGCGCCGACTGCCCGCGACGGTGCTGCTCGCCCTGCACGACCTCAACCTGGCCGCCTACTACTGCGACCGCCTCTACGTCCTGAACGAGGGCGAGGTCACCGCGTCCGGCCCGCCCGCCGAGGTCCTCACGCCCCGGCTGCTGGCCGAGGTGTACGGGGTGGAGGGAGAGGTCACCGTGCATCCGCGCACGGGCGCTCCCCAGGTCACGTTCCTTCCCTGAGCGGATTGGGCAGCGGCAGATAGCGGGCGTCGGCGCCGTCCGCGCCCGTCCAGCGCAGCAGGAGGTTCGTCTTGGCGGGGAGGGTGGGCGAGGTGAGCAGGGCGGGGATCTCCGGCAGGTCGTGGCGGGCGAACTCGCGGCGGGCGGCGGGCCACGGGTCGAAGCCGGGATGGCGTTCGGCGAGGGCGCCGGCGATCTCGGTGAGGTGGTTGACGACCAGGCAGTACACGAGCCGCTCCCAGCCGGCTTCCCGCTCCACGTCCGGCAGCAGCTTCACGCCCTCGGCGTCCCGGTACAGGGCCTGCACGGGCATGCCGTCGGCGTCGACGGCGATCAGGGTGTTCTGCAGATGAGCCTCGATGACGACGCCGTGCCGGGCGAAGGCCTCCAGGGCCGGGGGCACCACCCGCGCCAGATACGCCGCCCACCATGCCCCGGGGTCGGCGGCGCGGTCGAGCGGGCTGCCGTCGAAGCCCTCGACGAGTCCGGCGGCGAGCAGCGGGGTCGCGCCGGGCACGAGACGGTCGGCGAAGCCGTCGCGGACGAGGACGGCCAGGGCCTCGAAGGCGAAGCCGGCGGTGCGGTACCCGCGGTCGCCGAGCCAGGCCGGGGGGCCGTCGAGCGTGTCGAAGCCGTCGAAGGCGGCGCACACGGCCGCGTCGGTGCGGCGCAGGGCGAGCAGGTCGTGGCGCCACAGCCGGCGGATGTCGTTGGTGATGCGCACGTCGAGGCTGAACTTCAGGAAGAGGTCCTGTCCAGGTGCGTAGAGCGTGCGGATCGCGGCCGTCGGCCAGGTGTCGAAGGCGGTCGTGCCCAGCCGGACCAGCCTCCCGTCCTCGAAGGCGGCGGCGAGCTCCGTGCCCGCCAGGTCGAGCTGCCAGGGGTGGGCCGGGAGCAGCCGGTAGCCGGGCGGGGCGGTGCCGAGGGCGTCGAGGGCCGAGGTGTCGCCCTCCTCGACGACGCAGTCCTCGCGCAGCCCGAGCAGGACCAGCGGAAAACGGGCGTACGCCTCGGGCGCGTACGGCAGCCACCCCGCGGCCGGGCCGCCGCCGCGCGCCTTGGGGGCCGGGTGGTGGGTGTGGCCGGTGAGGAGACACTGCTCGGAGCGCAGGTAGAGGTCGTCGGGCGGGGTCGCGCGGTCGCGGGCCTCCAGCAGGGCGGCCACGGCGTCCCTGCTGTCGATCATCTCGGCGGGCAGTTCGTGGTTGGACACCCCGGTGTGCCGGCGCAGTTCCTCGGCGACGAGTTTGACCAGTTCGGTGTGGTCGACGCGCTGCCGGCCGTCCGGCCCCTCGACCTCGGGCTCGGCGGGCCGCCGCGTCCCGCGCACCCGCAGCAGACGGCCCCCGCCGGGCAGGCGGTAGATCCGGTGCTCGCCCTCCTGGCCGACCGGCCGGGCCACCTCCCGCAGCAGGCAGTTCAGCAGCGGCACGGCGGCGTACGCGTCGGCGGTCGGGGGCATGAGGTCCACGCGATCCACTCGTTTCCGTACGTTCCTTGTGTTCTCTGTGTTCTCTGAGTTCCCCGCAGCCCTTCCGGGACTTCCGGACTTCCTGGCGGAGATGATCAGTATGCCGTTCGACGTCATCGCGCCGTGACGCCCTATTCGTACCCGAGGAGCCCGCCCGTGCACCGTCCCCCCACCGCCGAGGCCGAGGTCGCCGAAGAGCTGGCCGCCGTACGGCCCGGACTGCTGCCGCGGTACGAGGCCGAACTGCCCGGCGCCCGCGCGGCCGTGCTGTCCCGTCTGTGGCGCGGTCTCGCCCATGATCCACTGCCCTGGGTGGCCCGCAGGGAGCCGGGCCGGGACGGGCTGACCCTGTTCCTGTCCGACGGCCGCCGGCTGCACGGCCCGCCGCCGGATCCGTACGCGACCGGCGGCTACGTCACCGTCGTGGGGCTCGACGGGGCTGAGTACAACGATCCGGCGCGGCTGGTGACGGACCTCGCCGTCCCGCACTCCGCCTCCTTCGCCGCCGAACTCGGTCACAGCGTCGCCTCCTTGGCGCTGTCGAGAGCGGGGCAGGACGGACTCGCGGCGGACGAGTGGCCGGGGAACGACTGGGAGTGGGAGCAGCGGATCGTCGACGGGCATCCGTTCCACCCCACCTGCCGGTCCCGGCCCGGTTTCTCGGTGGCCGAGCAGCTCGCCTACGGGCCCGAGCACCGGCCGGTCGTGGAGCTGGGTCTTGTACCGGTGCGGGCGGAGGAGTGCCTGGTGACCGGGGCGTGGCCCCAGGACCTGCGGGACGGGCCGCGGGTGGTGCTGCCGGTGCACCCCTGGCAGGCGGCGCATGTGCTGAAGCGGACGTGCGAGGAGCGGCGCGCCGCGCATCCGCTGATGTCCCTGCGGACGCTCGCCCTGCCCGGCGGGCCGCACGTCAAGACCTCCCTCAGTGCCCGGCTGACATCGTCGGTGCGGGACATCTCGCTGCCCTCGGTGGCCGCGTCCGCGCTGCTGTCGGACTTCGCCGAGATCCCGGCGGCGCGCACGGACGGCCTGCTGCACGTCACCCGCACCCTGGGAGCGGCTGCGGCCGGCTCCCCCGACTTCGCGGCCGTGCTGCGGGAGTCGCCGCAGACGTACGCCGGGAGCGGTGAACGGGTCCTGCCGGTGGCGGCGCTCGCGACCAGCGCGCTGTCCCGCTCCCCCGCCTGGCTGGCCGGCTTCGCCCGCCTCGCCCTCACCGTCGGGCTGCGGCTGCTGGAGCTGGGCGTGGCCCTGGAGGCGCACGGCCAGAACCTCCTCGTGGTCCTCTCGCCCGACGGCGACCCGCTGCGGTTCGTCTACCGCGACCTGGCCGACATCCGCGTCAGCCCGGCCCGCCTGGCCCGGCACGGCATCACGGTCCCCGACCTGCCCGCCCGGATGGTCACGGACGACGAACGCACGCTCCGCCGCAAGCTGTTCGGCTCACTGGTGGCGGGCGCGCTGGCCGGTACGGCGGGGTCGGGCGCGGCGCTCGCGACGGCGCTGGAGTCGGCCGTGTCCAGCCTCCCGCGCTCCCCGGACCTCACCGCACTGCTTTCGGAACCCGTGCCCACCAAGGCGCTGACGCTGATGCGGCTCTCGCCGCAGACGCCCGGTGACCAGTGGGCGGAACTACCCAATCCTCTTCTGTGAACCCCGTTTTGGAGCACGGCCCCGCCGCTCCATAAGATCCGCCGATGATCACAAGTAAACGACTGGCGGCGGGCGTCTGTGCCCTGCTCGCCGCGCTGACGGCCGGGATAGCCTTCCCGGCCGGAGCGGCCGCCGGCGAACCCACGGGCCAGGCCGCCCCCAAGGTCGACCTCGTCCTCGATGTGAGCGGCTCGATGCGGGCGCGGGACATCGACGGACAGTCGCGGATGGCCGCCGCGAAGCAGGCGTTCAACGAGGTGCTCGACGCGACGCCCGAGGAGGTCGAACTCGGCATCCGCACCCTCGGCGCCGACTACCCCGGCGACGACCGGAAGACGGGCTGCAAGGACACCGCGCAGCTCTACCCGGTCGGCCCGCTGAACCGCACCGAGGCCAAGACGGCCGTCGCCACGCTCACCCCGACGGGCTGGACGCCGATCGGCCCGGCCCTGCTGAAGGCCGCCGACGACCTGGAGGGCGGCGACGGCTCCAAGCGCATCGTGCTGATCAGCGACGGCGAGGACACTTGCGCCCCGCTCGACCCGTGCGAGGTGGCCCGCGAGATCGCGGCGAAGGGCATCGGCCTGACCATCGACACCCTGGGCCTGGTGCCTACCGCCAAGCTGAGCAAGCAGCTGAGCTGCATCGCCGAGGCCACCGGCGGCACCTACACCTCGGTGGAGCACCAGGACGAACTCACCGACAAGGTCAACCAGTTGGTGGACCGGGCGGCCGATCCGGTGGTGACGCCGGTGGCGACCGAGGGCGCCGACCGGTGCTCCGCGGCACCGACGCTGAAGTCCGGGCTGTACACCGACCGGGAGGAGTTCGGGCAGCAGCGCTGGTACCGCGTGGAGGTCCTGCCGGGGCAGGAGCTGCGCGCCTCGGTGAGTGTCGCGGCCGACCGGGCCGTGAACCCGGGCTACGGCGTGCTGCTGCGGGCCGTGACGGGCAAGGGCCGGGAGATCGTACGTGGCGAGGCGGCGGGCAACGGCCGTACGGACGTGATCTCGACGGGCCTCAGGTACCCCGAGCCCGAGCGCGACGACGCCGACGGTGACAGCGACAAGCCGGCCGCGGAGACCGTGTGCCTGACGGTCACCCACTCCTTCTCGGCGGCCTCCGGTGTGAAGACCACTCCCGGGCTGCCGCTGGAGCTGACGGTGGACGTCGTCGACGGCCCGTCGCACGCGAGTGACGTGGCCTCCTTCGGCCTGGGCCGGGGCTGGTGGCTGCTCGGCGCGCTGATCCTCACCGGCTTCCTCGCCGGTCTCGTCTGGGGCTGGCTGTCGCGCTGGCGGATCGCGGTCTGGAGGACCAACTGATGCGAGTGATACGTGCGTTGAGCACCGCGTTGCTGGCCGTGGGGCTCGCCGCCGCGCCCGCGGCGGCCGACTCCTCGCCGAGTCCGTCGCAGGACGCGTCGGAGAAGTCGGCACCCACGCGGGCGGGCACCTCCTTCCGTACCGCGACGGAGATCGAACAGGGGCAGCAGGCCACCGCGAGCGGCTCCACCGGCGACTACCTGTACTGGTCGTTCCCGGCCGACACCGGGCAGCGCCCCACGGTCAAGGCGACAGTGAAGCTGCCCGAGACCCACGCCCCGCAGACCTGGCAGATCGACGTCTACGACGGTCTGCGCCGCCGCCAGGCATGCCAGTACGGCGCGCAGACGCGCACCGCCGCCTCGGACGCCGGCTCCGTGGAACTGGCCTGCGTGCTGCGCACGGTCCGTGCCTGGTCGGAGCCCTGGGCGAACGACCCGCTGCCGGGCACGTACTACGTCCGTCTGACGGCGACCGGCGTCGCCGCCTCCGACCTGGGCCTCCCGGTCGACTCCGAAGTAGGGGTGGACTCCAAGGACATCGGCGGATCCGCGGCGGTGGACGGCTCGCTGGCCGAGCCGCTGGTGCCGGGGATCGCGACGAGGTCCGGGTCCGGGGACGAGGAGGAGTCCTCGGCGGTCCTGGCCGGGCTCGAACCCGAGGACGGCTGGGCGTCGGGCTGGTGGTCGGACCGGTGGGTGTGGACCGCGCTGGGCGGGGCGCTGGCCGCGCTGGCGGGTGTCGCCGGTTACCGGCTGACGCGCGGCCCGGGGCGGCCGTCGGGCGTGCCGCCCACTGCCTGACCTGAAGCCGAGCCTGAACTCGGACTCGGACTCGGACTCGGAAGGCCCGCTTCGTGCGGGCCTTCTGTCATGTGTCGCGCAGCGCCTTGGCGAGCGCGCCGTCGCCGCTCACCTCGACCCGGCCCTCCCGCACGGCGTCCGCCAGAGTCAGCTCCCCCCGGCCGATGGCCGTACAGGTGCCGGTGTCCAGGACCAGCAGGGCATCCGGCTCCCCCGGGGCGGGCCCGTCGCCGTAGACGGGCCCTTCCTCGGCACCGGCGAAGAGGTGGAAGTTCCCTTCCTCCAGCCGGACTTCGACGAGCCCGTCCCCGTCCAACTGCCGCAGCAGGGGCAGGGCGAACCAGTGCGCCCGTACCGCGTCCGTCGGCCGCCGCTCCCCCAGTTCCGCCTTCCCCCACTCCCCCAGCGCTTGCAGTACCGGCAGCAACTCCCTTCCACGGGGCGTGACTTCGTACACGTTCGCCGCACCGGGCGGGGGCAGCCGGCGCCGGGTGGCGAGGCCGTCGCGCTCCATGTCCTTCAGCCGCGAGGCGAGTACGTCCGTGCTGACGCCGGGCAGGTCCGCGTGCAGGTCGGTGTAGCGGCGGGGACCGGCGAGGAGCTCCCGGACGATCAGCAGGGTCCAGCGGTCGCCGACCAGGTCGAGCGCGCGGGCGGCGGAACAGTACTGGTCGTAGCTTCGGCGAGGTGGCATGCGACGCAGTCTAGACATGTTGTTGGACTTTCCAAGCGACTACTTGGTAAAACCAAGCAACACCAATCGGCCGAGGGGAAGCGCGCGCATGGAGTTCCGGCAGTCGAGCAAGCTCAGCGAGGTCTGTTACGAGATCCGCGGCCCGGTCATCGAGCACGCCAACGCGCTGGAGGAGGCGGGACACAGTGTGCTGCGCCTGAACACCGGCAATCCCGCGCTCTTCGGCTTCGAGGCACCGGACGAGATCCTCCAGGACATGATCCGGATGCTGCCGCAGGCGCACGGGTACACCGACTCGCGCGGCATCCTGTCCGCCCGCCGGGCGGTGGCACAGCGCTACCAGACGCTGGGCCTGGAGGTCGGCGTCGACGACGTCTTCCTCGGCAACGGCGTGTCGGAGCTGGTCTCCATGGCCGTACAGGCCCTGCTGGAGGACGGCGACGAGGTCCTCATCCCGGCCCCGGACTTCCCCCTCTGGACGGCGGTGACGACCCTCGCGGGAGGCAAGGCCGTCCACTACCTCTGCGACGAGCAGGCCGACTGGTACCCGGACCTGGACGACATGGCGTCGAAGATCACGGACCGCACGAAGGCCGTGGTCATCATCAACCCGAACAACCCCACGGGCGCGGTCTACCCCAAGGAGATCGTCGAGGGCATCCTCGACCTCGCCCGCCGTCACGGCCTGATGGTGTTCGCCGACGAGATCTACGACCAGATCCTCTACGACGACGCCGTGCACCACTCGGCCGCCGCGCTCGCCCCCGACCTGGTGGTCCTGACCTTCTGCGGCCTGTCGAAGACGTACCGCGTGGCGGGCTTCCGTTCCGGCTGGTTGGTGGTCACGGGCCCGAGGCAGCACGCCAAGGACTACCTGGAGGGCCTCACCATGCTGGCCTCCATGCGGCTGTGCGCCAACGCACCCGCCCAGTACGCCATCCAGGCCGCGCTCGGCGGGCGGCAGTCCATCGGCGACCTCACCGGGCCGGGCGGGCGGCTGCTGGAGCAGCGGGACGTGGCCTGGGAGAAGCTCAACGAGATCCCCGGCGTGAGCTGTGTGAAGCCCAAGGGCGCGCTGTACGCCTTCCCGCGCATCGACCCCAAGGTGCACAACATCCACGACGACGAGAAGTTCGTCCTCGACCTGCTGCTGCGCGAGAAGATCCAGGTCGTCCAGGGCACGGGCTTCAACTGGCCGACCCCGGACCACTTCCGGATCCTGACCCTGCCGCACGCCGACGACCTGGAGGCGGCGATCGGGCGGATCGGGCGGTTCCTGAGCGGGTACCGCCAGTAGCGGCCGGCTTTGCGCCGCGGGTGATATCCGGCACCCCGGAGAGTCAGAGGTCCGGGCGGATCTTCTTCCCCACGTGCGCGATACGGATGCTGCCTGCTTCGCCGATCAGCCGGAAGTGGATCCGGCCGGCTCCCGGGGTGAAGCGGGCGTGGAGATGGAATGTCTCCCACGCCCCGTCCAAGTCCTCGAACCGGCACACCCGCTTACGCGTCTCGCCTTCCGAAGTCACCTTGGTCTGCCACTCCGGCTCGGACGTCACGGCCGGGTTCCATGCGGCGGCCGCTGCGTCCAGCCGCTCCAGACATCGCCGCACAGGCACGACCCAGCGCGGGTCCAGGTCGGTGAGCTGAGTTTCTGTGCGGGCAAGGAACTGGAGGTGCGGGTACAGGTCGACTCTGTGTTCCCAGATCTGGCGCCCTGTGGTCGCCCTGGCCAGGTTCGTTTTCCGGATCCAGCCGAGGTGTTCGTCCACGTGCGGCATTGCGGAGACGTGCCGCACGCGGACGGTCTCGTGCTCGAACTCAAGGGACCCGTCGTCCAGTTCGACAAGCTCACTGCGTTCCAGGCTGACCGCGGGCTTCTGCCATTCGCGGGTGACCGGCAGACTGACCGCGATGCCGTCCATGAAGTGCGCCGCGCCCAGGCCCAGGACCGTCTCACCGCCGTAGCGGTACTCGAGGCTGCCGTCGGCATCCGGCGTCGGGTAGACGCTGCGGACGGGGGACCTGTTCCGTAACGCCAGGAGGCGCTGCCAGCGGGCGTGGTTCTTCGGGCTGCTGCCGATCCACTTGCCGATCGGGTAGCCTGCGGCGATCTCCAGGGACTTGAGCTCCACTTCGCTGACCAGTGAGGTCTCGCCCGGGTCTTCTTTCGCGACAGCACGCACCGCGTCGACGAAGTCCGTCATGGCCGCGTCGGCTCGTGTCTGGTCGCAGGCCGTGGCCCACGACTTCTCGTTCAGAAACAGCAGCGGCACGCTCTTCCCCTCCCCCTTGATTCCCTCGCCCCGTCGTCAGTCCAGCAGTTCGTCGAGCGAGTTCTCCCACTCGTCGAAGAACCCTTCGGGCCACTGGGCGAGCATGCCGTCCTTGTCGACGCGGGGACTGATGACCTCGGCACCCGAGCCGTTGCCGCGGAAGAAGTGGATGACAGCGTCGTCCGGTTGCAACTCACCCCGCTTGACGGCGATGCGCACGCCGTTGAGGACATGGTCGCTGTGCGTCTCGACGACCAGCTGGGCGCCCGCGGCGGCGGCAGCGGAGATCAGAGCCGCCACCCGGGTCTGTCCCTTGGGGTGCAGGTGTGCTTCCGGATTCTCCAGCAGGATCAGGCTCTCGGGGGTCGCGGTGAGGCAGGCGACCACGATCGGCACGGCATACGTGAGGCCGAAGCCGACGTTGGTGGGGCGGCGGCGGCGGGTGGCATTGATGCCGGCGGTACCGCCGAAGCCGTAGGAGAGGCGGACGAAGTCGGTGCCCTCGATCGCGGAGGCCTGGAGGTTCACGCCGGGGCAGAGTTCCTGCATCCAGGCAACGGTCTGGTCCACGAGCTGGGGGGAGATGGCACGAGGGTGGCGGAGCGGGCCGTCGGGAACCTCACGCTCGGCGTTGTGCCGAAGGTAGTTGACGGTGTGTTCGCCTCGCACACCGAGAAAGCCCCGGTCGATGGCGATCTGACGGGAGCGCGGGTAGGTGACGGCAGGGGTGATGCGGTCCGCATGGAGGTACTGGAAGGGCAGGCCGAGAAACGGCACCGCCGCGGCCCCGGGGAAGTCGTATGCCTCCATGACATCCTCGTCGGGCTCGTGGAGATCGTAACGGGCGATGAACCTGCCGGTGATCTCCGCCTCGACCACCAAGCCCACCACGGGCGCGTCGGTGGCAAGCAGATCGTCGGCAGGGCCGAAATCGTCATGCAGCACGTCTCGCGCCGTGCCCATGTCCACGAGCTCGCCGTTGAGCAACAGCCCCTCGTCGGGGGAGGTCAGTCGATCGGGTCCGAACGACTGGCGAAGCAGGGCGAGTGACTGCAGGACACTACTCTTGCCCGACGAGTTCAGGCCGGTGAGAAGGGTGAGCGGGCCAAGGGGGAGTTCCAGGCGGCGGAATGCCTTGAAGTTGACGATGGTAAGTCCGGTGATCACGCCTCTCGCTCCTTCCTGACATCGCTCAGCACGTCGAGGAACAGTTCCTCGATCGCCTCGAAGCGCGTGTGCACCCTCTTCGGATCACCGGTGCTCACGGAGATGGACCGCTCGAAGTCCGGGTCATCCAGACAGTGGGCGATGCCCAGGGTGAGATCCCACTCCATGAGCTCGTCGCATTCGGCTGGGGTCAGCGCCGCCAGGTTCACCGAGACACTCTCGAACAGGGCCTTGTTGATGGGGGATTTACGCCGTTGACCGCGACGGTACTTGCGGAACGCATGGTCGCCGAAGATCGACCGGGCCGCCACCATCGCCTGCTCGAACTCGTCCCGCAATCGCTGCTCCCCGTCGGCACCGAGGCGGTTGATCCGGTGCATGGCCTCGGCGAGGAAGCCATCGAAATCGCCCCGGCTGTAGTCCTGCGGAGCGATCAGCCGGAACGCGAGGAACCGCAACACCATCTCGCGGTCGGCCATACGATCCCCGACGACGCTGTGTCCGGTTGCCCTGCGGAACGCGTCGGTCTCCGCGAGTTCGGCGAGGAAGGCGCGTGCCCGGCCGGGAATCAACGCATGCCGGATCTCCTGCCGGGTGAGGGGTTCACCGCCGGTGTTCAGCCGGGCGAAGACGTTGAACATCACCGGTTCCGGGGTGCCGCGCCGGATCACGTGGACGACGACCTCGGTCTCCCGCAGACGGATCTGCAGCTTCCCGGAGAGGTCACCGAAGCCCTGCCCGTCGAAGCCGACCAGGTACTCCAGCCCCTTCAGCAGCAGCGGAGGCTTGCCGACGGTCACGGGCTCCACGAACCGGGCGATCGACGTCAACCGCTGGATGCCGTCCACGATGGCCCAGCTGCCCTCCTTCTTCTCGGCCGCGTAGAAGGAGGGAATCGGGATGCGCAGGAGGAGCGACTCGATGAGCCGGCTCTGTTTCTCGTCGGTCCAGATGCCCGCCCGGCGCTGGAAGTCCGGGGCGAGGTCGACCATATCGTTGCGCAGTCGCGACAACAGCAGGTCGACCGTGGTCGTGCGTGTCTCGATGTCGATGTGGTCCGGGTCGAAGGGCGAGGTGATCCGCTCCGGCGCCTCCTCGCGCTCCACGTCGGTCGGATGGCCATCGGCGGTCATCTCCAGGGCGAACGCGAGAGGCTCCTGTGTGGACTCCGCTCCGGCACCTCCCTGGTACCGCTCGTACACAGACCCTCGGTCCCGCGTGCGCCCCTGGCTGCTGTCCTCCAGCCCGGCCATGTCGTCTCGTCGCCCTCGCCCTCGTGCCATGCCCGGCCCTGTATCGGTCCTGGCGATATCTCACCTTACCGGCCGTGATCCCACGGTGACGGGTGAGTGGTCGGAGCAGTGAGGGCAGGGCGTGGTCGAGGCGGGCGCCGGCGGACTCGGCACGCCGGTGGCCGGCTCCGGCGCCGTGTTCTCGGTGAACGAGCTGACGAGCAGGTCCCTGACCCGGTGCAGTGCCTCCCGGAGTGGCGGACAGACCAGGGCGAGACTCGCGAGGCCCGCGGCCGCGAGCAGCTCCGAAGCCGCTCCCCCTCCTGGCAGGAGGACCGCCCCGGCGAGGAGCCCCGCAGCCAAGACGAGCCGACCCGCCCCTGCCCGCAGACGGCTCCCGAGCGACTCGGCCGCCACACCCGCCGAATCCGGCTCCGGCGCGTCCGCGAGGAGTGCGGCGTCGACGATCACCAGGCTGTCACGCTGGGTGCGCGGGCGGCAGCTGTGGCGCAGGGCGCCGGCAGCCAGCCGGGACAGATCGCGTGCTGCGGCATCACGGTCGGGTCCTTCGCCGAAGAGGTAGCGCTGGTTGGCGTCGGCGAGGGCCGCGGTCAGGCGTTCCGTCATGTCCCGCATGCGATCGCGGGCGGCCGGCGGCAACCTGCGAGCCGTGTGCCGCGCCTGAGCGCGCAGAGCGTGGCACAGACGTCCGAACACTCTGGCGTGAACATCGAGGGCCGAGGCCTGTCCACGGCGACCGTCCTGTATGAGCAGCGTCTCCAGGAACCGGACCGCCTCCACCGTGACGGTTCCGGCCGCGTCGGAGACCACGGACGCCCGTTCGTCGGCGGCCATGAGTGTCATGGAGACAAGAGCGAAACCCGCGACGGCCGCGCACATCCAGAGAGGTGTCGGCGTTGCCGGGGCAATCACTGTCGTCCACGCGAAGGGGAGCACGGCGACCAGGAGCGGAACCGCCTGAAGCAGTGCGGAGACGCACCGCCCGGCTGCCATACGGTGCCACCGGTCGACGAGTTGATCCCTGTCCGGCCTGCCTTCCGCCGGTACGCCCCTCCGCTCCAACTCCGCGAGCAGTGCCTCGACACGCCTCTCGCCCGCGCTGCGGCCGATGCGCCGAACGCCGGGCATCCGATACACGGCGCCGCCCAGCACGCGGGAACGACTCTGCCACTGTACGGCGATCCATACCGCCTCGTAGACGGTCCACCAGCCCCAGAAGAACGCGAGGCTCCCGAATTCCGTCCGCGTCATGACGAACAGAGTCGCAGACGCCACTGACAGTCACCCCAGGGCGACTTCGCACCAGACCGTCTTGGTGTAGGGGTCGCCGCAGGACGTTCCCCAGTGGGTGGACAGGGCTTCGACTAGGAGGAGGCCTCGGCCGGCGTCGAGGTCGGGGCATAGCGCGGGGAGGGTGCCGGGTGCGGGCGGGCGGCGGTCGGGGCGCGGGTCCGTGACTTCGATACGGAGGGCGGGATCCGCTGGGTAGAGACTCAGCCGCAGGCGGAAGTCACGGCCTCGCACCGGCCGTGCCGGATCACGTTCGTGGCCAGTTCCGCCACGAGGAGTGAAGTCGTGCGGTTGGACTCACCGTCATACGGCCAGCCCCAGCGGTCGAGTTGCTCGACCGCGAGGCGACGGGCGAGACGGGCGCCCCTGGGGGGTGACCGAGAGACGGACCGTGAACTCGCGGGTGGACACGAGGCACGGTTCCGTTGAGTCAGCAATATCGGCGTTCATGTCACTCAGCGTGGCCGGATGTCTCTACGCTGACCAGCAACGCAGGCGGTACGCAGCGTCACTGTCCGGTAGCTGTCCGGCTCTGTCCGGGCGGCGTGGCGTTACGCGGTGCGACGACGGGGAGTTGGAGTCGGGCGACAGAAGGAGGTGTCCGGGCGTGGGCGTGACGGTGCAGGGGCCGCGGAGCGGGGACGGGATGGAGCCGTACGGTGCCGACGACGAGGAGTCGGCGGGAGTACTGCGGACGGTCGGCCGGGTCATCAAGACCTGCCGCGAACGAAAAGGGCTCCGACAGGCCGAGTTGGGGACGGCCATCGGGTACAGCGAGGAACAGGTGTCCTCGGTGGAGCGGGGGCGGCGGGCGCCGAGCCGGACGTTTCTGGAGGCGGCCGATGAAGTGCTGGACGCCGGAGGACTGATCGTCGGGCTGCGCAGGGACGTGGAGGAGGCCCGGCATCCGAAGAAGGTGCGGGATCTGGCGAAGCTGGAGGCGGAGGCGGTCGAGCTGTGCGCCTATGCCAACTCCGTCGTCCACGGCCTGCTCCAGACACCGGAGTACGCGGGAGCGTTGTACGGGATGCGGCGTCCGCCCTTCGCCGAGGACGAGGTCGAACAGCTCGTCGCCGCGCGCCTGGCGCGGCAGGAGATCTTCGACCGGCAGCCGAGCCCCGTCTTCAGTTTCGTCCTGGAAGAGGTGACACTGCGCCGCCCCCTCGGGGGCAGAATGGTGATGCGGAGGCAGCTCGAACGCCTGTTGGAGGTCGGCCGGCGGCGAAACGTGGAGATCCAGGTGATGCCCACGGATCGTGAGGACCACGCCGGTCTCGGAGGGCCGTTCCAGATGCTCCGGCTCAAGGAAGGGGACACCGTGGGACACAACGAGGCCCACCTCATCAGTCGGCTGATCTCACATCCCAAAGACATCCAGCTCCTTGAGATCCACTATGGAATCATCCGCGCCCAAGCCCTCACACCCCGTGAGTCGCTGGCCTTCATCGAGAAAGTGCTGGGAGAGACATGATGTCCAACCCCTCGGCGGGGACCGCGCTGGAGTGGTTCAAGAGCAGTTACAGCACGAACGAGGGCCCGGAGTGCGTGGAAGTCGCCTTCGCGCCCCAGAGCATTCACATACGGGACTCGAAGCGCGTACAGGGCGCGCAACTCGCTTTCGGGGCTCAGCAGTGGGCCGCCTTCGTCTCGTACGCCGCGGATCACTGAAGTACTCCCACTGACGCCCCGCGTCCGGTTCCGTACCGGCCCGGGGCGTCGGCACGTTCAGTTCCCCGCCGCCACCGCCCGTACCACCGCCAGCGCCTCGCGCACCGCCCCCGGGATGTCCGTCACCGGGAAGCGCGCCTGACGCACGACGCGTTCGCGGTCCACCACCAGCACCGCCCGCTTCAGCCGCAGTGTCTGCCCGGCGCGGAACACCGGAAGGCGCAGAGCGGCGGCGAGGCGCAGGTCGACGTCTGAGAGCAGAGTGAAGGGGATGCCCTCCTCGACCGCGAACACCCGCTGCTCGTCCGGGCGTTGGGTACTCACGCCGCGCACCTCGGCACCCGCCGCGCGGAAGTCGTCGTACGCGTCCCGGAACAACCGGTTCTCCAGCGTGCAGCCGATGGCACCCGGGATGTCGGCCCACCCGTCCGGCAACGGACCCGGGCGGCCGGTCGCCGGGTAGCAGAACAGCACGGTGGCTGCGGCCTCGGCCACCGGGTCCAGCGACTCACCGTCCCGGTGCCCCGGCAGTTCGAGGGTCGGCAGCCGCTCACCCACCAGGCCCGCCACCCGCAGCGCCTCCGCGCTCTCCCCGTCGGCCGTGCCGCTCAGCGAGCCGTCACCGAGCAGCCAGCGGTCCGCCCAGTCCTGCATCGAGAGCAGCACGGGCAGCAGCCCCCGCCCGCTCTCCGTCAGCCGGTACTCGTACCGCACCGGGCCGCGCTGATACGGCACCTTCTCCAGGATCTCCGCCTCCACCAGGTGCGCGAGGCGCTCGGTCAGCACCTTCCGGGAGATCCCCAACTCCTCCTGAAGCACGTCGAACCGGTGGTGCCCGCGTGCGGCCTCCCGAACCAGGAGCAGGCTCCACCAGTCGCCGACCACCGCCGCCGCCTGCGCGATCGCACAGGCGGCGTCCCGCTCGGGCACCGACCTGACCATGGGTCTCCTGTCTCGCGGATCCGACGTCCGGGCTTTCAACCATCTTGCGCCATACGGTCAGTTCCGGATAGGAACTGACCTGTGGTCGAGTAAGTTCCCAAAAGAGACTCACTGAAGGGTGGGCATCGTATGAGCGAGACGCCGACAGTCCCGGAGCGCGATCTCCGCAGCGTTCACCACGCGACTCCGCCTCCGGCCGTCTTCTGGCGTTACTGGGCCGCTGCCACCGTCAGCAGCGCCGGCACAGCCGTCACCGCCCTCGCCCTGCCCCTGGTCGCCCTCACGGTCCTGGACGCCACCGCGTTACAGGCCGCCCTGCTCGCCGCCGCCGGACAGATCTCCTGGCTGCTGCTCAGCCTCCCGGCCGGAGTGATCGCCCAGCGCGTCCCGCTCCGCCGGCTCCAGGTCGCCCTCGATCTCGTACGGTTCGCCGCCGTCGGATCGATCCCGCTCGCCTGGTGGCTCGACCGGCTCACCTACCAGCACCTGTTGCTCGCCGCTCTGGTCACCGGCGCCGCGACCGTACTCTTCGACATCGGCAACTCGACCTTCCTGCCCGCCATCGTCCCGGACAAGGAGCTCGCCGCCCGCAACAGCCTGATGTCCGGCACCCACGCCGTCACCGAGACCGGCGGGCCTTCCGGGGGCGGTCTCCTCGTGCACGCCGCGGGCCCGGTCGGCGCACTGCTCGTGGACTCGGCCAGCTACCTGCTCTCCGCCGTACTGCTGCGTACCCTCCCCGAGCGCCGTCCCGCTCCGCCCTCCGGCGACGGCACCCTCCGGCTGATCCGCGAGGGCTGGACGTATGTGACGAGGCATCCGGTGATGCTGCCCTGCATGCTCTGGGCCACCGCCACGAACTTCGTCTGCGCCGCCCTGGTCGCCCTCACCCCCCTGTACCTGGTGCGGGAGGCCGGACTGACGCCCGCACAACTCGGCCTGGTGCTCGCCATGGACGGAGTGGGCGCTCTCGCGGGATCCGCGGTGGCGGTCCGGCTCACCCGGCGGTTCGGCACGGCCCGGGGCCTCGTCGGTGCGGCACTGGCGGGCGGCGGTGCCGCCCTGCTGGCCCCGCTGACCACATCCGCCGCCGACGCGTACTGGTTCGCCCTGGGCAGCGCCGGCTTCGCCTTCGGCACCGCCATCGGGTCGATCACCACCCGCACCCACCGCCAGACCGAGTCTCCGCCCGCGCTTCTCTCCCGGGTCATGGCCACCGTCCGCTTCGTCTCCTGGGGCGCCCAGCCCCTCGGGGCCCTCACCGCCGGCCTGCTCGCCACATACGCGGGGACGCACGCGACGCTGTGGATGGTGTGCTCAGCCGCTCTCCTGCCGCCGCTGTACCTGCTCACGGCACCCGTGGGCCGCCGCCGGGACTTGGTCTGACACAGACGCCCCGAGCTCCGGCGCGCATTGTCAGTGGCGGGTCGTAGCCTTCGAGCAGGTGGGGCGAGTGCCCCGGGGACTGTCCGAGGCCGGAGAGGAGCGCGCCGTGACCCGACCGCCGACCGTCGCGCAGCGGCGTGTCATCGACGCCGCCGACCCGGTCACCGGGCGGCTCAGAGGCACGGAGGCGCAGCTCACGGCGCTAGTGAAGCGCGGTCTTGCCTTCCGGCACCCCCGGCCGCCGCACGATCACTTTCTGACGCCGGAGGGGCACCGGGTCCGGCAGGGCGTGACGGGGGCGCCCGAGCCGGCCGGTGAGGCCCCCGCGTCGACGGGGGTGTTCGCGGCGCGCGTCGGGGGCGAGGAGACGGCGCCGGAAACCGGGCGTCCGGCCCGGCGCCGTGAGGTGCACAGCGCCTGGCAGGGGCTGCTGGAGCTGCGCCGGATGACCAACCCGGACGGGGCCACGGACCGGCCCTGCGGCTGGGAGCGGGCGCATCTGGCGGAGGCCGCCGCGCTCGCCCTGGAGGCGGCCGGTCAGCAGCCGGCCGGGCCAGGGCCCGGCGTCTCCGGGTACCGCGTGCGGACGACCCCGCAGCCGGAGGCCGTGGCCGTGCACGAGCCGGACGGCGAGGCGCTGCGCGCCTGCGCGGCCACTTTGGAGGGGGCAGGCTGGCAGGTGAGTGACCACCGCGAACCGCGCACCGGAACCCGGTATCTCCTGGCTTCGCCGCGCCGAGCGTGATGGACATGCCAAGATCGGTGGATCGTTGTGCGATGCATGAAGAGTCCGGTGCATGAGAGTCCGGTGCGTCAGAGTCCGGTGCGAGAAGGGAATGCCGTGAGCGAGCCGTTTTCCGTCCCTGTGACCGTCCGTGGTTACGAGACCGACGTGCAGGGTCACCTCAACCAGAGCGTGTACCTGAACTACGCGGAGCACGCCCGCTGGTCGCTGCTGCACGCCGCGGGGATCAGCCAGTCCGCGCTCACGGGGACCGGCGTGGGCCCGGTGGCCCTGGAGACGACCATCCGCTACAAGCGTGAGCTGCTCGCGGGCGACGAGGTCGAGGTGACCTGCGCCTTCGACTGGGGCAGCGGCAAGACGTTCCGTATCGAGCAGACCGTCCGCAAGACCGACGGCACGGTGGCCGCCGAGATCACGGCGGTCGGCGGCATCCTGGACCTCAAGGAACGCAGACTGGTCGCCGACCCCGCGAAGGTCTTCAAGGAACTGGCCACGGACCCGGGCCTGTTCGGCCTCTAGTGCTCTGACCGGAAATCTGCGCGGCATGATCGACTCATCGCGGACGTGGTCCGTAACATGTACGGCCAGCGGCTCAGCCGCATTGACAAGGGTGCCGGAGACTTTGCCACTGCCGCCGACGTGGAGGCAGAGGAGGCGATCCTCGGCGAGGAGGGCGGGCAGCAGGGTGCCGCCGACACTGTCCGCCAGTGGTTGGTGGATCCCCTGTGCGGCACGCTGAACTACGCCGTCGGCAACATGCTGGTGGCCGTCAATGTGGCGCTGCGCGATGGGGCGGCGGCGGTGGCCGACCCGTTCAGCGGCGAGGCCCTTTTCACCGACGGGGAGATCGCCTGGGTGCGGCATGACAGGTCGGACGACGCACTGCTGACGCCCACGCCGACCACCCGATTGCCTGAGCGTGGAGTTCACCGACGTGGAGCACATCCGGATCGTGCTGTAGTTCAGGCTCCCCCAGAGCGCCTCGTCCCCAGCATTGAAGCTGAAGCTGCCGGAGACGAGGCGCTTTCTCGGACGAGCTCATGAGCACGGCGGCTACCGCGAGGAGTCGGTCCCGATGGAGCGGGGCGCAGATGCGCAGCGTCAGGGGCCAAACCGATCAGCGGCGCCCCTGCACCGTTGTTGCGAGGTGAGGTTGCCGGACAGGTCGTAGCAGTACTGCCAGGAGTCGGTGACCGTTCCGGACTTCTCCTCCTTGGCGTAGGAGAAGCGGCCCGCTGACCAGGGCTGCCCGCGCGGCACCACCTACACCTACAAGGTTGCCGTCGCCGTCGTACGAGTACTCGACTTTAGACCGTGTCCTACGTGGTGAGGCGGACGAGTCGCTTGTAGCAGCACATGGCTGCGGCGAGGCCGAGAAAGGCCAGGTAATTGCGGGGGCCGCGTTCGTAGCGGGGGCTGAGTCTTCGGTAGCCGGACAGCCAGGACATGGTCCGCTCGATGACCCAGCGGCGGCGTCCTAATCGTTCGCTGGACTCGATCCCTTTGCGGGCGATGCGGACACCGATGCGCTTGCCGCGGAGCCATCTGCGCAGGTCGGCCCGATCGTAGGCTTTGTCCGCGTGCAGACGCTGGGGCTTGAAGTACCGGCCGTTGTGGGGGTCGTGTCTCGTTTGGTGACCCTCCACCATCGGCTTCAGTCCTTCGCTGTCGTGGGTATTGCCGGCCGAGACGCCGACAACGAGGGGCAAGCCGTTTGCGTCCGGCAGGATGTGCATCTTGGAACCCGGCTTGCCCCGGTCCACGGGGCTCGGACCTGTATGTTCGCCCCCTTTTTCGCCCTGACATGGGCGGTGTCCAGCACGACGCGGGTGACGTCGACGAGGCCGGCGTCATCGAGCCGGTGCAGCACGGCCTCATGCAGCCGCCCCCAGAAGCCGGCTCTCGACCAGATCAAGAACCGGCGGTGGGCGGTCGACTTCGATATGCCGAAGCAAGGCGGCAGTTGACGCCAGGCACAGCCGCTGACCAGGACGTAGATAACAGCGTCTCATCAGGCGTGTCCTGCGTTCCGCCACCCTGCGGCCGCACCTTCGACGGCGGGATCAGCGGCTTCGCGATCTCCCACAACCCGTCCGGAACGACCCAACTCCACGTGCCCCGCCCCATGCCGAGCTCAACGACGCCTCACCACGTAGGACACGGTCTCAGCAGAGCGCGTGAGCAGCTCTCTAACGTTCGCCTCAGGTTCGCTCGGTAGGAAGTAGGCATGCGGAAAAGCCATGCAACCCGTATGCGGGAGGCTAGTGACGGCAGTCGACGCATCACCATCGGGGAAAGCGCAGCCCGGCCGGTTGCGGTTCGAGGCGGCCACCAGGGCGCTGGCGACGGCGTTCCCTGTCGCCGCATGCAGGGTCACACGCCGACAACAGTGCGGGGCCCGCCGCAGCCGGCCCGCACAGCGCGCACTCGGGCGGTCGTCAGCTCCACCACAGCCGCTGCGCACCGGCGAGCGGTTCCTCGACCTGAGCGCTGCCGCGGTGCGCGAGCAGGATACGAAGACTCCCTGAAGTATTTCGCAGACGGATGCCGTACGGATACCTCACCGCACAAACGCCTGAAGAGAGGGACTGACATGAAACCCATGGGACGCCGCGGCTTTCTCACCGCCAGCACGGCACTTGGCATTGGTGCCGGCTTGTCCACGTACGCCATTGCCTCGGAAGCGAGCGAGAACGCGACTTCGGACAAGACTTCGGACATTTCACGGCGGGACCAGGACCTGCCCTTCATCGGCACGGAGGAGACCTTTTCGACTCCTACGTTGTTGAAGCTGAACTCCATCAATCAGGATCACATAGCGTTCCTTGAGGAAATTGGCCTTTCGGATCTAGGTCAACGCCGCATCGGCGATATGGATGCGGGGGGACTCAACGTTCAAATCCTCTCTGCCCATACACCCTCCGCACAAAATATCCCTGGGCAAAGGGGCATCGACCTTGCCCATCGTCTCAACCGGCAACTTGTAGACGGGCCAATCGCCAAATATCCGGGCCGCTTCAGAGCTTTCGCCACCTTGCCCTTACAGAGCCCGGAGGCGGCGGCGGACGAACTGGAACGCTCGGTGCGGGAAGATGGCTTCCTGGGCGCACTGACCAACGGACACATCGCGAAGAAGTATCTCGATCATCCCGATTTCGAGCCCGTGCTGGCACGTGCCGTTGCTCTCGATGTGCCGATCTACCTGCATCCCGGCTATCCAGCTGACGAGGTCTTCAAGATCTACTACAGCACCACACGGTCTAAATACACGGAAGAGTACCAAGACTACATTTTCAGTGGGTCTGGGTATGGCTGGCACCAGGAGGTGCTGACCCAATGCATTCGGATGATCGCGTACGGGGTTTTCGACAGATTCCCCAAACTGAAAATCATCATCGGCCACATGGGCGAAGGTCTTCCCTTCTACTACGAGCGGATCGTCAATGACATGGGCGAGCCGACCAAAGACTCGCTCGAGAAGCCCATCGGGCAATACTTCCAGGACAACTTTTGGGTCACAACCAGCGCATTCCCCCAGACCGAACTGCTCGATCTCCTGCTGAAGTACATAAGCGTGGATCGAGTGATGTTCGCAACCGACTACCCGTTCGCGAACATAAAGGAGCAGACCGACTGGTTCCGCGGAGTCGATTTGCCACGCGAAGACAAGGAAAAGATCGCGTTCCGAAATGCAGAGAAACTGTTCAGAATGAAAGTGCCCGTGGAGTGATAAGCCAGCGTCGGCCGGAGTGAAAGAATGCTTTGCTGTTAGGCGAGAGTACGGCCGAAGCATGCGATGCGCGGCTGCCCCATAACGCGGTCTCATACATGCTCTTCTCAGGCCGTGTCCTATCATCCTGGGGATACCGGCCGTCCGCTCCCGGCGCGGAACCAGCCGCAGCCGACCGGTGAAGGTCCGCGCGGACAAGGCCTACCACTCCGCGGTTGCAAGCCGACGAGGACACCGTCCGCGATGTCATTCACCGGTTCAACGGGATCGGCCTGGCCTGCTCGGACCCTCAGTGGGCGGGAGGCTGTCCCCGCCAACTCAGACCTGACGACGAGGACTTCATCATCCAGACGGCCACCACCCGCCCCATCAAGCTCAGCCAGCCCTTCACCCGCTGGTCGCTGCGCAAGCTCGTTGCAGCACCAGGCGCCCTCATGACGTGGCCGGGGTCCGGCTCGCGTCGGTGATCTCCTCGCCCGCTTCCATGGGGTGGGTGACGTCCCGTGCGTCCTTGTTGCCCAGGTGGTTGAAGACCAGGTTGAGCAGGACGGCCGCGACGCATCCCGTCGAGATGCCGGAGTCGAGGACGATGCGCGCCGTTTCAGGGAACGCGTGATAGAACGCCGGCGCCGTGATGGGGATGATGCCGACGGCCAGGGAGACGGCCACGATCAGGACGTTGTTGTCCTTGTCCAGGCCGGCCCTGACCAGGGTCTGGATGCCGCTGGCGGCGACCGAGCCGAACAGGACCACGCCGGCGCCGCCGAGCACCGGGCGCGGTACGACGGCGATCAGGGACGCGGCCATGGGGCAGAGGCCCATCAGCACCAGGAAGCCGCCGCCGGTGGCGACGACGTAGCGGCTGCGGATCCTCGTCATGGCGACCAGGCCGATGTTCTGCGCGAAGGCGCTGCACATGAAGCCGTTGAAGAGCGGGCTGATCGCCGAGCCGAGGGTGTCGGCGCGCAGACCGGCCGCGATGGTCTTCTCGTCGGCCGGGCGGTCGACTATCTCGCCCAACGCCAGCATGTCGGCGGTCGATTCGGTCATCGAGACCACCATGACGACGCACAGGGAGATGATCGCGGCCAGCTGGAACTGCGGGGCACCGAAGTGGAACGGGGTCGGGAAGCCGATGACGGCCGCGTCCGCGACCGGGCCGAAGTCCGTGGCGCCGAACGGGATCGCGATCAGCGTGCCGGCGACCAGGCCGAGCAGCACCGCGATCTGCTTGACGAAGCCGGTGGTGAAGCGGCGCAGCAGCAGCACGATCAGCAGAGTGACGGCGGCCAGCCCCAGGTTCGTCGCCGAGCCGTAGTCGTGCGCCGCCGGGTCGGGTCCCTGCGCCCAGCCGAAGGCGACCGGGAGCAGGGAGATGCCTATGAGGGTGATGACCGTCCCGGTGACCACCGGCGGGAAGAAGCGCACCGCCTTGCTGAAGAAGGGGGCGGCGACGAAGCCCAGGAGTCCGGCGACGATGACCGCGCCGAAGATGACCGGCAGGGCGTCGGACTTGTCCTCGGTGGAGGCGACGATCGCGGTCATGGGGGCGACACCGGCGAAGGTGACGCCGTTGACGAAGGGCAGCCGGGCACCGATCTTCCAGATGCCGAGGGTCTGCAGGAACGTGGCGAGGCCCGCGGTGAACAGGCAGGCGCCGGTGAGGAAGGTCAGGTCGGTGGCGTTCAGGCCGATGGCCGCGCCGACGATCAGGGGTGGGGCGACGACTCCGGCGTACATGGCGGCCACGTGCTGGAGGCCGGTCGTCGCCATCTTGAGCGCGGGGAGTTTCTCGTCAACGGGGTGGTCGGCCACAGCGGCGTCCCTCCGGTCGGTTACACGGCCGCGTCGCATCGCTGCCGTGGGTGTCAGGGAGGTGGTGCGGGTGGTCGTGCGGGACCGGACATGCGGCGGACGGTTCGTACCGTTCCGGGGCACGCGCGTCCATGCGCGCGCGCCCCGGAGACGGCGCCGTGGTCCCCGCTCGGGTCCACGGCCACCGGCCGGGAGCCGTCCCTCCCGGCCGGAGTCATGGGGGTGTTCAGCCCTGCGCGGCGATCCTCGCCAGCCGCTGGGCCTCGTCCCGCGTGGAGCGGGCGATGGCGTCCTCGTCGGCCGTGAGCAGCCGCCCGTCCTCGACGATCTGCCGGCCGTCGACGAAGGAGGCGGTGACCGGGGCCGCCGCGCCGAAGACCAGGGCGGTCACGGGGTCGGCGATGGAGGCGTGGGCGACCGTGTCCAGCTTCCACAGGACCAGGTCGGCGAGCTTGCCCGGCTCCAGCGAGCCGGTCTCCGCCGCCCGGCCCAGGACCTGGGCGCCGCCGTAGGTGCCGAGGCGCAGGGCCTGACGGGCGTTCAGGGCGGCTTCCCGGTGCGGGCCGAGGCGGTTGATGAGGAGGGCGTTGCGCAGCTCGGTGTGGAGTTCGCCCGACTCGTTCGAGGCGGTGCCGTCGACGCCGAGGCCGACCGGGACGCCGGCCGCGAGCATGTCCGGGACGCGGGCGATACCGGCCGCGAGGCGGGCGTTGGAGGAGGGGCAGTGCGCGACGCCGGTCTTCGTCCGGGCGAAGGCGGCGATGTCGGAGTCGTTCATGTGGACGCAGTGCGCCATCCACACGTCCTCGCCGAGCCAGCCGGTGGACTCGAAGTAGTCGGTCGGGCCCATGCCGAACAGTTCGTGGCAGAACTTCTCCTCCTCCACGGTCTCCGAACCGTGGGTGTGGAGCCGTACGCCGAGACGGCGGGCGAGCTGGGCGCCGTCCCGCAGCAGTTCGGTGGAGACGGAGAACGGCGAGCAGGGCGCGACGGCGACCTGGGTCATGGCGTCGAAGGAGGAGTCGTGGTGCTGCCGGACGGTCTCCTCGGTCGCGGCCAGCGCGCCGTCCAGGGTCTCGACGGCGAAGTCCGGGGGCAGGCCGCCGTCCTTCTCGCTGCGGTCCATGGAGCCGCGGGCGAGGGTGAAGCGGACGCCCATGTCGCGGGCGGCGCCGATGATCGCGCCGGACAGGTCGCCGGAGCCGTGCGGGAAGACGTAGTGGTGGTCCATGGCGGTGGTGACGCCGCCGCGGGCCATCACCGCGAGCGAGCCCTGGGCCGCCGCCCGCACCATCCGCTCGTCGATGCGCGCCCAGACCGGGTACAGCGCGACCAGCCAGTCGAAGAGGTTGTGGTCCGTGGCCAGGCCCCGGGTGATCCACTGGTAGAAGTGGTGATGGGTGTTGACCAGGCCGGGGGTCACCAGGTGACCGGAGGCGTCGATACGGCGTACGACGTTCGCCAGGCCCTCGGGGGCCGTGCCCGCGCCGAGCGACTCGATGCGGTTGCCGGCGAGGACGACGTACCCGGAGGCGTACTCGGTGTCGTGCGCGTCGACGGTCGCGATCGCGCAGTTCTCGATGACGATGCGCCGGTCTGCTGCCATGGTTCGTCCTTTGCGCTGATGTGGAGTGGGCACGGCAGGACCCCGGAAGTTTGAGTGCCGTGGCCGGAGAGACGGGTTCCCCGGCCATGGGTGCCGAAAGAGGAAGCGTCAGAGGTTGGTGAGGTCCACGGGGATGCGCGGCTCGCAGCCGTCCCGCAGGATCGTCGCCTCGATCAGGCCGTAGGGGCGGTCGGCGGCGAAGTACACCTCATTGTCGTTCTTCAGCCCGAACGGCTCCAGGTCGACCAGGAAGTGGTGCTTGTTCGGCAGGGAGAAGCGGACCTCGTCGATCTCGCCGCGGTTCTCGATGATCCGCGAACCCATCTGGTACAGGGTCTGCTGGAGCGACAGCGAGTACGTCTCGGCGAAGGCCTGGAGCATGTGCTTCTTCGTCTGCTCGTAGGACTTCTCCCAGTGGGGCATGCGCTGGTCGTCGTCGGTCCAGTTGAAGCGCCAGCGGCCCGAGACCTGGGTGGCCAGGATGCGGTCGTGGGCCTCCTTCAGCGTCGTGTACTTGTCCTTGACGTAGCCCCAGAACTCGGAGTTGGTCGAGTTCATCACGACGAGGTCCTTCAGACCGGAGATCACCTCCCACCGCTCACCGTCGTAGGTGATCTGGGTGAGCCGTGTCTCCTGGCCCTGGCGGACGAAGGAGTGCTTGACCTCGTCGGCGCCGATGAACCGGGAGTTGGCGTCGGCGGCCTCGATCCGCTCCCAGGCGTACTCCTCGATGCGGATCCGGGCCGTCTTGATCGGCTCCTGCGAGGTGACGAAGTGCCGGGCGAGGTGGATGCCGAACTGCTCGGCGGACTCTATGCCGTGCTCCTTGGCGAACGCGTACACCGTGTTCTTGGTGGTGTCGGTCGGCAGGACGTTGGCGTTGGAGCCGGAGTAGTGGACCTCCTCCATGTCGCCGCTCAGCGACACGGACACGTTCAGGTCCTTGATGTGGTGGGTGGCGCCGTCCCGCGTGATCTTGACGACTCGGTTCTCGGCCTTGCCGTACTGGTTCTGTCCCAGGATCGTGGGCATCTCTAGCTAGCTCCCTCGGTATACGGAGTAGCCGAACGGGTTGAGCAGCAGCGGTACGTGGTAGTGCTCGCCCGGTACGACGGCGAACGTGATCGCCACCTCCGGGAAGAACACACCGGCGCCGCTGTCCCGATTCGCGGGGGCGTCCTGCTGCGCATCGGCTTGCGTGTTCGCGGACTTCTCGAAGTACGGCTCCACCGCGAAGTCGAGCCGTACGTGGGTGGTGCCCTCCGGCAGGGCCGGGAGGTCCTTGCACCGGCCGTCCGCGTCGGTCGCGGAGCCGCCGAGCGCCTGCCATTCCGCCGCACGCCCCGAGCGGGCGGACAGGTGGACGGCGACGCCGCCGGCCGGGCGGCCGATGCTGGTGTCCAGGATGTGGGTGGACACGGAGGCCGTGGTGCTGGTGCTCATGGTCAGGCGTCCTCTTCAGTCTTCTTCGACGAGGCGGGCGAGCCGGATTCGGTTGATCTTGCCCAGTTCGGTGCGGACGATCTCCCGCTCCGCTTCCGGCGTGTTGCCGATCCGGTTCCGGAGCGCGTCGCGCATCTGCTCGCCGGTTTGGCCGGTGGCGCAGATCAGGAAGACATGGCCGAACCGCTCCTGGTAGGCGAGGTTCAGTTCGAGCATCTCCGCCTTGAGTGCGTCGGAGGCGCCGGACATGCCGCGCTGCTCCCGGGCCGAGGTGGGGTCGCCGGTCTTGGGGCGGCCGATGGGCGGGTGGCCGGCCATGGCCTCTTCCAGGTCCGTGACCGTCAGTTCCGCCATGGCGGCGTCGCTCGCGACGTACAGGTCCTCGGGGGTGGCGTAGGGGCGGGCGGCGAGCAGTCGCTTCGCCCACGCCGTGGAGGCGCACGCCTCGTGGAGCGCGGTGCGGGCCGCGTGCTCCTCGACGGTGTTGAACCGGGCCAGGCCCGGCGGCGTGGAAGGGGAAGTCACGGGAGCCTCCGTGGCCGGTTACGGCCTTCGTGCTGAACGGGCGTGCCGATAGCTAACGCCCTCCCGCGACGAAACGTCAACAGTTTGTTGAAAATTCGCGACGCCGATACGGACGGGGATACGAGGGCCGGTCAGGCAGGGCCGGTCAGGCCCCCTTCTCGCGGTTGAGGTAGTTGTAGACGGTGAAGCGGCTGACGCCGAGGGCGCTCGCCACGGTCTCCACCCCGTGCCGCACGGAGAAGGCACCGCGTGCCTCGAGTATCCGTACGACCTCCTGCTTCGCCTTGCGGTCCAGGTCGGCGAGCGGCCCCTTGCGGCGCTCCATCGCGGCGAGGATGTGATCGAGGGAGTCGGCGAGCTGCGGCAGCCGTACGGCGACGGCGTCACTGCCTTCCCAGGAGAGGACGACGTCGTCGGGGCCGGCCTCGTCCGGCGGGATCAGCTCGCCGCCCATGGCGTCGACCAGGGGCTTCACGGCCGCGATGAACGGCTCGTCCCCCGCGCTGCTCACGCCTCGCCCTCCTCGGCCACGTTGACCTGGAGCGAGATCCGGGTGGCGCCGGCCTCCAGGGCCTTGCGGAGCAGGGCGTCCACGGCGGTGAGCACCGCGTCGGCACCGCCCTCCGCGGTGTTGCCGAACGGGCCGACGTCAACGGCGTCCAGCTCGGCGGCCTCCACGACCTCGCGGGCCACCAGCGCGTGCGCGGGTGCCTCGTCCAGGTCGAAGGGCTCGGTCGTGAACTCCACTCTCAGTCGCACTGCGCCCCCATAGCATCGGCTCTGACCTGCGCTTTCTCTCAGCCGTCCGACGGAGAGGGCACATCCGGGGCACATTCCTCCGCCAGGGCACCGAACGCTCCGAGACGACCTTAACGGACTACTCTGCGGCGATCAGCGGAGATGAAGGTGGATCACGGGACGCCGGTTGAGACCCAGCGCGTCAACGGCGGAACTCCGCCACGGCCTTGCCGAGGTCGCGCTCGAGTGCGCCGAGCTGCTGGAGGCCGCGGTCACCCAGGTAGTCCAGGCGCTCACGGGTTTCAGGCAGGGCGATCAGGCCCTGAAACGTGACGGCATCGGAGCGGACGTGTGCCGGCTCCGCCAGCGTCGTCTCGTTGATGGCGCGCTTGGCGGCCTTGACCCCCTCGGGCGGGAAGCCGGCGATGCGCCGGGCCAGGCGCTCGACGAAGCCGTCCAGTTCGGTGTCGGGCAGGGCGCGGTTGATCCAGCCGTAGCGTTCGGCAAGGCCGGCGTCGAAATCGTCGGCTCCGGCGATGGCTTCGATGGCGCGGGCCCGGCCGAGTCGCCGGCTCAGGTGCTGGATGCCGCCGGCGCCGGGCACGGCGCCCGTACCGGACTCGAACTGGCCGAAGACCGCGTTCTCGCGCGAGGCGAAGATCATGTCGCATGCCAGGGCGAGTTCGTTGCCGCCGCCGCGGGCACGGCCACGCACTTTCGCGATGGTGATCACCGGAACGCGTGCCAGCCTGTGCAGGAACATGCCGAGTGAGGCGTCTCCGGGGCCGCCGGCTTTGGCCGCCTCCGCGGTGTACTGGGGGACCGCCGAGAGATCCACGTGTGCCGAGAAGTAGTCCGGTGAGGCGCTGTCGATGACGACCACGCGCACGTCGCCGGGGTCGGTGCAGAGCATGTCGACCAGGGAGACCAAGTCGCGGACCAGGTCGACTCCGAGGAGGTTGAGGGGCCCCGCGTCGAGGGTGGCGGACAGAACACCTTCGTCGAGACGGGTCCGGATGGACGAGTAGGCGAAGGTCATGACGACTCCTGTGAGTGAGGAGCTGCGGGAGGCGCAGATCGCGTGGTCAGGCGGTGCAGCCCCTTGCGGTCGTAGTAGAGGGTCATGGCGAACCCGAACAGCAGGGCGAGGACGACGCCGATGGCGATCATGACCCAGCCGCGGGTCAGCCCGGCGTCGGCCCGGGCATCGAAGAAGAGGATGGCCCGCACGCCGTCGCTCAGTTGCCGCATCGGTTCGAACAGCGCCAGGAAGCGGTAGAAGTCGGGAACGGCGTGGAGGGGAATGGTGGCTCCCGAGGACGGCAGGGCCAAGGCGATGAACACGAACATGGACACCACCTGGCCGATCCCTCCGAAGGCCGCGTTGATGGCCTGCACTCCCAGGCCGACGGCCAAGCTCGCGCAGTAGGAGAAGATCCACAGCAGCGGCAGGTGCGACGCGTCCATGCCCAGGATCGCGCTTGCGGCGATCAGCAGCAGGCTGGTGGTGAGCACGGCGATTCCCGCGGTCATGAGCATTTTCAGCAGCAGCGTCTGGGTACGGCTGATCGGCACCGTGGGGCGCCGGGTGTGCCAGGGCCCGATCTCGTTGTCGGTGTAGCCCAGGCCCGCGTCGACGCCGCTGTTGATGATGTTTCCGCCCACGAACCCGGTGAGCACCAGGAGCAGAGTGAAGTAGAAGGCGGTCAGTCCGAGGCCGCTGTGCCGGCCGATGGGATGGCCCACCCGGGTGGTGACGGTGACCGGGTCGCCCAGGAGCACTCGGGTCGTGGCGTCGGCCCCCTGGGCGGAGGCCTGGGCCGTCAGCTGTCGGCCGATCGTCAGGGACGCCCGGTGAGCCGCGCGCTGGGCGATCTGGCTGGCCAGGGAGGAGCCGAGACTGCCCAGCCCAGGGTTGGTCAGGACGGTGAGGACTGGCCGGGAGGCGGCCCGGGAGGTCGTCAGCGCCGCCACCGAGGTGCTGAAGTCGGCGGGGATGACCAAGGCGCCGTAGACCTTGCCCGACGCGAGTTGGTCCCGCATCTGAGCCTGGCTGAGCCGGCGCCACTGCACGGCGCCTGCTGGGGTCGCCGCGACCACCGACCGGCTCACCCGCGCGCCCAACGTCTGCTGTTGTCCTGGCGGCGGCGGGCCCTGGTCGGAGTCGACCAGGGCGATCGGCAGATGGCGCAGGTTCCCGTTCGGGTTGAGGATGCCGCCCATGTAGAGCAGCGTCAGGCACACGGCCACCAGCGCGCACAGGATGGTCGGCACCAGCCAGAGCTTTCCGTGACGCGCCACGGCAAAGGCGCGTGCGAGCGATGGCTGCTGCCCGGACCCCTCTGACGTCATGGAACTCCCCAAGGCGCGCCCGACCCCCACGGGGATGGTAACTCTATGATGTCAAGATGTGACTGTGCGCCACGAGCGGCGCGCCCAGGGTGCTCGGACATCTGCCCTGTCGCCCCCACCCGATGAGGAGACTGCGCCATGCTCTGCCGGAGGAACACGCTGACTCCACTCTCGGCGGTGGCAGCTGGACTGCTGGCCGGGGCGGTGGGAACCGTG
Organism: Streptomyces sp. NPDC041940; assembly: GCF_055589465.1. Lineage (NCBI taxonomy): Bacteria > Bacillati > Actinomycetota > Actinomycetes > Kitasatosporales > Streptomycetaceae > Streptomyces > Streptomyces sp. NPDC041940. The sequence continues at coordinate 66,121 of NZ_JBVJBP010000008.1, forward strand.
TGTCTGGACGCCGTCCACTACCTGAAATATCGTCGCGCAGGCGGGAGGGACCGCCCCGTCGCCTGGGAATTCGCGCCAGTCGAGAGTTGGGAGCAGGCGCCTGATCCTGGGCAGATGGCGAAGCGAGTCATCGAGGGACTCACCCAGCGCCGGCTTCCTGACGGTTCCGCCTGGCTCACGAGCACCGTCGCCCACTGGTCCTACGGTTCAGCGGCGGGCGCGGCCTACGGCATCCTGGCCGGATCGCTGTCGAGGCCATCCCCCGTGTACGGCATGCCTTTCGGTGCTGCGGTATTCGCCGGCGACTACGTCGTCCTGCCGATCGCCGGTCTCTACAAGCCGATCTGGCAGTACGACGGCGCGACACTGGCCTGGGATCTCGCGGCGCACCTCGCTTACGGCGCCGGCACCGCAATCACCTTCTGGCTTCTCGCACAGCTGTGAGCGGACTCTGCTGGTGCGCAGCGCTGGGCGGGAGGTGCATTCTGGAGGTGGAGCGTTCACATCAGTGAGCCTGCGCGATCCTCTCGAGCACCAGGGAGTAGGTCATGCCATCCCTACACTTCCACGTGAACTCCTCGATGAGCCCGGTCGAGGTGATGGACGTGCTGACGAACTTCAGCCCCTCCCGTGTCCAGGAGTGGCCATCCATCGATGCCGAGCACTTCCAGGTCCACGAGCGGGGAGATACGTGGGCGGAGGTGACCGAGGGGAACGACAAGTCGTGGGAGCGCGCACGCTACGAATGGGACCCGGCGACGAACAGGGTCACCGTCACCACTCGTGACTCGGTGCCCTTCGGCTCCGGTGGCTGGCAGTTTCAGATGACTCCCACGGACCATGGCACCCGCGTGGACGTCAGACTCGAACGGCATCCCACCTCGTTCAAGTCGAAGATGATGTCACCGATCATTCCCTTCGCCGGGCCGGTGTTCCGCAGATCCTTCAAGGAACCCCTGCACACCACGTGATCGCGCCGCTCGTGCACGGATGCGATCACCACGCAGCACATGCCCGTCCCCAGACCTCGGAGATCGTCATGACTGCTTCCTCCGGCACCGTCGTTCTGGAGCCCGAAGCCCAGCAGTTCGCGGATGCCACGTCCCAGCCGCCGTTCCTGTACGACCTGGGGCCCGAAAAGGCCCGCAGGGTGCTGGACGACCTTCAAGCGGAACCGATCGAAAAGCTCGACGTCGACTCGGAGTGGATCACCGTCGCCGCCGATGCGGGCGATGTACGTGTCCGCGTCGTCCGGCCGCGCGGCGCCGCGCCGCCCCTGCCCGTGATCCTCTACATGCACGGCGGTGGATGGATTCTGGGCAATGCCGACACCCATGATCGCCTGGTGCGCGAGCTCGCCGACGGGGCGCGGGCCGCGGTCGTGTTCGTCGAGTACACCCGCTCTCCCGAGGCCCACTACCCGGTCGCGATCGAGCAGGGCTACGCCACCGCTCAGTGGATCGTCCGGGAAGGCGCAGCCCATGGCCTCGATCCGGACCGCATGGCGGTAGCGGGCGACTCGGTCGGCGGAAACATGACGGCTGCCCTCGCCCTGATGGCCAAGGAGCGCGGCGACGTCCGCTTCGTGCATCAGTCCATGTACTACCCGGTCACCGACGCCGAGATGAACACCAGGTCCTACGCCGATCTCGCCACCGGCTACTTCCTCACCGCCAAGGCCATGGAGTGGTTCTGGAACGCCTACCTGCCCGACCGCGCGCAGCGCAGCGAGATCACCGCCTCTCCGCTGAAGGCCGACCTCGACCAACTCGCCGGTCTCCCACCGGCCTTCCTCCTGGTCGACGAGGCAGACGTCCTACGCGACGAGGGCGAGGCATACGCGGCCAAACTCCGCGCCGCGGGCGTCGACATCACCACCGTCCGCTACGACGGCATCACCCACGACTTCATGATGCTCAACCCGCTCAGCGAAACCCACGCCACCCGTGCGGCCATCGCCCAGTCGGTCACGGTACTGCGCGACGCCCTCGGAAGCGGTGTCGCCTCTCCTTGAGGTAGGCCCGTAGGGCAGCCCGCGCGCGGAGCGGGTGCCCCGGCCGGGCCGGTCAGCCGAAGCGGCCTGAGATGTAGTCCTCTGTGCGGTGGTCAGAGGGCGTCGAGAAGATGCGGGAGGTCTCGTCGTACTCGACCAGGCGGCCGTGCCGTGCGCCCTTCTCGTCGATGTCGGACGTGAAGAAGGCGGTGCGGTGCGAGACACGTGCCGCCTGCTGCATGTTGTGGGTGACGACGACGATGGTGAACTCCTGCGCCAGGTGCTCCATCAGGTCCTCGATCTTCGCCGTGGCGATCGGGTCGAGCGCCGAGCAGGGTTCGTCCATCAGGATCACCTCGGGCTCGACCGCGATGGTACGGGCGATGCACAGCCGTTGCTGCTGCCCGCCGGACAGGGCGAGCGCCGAGGTCTTGAGGTTGTCCTTGACCTCGTCCCAGAGCGCGGCGTGGGTCAGGGTCTCCTCGACCAGGTCGTCGAGGTTGCCCTTGAAGCCGCCCACCCGCGGTCCGTAGGCGATGTTGTCGTAGACGGACTTGGGGAAGGGGTTGGGCTTCTGGAAGACCATGCCGATGCGGCGGCGGACCTCGATGGGGTCGACGTCCCTGCCGTACAGGTCCTCGTTGTGGTAGCGGATCTTGCCGACGACGCGGGCGCTGGGGATGAGGTCGTTCATCCTGTTGAAGCAGCGGATCATGGTGGACTTGCCACAGCCGGACGGCCCGATCATGGCCGTGATCTGGCGGTCTCCGATGGCCATGTTGACGTCGCGGACGGCCTCGTGGTCGCCGTAGAAGACCGAGACGCCGCCCACCTCGAAGACAGGGACGCTCAGGGAGCGGGCGTCGTGAAAGCTGACCTGCGGGGTTCTGGTCTCGGCCGGGCGGTAGGGGTCCGGGGACTCTCCGGTGGCCTCGGGCGAGGGGGCGGGCTGGTCGGTCGGTTCGGTCATGGTGTCACCAACGGCGGGAGTAGTGGTTGCGCAGCCAGATGGCGAGGGAGTTCATGGCCAGCAGGATCACCAGCAGGATGACGATCGCGGCGGAGGCCAGTGCGGTGAACTCGGCACGGGACTGACTGATCCAGTTGAAGATCTGGATGGGGAGTGTCGTGTACGGGCTGTCCAGGCTGCTGGGATTGAAGGTGATGAAGGCCAGTCCCCCGAGCAGCAGCAGAGGGGCGGCCTCGCCGATGGCCCGGGACAGGGCGAGGATCGAGCCGGTGGCGATGCCGGGCACGGCGGCGGGGAGGATCTGGTGCCAGACGGTCTGCCAGCGGGTGGCTCCGAGGGCCAGGGACGCCTCGCGGATGGACTGCGGTACGGCCCTGATCGCTTCCCGTGCGGCGATGATCACGGTGGGCAGGACCAGCAGCGAGAGCGTGAGCGAGGCCGTCAGTACGGTCTGCCCGAAGCCGAGGCCGCGGGCGATGATGCCGAGGCCCAGAATGCCGTAGACGATCGACGGCACGGCGGCGAGGTTCTGGATGTTGATCTCGATCACGCGGTTCCACCACCGCTTCGGGTCGGCGTACTCCTCGAGGTAGATGGCGGTGAGGATGCCGGTGGGCAGGCAGTACAGGGCGGTGAAGCCGATCACCCAGATGGTGCCCATGATCGCCGACTGCGCGCCGGCGTTGGACGGGTCGATGATGTCGGGGAAGTTCGTCCAGATCCGCAGGTCGAGACGGGGCCATGCCTCGACGACGACGTAGAGCAGCAGCGAGGCGAGGAAGACCACCCCGACGGCGAGCGAGGCCCGCAGACCGAGCTGGAAGAGGCGCTCCCGCCACGGAGTGCCCCGTCCCTTCAGCCGGCGTTCGTGGGGCAGGCCGGTCGCGGTGCCCTCGTCGACGACCCCGGATCCCATCACTCGTACACCTCCCGGTACTTGCGCACCAGGCGAATGCTGAGCAGGTTCATCACCAGCGTCATGACGAACAGCAGCGAGCCGACCGCGAAGATCGTCTGGTAGCCCGTGGAGCCGGTCGGCAGGTCGCCGATGCCGGCCGCCGCGATGAACGCGGTCATGGTCTGCATGCCTTCGAGCGGATTCCAGGAGAGGTTGGGCCGTCCGCCGGCGGCGATCGCGACGATCAGCGTCTCACCGATCGCCCGGGAGATGCCCAGGACGACGGCGGCGATGATGCCGGACAGCGCTGCGGGGAAGACCACCCGGGTGGACACCTGCATGCGTGAGGAGCCGAGCGCGAAGGCACCGTCACGCAGGTCCTGCGGCACGGCGCTCATCGCGTCCTCGGACAGCGAGGCCACGGTCGGGATGATCATGATGCCCATGACGAAGCCGGCTGACAGCGCGTTGAAGACCTGTGGGCCCTCGCTGCCGGGCCAGACGCCCTGCAGCAGCGGGGTGATCGCTGACAGGGCGAAGAATCCGTAGACGACGGTGGGGATGCCCGCGAGCACCTCCAGCACCGGCTTGAACAGGCTGCGGACGCGGGGCCTGGCGTACTCGCTCAGATACACGGCCGCGCCCAGCCCCAGCGGAACGGCGACCAGCAGGGCGATGGCGGTGACCATCAGGGTCGCGGTGACGAGTGGCAGGACGCCGAAGTGCGGCGGCTTGAACAGCGGCGACCACTCCGTACCGGTGACGAAGGCCCCGAAATCCACCTTCTGGAAGAACTCGGCGGCGGGCGGGATGAGTGCGATGACGATGCCGACGGTGGTCAGCACCGAGACCAGCGAGGCGGCCACCAGGAGCACCATCACGGCCCGTTCGCCGTAGCGCGGCTGGGACCGCCTCAGGAAACCGGAGCTTCCCGAAGCGGCCCGCCGTCGCGTGCTCCGGGTCATGACCCGTGCTGCTCCTTCAGTTGCTGCAGGTCCTTGTCCAGTTCCGTGTTCTGCTGGGCGTTGAGGGGTACGAACAGGGCCTTCTCGGCGATGTCCTCGTTGTTGTCGACGTAGTACTCCACGAACGCCTCGACCTCGGGCTTGTCCAGCGAGGAGGCCTTCGGGTATATGTACAGCGGCCTCGAGAGCGGCTTGTAGGCGCCGTTCTGCACGGTCTGGGTGGTCGGTTCGACACAGCCGTCGCCGTCGTCGATCTTGACGACGTTCAGCTTGCCCGTGTTCTGCTCGTAGTACGACAGGCCGAAGTACCCCATTCCACCCTTGGAGCCCGAGACGCCCTGGACGATGATGTTGTCGTCCTCGCTCGGGCTGTAGTCGGTGCGGGAGGCCCCCTCCTCACCGTTGATCTTCTCGGTGAAGTAGTCGAAGGTGCCCGAGTCGGTGCCCGGGCCGAACAGCTCCAGCTCCTCGTCCGGGTAGTCGGGGTCCACCTGGTTCCAGTTGTTGATCTTGGAGTTGGGCTCCCAGATCTTCTTCAGCTGCGCCACGGTGAGGCACTTGGCGAAGTCGTTCTCCTTGTTCACCACGACCGACAGGCCGTCGTTGGCGATCTGGAGCTGCTCGTACGCGATGCCGTTCTTCTGGCAGTTCGCCTTCTCGTCGTCCTCGATCGGGCGGGAGGCATCGGAGATGTCGGTCTCACCCGCACAGAACTTCTCGAACCCGCCACCGGTGCCCGAGGTGCCGACGGTGACCGTCACTCCGGGGTTCTTCCCTTGGAACAGCTGGGCGGCGGCACTGGTCAGCGGCGCCACCGTACTGGAGCCGTCGACCTTCACGGTGCCGGAGAGGTCACCGGTGACGCTCGCGTCCGCGTCGGAACTGCCGCAGCCGCCCGCTGCGAGCATCACGGCTGCGGCAGCAGCCGCGGGAACGGTAGTTCGGCGCAGGAAAGTACGAATGCTCACGTGACTCTCGATCCTCGTGTCTGCGGGATTCGGGCAAGGCGAACAAGGTGCGCATAGCGCGCTATACAGACATTTAGATCACATGCGTCGCTCTTGCGACCGAGGTGCAGCACTCCGATCGAAACACGAACGAGGCCATGGCGCCTGCCGTGCAAGGTCCCAGCGGCGCGGAAGGCGCTCGAACAGGGCTCGATCGAGGCTCGTCCGTTCAGCCGCTCAAGTGAACCCCGGACCACCGCCTCACATCGCTCCCCGATCGGGCGCCCCCTCTTGACAGCCCTCGCACACCACGGGCAATCTTCCGTTAAGCAGAAACATGATTCCGTAATACGGAATTCCTTCTGGAAGATACGTCGGAAGACAAGGAAGGGAGCGCCGACCCGATGGGATTCGCAGACCAGCGCTTCAACGTCAACCTGTCGATCCTCTTCACGGAGCTCCCCCTATTGGAGCGCCCCGCTGCCGCCGCCGCGGCCGGCTTCACCGCGGTCGAGCTGTGGTGGCCCTGGACCGACTCGCCCGTCCCGGAGCACTCCGAGCTCGACGCCCTGAAGCGGGCGATCGAGGAGGCGGGCGTCCGGCTCACCGGCCTGAACTTCTACGCCGGGCAGCTCCCGGGCCCGGACCGCGGCGCCCTGTCGGTTCCCGGCGAGGAGTCGGAGCGGTTCCGCGCCAACATCGACGTGGCCGCCGACTTCGCCGCCGCCCTGGGCTGCACGGCCCTCAACGCCCTGTACGGCAACCGCGTCGAGGGCATGGACCCGGCCGAGCAGGACGCCCTCGCGCTGGAGAACCTGACCCTGGCGGCCCGGGCCGCGGACCGGATCGGCGCGATGCTGCTGATCGAGGCGCTGAACCAGCCCGAGTCACCGCTGTACCCGCTGGTGTCCGCCCCGGCGGCCGTGGACGTCGTCGACAAGGTCAACGAGGCGACCGGCCTGGGCAACGCGCGGTTCCTGATGGACCTCTACCACCTGTCCATGAACGGCGAGGACCTCCCGTCGGTGATCGAGCGGTACGCCGCGAAGACCGGTCACGTCCAGATCGCCGACAACCCCGGCCGCGGCGCCCCCGGGACGGGCTCACTGCCCCTCGAAGACCTCCTCGACCAGCTCCGGAAGGCGGGCTACGACGGCTGGGTCGGCCTCGAGTACAAGCCGGGCGACCGCCCGAGCGCCGAGACCTTCGACTGGCTGCCCCGCTGACCCTCGCACCGAAAGGCACCCCATCATGAGCAACACACTCGCAGCTTCCTCCCGCCCGACCCGCCCGGCGGTCGCCTGGATCGGCCTCGGCATCATGGGCTCCCCCATGTCCGAGAACCTCATCAAGGCCGGCTACGACGTCACCGGCTTCACCCTGGAGCAGGACAAGCTGGACCGTCTCGCGGCGGCGGGCGGCACCGCAGCCCCCTCCATCGCCGAGGCCGTGCGGGACGCCGACGTCGTCATCACGATGGTCCCGGCCTCCCCCCAGGTCGAGGCCATCTCCTACGGCCCCGACGGCATCCTGGAGAACGCCAGGTCCGGCGCCCTGCTGATCGACATGTCCTCGATCACGCCGCAGACCTCGGTCGATCTGGCGAAGGCCGCGAAGGACAAGGGCATCCGGGTCCTGGACGCCCCGGTGTCCGGCGGCGAGGCCGGCGCCATCGAGGCCGTGCTGTCCATCATGGTCGGCGGCGAGCAGACCGACTTCGACACCGCGAAGCCGATCCTCGACGCGCTCGGCAAGACCATCGTGCTGTGCGGCCCGCACGGCTCCGGCCAGACCGTGAAGGCCGCGAACCAGCTGATCGTCGCCGTGAACATCCAGGCGTGCGCCGAGGCCGTGGTCTTCCTGGAGAAGTCCGGCGTGGACCTGAAGGCGGCCCTGGACGTCCTGAACGGCGGACTCGCCGGCTCGACGGTGCTGACCCGCAAGAAGGACAACTTCCTCGGCCGGGACTTCAAGCCGGGCTTCCGCATCGACCTGCACCACAAGGACATGGGCATCGTCACGGACGCCGCCCGCAATGTCGGCGCGGCGCTGCCCGTGGGCGCCGTGGTCGCCCAGCTGGTCGCGAGCCTGCGAGCGCAGGGAGACGGCGGCCTGGACCACTCGGCGCTGCTGCGGGCCGTGGAGCGGCTGTCCGGCGCCCAGGTCTGATTCCCGTGACCCCGTGACCCCGTGACCCCTTGGGTCCCCCGTACCCCGGGCGGCGCCGCCGCTGACACCAGTCCTGTCGCGCCCAAAGCGGCGGCGCCGCCCGGTCCACCCCTACCCACCACTTCAACAAACTGTTGACGCCTACTTCGCCCCGACCCTAGGCTCCACGAAGCGGAAACATTTTTCCGCTGCCCTCTCGTATCGGAAGGTCACGATGCCGCAGCGCGTGCTCACCACCGAGTCCGGCGCCCCCGTCGCCGACAACCAGAACTCCGCCACCGCCGGTGCCGGCGGCCCGCTTCTGCTCCAGGACCAGCATCTGCTGGAGAAGCTGGCCCGCTTCAACCGCGAGCGCATCCCGGAGCGTGTGGTGCACGCCCGCGGCTCGGGCGCCTACGGCCACTTCGAAGTGACCGACGACGTCACCGACTTCACGTACGCCGACTTCCTGAGCACGGTCGGCCGGCGCACCGAGGTGTTCGTGCGCTTCTCCACCGTGGCCGACTCGCTCGGCGGCGCGGACGCGGTGCGCGACCCGCGTGGTTTCGCGGTCAAGTTCTATACGGAGGAAGGCAATTACGACCTCGTCGGGAACAACACCCCGGTATTCTTCATCAAGGACCCGATCAAGTTCCCGGACTTCATCCACTCGCAGAAGCGCGACCCGTTCACGGGACGTCAGGAGCCCGACAACGTCTGGGACTTCTGGGCGCACTCCCCCGAGGCGACGCACCAGGTGACCTGGCTGATGGGCGACCGCGGCATCCCGGCCTCGTACCGGCACATGAACGGCTACGGCTCGCACACCTACCAGTGGACGAACAGCGCGGGCGAGGCCTTCTTCGTCAAGTACCACTTCAAGACCAACCAGGGCATCCGCTCCCTCAGCGCCGAGCAGGCCGCGGAGACCGTCGGCAGCGACGCGAACTCCCACCAGACGGATCTGCTCCAGGCCATCGAGCGGGGCGTGCGCCCGTCCTGGACCCTCTACGTCCAGCTCATGCCGGCGGCGGAGGCGGACGGCTACCGCTTCAACCCGTTCGACGTGACCAAGGTCTGGCCGCACCAGGACTACCCGCTGCGGCGCGTGGGCCGGCTGGTGCTGGACCGCAACCCGGACAACGTCTTCGCCGAGGTCGAGCAGGCCGCGTTCTCCCCGAACAACTTCGTGCCGGGCATCGGCCCCTCGCCCGACAAGATGCTCCAGGGCCGCCTGTTCGCCTACGCGGACGCCCACCGCTACCGCCTGGGCGTCAACCACACGCAGCTGGCCGTGAACGCCCCGAAGGCGACGACCGCGCGGAACTACGGCCGCGACGGGCTCATGGCGGCCAACTCCCAGGGCCGCTCGGCGAAGAACTACGAGCCGAACTCCTGCGACGGCCCGGCCGAGACCGGCCGCCCGCTGTCGGCCCCGCTCGCGGTGAACGGCCACACCGGCACCCACGCGGCGCCCCTCCACACCAAGGACGACGACTTCTTCCAGGCCGGTGAGCTGTACCGGCTGATGTCCGCCGAGGAGAAGTCCCGGCTGATCGCGAACATCGCCGGCGGCCTCTCCCAGGTCTCCCGCGACGACGTGATCGAGAAGAACCTCGCGCACTTCCACGCCGCCGACCCCGAGTACGGGCGGCGCGTCGAGGAGGCCGTCCGCGCCCTGCGCGAGGACTGAACTCCCTGACCGTGTCCGACCGCGCGGAGCGACCCGGATGAGGGGTGGTCGCCCCGGGCACGGACGCGGGCAGGGTGTGGACCGCGGCGGCTGCGAGCCAGTGCGGTGGTGAAGGACCGGGAGCGGCTTCTCGACCCGAGGGAAGACCGCTCCGGGCTCCGTCGCACCGCCGCGGTCCCAGCAAGCACCCGCATCACCCCTCCAGACCCCGTCCGGCGGCGCGAATGTCCTGTCGCGCCCAGCCTCGCGCCGTCGGACGGCCAGCCCGTTCAGGGTGCGGAACAGGTGCGTCCGCAGGAGCCTGAAGGCATGGCACCTCCCACCGAGCACCCGCATGTCGTGGTCCACTCCCCCGCCCTGGACGGATCCCGCCGGGTCACCCTGGGCGAGGAACCCCTGGGCGTCGCCACCCACGCCGACGACGTCGCCGAGATCCTGCGGCTGGCCGACCTGTACGTCACCGACGTCGCGGAGAGCGACCTCGTCGAATGGCAGGGCGGCGGCCCGGACGACTGGCCGGGGCTGTCGGAGCACCACGAGGCGTGAGCGCGCCTACGGCAGCGGTCGTAGGCCCCGTACGGAATGCTCAAAACAACCTCTGAACCCGGCCCCGGGGGCTTCAACCGCCCCCGGGGCCGGGCACATTCTCGTCACACGGGGCCCGTCGGCACGGGGGCGGCGGACCCCGTCACGGGGGTGAGGCCATGAGCGACGGTACGGCGGTCCGGCTGGAGCCGCAGGAGATCGCACTGCTGGGGGACGGCCCGCGGGCCGCCGTCACCGTCGCCGTGGTGGAGCTGTATCTGCGGGGGCTGGTGGAGGCCGACCGGCCGGGGACGGTACGGAAGGGCATCGCGGACGTCGTGTCCGCGGAGCGGCCGCAGTCCCCCTTGGCGCAGGCGGTGCACACGTCTCTGCGCGAGCCCGCCGGCCTGCGGACCCTGGTGAAGGACCCGGACATCCGGATCGCGCTGGCGCTGATGCGCATCCCTCTCGCGGGGGCGGGCCTGCTGCGCTACCCGCTGCTCGGCCCGACGCGCGCCGCCCGCCGCCATGTCCGGGAGCTGCGGCAGAGTCATCCGCTGCCCGCGAGCAGGCGCGGCCTGACCGACGACGAGAGGCTGCTGGTCGTCGCCCTGCACGGCGAGCCGGCCCTGCACCTGCTGGTGCCGCGCTTCGCCCTGCGGGCGGGACTGGTCCGCAGGGCCGAGGTGGGCGGCAAGAACCTCCTCAAGAACTCACCGCGCGGCAGGGGTGGCGGTAGCGGGGGTTACCACTACTGCGGTGGGGGTGGCGGCGGATGCGGAGGCGGCGGGAGCTGACCGCAGGTGTCACCCCATGCGTGAGGGGCGGTCCGTCCCATGGACGGACCGCCCCTCAGCTCGTACGTTCTCCCGCGCGTCAGACCTTCAGCGTCTTGATCGAGGTCGGCGCATGGCCGGGCTCCGTCGCGATCTCCTCGAACTCCACGACGTTGCCGATGTCGTTGGTCGTCGACATGGAGATGTTGGTGACCCGCTCCAGGATCGCCTCGACGACGACCGGGACCCGGAACTCCGCGGCGAGCTTCTTGGCCTGCTCGAAGGCCGCGCCCAGCTCGGCGGGGTCGGTGACGCGGATCGCCTTGCAGCCGAGGCCCTCGGCGACCTTGACGTGGTCGACGCCGTAGACGCCGAGCTCCGGGGCGTTGATGTTCTCAAACTCCAGGTTGACCTGGAAGTCGATGTCGAACGCCCGCTGCGCCTGGCGGATCAGGCCCAGATAGGCGTTGTTGACGAGGACATGGACGTACGGGATCTTGTGCTGCGCGCCGACGGCCAGTTCCTCCAGCATGAACTGGAAGTCGTAGTCGCCGGAGAGCGCCACGACGGACGCCTCCGGGTCGGCCTTGGCGACGCCGAGCGCGGCGGGGACGGTCCAGCCGAGCGGGCCGGCCTGGCCGCAGTTGATCCAGTGGCGGGGCCGGTAGACGTGCAGCATCTGCGCACCGGCGATCTGCGAGAGGCCGATGGTGGAGACGTAGCGGGTCTCCGGGCCGAAGGCCTTGTTCATCTCCTCGTAGACGCGCTGCGGCTTGATCGGGATGTCGTCGAAGTGCGTACGCCGCTGGAGCGTGGCCTTCCGCTCCTGGGCGGAGGCGGCCCAGTCGGTGCGGTCGGGCAGCTTGCCGTCCGCCTTCAGCTCCCTCGCCACCTCGACGAACAGCTCCAGCGCGGCCTTGGCGTCGGAGGCGATGCCGTAGTCCGGGGCGAAGATCTTGCCGAGCTGGGTGGGCTCGATGTCGACGTGGACGAACGTGCGCCCGGCCGTGTAGACGTCGAGCCTGCCGGTGTGGCGGTTGGCCCAGCGGTTGCCGATGCCGAGGACGAAGTCGGACTCCAGGAAGGTCGCGTTGCCGTAGCGGTGCGAGGTCTGGAGGCCGACCATGCCGGCGTTCAGCTCGTGGTCGTCGGGGAGGACGCCCCAGCCCATGAGGGTGGGGACCACCGGGGTGCCGGTCAACTCGGCGAATTCGACGAGCAGTTCCGCGGCGTCGGCGTTGATGATCCCGCCGCCGGCGACGATCAGGGGCCGCTCCGACTCGTTGAGGAGCGTGATCGCCTTCTCGATCTGGGCGCGGGTCGCGGCCGGCTTGTAGACCGGGAGCGGCGCATACGTCTCCGGGTCGAACTCGATCTCCGTGAGCTGGACGTCGATCGGCAGGTCGATGAGGACGGGCCCGGGCCGGGCGGAGCGCATCAGGTGGAAGGCCTGCTGGAAGACGCCGGGGACCTGCGCCGCCTCCAGGACGGTCACGGCCATCTTGGTAACCGGCTTGGCGATCGAGGCGATGTCGACGGCCTGGAAGTCCTCCTTGTGGATCACGGCGGTCGGGGCCTGGCCGGTGATGCACAGGATCGGGATGGAGTCGCCGGTCGCGGAGTACAGGCCCGTGATCATGTCGGTGCCGGCCGGGCCTGAGGTGCCGATGCAGACGCCGATGTTGCCCGGGTGGGTGCGGGTGTAGCCCTCGGCCATGTGCGAGGCGCCCTCGACGTGCCGGGCGAGGGTGTGGGCGATGCCGCCGGATGCCTTGAGGGCCGCGTAGAAGGGGTTGATCGCCGCGCCCGGGACACCGAACGCGTCGGTCACGCCCTCGCGCTTGAGGATCTCAACTGCCGCGCGGGCAGCGGTCATTCGAGCCATCGAGTACTCCTGCTTCGGCTGCCGGATTCGCACTCCCGTCGCGCCCCGCGGTGAGCTCTTCCGTATTGTGGAAAATTTCTTCTACGATCTGGAATTAATGTAAGTGGGGTCACCGAAGGCCGTCAAGAGATGGCAAGGGGCGGACAGGCAGGGGCCCGGAGGAGCACGATGGATCCGCTGTCCCGACGCGACGCGGTTCTGGAGTGACATGGCCGAGACCGTCCCGGTGCGCTGCCCGGCCTGCCACCGCGAGCACCGCTACACGGCTCCGGTGTACCCCTGCGTGTGCGGCGCGCCGGTCGGCCCGCCCCTGGACCGGCGCAGTGCGGCGACGCCCGTCTCGCATCGCGTCTGGCAGGACGACTGGGTGACGGTGCGTTGCGCGTCCTGCGGGCGGAGCGGGGAGTGGCCGCGTCCGGAGCTGGGGTGCGCGTGCGGGACGGTGCTGCGGGTGCCGGTGGCGGAGGGGCAGGTGCCGGTGGCGGAGGAGCGGGGTCCGGCCGGCTCGGGCGACGGGACGGACCAGGGCGTCGCTGCCGCCAGGCCGCCCTTCCGGTCCGTCACCATCCGCACCGCGCGCGACGCCGTCACGGCCACCGCGCTGTATCTGCGCTGGCTCGGCTACCGGGACGTACGCCGGGCGGACCAGCGTCCCCCGTCCGGCATCGGCCTCGCCGCCCGCGGCGCCCTCGCGCAGGTCGACCCGGCCGTACGCCCCGCGACGCTGCGGGACGTGGAGTGCCTGTGGCTGACGGCCATGACGGAGTCCGCCGACTGCCTCTACTTCTCCCTCACCGGCTACGCGGACGACGCCCGGGCCCGCGCCGACGCCCTGGCCATCCCCCTGTTCGTCCTCGACCTCACGGGCACACCGCGCCCGGTGAACGCCCCGGCCGATACGCTGGCCACCGGCGGCACCGGGGACCGGGCACCCTGACCGCTCCGGGGCCGGTCAGTCGCCGCACGGCTTGGCGAACTCCTCGATCAGCACGGGATACTGCTCCCCACCGTGTCCGGCGGCGATCGAGCGGTCGGCCATCGCCTTGATCAGCTTGGGCAGTTCGGCGTTGACACCCACCGCCTCGCTCTCCTCGATCAGGTGCGCCATGGCCCGCGCGTCGGTCTCCAGGGCCGAGACCTCGGCCGGGAAGGAGCCGCTGTCGATCTGCTGGGCGTATCCCGGCAGCCATTCGGCCACGCCGGCGGCGATCCGCTGCGCGAACGGCGCGTACTGCGCGGCGTCGACACCCGCCGTCCCGAGCAGGGCGGTGCCCTGGAGCCAGGCGTTCAGGACGCTCCACATCATCGCCAGGCCGGCCACGTCGTACAGCGACGCGAGGCCGTGGTCGGCGCCGACGTGGGTGACGGTACCGAGCACGTCGAGTGTCGACTTGTGTGCGTCGAAGTCCGCCTGCGGCCCACTGTGCAGAATGACCGCCTCGGCGGTCCCGATCGCCGGCGGGACGGCCATGATGGCGCCGTCCAGGTAGCGGGCGCCGCGCTGCTCGGCCCAGCGGGCCGTCTCCCGGGCCTGGGCCGAGTCGCCCGAGGTCAGATTGATCAGCGTCCTGCCGTCGAGGTCGGTGTCGCCCGCGCCCAACAGCTCCCGCACGGCCTGGTAGTCGGTGACGCAGATGATCGTCAGGGAGCCCGCGCCGAGCGCGTCACCGACGGTCGGTGCGAGCCGTGCGCCTTCGCCCACGAGGCGGTCGGCCTTGGAGGCCGTACGGTTCCACACGGTCGTGGGATGTCCGGCCTTCAGGAACGCGGCGGCGAGGGCCTGGCCCATCAGCCCGAGTCCGATGATTGTCACGGGTGTGTCGGTCGTGTTCATGGCAGCATCGTCAACGTTGATACCGGTGTGAAGGTCAAGCGAGGTTTCGATGCGTATCGGGGAACTGAGTCGCCGGACGGGCGTGAACACACATCAGTTGCGCTATTACGAGGCCCAGGGCCTGCTGGAGGCGGAACGCGGCGCGAACGGATATCGCGAGTACGGGGAGAACGCCTTGCTGCGCGTGAAGCAGATACGCCATCTGCTCGGCGCCGGATTATCGTCGGAGGACATCGCGTACCTGCTGCCCTGTGCGGTCGGGGAAGCCCCGGAGCTGCTCGGATGTCCCGAACTGCTGGCCGCGATGCGGTCACGGCTACGGCGGCTGGACGACCAGATGGCCACGCTCACCCGCTCCCGGGACGCTCTTGCCGGCTACATCGACGCGGCGGAGCGCACGGGAAGCGAGATCTACCCGCCCTTCGACGATGCCGATCCGGAGCCCGTGCCCGCCTGAGGAGTTGGTGAACCCATGACTTCGAGGTCTGCCGGTATCCGCGTCCGCCCCGCGACCGCCGCCGAACTCCCCGCTCTCCAGGACATCGAACGCGCCGCCGGTACCCCCTTCCGCGACCTCGGCATGCCGGAGATCGCCGACGACGAGCCGCCGGGGCTCGACGTGCTGGAGCGCTACCGCCGGACCGGCCACTGCTGGGTCGCGGTGGACGGGCGGGACCACCCGGTCGCGTACCTCCTCGCCGAACCCGTGGACGGCGCGCTGCACATCGAGCAGGTCTCGGTCCACCCGCGTGCCGCGCGCCGTGGCGTGGGCCGGGACCTCCTGGACTGTGCCGCCGGGCACGCCCGCGAGGAGGGCCTGACCGCCCTGACGCTGACCACCTTCACGGACGTCCCGTGGAACGCCCCCTACTACGCCCGCCTCGGCTTCCACACCCTGGCCGAGCCCGACCTCACGCCCGGCCTCCGCGCCATCCGCGCGACGGAGGCCGAACACGGCCTCGACCGCTGGCCACGGGTGTGCATGCGCGCACCGGTGTGACCTACCTCTGCCCCTCCGAGAACCTCTCCCGCAGCTCCACCTTGCGTACCTTCCCGGACACCGTCATCGGGAAGGAGTCGAGGATCTGAAGCCTGCTCGGGATCTTGTAGTGGGCCAACTGCCCCTCGCAGAAGGCCCGTACGTCCTCCAGTGTCGGCGGGGCGGCCGGGTCGCGGGCGATGACGCAGGCCAGGACCTCCTCGCCGTAGTGGTCGTGCGGGACGCCCACGACCTGGACGTCCTGGATGCCCGGGTGGGCGTAGAGGAACTCCTCGATCTCGCGGGGGTAGATGTTCTCCCCGCCCCGGATGATCATGTCTTTGATGCGGCCGACGATCTCGACATAGCCGTCCTCGCGCATCACCGCGAGGTCGCCGGTGTGCATCCAGCGGCCCGCGTCGATGGCCTCGGCGGTCTTCTCCGGCTCGTTCCAGTAGCCGAGCATCACGCTGTAGCCGCGGGTGCACAACTCGCCCGCTGTGCCCCGGGGTGGTGTCACGCCCGTCGCGGGATCGACGACCTTGACCTCGATGTGCGGCAGGACCCGGCCCACGGTGCCCGTGCGGTGCTCCAGGTCGTCGTCCCTGCGGGTCTGGAGGGACACCGGGGAGGTCTCGGTCATGCCGTAGCAGATGGAGACCTCCGCCATGTGCATCTCGGCGACCACCCGCTTCATCACCTCGACCGGGCAGGGCGAGCCCGCCATGATGCCGGTGCGCAGGGAGGAGAGGTCGTAGGAGGCGAAGCCGGGGAGGTTGAGCTCCGCGATGAACATGGTCGGGACGCCGTAGAGCGAGGTGCAGCGCTCCTGCTGGACCGCGTCCAGGGTGGCCTTCGGGTCGAAGGACGGGGCGGGGATGACGATGCAGGCGCCGTGCGAGGTGGCGGCGAGATTGCCCATCACCATGCCGAAGCAGTGGTAGAAGGGCACGGGGACGCACACCCGGTCCTGCTCGCTGTAGGCGATCGACTCGCCCACGAAGTACCCGTTGTTGAGGATGTTGTGGTGCGAGAGGGTCGCGCCCTTGGGGAAGCCCGTCGTGCCCGACGTGTACTGGATGTTGATCGGGTCGTCGCAGGACAGCTCCGGGTACCGGGCCCGGGCGTCGGGGGTGGCCCGTCCCAGCAGTGCCTCCCAGCTCGGGTCGCCGATGTACACGACCTCGCGCAACTCGGCACACCGGTCCCGTACTTGCTCGACCATCGCCCGGTAGTCGCTCGCCTTGTGACCGACGGAGGCGAAGAGCAGGGACACACCGGCCTGGTTGAGGACGTACTCGACCTCGTGGGTGCGGTAGGCCGGGTTGATGTTGACCATGATCGCGCCGATGCGGGCGGTGGCATACTGGACGAGCACCCACTCGGGGCAGTTGACCGCCCAGATGCCCACCCGGTCGCCCTTGGCGACACCGGAGGCATGCAGCGCGGACGCCAGCTCGTCCACGGCGGAACCGAACCGCGCGTACGTCCAGCGCCTCCCGGACGGGACGTCGACCAGCGCCTCGCGTTCCGGCCAGGTGGCCACCGCCCGGTCCAGGTTGGCGCCGATCGTGTCGCCCAGCAGAGCCGTCCCGCCGGTTCCATGGCTGTACGAATTCACCGGAAGTCCTCCTCGCGGTACTCGGCGTCCGACCCGGCCGCCGTGGCCTCGCGCAGCTCGATACGGCGGATCTTGCCGGAGACGGTCTTGGGCAGGGCGCCGAACTCCAGTCGGCGGATGCGCTTGTAGGGGGCCAGGGCCTCCCGGGAGTGCTCGAACAGCACCTTCGCGGTGCCGGGGCCGGGCTCCCAGCCCTCGGCCAGGACGACGTACGCCTTCGGCACGGCGAGCCGCAGTTCGTCCGGGGCGGGTACGACCGCCGCCTCCGCCACAGCCTCGTGCTCCAGCAGCGCGCTCTCCAGCTCGAAGGGCGAGATCTTGTAGTCACTGGCCTTGAAGACGTCGTCCGCGCGGCCGACGTAGGTGATGTAGCCGTCCTCGTCGCGCGCGCCGATGTCGCCGGTGCGGTAGTAGCCGCCGGCCATCGACTCGGCTGTGCGGTCCGCGTCGCCGTGGTAGCCGGTCATCAGGCCGACGGGACGGTCCGACAGGTCGAGGGCGATCTCCCCCGCGCTCGCGCCCGGCACGCCGGAGACGGGGTCCAGCAGTTCGACGCGGTAGCCGGGGCTCGGCCGGCCCATCGAGCCGGTCTTGAGCGGCTGGCCGGGACTGTTGGCGACCTGCACGGCCGTCTCGGTCTGGCCGAAGCCGTCCCGGATGGTGACGCCCCAGGACCGGCGGACCTGCTCGATGACCTCCGGGTTGAGCGGCTCCCCGGCGGCGACGACCTCGCGCGGGCGGGTGCGCAGCTGCGTCAGGTCGGCCTGGATGAGCATGCGCCAGACCGTCGGAGGGGCGCAGAAGGTGGTGACACCGGCCCGGTCCATCTCCGCCATGAGACGGACCGCGTCGAAGCGCGAGTAGTTGTACAGGAAGACGGTCGCCTCGGCGTTCCACGGGGCGAAGAGGTTGGACCAGGCGTGCTTGGCCCAGCCCGGGGAGGAGATGTTCAGATGAACGTCGCCGGGCTCGAGGCCGATCCAGTACATGGTCGACAGGTGCCCGATCGGGTACGAGGTGTGGGTGTGCTCGACGAGTTTGGGCCGGGCGGTGGTGCCCGAGGTGAAGTAGAGCATCAGCGGGTCGTCGGACCGGGTCGGGGCGTCGGGGGTGAAGTCGGCGGGGGCGTCGTGGGCGTCCTCCAGCGACAGCCAGCCCTCGGGAGCGGTACCGGCGGCGATGCGCGTGTAGTCGCCGGGGACCTCGGCGAACTTCCCGGTGTCCTCCGGGCGCGCGATGACATGCCGGACCCGGCCGCGGTCGACGCGGTCACGCAGGTCGGCGGGGCCGAGCAGCGGCGTGGCCGGGATGACCACCGCCCGCAGCTTCATCGCCGCGAGCGCGGTGATCCACAGTTCGGCCTGGTTGCCGAGCATGACGAGGATCCGGTCCTCGGCGCGCACGCCCCGGGCGCGCAGCCAGTTGGCGAACCGCGCCGAGCGCACGGACATCTCCGCGAAGGACAGCCGGGTCTCGCGGCCGTCCTCCTCGACGATGTGCAGGGCGGTACGGGCGTTGCCGTCCGCGATCTCGTCGAACCAGTCGAGCGCCCAGTTGAAGTACTCGGGACGGGGCCAGCGGAAGCCGTCGTAGGCCGTGGCGTAGTCCTCGCGGTGCTCCAGCAGGAAGTCCCGCGCCTCGCGGAACATCTCCGTCGCCGATGTCATCTGTCCTCCTGAGTACCGGACCATTGCCGGGCGGCTCCCAACCATCGTGTAATCCGTGATGCAGGACTCACTACCCCCGAACGGGGGGAGCGCCCGCACAGGAGCCGTAGTGAAGGGGCGAACAGGTGACAGCAGACGCGTCCGACGCCGTCGAGATACGGAACGCGCTGCTGCGTCTGCGGCGCGCCACCGGCCTCCCGGTCGCCTTCGGCGGCCTGATGGAGGCCGGGCGGCGGATGCGCATCAGCGAGCGGAGCGGCACGGCGACGGACGCCCTGCGCTCCCTGGCGGTGACGTCCGGGAACGGACTGGGCGGCAAGACGGTGGTCCTCGCCCGGCCGTGCGTGGTGACGGACTACTCGGTGTCGCGGCAGATCAGCCACGAGTACGACGCCCCGGTGGCCGTGGAGGGACTGCGCTCGGTGCTGGCCGTGCCGGTGGTCGTACGGCACGGGGTGCGCGGGGTGCTGTACGGGGCGCTGCGGACGGCCCTGCCGATGGGCGGACGAATGCTGGACGCGGCCGTGGAGGCGGCGCGGGACGTGGAGCGGGCCCTGGTCGTACGGGACGAGGCACGGACCCTCGCCGCCGGGGGCGGGGCGGGCGCGGGGTGGGAGCAGGTGCGGGAGGCGCACGCGGCGCTGCGGGCGCTGGCTCCGAAGATCGCGGACCCGGAGCTGCGGGACGAGCTGCTGGGGGCGTGTGCGCTGCTGACGGCCGGGGCCGCCGCGCCGGCCCGGGTCGGGCTGGCGCCGCGCGAGGTGGACGTGCTGGCGTGTGTCGCCGCCGGGGCCACCAACGCGGTCGCCGCCGAGCGGCTGGGGGTGACGTCCGAGACCGTCAAGGGGTATCTGCGGTCGGCCATGCGGAAGCTGCGGGCCCGGACGCGGGGCGAGGCCGTGGTCGCCGCGCGCCGGGCGGGATGGTTGCCATAGGTTTGTGATGTTTTCTGTGGTGCCGGTTTGTTCGATATGCCGACGGGTTCCCGACCGGGCGCCTACGGCGTCTGCCGCCGCATTCGAGGGCCCAATGAATTCACCCGCCGGCGTCGGTTGTTATTTCCCTCACCACGCCGTCCGTCCGAAATTCAAAGAGCTGTTGCCTAATATTGGCCAGGACACGACACAGGGAGGGAAGCGGTGACCGTGCGACGGGACTTCCAGGAGCCTCCCAGGTGCCGCCCCGACCTGGTCATCGGCAGAGAGGATCTGTTCACGTCGGCGCGTGAACAGCTGGGCCGAGGCGGAAGTGTGCTGCTCCACGGCCCCGCGGGAATAGGAAAGTCGACGATCCTGCGGGCGCTGGCGGCGGATTACGGCGGCTCGGCCCGGACCGTGTTGCGCTGCTCGGCCACCGAGTCCGAATCCCACCTGCCCTTCCTGGCGCTGGCCGACCTGTTCGGCCTGGTCCTGGACGAGGTCTCGGAACAGCTGCCCTCGGCCCAGCGCACCGCCCTGGAGTCGGCGCTCACCGGCCGCGGCGAGTCCACCCTCCAGCGTGACGGGCTCGCGCTGCGCCTCGCCGTGCTCTCGGCGCTGCGCGCCCTCGCCGCCGAGGGCCCGGTACTGGTCGTCGCCGACGACCTGCAGTGGCTGGATGCCGCCAGTGCCGAACTGCTCGGCTTCGCCGCCCGCCGGCTGGGCGACACGCCCGTGCAGATGCTGTGCGCGGTGCGGACCGAGGGCCAGGAGTACGACCGTCATCTACGCGCGTCCCCGCCCGACACGCTCGCCGTCCGGCTGGGCCCGCTGACCCGTGCGCAGGTCTCGGCGCTGCTCGACCACCGCGGCTACACCCCCTTGTCCCGCTCCACGGTCCGCGACATCCACCGCACCAGCGGCGGCAACCCGCTCTTCGCGCTGGAACTGGGCCGTGCCCTGGCCGAGAGCCCCACCCGGCCCCGGCCCGGCGAGCCGCTGCCCGTGCCCACCTCGCTGCGGGCGCTGGTGCTGAGCCGGCTGGAGATGCTGTCGGACGAGGCGCGCCGCACCCTGCTGGTGGCCAGCGCCGGTGCCCGCCCCACGCTGGCCCTGCTGCACGCGGCCGGCCGGGAGCACGCCGAGGCCGAGACGGCCCAGGCGGCGGCGCTCGGGCTGCTGGCGACCGAGGCGGAGGGGCCCGCCGTACGGTTCGCGCATCCGCTGATCTCGGCCGCGCTGTACGCGGAGGCCCCGGCGCAGGAGCGGCGGGCCGTGCACGCCGCGCTGTCCACCGCGGCCTCCGACCCGATCGAGCGGGCCCGGCACCTGGCCCTGGCGACCACCGGCACCGACCCGGAGGTGGCGGCCCGGCTCGCCGAGGCCGCCGCGCTGGCCCTGGACCGGGGGGCGCCGTCCGTGGCCGCCTCGCTCGGGCTGCTCGCGGCCCGGCACACCCCGGCGGACAGCACCCCGGGCCCGGACGAGCGGCGCCTGCAGGCCGCGGAGGACGCGATCACCGCGGGCGAGGGCGATCTCGCCCGGGACATCGCCCGCGACGTACTGACGCGTGCCACCGTGCCCGCCGAGCGGGTGCGGGCCTGGATGGTGGTCATCGAGGCGGCCGGGCAGGCGCTCGGCGAGGTCGACGCGGTCTTCCCGCAGGTCCTGGCCGACGCGGGCGACGACCCGGGGCTGCTCGCCCTGGTCCACTACCAGCTGGCCTGGCGCGGCCTGGTCGTGGAGGGCGACTTCGCCGAGGCCCGGCAGGAGGCCGAGCACGCCGCGGAGCTGGCCGCCCGGGGCGGGGACCGGCGCACCGAGCTGATGGCGCTGTCCTTCCAGGCCTCCACCGAGACCCTGATGGGCCATCCGGGGGCGCCCGCGACCGTCAAACGGGCGCTGCGTGAACCCCAGGACCCGTATGTGGCCTGCCATCACAACGGGGCCGGATCGGCCCGGTTCCGCTGGCTGATCATGAGCGACCGGCTGCCGGAGGCCCGGGCGGTGATCACCGCGCTGCTGCGCGAGGTGCGGCGGCGCGGCATGGTCGAGAGCGAGGTGCACTTCCTGCGTTTCCTCGCCGACACGGAGCTGCGCACCGGGCACTGCGGCCGGGCCCTGGACCTGGCCCGGGAGAGTCTGCGCCTCGCCCGGGACGCCGGGATCGGCGAGGGCGCCTCGGCGATGCTCGCCTCCCTCGCGGAGGCCTCCGCCGGGGACGTGGACCGGGCGCTGGCACTCGCGCGTGAGGCGGCCGACCACGCCGAGGTCGACGGCGACCAGATGTATCTGTCCCGGGCTCTGGCGGCCCTGGGCTACGCCCAGTTGGTGGCAGGGGACCCGGCGGCCGCGGTCCGTTCGCTGCGCCGGGTGCGGGAGCTGGAGCACGGCCTCGGCATCAACGACCCGGCGCGCGGCCGCTGGCACGGCGATCTCGCCGAGGCCCTGGTCCGCATCGGTGAACCGGGCGAGGCGCAGGACGTCATCGACACGACCCGCGCGCACGCGCTGCGGCTGGGCCGGGAGAGTGTGCTGGCCGTGCTGGACCGGGCCGAGGCGCTGGTACGGGCGGCGCGCGGCGAACACGAGACCGCCCTCGTGCGGTTGGCGTCCGTGCGGGACCGGCTCGGGAGGCTGGGCTACGGCCTGGAGGAGGCGCGGGCCGCCTTCGCGCTGGCCCGGCTGCGCGCCCAGGCCGCCGCCCAGCCCCGCACCGGCGGGACTCCCCTGCCGGGGCCGGGGTCGTACGACGAGGCCGCCCGGCTGTTCCGGCGCTGCCGGGCGCTGCCCTGGCTGCGGCAGGTCGACGCGGCCGTCGCGGGGGGTTCCCCGGCGGTGGAGCCGGCCTCCGCGGCACCGCCCGTCGCGCTGGACGCGCTGCAGGGCCTGGCCTCGATGGAGCGTCAGGTCGCCTCGCTCGTGATGGAGGGTGCGACCAACCGGGAGATCGCGGCCCGCCTGTTCATCAGTGTCAAGACCGTCGAGGCGACGCTGACCCGGGTCTACCGGAAGCTGGGGATCCGTTCGCGGGTGGACATCGTCCGGCTGGCCGCGGGCCGTCGTACCAACTGAGCCCCACCTGGGTTTACTTGACCCGATCGAGGGTTTTCCCTGCCCAACTCCCTTAGGGGGTTCCCTCATTGGGAGCCACCTCCTCCGGGCTCTAACTTTGGGGCGTGCCGCTCGCCGGGCACACGGAGATCCGAACAACGGCGTCAGGGTCCCCGTGCTTCACGACCACCCGCGCGACCCCCCACCGGCAACTCCCCAAGGAGACCCATGTTCGGGTTCAACCGTGCCAAGAAGGCCGCCGCCGTCGCCGCGGTGACCGCGCTGTTCACCGCCCCCTCCGCCGTCGCCGCACCCCAGCCGATCGTCGGCGGCAGCACGACCACGACGACCGCGTACCCGTTCGTCATGCAGATCACGGACGCCTCGCAGAACCAGTTCTGCGGCGGCACGCTGGTCTCGCCCACCAAGGTCGTCACCGCCGCGCACTGCATGGTCGGTGAGTCCGCCGGCAGCGTGCGGGTGGTCGGTGGCCGCACGTACCTCAACGGCACCAACGGCACGGTCAGCAGAGTCAGCAAGATATGGATCCACCCGAGCTACACCGACGCCACCAACGGCGACGACGTGGCCGTGCTGACGCTGTCGACGTCGATGCCGTACACCACCGCGAAGTACGTCACCTCGTCCCAGACCTCGGTGTACGCGGCCGGCGCCACCGCGCGCATCCTCGGCTGGGGCACGACCTCCGCGGGCGGCAGCTCCTCCAACCAGCTGCGCACCGCGACCGTACCGACCGTGTCCGACTCCAGTTGTGCGAGCTCCTACGGCTCCGACTTCGTGCAGAGCGACATGGTCTGCGCCGGGAAGACCACCGGCGGCGTGGACACCTGCCAGGGCGACAGCGGCGGTCCCCTGCTCATCGGGGGCGTCCTGGCAGGCATCACTTCCTGGGGCGAAGGCTGCGCCCAGGCCGGTTACCCGGGTGTCTACACCCGGCTGACCACCTTCTCCAACCTGGTCACGACGCAGGTCAACTCGTGACCGTCCGATAGCTCCTGAGCACCCCTCAGGTGAAAGACCAGGGGGCGGGGGGGGGGGGGGGGGGGGGGGGGGGGGGGGGGCGGGGGGGGGGCGGGGGGCGCGGGGCGCGGGCCGGCACGGATGAGAGGAGGGGGGGAGAAACGCGGGCTGAG
>NZ_JBVJBP010000008.1:90156-99949 GCF_055589465.1 Streptomyces sp. NPDC041940
GGCCCGACTGGCGATGATATCGCGGGGGGGGGGGGGGGGAGCGGGTACCCCCCCCCCCCCCCCCCCCCCCCCCCCCCCCCCCCCCCCCCCCTCTCCATGCCGTCAGCCCCGTACGGCACCGAAGCGGATGTCGTACGACGTCCCCGGGTGCATCACGCGCAGCATCCGCTCGCCCTCGGCGGTGACCTCGTCCCGCTGGGTCCTGGTGAGCCGGTCGAAGGGCTCGATCACCAGGGCCTGGTCCTCCAGTCGCCACAGGCCCGCGAGGAAGCCGTCCACGAGGAGCGTGGGGTAGGCGATGTTGCCCTGCCAGGAACGGCCCCGGTACCGCGGCGGGACGACGCGGGTGCGGTCGGCGTGGGAGAGCAGCAGGTTGTCGAACTCGGGCAGGAAGCGCGGCGGGGCCGGGGTGTCCGGGTCGGGGCGGGAGGCGTCCGGGAGGTCGAACAGCTCGACGCCGCCCTCGTCCTGGAAGGTGACGAGTCGCGGACGGAGCCGTTCGAAGGCGTCCCGCAGGCGGGTCAGTCCGGCCCAGGTCTGCATGTCCTTCACGGAGGCCGGGCCGAAGGCGGCTAGGTAGCGCGGGACGACCGCGTCGGGGGTGGGGGCCGGTTCGGCCGGGCGGCCGAGCCAGTGCTCGGCGGTGGTGAGACTGACCTGCCCGCTACGGCCCCACAGGCCGCGCGGGGTCACCTGCACGAGCGGCAGACGGCACCGGGCGGCGACCGCCAGGGCCTGTGGATCGGCGTCGGGCCACTCCTGGAGCAGGGCCTCGCGCAACTGCTTCATCGTGCGGGGCCCGGCCTCGACGAGGTCCCGGGCGAGAGCCGCGAGCCGGTCCAGGTCGACACCGGCGAGTCCTTTGCGGAACTGGACCAGCTCCCGGTCCCGGGCGGGCTGCACCAGCGGCCTGAGGGTGAGGCAGTCGTCCGCGGTGTGGGTGTGGATGGTGGAGCGCATCGTGACGATACGGACGACCTCGCGGCCGGCCATCGGCGTCGACAGCGCCTCGGGGTCGAAACCGTCGAGGCGTGCGGCGAGGGCGTAGTACGGAGGCTTGACGTTCTGCGCCTGGAGACCGACCAGATGCTCGACGGCCGCGACGGCGGTCATCCGGACGAGGCGCAGCAGCAGTTGCCGGTCGAGGGTGGCGCGGTTGAGGGCACGGGTACCGAGGACGCTCCGCTGGGTGTTCGCCATGGGGGCACGGTAGCGGGGCTTGCGGACAGGTTCTGGCCGCATTGGCCCGGACTCGTGGAGCCGGTGGTAATCCGGGCGCGGCGGGGTAAAGGGAGTCGATCAGCCCCCGTCGAGAAGGAGCCGAGGATGACCGACGACGCCTACCTGTTCCTGCTTGACGACCCGTCCGCGTCGCTGGGCGTGGCCCCGGCCGCCGTCGGCGATCTCGCGTGCATGGAGACTCCCGCGGTACGCGCCTGGCTGGCCGCGCAGGGAAGCACCCCGGCCTCCCCGCAGCTGCGCCTGCTGCCGCCGGAGGAGACGGCGGCCATCCCCGAGGGAGCGGAACGGCTGCCCGTCCCGCTGGGCGAGGAGGAACTGAGCCGGGTCCGCCATCTGAACGCACCCCAGTCACTCGCCCGGGTCGAGGAGGAACTCCTCGCCTTCCGCGACAGCGCGGACGGCCGCGACGGCCTCATCGCCCGCGCCCTGGCCGCCGGGGTGGCACCGCACCGCATCGTCGAACTCACCGGGGTGGACCCGGCGACGGTGACCGCGGCGACGAGCGGCTGACGCCGCGGCGGCGGTTTCGGATGCTGCGCACCACCCCAGCCCTCCTCCGTCCGATACCGGCCTTCGGGGGAATTCAGGGCCCGCTTCGCGGTTCGGGAGGCGGTGGGTGGTACGGGGATGAGATGGCCGCGTCTGTCGAACCGCCCGTCTCGCCGTCCGGACGTCCGGGCGGTGGGGAGCCGCGTGTGCCGGACTGGCTGCGGACCGCGGGCGCGTACGCGTGGCGGATCATCGCCGTCGGTGTCGTCGTCCGCTTCGCTTTCTCCGTGCTCGGGCAGTTCCACCGGATCGCCGTCGCCGTCTTCCTCGGTCTCGTCATCGCCGCCGTGCTCCGCCCCGCGGCCGGTCTGCTGGCCCGGTCGATGCCCAGGCCGCTCGCGGTGGCCGTCGCGATCGTCGGCGGCATCGTCCTCGTGCTCGGGGCGCTGGCCCTGGTCGGTGAGACCGTGGCGGACCAGCGCAGCGGACTGGAGCGGGAGTTCGTGGCGGGGATCGACCGGATCGAGCGCCAGTTGGAGGGGCCGCCGTTCCGGCTGCCGGCGGACGCCTTCGCCGATCTGCAGTCCCGGATCGGCAAGCTGCTGTCGAGCCATCGCTCCACCCTCATCAGTACGGCGCTCAGCGGCGCGAGCCGGCTGCTGGAGGTGCTGACCGTGCTGGCGCTGGCCCTGTTCTGCGCGGTCTTCTTCACGCACTCGGGCGAGCGGCAGTGGCGGTGGATGTGCGAGCAGCTCCCCGAGCGGGCGCGGCAGCACGTCACGGTCGCGGGCCGGGCCGCCTGGCGGACCTTCACCGGCTACACGCACGGCATCCTGCTGGTGGCGGCGACCAACGCGGTCCTCGTGGGCATCGCCCTGTTCGCTCTCGGGGTGCCGCTCGCCGTGCCGCTGGCGCTGCTGGAGTTCGTGGCCGCCTTCATCCCCCTGATCGGCTCGCCGATCGCCCTGGCGGTCGCGGCCGTCGTCGCGCTGGCGACGAAGGGGCCGCTCATCGCCCTGGTGGTGGTGGCCCTGATCGTGATCATCGGGCAGATCGAGGGCCATCTCCTGCACCCCATCGTGATGAGCTGGGCCGTCCGGCTGCACCCGGTGGTGGTGGCCCTGGCGGTCGTCGGCGGAGCGGTCGCGGCGGGGGTGATCGGTGCCGTGGTGGCCGTACCGCTGGTGGCCGTGGCGTGGTCCGTGTACCAGGCGCTGCGAACGTCCGAGGGTGAGATCACGACCCCGGCGTGAACGCCGCGCGGATCATGGAGACCGAGGCCACAGTCAGGGGGAGGGCAAGGTCACAGCCGCGCCCACTCCTGCTCTTTCGTTAACGTGGCCTAACATCCGAGCATGACGGTCCTGCCTGACGACGGGCTTGAGCTGGCCGGCGAGTTCCCTGATGTGCCCCATGAGCAGTGGCAGCGCCTTGTGGCGGGTGTGCTGCGCAAGTCGGGCAAGGACGTCGAGGGAGCCGAGGCCGAGGAAGCCCTGTCCACCGCCCTGGAGGACGGGTTGCGCACCCGGCCCCTCTACACTGCGCGCGACGACGCCCCCGAGCCTGGTTTCCCCGGGTTCGCGCCCTTTGTGCGCGGCGGCCGCGCCGAGGGGAACACGGTCGGCGGCTGGGACGTACGGCAGCGGCACACGGCGGCCGACTCCGCCGCGGTGCTCGCGGACCTGGAGAACGGTGTCTCCTCCCTCTGGCTGACCGTGGGCGAGGACGCCATTGAGGTGCCCTCCCTCGGCACGGTCCTCGACGGCGTCTATCTCGACCTGGCACCCGTCGTCCTCGACGCGGGGACCGAGACCGAGCCCGCCGCGCGGGAACTGCTGCGGCTGTACGAGGAGCGGGGCGTCGCCCGGGACGTGGCGCGCGGCAACCTGGGCGCGGACCCGCTCGGCCACGAGGCCCGTACCGGACAGGGCTACGACATCGCACCGGTGGCGGAGCTCGCGCGGCGGTGTGCCGGGGAGTACCCGGGGCTGCGGGCGCTGACCGTGGACGCGCTGCCGTACCACGAGGCCGGTGGTTCGGCCGCCCAGGAGCTGGGCTGCTCGCTGGCGACGGCGGTGGCGTATCTGCGGGAGCTGACCGAGGCCGGGCTGAGCGTCGAACAGGCCTGCGGGCAGCTGGAGTTCCGGTACGCGGCGACCGCCGACCAGTTCCTGACGATCGCCAAGCTGCGGGCCGCGCGCCGGCTCTGGGCGAGGGTCGCCGAGGCCTGCGGGGCCCCGCGCGCGGGGGCGCAGCTCCAGCATGTCGTCACCTCGCCGGTGATGATGACGCGCCGCGACCCGTGGGTGAACATGCTGCGCACGACCATCGCGACGCTGGCCGCGGGGGCGGGCGGGGCCGACTCGGTCACCGTGCTGCCCTTCGACCACGCGCTCGGCCTGCCGGACGCGTTCGCCCGCCGGATCGCCCGCAACACCTCCACGATCCTCATCGAGGAGTCGCACCTGTCCCGGGTGATCGACCCGGCGGGCGGCTCCTGGTACGTGGAGCGCCTCACCGACGAACTCGCGCACGCGGGCTGGGAGTTCTTCCGTCGGATCGAACGGCTCGGCGGCCAGGCGGCCGCCCTGCGCTCGGGCGACCTCGGGCGGGACCTCGCCGACACGTGGGCGGCCCGGAGCGGGAAGCTCGCCAAGCGGCGCGAACCCATCACCGGCGTCAGCGAGTTCCCCCACCTCACCGAGAAGCCGGTCGTCCGCGAGCCGGCTCCCGAGCCGCGCTCCGGCGGGCTGCCTCGGGTGCGCCGCGACGAGGCCTACGAGGTGCTGCGCGCCCGCTCCGACGCCCACCTCGCGGCGACCGGCTCCCGGCCCCGGATCTTCCTGGCCGCGCTCGGCCCGGCCGCGGCCCACACCGCGCGCCTGACCTTCGCCTCGAACCTCTTCCAGGCGGGCGGCATCGAGCCCGTCGCGGAGGGCACCTTCGAGGAGAGCGGCGCGAGCGAGGCCGTGCTGTGCTCCAGTGACGCCCTGTACGAGGAGCAGGCGGAGACGGTGGCCGGGCAGCTCAAGGCCGCCGGCGCCGCACAGGTGTTCCTCGCCGGGCGGCCGGGGAACCACCCCGGTGTCGACTCGTACGTCTTCGCGGGCTGTGACGCCGTCGCCGTGCTGTCCGCCACCCTCGACCGCATGGGAGTGTCCTGATGGGAATCCCCGACTTCTCCGGGATCGAGCTGGGCTCCCCGGCCGCCGACGGCGGGCCCGACGAGTGGCGTACGGCCGTCAAGAACGCCTCCGGCGGGGACGACCTGCTCTGGGAGACCCCGGAGGGCATCGCGGTCAAGCCGCTGTACACCGGCCGTGACCTGGAGGGCCTGGACTTCCTGGACACGCGCCCGGGCCAGGCGCCGTATCTGCGCGGCCCGTACCCGACGATGTACGTCAACCAGCCCTGGACGATCCGTCAGTACGCCGGATTCTCCACGGCCCAGGAGTCGAACGCCTTCTACCGGCGCAACCTCGCGGCCGGGCAGAAGGGCCTGTCGATCGCCTTCGACCTGCCCACCCACCGCGGTTACGACAGCGACCACCCGCGGGTGACCGGTGACGTCGGCATGGCGGGCGTGGCCATCGACTCCATCTACGACATGCGGCAGCTCTTCGACGGCATCCCGCTGGACAAGATGACCGTGTCGATGACGATGAACGGCGCCGTGCTGCCGGTGCTCGCGCTGTACATCGTGGCGGCGGAGGAACAGGGCGTACCGCCCGAGAAGCTGGCCGGGACCATCCAGAACGACATCCTCAAGGAGTTCATGGTCCGCAACACCTACATCTATCCGCCGTCGCCGTCGATGCGGATCATCTCCGACATCTTCGCGTACACCTCGCAGCGGATGCCCCGCTACAACTCCATCTCCATCTCCGGCTACCACATCCAGGAGGCGGGCGCGACGGCCGACCTGGAGCTGGCGTACACGCTCGCGGACGGCGTGGAGTACATCCGGGCGGGCCGTGAAGCCGGCCTGGACGTGGATGCGTTCGCGCCCCGGCTGTCGTTCTTCTGGGCGATCGGCATGAACTTCTTCATGGAGGTCGCCAAGCTGCGGGCGGCGCGCCTGCTGTGGGCGAAGCTGGTCAAGCAGTTCGATCCGCAGAACGCCAAGTCGCTGTCCCTGCGCACCCATTCGCAGACGTCGGGCTGGTCGCTGACCGCGCAGGACGTGTTCAACAACGTGACGCGCACCTGTGTCGAGGCGATGGCGGCGACCCAGGGGCACACGCAGTCGCTGCACACCAACGCGCTCGACGAGGCCCTCGCGCTGCCCACCGACTTCTCGGCGCGGATCGCCCGCAACACACAGCTGCTGCTCCAGCAGGAGTCCGGCACGACCCGCGTGATCGACCCGTGGGGCGGCAGCGCGTACGTGGAGAAGCTGACGTACGACCTCGCGCGCCGCGCCTGGCAGCACATCCAGGAGGTGGAGGCCGCGGGCGGCATGGCCAAGGCCATCGACGCGGGCATCCCCAAGCTGCGCATCGAGGAGGCCGCGGCCCGCACCCAGGCCCGGATCGACTCCGGGCGCCAGCCGGTCATCGGCGTCAACAAGTACCGGGTCGACAGCGACGAGCAGATCGACGTGCTCAAGGTCGACAACTCCTCGGTGCGGGCCCAGCAGGTCGAGAAGCTGCGGCGGCTGCGCGAGGAGCGGGACGAGACCGCCTGCCGGGACGCGCTGGACGCGCTGACCCGGGCCGCCGGCGGCGAGGGCAACCTGCTGGAGCTGGCGGTGAACGCGGCCCGCGCCAAGGCCACGGTCGGGGAGATCTCCGACGCCCTGGAGAAGGTGTACGGGCGGCACGCGAGCCAGATCCGTACCATCACCGGCGTGTACCGCAACGAAGCCGGGGAGTCGCCGTCCGTGGACCGTACCCGCACCCTCGTGTCCGACTTCGAGGAGGCCGAGGGGCGCCGCCCGCGCATCCTGGTCGCCAAGATGGGCCAGGACGGCCACGACCGCGGCCAGAAGGTGATCGCCACCGCCTTCGCCGACCTCGGCTTCGACGTGGACGTCGGCCCGCTGTTCCAGACGCCCGCCGAGGTGGCCCGGCAGGCCGTCGAGGCGGATGTGCACATCGTCGGGGTCTCGTCGCTGGCGGCCGGTCACCTCACCCTCGTTCCGGCGCTGCGCGAGCAGCTCGCCGAGGAGGGGCGCGAGGACATCATGGTCGTGGTCGGCGGGGTGATCCCGCCGCAGGACGTGCCCACGCTGCTGGAGATGGGCGCGGCGGCCGTCTTCCCCCCGGGGACGGTGATCCCGGACGCCGCGTACGACCTGGTGAAGGGGCTGGCGACGACCCTCGGGCACGACCTGTGATCGATGTCGACGCCTATGTGAAGGGCGTACTCGACGGGAAGCGGGCGATCATCGCCCGCGCCATCACGCTCGTCGAGTCCACCCGGCCCCAGCACCGGGCGCTGGCCCAGGAGTTGCTGACCGAGCTGCTGCCGCACAGCGGGCAGGCCCGGCGGATCGGTGTCAGCGGGGTGCCGGGCGTGGGCAAGTCGACGTTCATCGACGCGTTCGGCACGCAGCTGACCTCGCTCGGGCACCGGGTGGCGGTGCTCGCGGTCGACCCCTCCTCCAGCCGTACCGGCGGCTCGATCCTCGGCGACAAGACCCGGATGGAACGCCTGGCCGTGGATCCGGCGGCCTTCGTCCGCCCCTCCCCCACGGCGGGCACGCTGGGCGGAGTGGCCAAGGCGACCCGTGAGTCGATCGTGGTGATGGAGGCGGCCGGCTACGACGTGATCCTGGTGGAGACGGTCGGCGTCGGCCAGTCCGAGACCGCGGTCGCGAACATGGTCGACTCCTTCCTGCTGCTCACCCTCGCCCGCACCGGTGACCAGCTCCAGGGCATCAAGAAGGGCGTCCTGGAGCTGGCCGACGTGATCGCCGTCAACAAGGCGGACGGCCCGCACGAGCGCGACGCCCGGGCCGCCGCGCGTGAGCTGGCGGGCGCGCTGCGGCTGATGCACGGCAAGGACGCGGCCTGGACGCCGCCCGTGCTGAGCTGCAGCGCCCGTGAGTCGGCCGGTCTGGACACGGTGTGGGAGCGCCTCGAACAGCACCGCACCCTGCTGGACTCCACCGGCCGTCTCGCCGCCAAGCGCCGTGACCAGCAGGTCGACTGGACCTGGACCATGGTCCGCGACGAACTCCTCGGCCGTCTGAAGGCCGACCCGGCGGTACGGGCACTGACGCCGACGCTGGAACAGCGGGTCAGGGACGGCGAGCTGACGCCGACCCTCGCGGCCGAGCGGATTCTCGGGGCGCTCGGGGGCTCCGAGCAGGACCCCTCCTGAACTGATTCCGAGCTGATTCCGAGCTCATTCCGAGCTGATTCCGAGCTCATTCCGGCCGGATCGGGGCCTGGACCGGACCCCCCGGCGGGAATCCATGCACGCCACTTGCATGATTATGCGTGATGATACATACTCTTCCTATGTCCAAGGTCCTCACCTCCCTGCCCGCCGGCGAGCGCGTCGGCATCGCCTTCTCGGGCGGTCTCGACACGTCCGTCGCGGTCGCGTGGATGCGCGACAAGGGTGCCGTCCCGTGCACCTACACGGCCGACATCGGCCAGTACGACGAGCCCGACATCGCCTCGGTGCCCGGCCGCGCGAAGACCTACGGTGCCGAGATCGCGCGCCTGGTCGACTGCCGTGCGGCGCTGGTCGAGGAGGGCCTGGCCGCGCTGACCTGCGGCGCGTTCCACATCCGCTCGGGCGGGCGGGCGTACTTCAACACCACGCCGCTCGGCCGTGCCGTCACCGGCACGCTCCTGGTCCGGGCGATGCTCGAGGACAACGTCCAGATCTGGGGCGACGGCTCCACCTTCAAGGGCAACGACATCGAGCGGTTCTACCGCTACGGCCTGCTCGCCAACCCCCACCTGCGGATCTACAAGCCCTGGCTGGACGCGAACTTCGTGACCGAGCTCGGCGGCCGCAAGGAGATGTCGGAGTGGCTGCTCGCCCACGGGCTGCCCTACCGGGACAGCACGGAGAAGGCGTACTCCACCGACGCCAACATCTGGGGCGCCACCCACGAGGCCAAGACCCTGGAGCACCTGGACACCGGCGTCGAGACCGTCGAGCCCATCATGGGCGTCCGGTTCTGGGACCCCGAGGTCGAGATCGCCGCCGAGGACGTGACGATCGGCTTCGAGCAGGGCCGCCCGGTGACGATCAACGGCAAGGAGTTCGCCTCCCCCGTCGACCTGGTCATGGAGGCCAACGCCATCGGCGGCCGGCACGGCCTCGGCATGTCGGACCAGATCGAGAACCGGATCATCGAGGCCAAGAGCCGCGGCATCTACGAGGCGCCCGGCATGGCCCTGCTGTTCACCGCCTACGAGCGGCTGGTCAACGCGATCCACAACGAGGACACCCTCGCCCAGTACCACGCCGAGGGACGGCGGCTCGGCCGGCTGATGTACGAGGGCCGCTGGCTGGACCCGCAGGCGCTGATGATCCGCGAGTCGCTGCAGCGCTGGGTGGGCGCGGCCGTCACCGGCGAGGTGACGCTGCGGCTGCGGCGCGGTGAGGACTACTCGATCCTCGACACGACCGGCCCGGCGTTCAGCTACCACCCGGACAAGCTGTCCATGGAGCGCACCGAGGACTCGGCGTTCGGCCCGGTGGACCGGATCGGCCAGCTCACCATGCGCAACCTCGACATCGCCGACTCCCGCGCCAAGCTGGAGCAGTACGCCGGCATCGGCCTGATCGGCACCGGCAGCCCCACCATCGGCGCCTCGCAGGCGGCCGCGACCGGCCTCATCGGCACCATGCCGGAGCTGCCCGAGGGCGGCGCCGAGGCCATCGCCTCCCGCGGCGAGGTCTCCGAGGAGGACGCCTGGCTGGACCGCGCGGCGATGGAGTCCGGCACGGACTGACCAGCCCCGGGCACAACGGAAGGGGGGGGGGGGGGGGGAGGGGGGGGGGGGGGGGGGGGTGGGGGGGGGGAGGGGGGGGGGGGGGGGGGGGGGGGGGGGTGTTTGTGGGAAAGGAGCGTGAAGGAGGAGCGTGAAAAGAG
>NZ_JBVJBP010000008.1:99959-303144 GCF_055589465.1 Streptomyces sp. NPDC041940
AGAGAGGGATTTTTGCCGACCCGGGGGGGGGGGGGCGCCGGCCCGAGCAGACCCACCCCCGCAACAAAGGGAGGACTCTCTCCAACCTTTCTGTTTCCCACCCCGGCCCTTTTGATCGACCGAACGGCCGAGGGCCCGTGCTGCCGGTTTCAGCGCTCGAACCGGCGTGACGGCGAACCCGGCGCAGACGGCGGACTGACGAGGCGAGAAGCCGCGCCCGGCCCGCGGCATGGCTTCCACACGCCCCGCCCTTGCTCCCAGCGCCACCACGGGGGCGGCCTCCGCCCACACATCCCCATGTCAGCCTGTAGTCGTCTGATCACTCAACGTAAGGAGCAGTCTCATGAGCATCAAGCACGCCACCGTGACGGCCACGGCCCTCCTCACGCTGCTGGGCACTCTGTTCTCCACAACGGCGACCGCCGCGGCGCCGCCCCAGGGGGACTTCACGGCCAGAGGCGTGAAGATCCACAGCGGCTACAGCACCACATCCTCCGTACGGGGGCACGGCAATCCCGGCGACGGCTACACGCACATGGGCGGGCAGAGCAACGCGGAGAGCGTGCCCTGCCCGGACGGCTCGGTGAAGGACCACTGGACGTACGTCCACAACAACCGGACCCGAGTCGAGGGCTACGTCTCCGACTGCTTCATCAGGGAGTACTGACCCCGGCGGGGCGGCCGGTGCCGGGGGTGCCCCGCCGGACCGCGCCGGCGGGGCACCGTTGGTCACCGCGTGGTGCCGGCCATCTCCGGGACCGGCGCGTCGAGAGCGTCCAGGCCGCGCAGGATGTCCTCGACCCGCTGCTTGGCGTCGCCGAAGAGCATCTGGGTGTTCTCCCGGAAGAACAGCGGGTTCTGCACTCCGGCGTACCCGGCGGCCATCGACCGCTTGAAGACGACGACGTTGGCCGCCTCCCACACATGCAGCACCGGCATGCCGGCGATGGGGCTGGTGGGGTTGTCGGTGGCGGCCGGGTTGACGGTGTCGTTGGCGCCGATGACCAGGACGACCGAGGTGGCGGCGAAGTCGTCGTTGATCTCGTCCATTTCGAGGACGACGTCGTAGGGCACGTTCGCCTCGGCGAGCAGCACGTTCATGTGCCCGGGCAGCCGGCCGGCGACCGGGTGGATGCCGAAGCGCACCTCGACGCCCCGCTCGCGCAGCTTGCGCGCCAGTTCGGCGACCGGGTACTGGGCCTGGGCGACCGCCATGCCGTACCCCGGCGTGATGATCACCGAGGAGGCGTCGCGCAGGAGTTCCGCGGTCTCCTCGGCGTTGATCTCCCGGTGTTCGCCCTGCTCGCCGTCGTCGGCGGCCGGCGCCGGGGTGCCGAAGCCGCCCGCGATCACCGAGATGAAGGAGCGGTTCATCGCCTTGCACATGATGTACGACAGGTAGGCACCGGAGGAGCCGACCAGCGCGCCGGTGACGATCAGCAGGTTGTTGGCGAGCAGGAAGCCCGAGGCCGCCGCCGCCCAGCCGGAGTAGCTGTTCAGCATGGAGACCACCACCGGCATGTCACCGCCGCCGATGGAGGCGACCAGGTGCGCGCCGAGGGCGAGCGCGACCACGGTGACGGCGATGAGCAGGCCGATGTTCGGGCGGGCCACGAACGCGACGGTGAGCGCGACGAAGGCGACCAGGGCACCCACGTTGAGGATGTGCTTGCCGGGCAGCGTCAGCGGGCTCGACTTGATCCGCGCGGACAGCTTCAGATACGCGACGACCGAGCCGGTGAAGGTGACGGCGCCGATGAACACCCCGATGAACACCTCGGCGTGATGGATGCCCAGCAGCGAACCGCTGAGCCCGGGATCGACGTCGAGGTAGCCGTTCCAGCCGACGAACGTGGCGGCGAGGCCGACCAGGCTGTGCATGATGGCGATCAGCTCCGGCATGCCCGTCATCTCGACGACCCGGGCCCGCCACAGTCCGATGCCGGCGCCGACGGCCGTGGCGACGGCGATCAGCACGAGACCGGTGGCGGTGATGCTCCGGGAGGCGAGGCCGACGGTGGCGGCCAGGGCGATGACCATGCCCGCGATGCCCCAGACGACTCCCGAGCGGGAGGTCCGGTGCTGCGAGAGGCCGGCCAGGCTGAGGATGAACAGCAGCGCGGCGACGACGTAGGCGGCCTCTGCGGCCGTGACTGTGGTCATCCGTGATCAGCCCTTCGAGAACATGCCGAGCATGCGGCGGGTGACGGCGAATCCGCCGAAGATGTTGATGCTCGCCAGCAGGATCGCGGCGAACGACAGCACGGTGACGGCGGTGTTCCCCTGCCCGATCTGCAGCAGCGCGCCGACCACCACGATCCCGGAGATGGCGTTGGTGACCGACATCAGCGGGGTGTGCAGCGCGTGGTGCACATGGCCGATGACGTAGAAGCCGATGACGATCGCCAGGACGAACACCGTGAAATGGCCGATGAGTTCACTCGGTGAGAAGGCCGTCACCAGGAACAGGGCGAGCGCTCCGGCACCGACGAGGGCGTACGGCGCCCACGCCGGACGGGCGGGCTTCGCCGAGGTCTCCGAGGGCACGGCCACGGGTTCCGGGACCTCTGCCGGGGCGGGCGCGGCGGACACCTGGACCGGAGGCGGGGGCCAGGTCTTCTCGCCCTCGCGGACCACGGTCATCGACCGCTGCACCACGTCGTCGAAGTCGAGGACGAGCCGGCCGTCCTTGCCCGGGGTGAGCAGCTTCATCAGGTTGACGATGTTGGTGCCGTACAGCTGCGAGGCCTGGGCCGGGAGCCTGCCGGGCAGATCGGTGTAGCCGATGATCGTCACGTCGTTGTCGGTGACGACCGCCTTCCCGGCGACCGTGCCCTCGACGTTGCCGCCCATGGCCGCGGCCATGTCGACGATGACGCTGCCGGGCTTCATGCGCGCGACGTCCTCGGCGGTGACCAGCCGGGGTGCCGGGCGGCCCGGGATGAGCGCGGTGGTGATGATGATGTCGACGTCGGCGGCCTGCTCGGCGTAGAGCTGCGAGGCGAGCCGGTTGTAGTCGTCGGAGGTGGCCTTGGCGTAGCCGTCGGTGCTCACCTCCTGCTCGGCGCTCACCGTCAGGAACTCGCCGCCCAGCGAGCGGACCTGCTCGGCGACCTCGGGCCGGGGGTCGGTGGCGCGGACCACGGCGCCGAGGCTGCGGGCCGCGCCGACGGCCGCGAGTCCTGCGACGCCGGCGCCGGCCACCAGCACCTTGGCGGGCGGCACCTTGCCGGCGGCGGTCACCTGGCCGGTGAAGAAGCGTCCGAAGGCGTGCGCGGCCTCGACCACGGCCCGGTATCCGGCGATGTTCGCCATCGAGCTGAGCACGTCCAGGGACTGGGCGCGCGAGATCCGCGGCACTGCGTCCATGGCGAGCACCGTGACCGGCCGCCGCGTCAGTTCCTCGACCAGTTCGGGGTTGAGGGCGGGGCTGATGAGCGCGATCAGGGTGGCCCCGTCGCGCAGCCGGCCGATCTCCTCACTCGAAGGGCCGTTGACCTTCAGTACGATCTCGGCCGACCACGGGTCCCCGAGGCGGGCTCCCGCCTCCTCGTAGGCCGTGTCGGAGAAGCGGGACGAGGCTCCCGCTCCCGGTTCGACCACCACGTCGTATCCGAGCGCGACAAGTCTCCCCACGGTGGCCGGCGTCGCCGCCACCCTGGTCTCGCCCGCAGTGGACTCGGCGGGTACGCCGATCCGCTGGGGTTCCGGTTCCGCTGGGGCCATCGTCTGCCTCTCCCGTCGTTCTCTGCCGTCGTTCGACTGCCTGTCCTCCTTGGTGCCCGCATCCTGCACCTTCGACGCGGCAACTGTGGCGGACCGTGGTCACATGGCCGAGGAGGTCGTCCTCACACCACCCAGGGGTTGCCGTGGGGCGCGTTTGGGGGTAGAGGAGTGGCGCGCGGGGCCGGAGTCGCCTTGTGATGCGCCATGACACGGCCGCGCGCAGACTGAATGCGTGAGCAGCACGCGCCCGGGGCGCGGCGAGGCCCCGCCCCCCTCCCGATCAGCGCCGCAGCAGCAGACCGTGGCGCTGGCGGCGATGATGTTCGCCGTCGCCATGACCTTCATCGACCAGACCATCGTGTCGATCGCGGCTCCGGACATCGTCCGCGAGCTGAACCTGTCGTCCTCCGGCATGCAGTGGGTGGTGAACGCCTATCTGCTGGCCCTCGCGGCGTTCTTCGCCCTCGGCGGGCGTCTCGCGGACCTCTACGGACCACGCCGGGTCGTCGTGATCGGCACGCTGGTGTTCGTCGTGTCGTCGGTGCTGTGCGGCTGTGTCCCCGAGGGCAGCGCGGCGCAGACCTGGATGATCGTGTTCCGCGCCACCCAGGGGTTCGGGGCGGCACTGCTCTTCCCGGCGGCTCTGGCCGTGGTGGTGGCGGTGTTCCCGGTCGAGAGACGCGGTCGCGCCCTCGCGCTGTTCTTCGGTGTCTCCGGCGCGCTGACCGCGCTCGGCCCGCTGCTGGGCGGCTGGCTCACGAACTGGACCTGGCGCGCCGTCTTCTGGGTCAACGTGCCCGTGGCGATCGTGGCGCTGGTCCTCACCGCGCTGGCGCACATCTCCGACCGGCGGCGGTCCGGCACCCTGGACGTCCGGGGCGCCGCCCTGATCGCGGTCGGCATGGGCCTGAGCGTCCTCGGCTTCCAGCAGGCCTGGTCCTGGGGCTGGGACTCCTGGGCGACCTGGCTCTGCATCGCGGGCGGCCTCGCGGTGCTCTTCGGGTTCGTCCGGTTCGAGCGCGACGTGCAGCATCCGCTGATCGACCTGCGGGTCTTCCGGGACAAGGCGTTCACCGTGGACGCGGCGGTGCTGTTCTTCTCGATGCTCGCCTTCGTACCGCTGTTCTTCTTCACCTCGGTCTACGCCCAGGTGTCCCTGAGCGCCTCGCCGAACCAGGCGGCCCTGTTCCTGCTGTACTTCTTCGTGGGCTTCGCGATCGCCTCGCAGTGGGGCGGCCGGATCCTCGACAAGAAGGGCGCGCGCCCGGCCCTGAAGCTGGGCACGGTGGTGGGCTGCGTCGGGTTCGCCCTGTGGGCGAACAAGCTCACCGACCTGTCCATGCACGACCAGTGGCCGTACGCGGCCCTCGCCGGGGCCGGCATCGGCTTCATCCTCGCCCCGGCCTCCACGGACGCCGTCAACCGGTCCATCGGCGCCTCGTACGGCGAGGTCACCGGCATCACCCAGACGGTGCGCAACTACGCGGCGAGCGTGGGCCTGGCCGTCTACGGCACGATCCTGACGCACGTCACGACCGACAAGGTGGTGCAGACCCTGCAGTCCCGGGGCATGTCCACGGACGACGCGAACACCGTGGCCCGTGACATCACCGAGTCGATCACGGGCAGCGGCGACTCCCAGCCGCCCACCGGCACGGGCCCCGCCGCCGAGGCCACCCGGGACGCGATGAGCGCCATCCGCATGGACTTCGCCGAGGCCAACCAGTGGGTGTTCTACGGCATGGCCATCGCCCTGGGCATCGGATACCTGTGCGCCCTGCGGCACCCGGGCGGGCGGCCGGCCTCGAACGCGGCGGTGGAGGAACCGGTCGGGCAGGCCCACTGAGGGCCGTCAGGTGAACAGGTCGGTGGTCCGCGCCTGGATCTCCTCCGGCGTCAGCTCCTCGATCGGCTGGGAGATCATCCAGAGGTGGCCGAACGGGTCGGCGAGACGGCCGCCGCGCTGCCCGTAGTGCTGGTCGGCGACGGGGTACACCACCGTCGCCCCGCCCCGCAGCATGGCCTCGGCGACGGCGTCGGCGTCGGACACGTCGAGCGCCATGATCACCGGGGAGCCGCCGAGGGAAGGCGGCGCCGGGTCGCCGTCGTCGGCGTCCTTGACCGCGATCACGGTGCCGCCGAGACGCAGCATGGCGTGCACGATCCTCCCCTCGGGGTCGGTGTACCGCTCGATCTCCTCGGCGCCGAGAGCGGTCCGGTAGAAGTCGACCGCCCGGGGGCCGT
Organism: Streptomyces sp. NPDC041940; assembly: GCF_055589465.1. NCBI lineage: Bacteria > Bacillati > Actinomycetota > Actinomycetes > Kitasatosporales > Streptomycetaceae > Streptomyces > Streptomyces sp. NPDC041940. The sequence continues at coordinate 105,930 of NZ_JBVJBP010000008.1, forward strand.
CGGAGACCACGAGCCGGGCGTAGAGCCGGGTGACGGCCGGGGCGTCGGGCGGGGTGTCGGATGCGCTGTCGGGTGTGTTCGTCATGCCTTCACGATCGCGGGTCCCGGGGGCCGTGGATTGCGGAGCGCGGCCGTCCGGGCGGGGCGTCACCCGCCCGGACGGCCGAACGTGGTCGCGCACGAACCCAGACCGAACCGTTGACGGAGGTACGGGCCCCGCTTATCTTCTGACCGACTTCATGGCCGAATTCACGAACTGCGTTCGATATCACGGACATTGGATCGACAGAGGCGGCTCGTATGCTCCGGACTCCCCCTGCGGTCAGGCGCCGCAGCCCCCTGCTCGGGTGCGTGCTCGCCCTGCTCCTCGCCCTCGTGGCGGCGACCGCCCCGCAGGCGGTCGCGGCGGACGGGCGGCCCTACACCAACCCGCTCAAGTCGGCCAAGGGCGCCGACCCCTGGCTGACGTACCACGACGGCGACTACTACCTGATCACCACGACGTTCACCGGCATCCTCGCGATGCGGAAGTCGCCGACCCTGGCCGGGCTCGCCACCGCGCCGAGCGTCCAGGTGTGGTCGGACACCACCGCGACCCGCGACACCAACATCTGGGCGCCGGAGATCCACTTCCTGAACGGCCGCTGGTACCTGTACTACTCCGCCGGACAGAGCGGTGTGGCCTGCTGCGACTCGCAGCGCACCCACGTCCTGGAGAGCGCCGGTGCCGACCCGATGGGCCCCTACACCTACAAGGGGTCGCTGACCGGGGCGAACCTCACGCCGGGCGGCTGGCTGATCGACGCGAGCGTGCTCCAGGCGAACGGGCGGCTGTATCTCGTCGGCAGCGGCTTCGTGAACGGCGGTACGCAGAGCCTCGTCATCGCGCCGATGAGCAATCCGTACACCCTCGCGAGCAGCGCCTTCACCGTCATCTCCAGCCCGACGCTGAGCTGGGAGCGGTCGGGCTCCCCCGTCAACGAGGCGCCCGAGCCGCTCTACCGGAACGGCCGCACCTTCCTGACATACAGCGCGAGTTCGTGCCAGACGGCCGACTACAAGCTGGGGCTGCTGGAGCTCACCGGCACCGACCCGCTCGCCCCGGCGTCCTGGACGAAGAAGCAGAACCCGGTCTTCCAGCGCGATGACGCGGCCGGTGTGTACGGCCCCGGGCACAACGGGTTCTTCACCTCGCCCGACGGCACCGAGAACTGGATCGTCCACCACGCCAACTCCTCGGCGAACGGCGGCTGCGGCAACGCCCGCACCACCCGTGCCCAGAAGTTCACCTGGAACGCCGACGGCACCCCCGACTTCGGCACACCGGTCGCCCTCGGCACCACGCGCCCCGGCCCGTCCGGCGAAACGGCCACGACCCCGACGTCGTACGCCCTCGTCAACCGCAACAGCGGCAAGTGCCTGGACGTCGCGGGCGGCGCCGGCGCCGATGGCACCAATGTCTTCCAGTGGAGCTGCACAGGCGGCGCCAACCAGAAGTGGCGGATCGAGGACCTGGGTGACGACACCAGCCGGCTGGTCAACGTGGCCACCGGCAAGGTGCTGGACACCGCCGAATGCTCCGCCGCCGACGGCGCCGATCTGCGGCAGTGGTCCTGGCTGAACAACAAGTGCCAGCGCTACCGGCTGGTGTTCACGGCGAGCGAGGACCACGTCCGGATCGTGAACGAGAGCACCGGCAAGGTCGCCGACGTCGCGAACTGCGGCACCGCCGACGGCACCGACGTACGGCAGTGGTCCTGGCTGAACAACACCTGCCAGCAGTGGCGCCTCGTCCCCACCACCTGACCCCCTCCGGAGAACCCCCTTGAGACGCATGGCCGTACGGCTGCTCCTCGCCGTCATCGTCGCCCTCGCGACCTGCCTCGCGGGTGCCCCCGCGCAGGCCGCCGCCCCCGACTCCCCGGCCGTCACGTACACCAACCCGATCGCGGAGAAGCGGGCCGACCCGCACATCTTCAAACACACCGACGGCTACTACTACTTCACCGCGACCGTCCCCGAGTACGACCGCATCGTGCTGCGCCGGGCGACCACCGTCCAGGGACTCAAGTCGGCCCCCGAGACCACCATCTGGACCAAGCACGCCAGCGGTGTGATGGGGGCCCACATCTGGGCGCCGGAGATCCACTTCATCGACGGCAAGTGGTACGTGTACTTCGCCGCCGGGGCCACCAACGACGTGTGGGCGATCCGGATGTACGTCCTGGAGGGCACGGGTGCAAACCCGCTCACCGCCGGCTGGACGGAGAAGGGGCAGATCAGGACCCAGTGGGAGAGCTTCTCCCTGGACGCCACCACCTTCGTCGTGAACGGCGTGCGCTACCTGGCCTGGGCGCAGCGCGACCCGTCCGTGAACAACAACACGGACGTCTACCTGGCGAGGATGGCCAACCCCTGGACGATCACCGGCACTCCGGTGATGCTGTCGCGGCCCACCTACTCCTGGGAGACCGTCGGCTACAAGGTCAACGAGGGCCCGGCGGTCATCCAGCGCGGCGGCAGGGTGTTCATGACGTACTCCGCCAGCGCCACCGACAGCAACTACTGCCTGGGCATGCTCACCGCCTCCGCGAGCGCGAACCTGCTCAGCCAGGCGTCCTGGAGCAAGAGCCCCACCCCGGTGTTCGCCAGCAGCGCCGCGACCAGCCAGTACGGCCCGGGCCACAACTCCTTCACCGTCTCCGAGGACGGCAAGAGCGACGTCCTCGTCTACCACGACCGCGGCTACAAGGACATCAGCGGCGACCCGCTGAACGACCCCAACCGCCGCACCCGCGTGCAGAAGGTGTACTGGAAGGCCGACGGCACGCCGGACTTCGGCATTCCGGTGGCCGACGGGGTCACCCCGCAGCGCCTGTCGTCGTACAACTTCGCGGACCGCTTCGTCCGGCACTGGGAGTACCGCGCCCGCATCGAGGCCGGCGTTTCCCCGCTCGCGGACTCGCAGTTCCGCGTGGTCGCCGGTCTGACCGGCAGCGGGACCGTCTCGCTGGAGTCGGCCAACTTCCCCGGTTACTACCTGCGGCACAGGAACTTCGAGGTGTGGCTGGAGAAGAACGACGGCACCGCGCGCTTCGCCTCCGACGCCACGTTCCAGCGGCGCGCCGGGCTCGCCGACGCGGCGGGCGTGTCGTACGAGTCGTACAACTACCCGGGGCGATACGTCCGCCACTGGGAGTACCTGCTGAACGTGCAGACGGTGAGCACAGCGACCGACCGGGCTGACGCCACCTTCTACGCCCAGTGACGGAAGGCTAAACGCACGTAATGCCCTGATTGTCTTCCCGGTGGGAGGGGCACTCAGGGCATGTGCGCATACAAGACGGCGAACGACCGCGCAGGGTTCTGCTGACCGGGTGGTTCAGCTTCCGGGACAGGGAGGCGACCGCCGGGGACGTGCTGGCCCTGCGCCGCGTGGAGGACGTGCTGCGGGGGACGGGCATCCCCTACGACGTCGCCTGGAGTCCCGGTTTCCGTCCGGAGGCCCTGCATCTGGAGCGGCTGTGGCCCGAGGACTACACCCACCTGGTGTTCGTGTGCGGCCCCTTGCACGGGCCGCAGGTCGAGGAGCTGCACCGGCGGTTCGCGCACTGTGTGCGGATCGCCGTGGGCACCTCGGTGATCGACCCCGGCAGCACGGCCGTGACCGGCTTCCACCGGGTGCTGCCGCGGGACGCTCCCGACCGGGAGCCGGTGGAGGATCTGGCGGCCCGCGCCCCGGACGTGCCCGCCCGGCCCGTCGTCGGGGTGATCCTCGCGCACGGGCAGCACGAGTACGGGCAGCTGAGACGGCACGGGCAGGTGGCCGAGGAGGTGACGCGGTGGCTGGCCGGGAAGGACTGCGGCAGGCTGGAACTGGAGACGCGGCTCGACACGCACGACTGGCATCTGAGTGCGACGCCGGCGCAGCTCCAGTCCGTGCTGGCCCGGATGGACCTCGTCGTCACCGACCGGCTGCACGGGCTGGTGATCGCGCTGCGGGTCGGCACGCCGGTGCTGGCCGTGGACCCGGTCGCGGGCGGTGCCAAGCTGACCGCACAGGCCCGGGCCTGCGGCTGGCCCGCGCTGGTGGCCGCCGAGCGGCTGGACGTGCGGCAGTTGGACCGCTGGTGGGACTGGTGCCTGACCGGCGGCCGGGTGACCGCGCGGCAGATCCGCGACGGTTTCCGCGAGGGCACGGTGCCGGACAGCGCCGACCGGCTCGTCGAGGCGCTGGCCCGGCCGGTCGCCGGTTAGCTCCGTGACCTCACCGGGCATCCGCATCTACGTTCCCCGCTGAACTTCCCCGCTTCCCCCGCCGCACGTCCCCCCGGGAGGAGAGACGGTCCGGCCGTCCGGAAGGAGAGAGCGTGTCCATCGGCCGACTTCCCGATCACGAGCAGCGCATCCTCGACGAGATGGAACGCGCCCTGCGCCGCGACCGCCGCCTCGACCGCCGGCTGCGCACCCTGCGGGTGCGCCGTCGCCCCGACCCCGCCCGCGTCCTGGCCCGCCTGGCCGGCTACCGCCCCCGCGTCTGGACCGTGGTGGTCCTGTTCGCGGTGTCGGTCGGCCTGCTGGTGGCCGGGATCGTCACCTCCGAGCCGGGGGTGATCTGGGCGTTCGCCGCGATATGCCCCCTGACCCTGTACGCGGCGTTCCGGCTGATGTGCCGGTGGTGCGGGACCCCTACCTGACGCCGTCCGGCCCGGGACCGGCCGTGTAGGCCTCCTGGATGGGGCGTTCATCGGCCAGGACACGGCCCTTGGGCGGCCCGTCCAGCACCGCGCGGACCGCCGTCATCAGGTCCGGGGCGACATGGTCCGCACGCACCGTCTCCCCGGGGCGGGTCCGTGCGGTCGGTACGAGGATGCCGCGGGCACCGGCCCGGCGAGCGGCCTCCATGTCGGCGTCGTTGTCGCCGATGACGACGAGGCCGGTGGGTGCGGTGCAGATCCGCCCGGCCGCCAACAGCAGCATGCCGGGGTGGGGTGCGCGGCAGTGACAGCCGTCGCCGGGGCCGTGCGGGCAGACGGCGAACACGTCGAAGGGGCCGAGAAGTTCGTCGACGCGGTGATGGACGCGGCGGACCTCGGCATCGGTCAGCGGTCCGTATGCGACACCGGGCTGCCGGGTGACGACGCCGGTGCGGATACCGCGGGCGCGCAGCAGGGCGAGCGCCTCGCGGGCGCCCGCGACGGGGCGTACGCGGCCGGGGCCGGAGTTGTGGGGTACGTCCTCCACCAGGGTGCCGTCACGGTGGAACAGCACGGCCTTCACCGGGTTCACGGTGCGGTCCCCTCCTGCCAGGCGGGCGCGTGGCGGTGGCGCCAGGCGCCGGTCAGCCGGTGCCAGGTCGCGGCGGGCGGGATGAGCACGCTGGTCGCCACCATGGTCGTCACTTCGTGGCGGGTGCGCGGGCCGAGCGCGATGCGGGTCCGGGCGAACTCCGCCGTGCCGGCCGCCCAGCCGACCGCGCAGGCCGTCGCGGCCCGTCCGTGCCCGGCGGCCGCGAGGGCGCACGCGGCGACACCCGCGGTCGTGATCGCCGCGTGGGCGCGGATCCGGCCGCGCGGCGCGACCGCCTTGTCCCACCAGTCGGGACCGTGCAGATGCCGCATGAGGGCGTCGTCCGCGTTGCCGCGCTGCTGGCGCACCGACACCCAGCGGGAGGCGGGGTGCACGGGGTGCCGCGTGGTGCGGCGGCCCTGCCGGATGCGCCAGCCCGCGTCGAGCACGCGCAGCGCGAGGTCGGCGTCCTCGCGGAAGGCACGCCGGAAGCGTTCGTCGAAGCCGCCGACCTGCTTGAGCGTCTCCGTGCGGTACGCCATGTCGGAGGTGATCCAGTGGGCGCGGGCGAGTCCCGCCGTGCCGCGTTCCCAGTCGGTGGGGCGGCGTTCGCCGGGCAGCGGGACGGCGATGACGCCCTGGACGCCCGCGATGTCGGGCGACGCCTCGGCGAGGTCCTCGGCCAGCTGATCGCACCAGTGGGGCCCGACCTGGACGTCGTCGTCGAGGAACACGGTCCACGGCGCCGTCACGGCCCGCAGCCCGGCGTTACGGGCGGCGGCGGGCCCACGACCGCCGCCGCCCAGCACTGTGGTGCGCCCCCGCAGGTCGCCCAGCACGCTCAGCGGATGCTCCAGTTGCCCGGGGCCGGGGTCGGTCCGGTCGTCGACAAGGACGATCTCAGCGGGCCGCGGGCCGGTCGCGGCGGCGAGCGCCGCGAGAGAGTCGGCGAGGGTGTCCCGTACGAGAGTCGGGATCACGACGGCGTACGAGGTCATACGGCTGTGCTCCGTCCCGGGCGGTGTGCGGGGCCTTCGGTGCTGGCGAGTGCCGCGGTGCGGCCTTCTCAAACACGGTGCGGCCTTCTCAAACACCAGGTCAGGCCCGTCGGGAGACTTTCCGGCCCCTAGAAACCGCGCGTGCACCCGCCCTGTGCGGCCCGGGGTCCGGTATGGGCCGAGTGGGTGAGCCGTACCCGAGCGGGCCGCTGGACGGCATGGGTTCCCTACGATCGGGACGTGGCGAACATCCTGCTCGAACGGACGGTCCCGCTCCCCCTCGACGAGGCGTGGCGGCGGATCACGCAGTGGCGGCGGCACGGGGACGGGGTGCCCTTGACGAGGGTCGGGCCGGTCCCGGCCGGGCCGACCCGCGTCGGCACTGTCGTCATGGCCCGCACGGGCGTCGGACCGCTGTCCTTCGACGACCCGATGGAGGTCACGGTGTGGGAGCCCCCGGAGGACGGGGCCCCGGGGATGTGCCGTCTGGAGAAGCGGGGCCGGGTGGTGCTGGGCTGGGCGGAGCTGGAGGTCCGGCCGGGGCCCGGCGGCCGTGCCCGCGTGGTGTGGCGGGAGGAGATCCGGATCCGGCTGCTGCCGTCGTTCTGCGACGGCTTGGTGGGGAGTTCGGCGCGGTATGTGTTCGGCCGTGCGCTGAACCGCCTGCTGAGACGGGCGTGACGGGCGCCGGGAACACCGGGCCGGTCTCCGGAGCGCCTCAGGCCACGGACCCGATCCGCCCCATCGCCCCCGGCCGCGGCTCGTGGTGGATCGGCGTGTGGGCCCCGGTGAGTGACACCCCGCTGCCTCCGCGCCGGCCGGCGACGATCTCGGACGCGATGGACAGGGCCGTCTCCTCGGGCGTACGGGCCCCGAGGTCCAGGCCGATCGGCGAGTGCAGTCGGCTCAACTCCAGCTCGGTGACGCCGACTTCCCGCAGCCGGGCGTTGCGGTCCAGGTGGGTGCGCCGGGAGCCCATGGCACCGACGTACGCCACCGGCAGGCGCAGCGCCAGCTTCAGCAGGGGCACGTCGAACTTGGCGTCGTGGGTCAGCACGCACAGGACGGTGCGGGCGTCGGTGTCGGTGCCCTCCAGGTAGCGGTGGGGCCAGTCGACGACGATCTCGTCGGCCTCCGGGAAACGCGTCCGGGTCGCGAAGACGGGCCGTGCGTCGCACACCGTGACGTGGTAGCCGAGGAACTTGCCCATGCGGACCAGTGCCGACGCGAAGTCGATCGCGCCGAAGACGATCATGCGGGGCGCCGGGACCGAGGACTCGACCAGGACCGTGAGCGGTGCTCCGCAGCGTGAGCCCCGCTCTCCGATCTCCAGGGTGCCGGTGCGGCCGGTGTCCAGGAAGGCGCCCGCCTCGGCGGCGACCGTACGGTCCAGTTCCGGATGGGCGCCGAAGCCGCCGTCGCGGGAACCGTCGGGGCGGACCAGCAGGGCCCGGCCCGTCAGTTCGGGCGGGCCCGACACGATCCGCGCCACCGCCGCCGCCTCCCCTTGGGCGGCGGCAGTGAGCGCGGCGGCGACCACCGGCCGGACCGGATCGGCGGCCCGTACCGGGGTGACCAGGATGTCGATGACGCCGCCGCAGGTCAGGCCCACGGCGAAGGCGTCGTCGTCGCTGTAGCCGAAGCGCTCCAGGACGGTCTCGCCGTCCCGCAGTGCCTGTGCGCACAGTTCGTAGACCGCGCCCTCCACGCAGCCGCCGGAGACCGAGCCGATCGCCGTGCCCTCGGCGTCCACCGCGAGCGCGGCGCCGGGCTGCCGGGGCGCGCTGCCGCCGACGGCCACCACGGTGGCCACGGCGAAGTCACGGCCCTGCCCGACCCACCGGTTCAGCTCCTCGGCGATGTCCAGCATCTGTCTCGGTCTCCTTAAGGCTGCGGGGCTGGTGCGCCGGGCGTCAGTGGACGCCGAGCCAGCTCTCGATCGGGTTGAGGGCGAAGTACACGAGGAACACCGCCGTCAGGATCCACATGAAGGCGCCGATCTCGCGCCATTTGCCCTGGGCGGTCTTGATGGCGGCGTAGGAGATGACGCCCGCGGCGACACCGGTGGTGATGGTGTACGTGAACGGCATCAGGACGACCGTCAGGAACACCGGGACAGCGGTGGCCCGGTCGGCCCAGTCCACGTGCCGGGCGTTCATCAGCATCATCGCGCCGATGACGACGAGGGCGGCGGACGCGACCTCCTGCGGCACGATCGCGGTGAGCGGCGTGAAGAACAGACAGGCCGCGAAGAAGGCTCCGGTGACGACCGAGGCGAGGCCCGTGCGCGCCCCCTCCCCGACACCCGTCGCCGACTCGATGAACACCGTCTGGCCCGAGCCGCCGGCCACGCCTCCGATCGCGCCGCCGGCCCCGTCGATGAACAGCGCCTTGGACAGGCCCGGCATCCGGCCCTTGTCGTCGGCGAGCTTGGCCTCGGTGCCGACGCCGATGATGGTCGCCATCGCGTCGAAGAACCCGGCGAGGACGAGGGTGAAGACGATCATCCCCACCGTCATCGCGCCGACCTCGCCCCAGCCGCCGAACTCCACGTCCCCGAAGAGCGAGAAGTCGGGCATGGACACCGCGCTGCCGTGCAGTTCGGGTGCGCCGCCCTGCCACTGCCTGGGGTCGATGACGCCGGCCGCGTTCAGGACCGCGGCCACGATCGTGCCGCCGACGATGCCGATGAGGATGGCGCCCGGGATGTTCCGGGCCTGGAGCATGAAGATCAGCAGCAGGGTGCCGGCGAAGAGCAGGACCGGCCAGCCGGCCAGTTCACCCGCCGGGCCGAGCGTGACGGGAGTAGCCTTGCCCTGGTGCACGAAGCCGGACTTGTAGAAGCCGATGAGGGCGATGAACAGGCCGATGCCCATGGTGATGGCGTGCTTGAGCGCGAGCGGGATCGCGTTCATGATCATCTCGCGCAGGCCGGTGACGACCAGCAGCATGATGATCACGCCGTACATCACGCACATGCCCATCGCCTGCGGCCAGGTCATCTCGGGCGCGACCTGGGAGGCGAGGACTCCGGAGACGGACAGGCCCGCGGCGAGGGCGAGCGGCACCTTGCCGACGAACCCCATCAGCAGCGTGGTGAGGGCCGCCGCGAACGCGGTCGCGGTGATCAGGCCCTGCTGCGCGAGGGTGTCCCCCGCCGCGTCCTTGCCGGACAGGATCAGGGGGTTGAGCAGGAGGATGTACGCCATCGCCATGAAGGTCGTGACACCGCCGCGCACCTCACGCGCGACCGTCGATCCTCTGTGGGATATGTGGAAGTACCGGTCGAGCCAGGACCGTCCGGCCGGGACGCGGGTGCCTTCGCCCGCGTCGTCGGCTGTGGTTCTCGGCTCTACTGACTGCTGGGTCATGTGGGCCTACTCCCAAGTTTCATAGGGGGTTGGGATGCACGACCCGGGGGACGGCCCGAGACGAACGAAGGGGGTCCGGGAGACAGGGGGAGCTGTCCCCCGGACGGAACTCTCCTGCTCAGGCCTGGGAGAGTGACGTACCCGTGAGGTGCTCGGGCCGTACCGGAGTCCGGTTCAGCTCGAGCCCGGTCGCGTTCCGGATGGCCGCGAGGACCGCCGGCGTCGACGACAGGGTGGGTGCTTCGCCGATGCCGCGCAGCCCGTACGGGGCGTGCTCGTCGGCGAGTTCGAGGACGTCGACCGGGATGGTCGGGGTGTCGAGGATGGTCGGGATCAGGTAGTCGGTGAAGGAGGGGTTCTTGACCTTCGCCGTCTTCGGGTCGACGACGATCTCCTCCATGACGGCCACGCCCAGGCCCTGTGTCGTGCCGCCCTGGATCTGGCCGAGCACGGACAGCGGGTTGAGCGCCTTGCCGACGTCCTGGGCACAGCCCAGCTCGATGACCTTCACCAGCCCGAGTTCGGTGTCGACCTCGACGACGGCACGGTGGGCGGCGAACGAGTACTGCACATGCCCGTTGCCCTGCCCGGTGCGCAGGTCGAAGGGTTCGGTCGGCCGGTGCCGCCACTCCTCCTCGACCTCGACGGTCTCGCCCTCCAGGACGTCGGCCAGGTCGCCGAGGACCTCGCCGCCGTCCGTGACGACCTTGCCGCCCTCCAGCAGCAGCTCGGCCGTGGCCCAGGCCGGGTGGTACGACCCGAACTTGCGGCGCCCGATCTCCAGGACCTTCTCGCGGACGAGCTCGCAGGCGTTCTTCACGGCGCCGCCGGTGACGTACGTCTGCCGGGAGGCGGAGGTCGAACCGGCGCTGCCCACCCGGGTGTCGGCCGGATCGATGGTCACCTGCGTGACGCCCAGCTCGGTCCGGGCGATCTGCGCGTGCACGGTGACACCGCCCTGCCCGACCTCGGCCATGGCCGTGTGGACCGTGACGACCGGCTCACCGCCCACGACCTCCATCCGCACCTTCGCGGTCGAGTAGTCGTCGAACCCCTCGGAGAAGCCCACGTTCTTGATGCCGACCGCGTAGCCGACACCGCGTACGACGCCTTCCCCGTGCGTCGTGTTGGACAGGCCGCCCGGCAGCTGCCGTACGTCGGCGCCCTCGCTGGACTCCCACTGGCGCTCCGGCGGCATCGGCATCGCCTTGACGCGGCGCAGGAGTTCGGCGACCGGGGCCGGGGAGTCGACGGGCTGCCCCGTCGGCAGGAGCGTGCCCTGCTCCATGGCGTTGAGCTGCCGGAACTCCACCGGGTCCATGCCGAGCTTCTTCGCCACCTTGTCCATCTGCGCCTCGTAGGCGAAGCACGCCTGGACCGCGCCGAAGCCGCGCATGGCGCCGCAGGGCGGGTTGTTGCTGTAGAGGGCGACGGCCTCGATGTCCACGTCCTCGATCACGTACGGGCCGACGGACAGCGAGGAGGCGTTGCCGACGACCGCCGGGGAGGCGGAGGCGTAGGCGCCGCCGTCCAGGACGATCCGGCACTTCATGTGGGTGAGCTTGCCGTCGCGCGTGGCACCGTGCTCGTAGTACAGCTTCGCCGGGTGGCGGTGGACGTGCCCGAAGAAGGACTCGAAACGGTTGTAGACGATCTTGACGGGCTTGCCCGTGCGCAGCGCCAGCAGGCAGGCGTGGATCTGCATCGAGAGGTCCTCGCGGCCGCCGAACGCGCCGCCGACGCCGGACAGCGTCATGCGCACCTTGTCCTCGGGCAGGCCGAGCACGGGCGCGATCTGGCGCAGATCGCTGTGCAGCCACTGGGTGGCGATGTAGAGGTGGACGCCGCCGTCCTCCTCGGGGACGGCGAGGCCGGACTCGGGGCCGAGGAAGGCCTGGTCCTGCATGCCGAAGGTGTACTCGCCCTCGACGATGACATCGGCCCGCCGCCGTGCGGCGTCGACGTCACCGCGGATGATCGGCTGGCGGTGGACGATGTTCGGGTGCGGGACGTGCCCGGCGTGGTGGTCGTCGCGGCCCTCGTGGACGAGGATCGCGTCCGGCGCGGTCGCGGACGCCTCGTCGGTGATGACGGGCAGTTCGCGGTAGTCGACCTTGATCTTCGCGGCGGCGCGGCGGGCCGTCTCGGGATGGTCGGCGGCGACGATCGCGACCGGCTCTCCGTGATGGCGGACCTTGCCGTGGGCGAGGACCGGGGTGTCCTGGATCTCCAGGCCGTAGTTCTTCACCTCGGTGGGCAGGTCGTCGTACGTGAGCACGGCGTGGACGCCCGGCAGGGCCAGTGCCTCGCTCGTGTCGATGGACACGATCTCGGCGTGCGCGACGGTAGACCGCAGGATCTGCCCCCACAGCATGTCCTCGTGCCACATGTCGGACGAGTACGCGAACTCGCCGGTGACCTTGAGGGTGCCGTCCGGGCGGAGCGTGGACTCGCCGATGCCGCCCTTGGTCCGGGAGCCCTGGGTGATCTTCGTGGGTGCGCCGTTGGTGGGCATGCTCAGACCGCCTCTCCCTGCCGGGCGGCCGCCAGGCGGACCGCGTCCATGATCTTCTCGTAGCCGGTGCAGCGGCAGAGGTTGCCCGACAGCGCCTCGCGGATGTCCGCGTCGCTCGGGTCGGGGTTCCGCTCCAGCATCTCGTCGGCGGCGACCAGCAGTCCGGGGGTGCAGAAGCCGCACTGGACGGCGCCGGCATCGATGAACGCCTGCTGGATCGGGGAGAGTTCGGTGCCCTCGCCGGTCTGCGAGTCGGTGCCCTTGGCCTGCCACTCCTGGGCGCTGCGCAACGACGTGCCGCAGGCCCCCGTCGCGCAGCCGCTCTCCGCCCGCTGCCGGGCGAAGTCCGCGAGCCCCTCGACGGTGACGACCTCGCGGCCCTCCGCCTGCCCGGCGGCCACCAGGCACGAGCACACCGGCACCCCGTCGAGCCGGACCGTGCAGGAGCCGCACTCGCCCTGCTCGCAGGCGTTCTTCGACCCGGGAAGGCCCATGCGCTCCCGCAGCACGTACAGCAGGGACTCGCCCTCCCAGACGTCGTCGGCTTCCTGCGGACGGCCGTTGACCGTGAAGTTGACGCGCATTACGCAGCTCCCTCCGTCAGGCGGCGGGCGCCGCGGTAGGACTCCCAGGTCCAGGTCAGCGTGCGGCGGGCCATGACGCCGACCGCGTGGCGGCGGTAGCTCGCGGTGCCCCGGACGTCGTCGATGGGGTTGCAGGCGGCGGAGCACAGGTCCGCGAACTGCTTGGCGACCGACGGGGTGACGATCTTCCCGTTGTCCCAGAAGCCGCCCTCCTCCAGAGCGGCGTTCAGGAACTCCTCGGCGGCCTTGGCCCGAATGGGCGTCGGGGCGGCCGAACCGATCCCCGTCCGCACGGTCCGCGTCTCGGGGTGCAGCGCGAGCCCGAAGGCACAGACGGCGATGACCATGGCGTTCCTGGTCCCCACCTTGGAGAACTGCTGCGGCCCGTCGGCCTTCTTCACGTGCACGGCCCGGATCAGCTCATCGGCCGCCAGCGCGTTGCGCTTCACGCCCGTGTAGAACGCGTCGATCGGGATCCGGCGCGACCCGCGCACCGACTCGACCTCCACCTCGGCACCCGCCGCGAGCAGGGCGGGGTGGGCGTCGCCGGCCGGGGAGGCGGTGCCGAGGTTGCCGCCGACGCCGCCGCGGTTGCGGATCTGCGGGGAGGCGACCGTGTGCGAGGCGAGGGCGAGGCCCGGCAGTTCGGCGCGCAGGTTCTCCATGATCTTCGTGTACGGCACGGAGGCGCCCAGCCGTACGCTCTCCTCGCCGACCTCCCACTCGGAGAGATCGCCGACGCGGTTCAGGTCCATGAGGTACTCGGGCCGGCGGTGGTCGAAGTTGATCTCGACCATCACGTCGGTGCCACCCGCAATCGGCACAGCTGTGGGGTGCTCGGCCTTCGCGGCGAGCGCCTCCTCCCAGCTGGCGGGGCGAAGGAAGTCCATGACCGGCTCTCTTCTCCGTCTTCTCGTGCTTCTCGTGGGGCGTTCAGATTGAGCCAATCCGTGTGCGGCGGTCCCGGCTCGTTCATGTGCTGTTTACGCGTAGTGGCCTCAGTACACAGCGCGGTACTCCGACGGGGTCAGTCACGGAAACCATGAAGGAGTTGGCTGGCCAGGACAGGCATCTTGTAGATTCGTATGAACGGAGGGCATCAGAAACCTCCTCGTTCTCCTGTGGAAACGCGCGACACAGCCGCGTGACCTGGAACACAGCCGGGGCAGGGGTTTGATTTCGAGACAAAGAACGGCGGCGACGAGAATGCGGCTGCGCGCACTGCTGGACACCGACGCGCTGGGCCTCAAGCTGCTCGGCGGCGAGGAAGAGCTGGACCGCACGGTGCGCGGCGTGATGACCACCGACCTGCGCGACCCCAGCCGCTACCTCTCGGGCGGCGAACTGGTGCTCACGGGCCTGGCCTGGCGCCATGACGCCGAGGACTCGGAGCCCTTCGTGCGGATCCTGGTGCAGCAGGGCGTGACGGCCCTCGCCGCGGGCGAGGCCGAGCTCGGAGACGTCCCGGCCGACCTGGTCACGGCCTGCGCCCGGCACCGTCTGCCCCTCTTCGCGGTGCACGAGTCGGTGGCGTTCGCGACGATCACCGAGCACGTCGTACGGCAGGTCTCCGGCGAGCGCGCCGGAGACCTCGCGGCGGTGGTCGACCGCCACCGCCGGATGATGACCTCGGGCCCGGCGGGCGGCGGCCCGGACGTGGTCCTCGACCTGCTCGGCTCGGACCTGGACCTGCGGGCCTGGGTCCTCGCCCCCACCGGCCGGCTGATCGCGGGCTCGAAGGCCGCCGGCCCCTCCGCCCTGCCCGCCGAGACCTGCGGGCACCTTGCGGCGGAACACCTGACCGCCACCCGCACGGGCCGCCGCGCCCCGCACCGCGTCGTCCTGGGCGGCACCACCTACTCCCTGTTCCCGATCCGCTCGACGGGCCGCTCCGCGCAGACCGCCCGCGATGCCCGCGAGACCCTGCTGTCCGACTGGCTGCTGGCCGTCGAGGCCGACGCCGGGGACTGGGCCGAGGAGCGGCTCGACCTGCTGCACGGCGTCACCCAGCTGATCGCGGTCGAGCGGGACCGCCGCGACGCGGCCCGCACGGTCCGCCGCCGTCTCGCCCAGGAGGTGCTGGAACTGGTCCAGGCGGGCGCGGCCCCCGCCGAGATCGCCGCCCGCCTGCGCGTGGCCGCGCCGGTGCTGCTGCCCGGCCTCGGGGCCGCGCCGCACTGGCAGGTGGTCGTGGCCCGCGTCGACTGGGACGGGGACGAGATCGAGTGCGGCCCGGTGGCGCAGGCGCTGCTGGAGGAGATCCTCGTCGACCCGCTGTCGTCGGGCCCGGAGCACTCCGACCGCATCGCCGTGGCCCACACCGGCGACGAGGCCATCGCCCTGGTCCCCCTGCCCGCCGTCGCCGCGGAGCACGACGGCTCCGAGACCGGCGTCCTCGCGGACGTACTCCTGGAATCCGTACGGGACCCCCTCACGGCGGGTCTCGACGGCGACGGCCACCTCACCCTCGGCGTCAGCGCGGCCGTGCACTCGGCGGAGGGGCTGCGCGGCGCACTGGAGGAGGCCCGCCACGCCCGTCGGGTCGCGGCGGCCCGCCCGGGCCGGGTCTGCGCGGCGGGCCACCAGGAACTGGCCTCGCACGTCCTCCTGCTCCCCTTCGTCCCTGACGACGTCCGCCGCGCCTTCACGGCCCGCCTCCTGGACCCCCTCCGGGACTACGACCGCCGCCACCGGGCCGAGCTGATTCCCACCCTGGAGGCGTTCCTGGACTGCGACGGCTCCTGGACCCGCTGCGCCGGCCGCCTCCACCTGCACGTCAACACGCTGCGCTACCGGGTCGGACGGATCGAGCAGTTGACGGGACGGGACCTGTCGCGCCTCGAGGACAAGCTGGATTTCTTCCTGGCCCTGCGCATGAGCTGAGACAAGGGGTGTCCCGTGCCAAACATGGGACGCCCCTGAGTCCCACGACTTTGTGAAATCCTTCACCCACCCCCTTGGCCCGGCCCCGCGATTCGTGCTGAGATGCCGCCACCACTCAACAGCTCGATGGCGTGCTCGGGGAGGGCAACGTGGCGCATACCGCCATGTCTGGTAACGGAACGACCTCTGGTGACGATCCCCTCCAGACCGCGGTATGGCGGCTGCGCTCACGCGGGTGCTGGGCCGACGCGGCCGCCCTGCTGCTGCCGGACACACCCGCGGCGGCGCTCCAACGCGCGTCGTTGCTGGTGGAACGGTGTCTGTACACCGAGCGGGGCTGGGAGGAGGCCGAGGACGCGCTGCGCACGGCCGAGGCGCTGGCCCACACCGACGACGAGCGGGGCGCGGCCGCTTGTGAACGCGGTTACTTGGCCTACGCCTCGACGCTGCTCGTGGTGCGGGACCGGGCCGACGAGGCGCGGGCCGCGCTGGGGCGGGCGGCCGCGCTGATCCCTCCGGGGGCGTCGCAGCGGGCCCTGCTGGACTTCCGTCGCGGTCTGCTGGCGGAGAACCTGACGAGTGCCCCGCAGGCGGCGCGGGCGGCGTACCGCCGTGCGCACGCGGGGGCCACGGCGCATGACAATCCGCTGCTGCTGTCGTTCACATGGCGCCATCTGGCCGGACTCGCCCTGCGGGACGGGGAGTTGGCGGAGGCCCGCCACGGCTTCGCGGAGTCGCTGCGGATCCGGGAGGAGCTGGGGTATCTCGTCGGTACGGCGCCCGCGCTGGTGTCCCTTGCCGACACGGAGACCGAGCCGGAGGCGTCCCGGCTACGGGAGGAGGCCCGGCGGCTGTTCCGGCTCCTCGGGGGCGTACCGACCTGGCTGGCCCGGCAGTTGGCCCCGCTGCCACCGGCGGCGACGGCGTGAGCTCGTGACGGGGTACTCGGCGTCGTAGCCGAGGCCCGGGCGGGTCCGCGGCCCGGCGCGGCGGGGTGCCGCTGCGCCGGCCCCCTCAGCCCGCGCCCGTGAAGTGCTCCCCCACCAGTACCCGCACCACGTCCAGGTCCCGGGCGACCAACGCGTCCAGCAACGCCGTGTGCTCATGCGCGTCCGCCACCAGTTCGGCCCGCCCCCGGCCACTCGGCCCGCCCCCGACCAGCGGCCACTGCGCCCGCCGGTGCAGGTCCTCCGCGATCTGGACCAGCTGCTCGTTGCCGGAGAGGGACAGCACGGCCCGGTGGAACACCCGGTCGGAATCCGCGTAGGTCGCTCGGCAGCCGGAGGACGCCGCGCGGACCGTCGCCTCGGCGAGAGGGCGCAGCCCGGCCCAGCGCTCGGCGGGAACGGTACGGGCCAGCTTCAGCATCACCGGGACCTCGATCAGGGACCGGATCTCGGCCAGTTCCGCCAGCTCCCGCGCCCCCCGCTCGACCACCCGGAATCCACGGTTCGGCACGACCTCGACGGCACCCTCGATGGCCAGCTGCTGCATGGCCTCCCGCACCGGCGTCGCCGACACCCCGAACCGCTCGCCCAGCACCGGCGCCGAGTACACCTCACCGGGCCTCAGATCCCCGGCCACCAGCGCGGCCCGCAGCGCGTCCACGATCTGCCCGCGCACGGAGGACCGCTGGATGACGGCCCTGGACCGCGGGAGGGCCGGCTCACCATGCGTGTGCTCACCGCGCACCGCCCCGTCGGCCCGAGCCCCATCGGCCCCGGCAGCCCCGGCCTGTCGCGGCACCCGGGCCTGCCCGGCCGGCACAGCAGACCACGGCTCCTCCGTCCCGGCGGAGCCCTGCGCGCCCTGCTTCAAGGGTCCTCCTCCGGACGTATCCCTACTTGGGGTCATTACGGCGGGTTGTCACTTGCCCGTCAAGCACCATAAGCGTCTCGAGCGCCAGTTCAAATCCCAGGGATCTTGAGTTAGGTTAGGCTTACCTCTGAGTAGATCGGTGATCGCATGCCCGAGCCCCTTTCGGCAGTCTCCGGCGCCTACGCCCGTCTGGCCGAGGTCCTCCCGGGGCTCGCCGTCACCGAACTGACCCCCGGGGACGCCACCCCGCAGGGTGGCGCCTGGGTCACGGCCACCGACCTCGCGGCCGCCGGCCCCGCACTCGACGCCTTCCTGTCCTGGGACGAGGACCAGGTACAGCGGGACTACGGCCTGCGGGCCCGCCCCGACGTCGTCGCCAGCTTCGGCCTGCACCGCTACGCCTGGCCCGCCTGCCTCCTGATCACCGTCCCCTGGTTCCTGAACCGCCGTGTGCCCCGCTACCCGGTGACGCACGTCTCGTACGACCGCACCGCCCCCGGCCACCCCATCGGGCGGATGGCCGTCCGCCCGGCCGGCTTCGCGTGCCTGCCCGGCGACGAGGCCGCCACGCTGCCCGGCGCCCGGGT
This sequence comes from Streptomyces sp. NPDC041940, assembly GCF_055589465.1. Taxonomy (NCBI): domain Bacteria; kingdom Bacillati; phylum Actinomycetota; class Actinomycetes; order Kitasatosporales; family Streptomycetaceae; genus Streptomyces; species Streptomyces sp. NPDC041940. The sequence continues at coordinate 123,975 of NZ_JBVJBP010000008.1, forward strand.
CGTCCCCGACGAGGAGGCGCTGCGGGCCGAGGTGCGGTCGGCGGTCGCCGAGCACCTGGAGCCGGTCCTGACCGGTTTCGGACCCCGGATGCGGCGTCGCGGCCGGGCCCTGTGGGGCATGGCGACCGACGAGATCGTCGAGGGGCTCTGGTACATCGCCCAGCTGTTCGGCGAGATCGAGGAACGGCGCGCGACGCGCGAGCTGGAGCTGCTCCTGCCCGGCGCGACCAAGCCGTACGTGGGCACGGCGGCGTTCCGGGAGCTGACCGGCCCCGGCGGCGAGGCGCTGCGCACCCGGGACCGCGCGAGCTGCTGCATGTTCTACACGCTGCGCCCGCAGGACACCTGCGCCACCTGCCCGCGCACTTGCGACGCCGACCGGGTCACCAAGCTGCTGGCCACCGCCAGTTGAGACACCCTCAGAAAGAGCCGGCTCCTCCCGTAGGATCATCGCCAAAACGCGCAGCAACTTTCCGGGGAACCACCCGTACGGGTAGTCTTGTTCGAACTCAACTCCCGCCCCTCACGCGGCAGTTCGAGCAGAACGCCGCCCTGAACATTCCCTTGCACTTCCTTGGCGGCCTCTTGCCCCGAAACCCCCTGAGGGACGTCGGGATTGGGCCACTATGGCGGGCGTTACGCCCTATCCCAATGCAAGGGACCCCCAGATGAAACTGACCGACATATCGCTGAACTGGCTGCTTCCGGGCGCCGTGCTTCTCCTGGGCATGCTGGCGGCGATAGCGGTTCTCGCGCGCGGCAAGCGCTCCTCGGTCAAGGACACGAGCGCGGACGATTCCTGGGAGCGCAGCGAAGAACGCCGCAGACGCAAGGAGGCCCTCTACGGCACCGTCTCCTACGTCCTCCTCTTCTGCTGCGCGGCCGTGGCCGCCGCGCTCTCCTTCCACGGCTTGGTCGGCTTCGGCGAGCAGAACCTCGGCCTCAGCGGCGGCTGGCAGTACCTCGTCCCGTTCGGCCTGGACGGCGCCGCGATGTTCTGCTCCGTGCTGGCGGTGCGCGAGGCCAGTCACGGTGACGCGGCGCTCGGCTCCCGGATACTGGTCTGGACGTTCGCCTTCGCCGCGGCCTGGTTCAACTGGGTGCACGCGCCCAGGGGCATCGGCCACGCGGGCGCCCCTCATTTCTTCGCCGGCATGTCCCTGTCGGCGGCGGTGCTCTTCGACCGCGCGCTGAAGCAGACCCGCCGCGCCGCCCTGCGGGAGCAGGGCCTGGTGCCGCGCCCGCTGCCGCAGATCCGTATCGTCCGCTGGCTGCGGGCTCCCCGGGAGACGTACAGCGCCTGGTCGCTGATGCTCCTGGAGGGCGTGCGCAGCCTCGACGAGGCGGTCGACGAGGTGCGCGACGACAAGCGCAAGAAGGACGAGGCCCGGCAGCGGCGGCGCGACCAGCAGCGCGTGGAGCGGGCCCAGCTGAAGGCGATCAGCCGCGGCCACCGCGGCCACTTCGGACGCGGGGGCGGCCGGCAGCTGGAGGTGCAGGTGGAGCGCGGCTCCTCGCAGGTCACCGCGGAGCCTGCCATATCCGCGCCGGAGCCGCTGCCCGTCCGCTCGCGTCCCTCCCTGCAGCCCGCTCGCAAAGGAGCTGACCCGGTGACCGTGGACCTCACCGCCGAGGACGACACCATGGCACTGCCGCGTCTGGACTCCCTGGAGCGCAAGCTCAAGGACCTGGAGCAGCAGTTCGGTTAGTCCGGCCGAACCGAGCCGGGAAGGGGGCGTGGCCTGCGGGCCGCGCCCCCTTCCCGTTCACGCCGCCTCGGCCTCCAGCTCGAACCAGACGGCCTTGCCCACTCCGTGCGGCCTGACGCCCCAGGCGTCCGCGAGGGACTGCACAAGGAACAGGCCCCTGCCGTTCGTACCGTCGTCGGCGATCGGTACGCGCAGCCGGGGTCTGCGGGCCACGAAGTCCCGTACCTCCACCCGTAGTCCACGCGGTCCGACCGTGGCCGTCAGGAGCGCGTCGCGATCGGTGTGGACGATCGCGTTGGTGACGAGTTCGCTGGTGAGCAGTTCCGCTACGTCCGATCGCCCGGTCCTCCCCCACTGCCCGAGCATTTCCCGCAGGGCCCTGCGGGCTTCCGGCACGGCCCGCAGGTCCGCCCGCCCGAGTCTGCGCCTCAGCTGAGGCACGGGCACCTGCTCCGTGTCGTCGTCGGTCTTGTCGTCCGCCGTCTTCGCCGAGAAGGCCCCGATCGTTATGGGACCGCCTCCTCGTGCCTGCCTCTCCATGACCCCCGCCCGCGCGCCGATGTCGGTTCCCCTCCTGCCTCGAACACGTTCACGGGGATCCATGCCCGATCGGACACGCGGCAGTCATGTCGAGTCGTCAACGACCGAGTGTTCGGCCAATCGGACGGGACCGGCGGGCCGGGTTGCGGGCCGCTGAGCGGTACTGCGGATGCGGGGAGGGGGACAAGAGGGTAGCCGGTACATGTCGTCGTGCGGATCGTGACCGCAGGAGATCGGCCGATGTACCGAGGGGCGGCTGCCGATCCTTGCGTACGCGACGAAGGAGTGGGGCAGCCGGCCCCGGTGCGCGGCGGTCCGGTGAAGTTGGCCGAAGTACGACGGTCTCCCCCGGGCCCTTGACCGGAACAGGGCCGTCCTCCCCACCCCCGTGGCGGGAGGACGGCCCTGCTTCTCTCCGGTGGCGGCTCGGTCAGTACAGCTTGTTGACGGCGGTGGTCGTCGTCTTCTTGAAGGCGGCCACGGGGGCGTCCCCGAAGTCGCCCAGCTGCCCCCACTGCACGACGGTCACGGTCCGGCCGTCCCGGCCGACGGACAGCAGCGAGATGTCCGTGGCGCCCCAGGACGTCTCGGTGTGCAGTCCGCGGACCCGGGCGCCCTCCTCGACCGGCAGCGAGCCGTAGTCCCGGCCCTCGGCCTCGATGTCGGGGTCGTTCTGCTCGATGCGGTCGGCGCAGGTGCGGATCAGGTCGTCGTAGTGCTTCGCCAGGGCCTTGGCCAGGGCGGCCGTGTCCGCCACGACGGTCAGCTGCACGGCGCCGGTGTCCAGGCCGGTCCGGAACTCCCGGTGCCGGTAGTCGTAGCTGGGCACGCCCTCCGTGCTCACGCAGAAGCCGAGTGCCTCCGGGAACCCTTCGGTGACCGGCCCGGCGGTCCAGGACGACGTCGGGTGCGGCGGCAGCTGGGACGCCGACAGGAACTTGGGCGAGGCCGCCTTCGGCGCGGCGCCGGCCGCCGGTGCCGTGAGAACCGTGCCCGCCGCGAGGGCGGCGACGGTGAGTGCGGTGAGAGCGCTCGTTCGGATGCGCATGGACATGGGTGTTCCCCCGTGGATGAGTGCGTGGACGTGGATGCCGCGGCGAGGCCGGCTGGTCGGCCCGGGCCTGGCCGGTGCGACACCAAGAGCATCAGCGGTCACAGCGGCCGGGCGCAACAGCCCGCTGCCGATCGGCCGGGGTGGAACCATCCCAGCCCTTCTGACGTGCAGGTACAGGGGTGCCTGGGATGCCGTCCCGGGCCGGTCGGAGCGTACGAGGACGGGGGAACGGTGTCGGCACAGGACGACGTCGACGACGTCGGTGAGTTCGCGGCGCTGCTGAGGGCGCTGAAGGACCGAACGGACCGCAGTTACGGTGCGCTGGCCCGCCGTCTGGCCATGAACACCTCGACCCTGCACCGCTATTGCGCGGGCGAGGCGGTCCCGGTCGACTTCGCGCCCGTGGAACGTTTCGCCGCGCTCTGCGGGGCGACCCCGGAGGAACGCCTGGAGCTCCACCGCCGCTGGCTCCTGGCGGTGGCGGCACGCCGGCGGCCCCGTACGGCGAGTGTGGTGGAGGAGGCGGCCCCTGCCGAGGAGGAGGTGGCGGCGACGGTCCCTGCCGGGGAGGAAGCGGGCGACCCGGATCCGGCCCCGCTCCCCCGCCTCCCCTGGTACCGCCGCAGGCGCGTCGCGGTCGGGCTGGCCGCCGTCTGTGCGTTGCTCGCGACGCTCGGGAGTCTGTCCGCGCTGCCGGACGGACGGCGCCCCGCCGCCGACCGTGCCCGTACGGCCGGACCCACCGCGTCCGGCACGACGGAGGCCAAGGCACCGGACCGCAGCGGCACCTCGCCCACCCCGAGCGGCTCCCCCACCACCGAGCGGCCTTCCGCCACCCCGAAGAGCACGAAGAAGCCCTCCTCCGCCCCCTCTGCCCGGACCACCACCCCGCCACCCAGCGGGAAGAAGCCCGCCCCGCCCCTCACCTGGACCGCCGACTCCCAGGCCTGGAAGCTCGGCTGCGGTCACGACTACGTCATCGCCAAGCCGCCCGGGCAGGTGCCTCCGCCCCCGGCCCCGCAGGACGCCGGGACCTGGGCGGCGACGCAGGGCGCGGTGCACGGCGGCGAGACGCTCGTGGAGCTGTCGGTGCAGGGGCGGACCGACACGGCCGTCGTGCTGAACGCGCTGCGCGTGCGCGTGGTGGGGCGTGCGGCTCCCGCCCCGGGCAACGCCTACGCCATGGACCAGGGCTGCGGCGGCGCGGTCACCCCGCGCTTCTTCGACGTGAACCTGGACAAGGACCGCCCCATCGCCCGCGCGGTCGCCGGGAGCGACACCGGCGTGCCGATCCCGGCGGTGCGCATGCCGTACCGCGTCTCGGCCAAAGACCCCGAGGTGCTGCTGGTCACCGCACGGACCGTGACATGCGACTGCCGCTGGTACCTCGAACTGGACTGGTCCTCCCAGGGCCGCGAGGGCACGGTCCGTATCGACGACGACGGCCGCCCGTTCCGCACCAGCGGCATCAAGGGCCTGCCCCGGTACATGTACGACACCTCGGCACGCCAGTGGGGGCCCTACAGCTGACCGCGCTCAGGGCCGGGGCACGTTGCGCAGGTTGGAGCGGGCCATCTGGAGCATCCGGCCGACCCCGCCGTCCAGCACCATCTTGGAGGCGGACAGGGCGAAGCCGGTCACCATCTCGGCCTTGATCTTCGGCGGGATGGACAGCGCGTTGGGGTCGGTGACGACGTCGACGAGGGCCGGTCCCTTGTGCTTGAAAGCGTCCTTGAGGGCGCCCGCGAGTTCCTTCGGCTTCTCGACCCGCACACCGTACGCGCCGCAGGCCCGGGCGACGGCGGCGAAGTCGGGGTTCTTGTTGGCGGTGCCGTAGGACGGCAGCCCGGCGACCAGCATCTCCAACTCGACCATGCCGAGGGAGGAGTTGTTGAAGAGGACGACCTTGACGGGGAGGTCGTACTGCACCAGCGTCAGGAAGTCGCCCATCAGCATGGAGAACCCGCCGTCACCGGACATCGACACGACCTGCCGCTTGCGGTCGGTGAACTGCGCGCCGATCGCCATGGGCAGCGCGTTGGCCATCGAGCCGTGGGAGAAGGAGCCGATGACGCGGCGGCGGCCGTTGGGCGTGATGTAGCGGGCGGCCCAGACGTTGCACATGCCGGTGTCGACGGTGAACACGGCGTCGTCGGAGGCCACTTCGTCGAGGACGGACGCCACGTACTCGGGGTGGACCGGCGTGTGCTTCTCCACCTTGCGGGTGTACGCCTTCACCACCCCCTCCAGAGCGTCGGCGTGCTTCTTCAGCATGCGGTCGAGGAATCGGCGGTTCCGCTTCTCCTTCACCCGGGGGATCAGACAGCGCAGCGTCTCGCGTACGTCGCCCCACACCGCGAGGTCCAGCTTCGAACGGCGGCCGAGGTGTTCGGGCCGGACGTCGACCTGGACGATCTTCACGTCGTCGGGGAGGAAGGCGTTGTAGGGGAAGTCGGTGCCGAGCAGGATCAGCAGGTCGCACTCGTGGGTGGCCTCGTAGGCGGCGCCGTAGCCGAGGAGCCCGCTCATGCCCACGTCGTAGGGATTGTCGTACTGGATCCATTCCTTGCCGCGCAGGGCGTGGCCCACCGGGGACTTGACCTTCCCGGCGAACTCCATGACCTCGGCGTGCGCGCCCGCGGTGCCCGCTCCGCAGAAGAGGGTGACCTTGCCCGCCTCGTCGATCATCTTCACGAGCCGGGCGATCTCCTCGTCACCCGGGCGGACCGTCGGCCGGGAGGTGACGAGGGCCGTCTCGGCGGCCTTCTCCGGGGCGGGCTCGTCGGCGATGTCGCCGGGCAGGGAGACGACGCTGACGCCGCTGCGGCCGACGGCGTTCTGGATGGCGGTCTGCAGCAGCCGGGGCATCTGCTGGGGGCTGGAGATCAGCTCGCTGTAGTGGCTGCACTCGGCGAACAGCCGGTCGGGGTGGGTCTCCTGGAAGAAGTTGAGGCCGATCTCGCTGGAGGGAATGTGGGAGGCGAGGGCGAGGACGGGCGCCATGGAGCGGTGGGCGTCGTACAGGCCGTTGATGAGGTGGAGGTTGCCCGGGCCGCAGGAGCCGGCGCAGGCGGCGAGCCCGCCGGTGATCTGGGCCTCGGCGCTCGCGGCGAAGGCGGCGGTCTCCTCGTGCCGGACGTGGATCCAGTCGATGGCGGAGTTGCGCCGGACCGCGTCGACGACCGGGTTCAGGCTGTCGCCGACGACTCCGTAGAGGCGTTTGACTCCGGCGCGGGTCAGGATGTCGACGAACTGTTCCGCGACGTTCTGTTTGGCCATGGTTCTCGTGTGCCCCTTCGGTCTCCGGGGATCCCTCCGGGTTCCATCAAGTCACAGGGTGCGCGCTCACGCCTCCCACACGGCGGCGGCCGTACGGTCGTCCGCGTAGCCCTTGACCCGCACCTGGGAGTCCGCGAGGAACGCGGCGAGGCCGGGCGGGTCGGGGCGGGACCACCGCTCGGCGAGGTAGTCGCCCAGTTCGGGTTCGCCGCGCAGCGGGTCGGCGAGGCCGCCGCTGCACAGCAGGAGCGTGTCACCCGGGCGGGCGACGGAGGTACGGAAGCGGAAGGGTTCGCGGGGTGGCTCGGGGGCCGGTTCGTAAGGGCTGGGCGGCGTCGGGATCCCCAGGTCCATGGTGAACCGGTCGCCCTCGGGCGTCTCGGAGGGCGGCGACCCGAACCCCATCACGGGCTCGCCCTTGATCTCGGCGATCTGCGGTTCGATGTCCTGCCACTCACCGTCCCGCAGCCGGAACAGCCCGCCGGGTCCGACGCCGAAGAAGACGCGCGTACGGCACTCCGGATCGGCCGACAGCAGGAGGCAGCGCAGGCCGGCGGCGTACTCCTCCGGGTCGACGCCCTGTTCGGCGGCGCTGGCGCGGAGCTTGCCGAGGCTGCGGTCGGTGAGACGGTGCAGTCCGGACTTGAGGTCGCCGCGCCGGCCGTCCCTTATGTCCGCGACGAGCCGGGCATGACTGCGCCCGACGGCCCGCCCGATCCAGTGACAGGCCTCGGCGGCGGCCCGGTGCGCCCCCGGCGTGGCACGGGCCCCGGTCGCCATCGCCACCAGCAGCAGCGCGTGCTCGCCCGTACCGAAGCGCGCGGTCAGCAACGAGTCGCGCCGCGGCTCGCCCCGGTACCGCGCGGAGTCCCCCCGCACGGACACGGCCCGCAACGTACAGGCCCCGTACCGGGCCCCGTCGAGCACGGTGTCCGCGACGAGGTCATCGAGATCATCGGGGTCGGCCGGCGGAAGCGCGACGGGTTCGGCGTCGTAGGTGGGCGGCCCGGACCCCACGTGCCCACGGGGCCGGGGAGAGGGCGCGGGGCGCTCGATCCGGGGGGCGGGTCGGTCGGAGGGGGCATGCGGCGGAGGCGGTGGGACGGCCGGGCGAGGCGGGGCGAGCGCCGGGTCGGCGGGGCGGGGTGGCGCGGGCGGTGCGTCGGCTGGGCGTGGTGGTGCCGGCGGACGTTCGGCGGAGCGGGGCGGCGGGGCCGGTGGGTCGACCGGGGCGGGGAGGGCTGTCCCGCTGGGCTCGGCAGCGGGAGAGGCGGGCTCGGCGGGGCGGAATTCCGGGCTGGGCCAGGAGGGTGGGGTGGTGGGGAGGGGTGGAGGGGACGCGGGTGGGACCTCGGAGGGCGGCGAGGTGGGGGCCGCCGCCGCGGAGGGCTCCGTCGGGCCCTGCGCGGCCGGTGAGGTCGCGTCGGCCGTGGGGGGCCGGTCCGGTACCTGCCCGGACCGGCCCGGCGGCTTCGCGGCGGCCGGGAAGGTCACCGGGTCCGTGAGCCGGGCCGGCGGCGGCTCCCAGGGCGCGCGGCGCGGCGTGTCCGTGACCTCGGCGGCGCCTGCCCGGGGCGCCGGGACCACCGGCTCGGCGGCGGGCCGCTCGTCCGCCGGGTCCCCTACCGCCCCCGCCGCCGAGGCGAAGCGGTCGTCCAGGGAATCCGGGGCGGGTGCGGGGCCCGTGTCGTCGGTGGAGTCGTCGTACAACTGCCTCCACCAGTCGTCGTCATGACCGGTGGGCCTTCCCCCCTGCTGGCTCATGCCCGTAATTGTCCACCGCACGGCCGGGATGAAAACGGGGCTTCCGGAAAAACCGGCCCGTCCCGGCACGGTGAAACGGCTGCGCGAGTGATCCCTAGAACGGCCATGCGATATGGGCGGATGGCGGGCCCCGGGCGGCTGACCTGCGGGTCCTGACCACGGCCACGCTCCTGACCTGCGTCTTCTCACGGATTCCGGCAGGCTGGTCAGATGGGAGTGTGGGACCTCCTGCTGGTCGGGCTGGTCATCCTGCTCGGTCTGTGCGGAGTGCTGCTGCCCGCGGTGCCCGGGTCGTTGCTGGTGTGGGCCGCGGTCATGTGGTGGGCGCTGAAGGATCCCCAGCCCGTCGCGTGGTGGACCCTGGTGGGTGCCACGGTCCTGATGTTCGTCTCCCAGGGCGTGCGCTGGGCCCTGCCGCCCCGGCGGCTCCGGGCGAGCGGCGCCAACCGCCGCATGCTGGCCTGGGCCGGAGGCGGCTCCACCCTCGGCTTCGTCCTGCTGCCCGTGCTCGGCGCGATCCCGGGATATCTGGCCGGTATCTATCTCTACGAACGCCGCCGCCTCGGCCGCCACGGCGACGCGGTCGCCGCCGTGCGTCAGGTGATGCGCTCGGGCGGCTCCAGCATCCTGACGGAACTGTTCACCTGCCAGCTGATCGCGGCGGCCTGGCTCGGCGCGGTCTTCTGGGGCTGACACCGCCCCGGGAAGGCGGGCTCAGAGCACACCCTCGTGCGTGAGCAGCCGTACCTTGCGGTCCAGGCCGCCCGCGTACCCGGTCAGTGTGCCGTCGGCGCCGATCACCCGATGGCACGGCCGGACGACCAGCAGCGGATTGGCGCCGATCGCCCCGCCGACGGCCCGTACGGCCGCCCTGGGCGCTCCGATCCGCGCGGCGATCTCGCCGTAGGTCGCGGTCGAGCCGTAGGGGATGTCGTCCAGCGCGGCCCAGACCTTCTCCCGGAAGGCCGTGCCCTCGGTGCGCCACGGCAGCCGGAACTCCTTCAGTTCCCCGGCGAAGTAGGCGGCGAGCTGCTCCTCGGCCGCCCGGAAGGGCCCGGGGTCCTGCCGCCAGTCGTCCAGGACCACGCGTCCGCCCTTCTGCCCGGGCACGGACAGCGAGGTCAGCTCGCCGGTCGGGGCGGCGGTGAGGAGCAGCGGCCCGAGCGGGCCGTCCGCGGTCGTCCAGTACGTCGTGGTCATCACAACTCCCACTCCCCTGCTGCGCGCAGGTGGTTCAAGGCGTACGAGCGCCAGGGGCGCCAGCTGTCGGGGACGTCGAGGCCGGGCGGGGCCACGTCCGGGTCGCCGAGGGCGCGGGTGCGGATCTCGGCGATGGTACGGGCGTCCAGGCCGGGCACGGCGCGCAGGGCGTCCTGCGCGTCGTCCCGGTCGGCGCCCGGGTCGAGGCGTACGGCGTGGTCGGCGAGGGCGGCGGTGAGCGCGCCGAGGGTGCCGCCGGGTTCGGCCGCGGCGAGGACGGCCGGCTCGGGGAAGAGGTGGGTGAGGCTGCCGCAGGGGGCGTCGAGCGCCTTGCCGTACCGCAGTACGAGCCGCTGTGCCGCCGTCGGGCCGGTCAGCGCGCGTACCGCGAGTTCCTCCGGGTCGGCGGTGCCCGGCGAGCGCAGCCCGGGCCGGGCGGCGACCAGGGGCGCGAGCCGGGGGTCGGCGGCGAGGCGCTCGTCGACGGCGTAGGGGTCGGCGTCGAGGTCGAACAGCCGCCGCAGCCGCTGGACGGCGGTGGTCAGGTCGCGGGGGTCGGTGAGGTGCAGCCGGGCGTCGAGCCAGCCGCCGGGGTGGGCGCCGAGCCCGGCGCGGGCGGTGCCGGGGCGCTCGTCGACGGCGACGATGCCGGTGCCGTACGGGAGCCGGAGTGTGCGCCGGTAGGTGCGCGCGCCGGGCGGGCCGCTCACCTCCTCGACGCCGGGTACGGCCTCGCGTTCCAGCAGGTCGAAGACGGGTCCGGTTTGGTAGGGGCCGCGGTGGGCGAGCCGGAGCGGGATGCCGGCGTCCGGGGTGGCCGTACGGCGGTTCCGGCCGCCCTTCGGGACGGCGGCGGCGCGCAGCCGGCTCGGGGTGGAGGCGTAGACGGCCCGGATGGTGTCGTTGAACTGCCTGACGCTGGCGAAGCCCGAGGCGAATCCGATCTCGGTGACCGGCAGCGCGGTGGTCTGGAGCAGCACGCGCGCGGTGTGGGCGCGCTGGGCCCGGGCGAGCGCGACCGGCCCGGCGCCGAGTTCGGCGGTGAGCTGCCGCTGCACCTGCCGTGCGCTGTAGCCGAGCCGTGCGGCGAGACCGGCGACGCCCTCCCGGTCGACCACGCCGTCGGTGATCAGCCGCATGGCCCGGCCCACCACGTCCGCGCGGACGTTCCACTCGGCGGAGCCGGGCACGGCGTCCGGGCGGCAGCGCCGGCAGGCCCGGAAGCCCGAGCCCTGCGCGGCGGCGGCCGTGGCGAAGAACCGTACGTTGGCCCGCTTCGGGGTGACCGCGGGGCAGCTCGGCCGGCAGTAGATGCCGGTCGTCTCGACGGCGAAGAAGAACACGCCGTCGAACCGGGCGTCGCGGCTGCGTACGGCCTCGTACCTGGTGTCCTCGTCCGTTACCTGGTCTCTCACACGTCCAGTCTCCGCTGTGGTCCGGCCTGTCGCTGGCGGAAATCGGACAGGGCGCTTCGGGTGCCGGGCCGTGTCATGGAGCGGGCCGCGCCTCGCGGCGGGCGAGGTGGGCCTCCACGGCACCGCGGGCGACGGCGGCCACCCGGCCCTCGGACCAGGGTGTGGGGTCGGAGGTCAGCCGGTTGTGGTGCATGTGGAGCAGGGAGGCCAGTACCGCGTCGGCGTCGGCGGGCGTCTCGGCGAGGCACCGGCGCAGGCTGCCGGCGGCGGCCGCGCGGGTCTGCCAGGCGGTCAGGAGCGGCGCCGCCCAGGTCTCCTCGCGCAGGGCCGCGAAGTCACCGAACGGGTCGACGAGCCGCAGTGCCTGGGCACGGTGGTCGCGGAAGGCACGGTGGTGTTCGTCGCGGGGCGCGACCGCGAGCAGGCGCCGGGCGCGCTCGGCCGGGGTGCCCGGGACGAGGTGCCAGGCGAACTGGGCCCGGCCGGCCGCCGTGAGCGGCAGCCGGTCGGCCGGTGGCCGGGCGTGGTCGAGGAGGCGGAGGTGTGCGAGAGCCGCCGCGCTGTCGGCGTGGAACACCCGTTCCGCCGCCTCCATGGTCCGGGCGGTGCCTCCGTACCGCTCCGTCTCCGGGTCATAGGTGTCCAGGGCCAGCCGGCCGACGAGCCTGTGCCGCCGCAGGTCCGCCGCCAGGTCGTGGAGCGCCGGGAGGATCTCGCCGTACAGCGTCCGTGGGGCGCCGTGCAGGCGCAGCCGCAGGTGGGGGTCCGGGTCGGCGTACCGGGCGAAGAACCAGCGGTCCGCCTCGGGCGGCAGGGCGTCCAGCAGCTCCGGCAGGTGGCGGGCGAGGACCGTGTCCTGGAGCGGGCCGGGGCAGTACAGCTTGGCGTACAGCCATGAGCCTCCCGGCAGGCCGCCCTCGGGGTCGTCGCCGCGGCGGACGAGCGGACGCCGGGTGACGGCCCGGGTGGCGGTGGCGGCGGAGGGCGCGCGGCGCAGCAACGGTACGGAGATCTCGGCGGCGTGGGTGCCGTGCGGTCCGGTGAGCCAGCCGGTGCCGTCTCCGGTCAGGTCGGGCCGCTCGTGCAGCGGGGTGTCGGGGTCGCGCCGCAGTTCCTCGCGCAGCAGCCGGGCGTCCGCCGTACGGGAGAGGTCCAGCGGCAGCAGACGGTCACCGCTGCCGGCCTCGACCACATCGGGCACCCGCAGCCGGCGCCGCCACGACCCGAGCGCCTCCGACCAGGCGGTGAACCCGGTGCGGTGGTCCAGGACATCGGCGTCCCGGACCAGCCACCGGGACCGGCACAGCACGGTCCGGCCGTGGCGTACGGCGGGCAGCCAGGGCCAGTCCCGTGCCGTCCCCCAGTCCCAGCCGAGCAGGGGCCGGAGGTGGTCGATGCTCAGCAGATGCAGCAGGCTTACGTGCGCGGGGGCCAGCAGCCTGGTGTCGAGCATGTGGAAGGTGCCCGCGGCGACCTCCTGCCCGTCGTGCCGGAGGGACACCAGCCGCAGCCGGTCCGGCTCGCCGACCACCGCCAGGTCGTCGAGTGCGAGGTGCCCCGGCTCCGAGCCCTCCCCGAACACGCCGGTCGCCACGGTGTGTTCGACCCAGCGGGGTGTGCGGACGACGTTGCCGGCGCGGGACAGGGCCGGGCGGAAGACCAACTGGACCGGGAGGACGGCACCGTTCGGCGAGGCGGCACCGGCGAGCGCCGCGGGCGCGGTCTCGGCGAACGGCCGCCCCGCCTCGGGCAGCAGACGGGCGAACCGTGCCGCGAGGGAGCCGGCCGGCCAGGTGCCGGTGAGCCGGTCGGACACGACAAGGGTGAACTTCCCCTCGTTGAGCGCCTGTTCGGACGGCGCCAAGAGCTGGAAGACCAGCTCGGCCGAGGGCGGAGGGGCACCGGAGACGTCACCGAGGGCGTCCAGGTCCCGGTCGGCCAGGACGATCTCGCGCGCACCGGACGCGGTCGCCTCCTGGGCCAGGGCCGTCAGCACACGGTCCCGGGCACCTGCACGCGGCGTCGTGTCCGGCAGCGGAGGGCCGAGTCCGCCGACCGGATCGAGGAGCTCGGGCACCGGTACCGCCCGTGCGAGGCCGTACCGTTCGAGGAAGTCGCGATGGTAGGGGGCGAGTGGACGTGTCGTCCCGGAGACCGGAGGGCCGAGGCGCCACAGCAGGTCCGCCGCGCGCCGTGCCTCCTCGGCGACCGCGTACGGCAGGGTGATGTCCGCGTCGAGCGCGGTGTCCACGGCCAGGCGGTACGGGCGCTGGGTCAGGGCGTCCATGCGGTCCTCGGCCGTGCGCAGCGCGAGCAGCCCCCGGCCCGGTGGGCGTTCGGCGTAGTCGGCGAGTGCGGCGGCCACCCCCGCGAGCCGCCGTGCCTCGCCCCTCGCGGCCGGGACATCCGCCAGGCAGTCGGTCACGTGCGCCAGCGGATCCGCCGCTCCGGGCGGCGGCGACAGGTCCGTCAGCAGGAAGCCGAGGGTGACGAGTTCCGTGACCAGGTTCTCGATCGCGCCGGCGGGTGCGGCGGGCAGCCGGGCACGGAGATGTTCCGTGAGAGCGGCATGGGTCACCGGCCGGCGGGCGTGCCCATAGGCCGCCGCCACGGCCGTCGTCCAGCGCACCGACACCTCGCGGGGTTCCTCCGCCTCCGCGGGCCCGGCTTCCGGCGCGGCAGGGGCGTAGGGCAGGACCAGTCGGTCGCCGCGCCGCACGCACAGGCCGTTGGCCGACAGGCGCAGTCCGGCCAGGATCGCCGGGTCCCGCTCCCAGCGTTGCGTCAGAGAGGCCAGCCACTCGGCGTCGGGGCGGACCGACTTGCCGTGCGCCGGCCCGAGCCGCACCCGCGCGGTCTCCCCGAACCGGGCCTGTGTGACGCCCGCCAGCAGCCCGAACGGTGTGGGCCGGCCGGCCATCCGTACGCGGTAGCGCAGCACCGCCCGCCAGGTGCGGCGCAGCGCGGACAAGGACACGTCCCCGCCCGCCCGCACGGACTCCAGCCGCCGACCGAGGGACGGGCTGGACAGTGCCAGGGCCTCGTACAGCAGTGGATCGTCGGTCAGTTCCATGATGGCCGCGCGCAGCGCCTTGGCCTCGTCCGTCGCGTCCGTCGCGTCCGTCACATCGGCCGGATCCGGTGTGGCCGGTGTCCGCAGCGTGTCGACGGGGAGCAGGGGGGAGCGCAGCAGGGCGGTACCGAGAGGGGTGAAGACCGGGTCGGACGGCATCCGCGTCCGACCCGGTTCCGAAGGGCCGTTCCGGGTCACGGCGCCGGGAACGGCTGCGTGCCGTGCTGGGTCGCGTGCCGGGCGGCGCCGGACCACGGGTGCAGGGTGCCGCTGGTCCGCTGCCCGACAACACCCGACCACGGGTGCATGGTGCCGCTGGTCCGCTGCCCGGCAGCACCGGACCACGGGTGCATGGTGTGGCTGGTCCGCTGCCCGGCGGCACCCGACCACGGGTGCATGGTGTGGCTGGTCCGCTGCCCGGCGGCACCCGACCACGGGTGCATGGTGTGGCTGGTCCGCTGCCCGGCGGCCCCCGCCCACGGGTGCAAGGTCGTGCTCGTCAGGGCGGCAGCGTGCCCCTCCCCCGCGCCGGTCTGCCGCGCGTCGAGGTCGAACGGATCGTCGTGCACGGTGTTCTCCTCTCGGAACGTCGAGTCGTCGGATCGTCATGGACCCGTCCACCGTCACCCGGCCCGCTCTCGGCCCGGTCACGTACGGCTCTCACCGACACCACCTCACGAGAGTCACCCTGTGTAGCATCATGAACGCGATGGGTGCACGCTACGAGTTCATGGTGCTGGGGCCGCTGGAGATCCGGCGGGACGGAGTGCCCGTGCCACTCGGCGCGGCGCGGCTGCGGGCCCTGCTGGCCGCGCTGCTGGTGGACGCCGGACGGACCGTGCCGGTGGAGTGCCTCGCCCGCCGGGTGTGGGGCGATCGGCAGCCCGCCCGTGTCCCCAACGCCCTGCAGAACTACGTGCTGCGGCTGCGCCGCGCTCTCGGCCGCGACCTTGTCCTGACCCGCCCGTCGGGCTATCTGCTCGACGTGGCCCCGCAGGACGTGGACCTGCACCGCTTCACGGCCCTGGTCCGGCACGGCCGTACGGCGCTGGAGGCGGGGCGTCCGGCCGAGGCGTCCGGCCCCCTGCACGAGGCCGTCCGGCTCTGGCGGGGCGACCCGCTGCCCGACCTGCCGGCCGAGTCACTGCGGGAGGTGCTGCCCGCCCTGGGCGAGGCCCTGCTCGACGCCCTGGAACTGAGGATCGACGCCGATCTGGCGCTGGGCCGGCACGCGCGGGTGCTGTCCGAACTGCGCGCTCTGGCCGGGGCACACCCGTTGCGTGAACGCTTTCACGAGCAGCGGATGCTGGCGCTGCACCGGAGCGGACGGCAGGGCGAGGCCCTCGACTGCTACCGGGAGGCGGCGGCCACCCTGGCACGGGAACTGGGCGTCGACCCGGGGGCCGGGCTGCGTGACGCGCACCGCCGGGTGCTGTCCGGTGACGATGCTCCCGCCGCCTTCCCCGGCCGGGACCGGGCCGCGGGCCGGCTGCCCGCCGAGACCACATCGTTCGTCGGCCGCGTGAGAGAACTCGACCATGTCGCCGACCTGTTGACGCGGGCCCGGATGGTGACCCTGACCGGTGTCGGCGGGGTCGGTAAGACCCGGCTGGCGCTGCGCGCCGCGACCCGGTCGGCCCCTGGCTTCACGGACGGGGTGTGGCTCGCGGACCTGGCACCGCTGACCGATCCGGGCCTGCTGGACCGGGCGGTGGCGGAGTCGCTGGGCCTGCGCAACCACTCCAGCCGGCCCGTGGCCGACGCGGTGACCGAGCATCTGCGCGACCGACGGCTGCTGTTGGTCCTGGACAACTGCGAGCACCTGGTGGAACCGGTCGGCGCCCTGGTGCTGCGGCTGCTGCGGTGGGCGCCGGAGCTGACCGTGCTGGCCACCAGCCGGGAGCGGCTGGCGGTCCCGGGCGAGCACGTCGTCGTGGTCCCCGGTCTCGCCCTGCCCGAGCGGGCCGACGACACCGGCTGCGAGGCGCTGCGGCTGCTCGCCGACCGGGCCGCGGCCTCGGCGCCCGGCTTCCGCGTCACGGAGGCGAACCGCGCCGCCGTGGCCGAGCTGTGCCATCGCCTGGACGGCATCCCGCTCGCCGTCGAGCTGGCCGCCGTACGGCTGAACACCCTGGCCGCCGGGGAGATCCTGGACCGGCTCGACGACCGCTTCCGGCTGCTGGCCGCGCCCCGGGGCGGTGGCCCGGACGACCGGCGGCGCACCCTGCGCCAGGTCATCGACTGGAGTCACGATCTGTGCACCGAGGCCGAGCGGCTGCTGTGGTGCCGGCTCTCCGTCTTCACCGGCAGCTTCGACCTCGACGCCGCCGAGGCGGTCGGCACGGGCGGGGCGCTCGCCCCCGGGGACGTCCGTGATCTGCTGGCGGCGCTGGTCGACAAGTCGATCGTGTACGCCGGTCATGCCGGACCGCGGGTCAGATACCGGCTGCTGGAGACGATCCGCCAGTACGGCCGGGACCGGCTCGACGAACGCGGTGACGTGTCGGCGGTCCGGCTGCGCCACGTATGCCACTACCGGGACCTCGCGGCCAGGGCCGCCGCCGAGTGGTGCGGGCCGCGGGAGGTGGACTGGCTCACCCGGCTCCGTCTCGACCTGCCCAACATCCGGTCGGCCCTCGACCTGTGCGCGTCCGCCGCGGACCTGACCGGCACGGGCCTGGACATCGCGGTCGACCTGGGCCGTACCCGGTGCTGGTTCTTCAGCAGCACCCTCGGGGAGGGCCGGCACTGGCTGGAGCGGCTGCTCGCCCGTGCGGACGGCACCCTCCGGCCGGACCGGGACGTCGCCGCCCGCGCGATGACGGCGTGGGTCGCCCTCTGCCAGGGCGACCGGACCGGCGTCCGGACCTTCCTGGACGCGTGCCGGCCGGCCGGAGCCGCCCCGACAGCCCACCCCGCGGTCCGGTTCGTCGAGGGCGCCTGCGCGCTGCTCGTCGACGGCGACACCACGGCCGTCGACCGGCTCGCCCGGGCCCGCGAGGCGTTCCGGGCCGCCGGACAACCGGGGGACACCCACATGGCCACCATGATGTGGGCCATGGCCGCCGCCTTCCTGGGCCCCCGCGACACCGCCCTGGCCATCCGCGAGACGTACGTCGCCGAGGCCGAGGCGTCCGGCGCCGAATGGGCCAGGAGCTGGGCGACCTGGTGTGCGGGGATCGCCGAGCTGCGGTACGGCGACCCGGTGCGGGCACTGCCATGGCTGCGGGACGCCCTGGCCCGGCAGCGGGAGGTCGGCGACAACTGGGGGCCGGTGTGGGGCGTGGAGAGCCTGGCGTGGGCGACGGCCGCAGTCGCCCGGCCCGGCCCCGCGGCCACGCTGCTCGGTGCCGCCGAAGGGCTGCGCCGGGACATGGGCGTGGACCTGACCGGCCTGCTGCCCTTCCACACCGCGCACCTGTCCGCGGAGCTGCGTGTGCGGGAGGAACTCGGCGATGAGGCCTACGTCGTGGCGCACGACGCAGGCTTCACGGCGGCCGACCGGGTGGCCCTGGCTCTGGACCTCACCTCGGTCGCGTAGCACCAGCCGCTACGAACGCCAGTGCGGTCCGCGCTTGGCCTCCATCGCGGCCCGCCCGATCGCCCCCTTCCGCTTCCAGTCCTTGCGGATCTCGGCCCGGAGCCGGGCGTCCGTCTTGGCGACGATGCGCTGGTTCTCGCGCAGGAGCTTGCGGTAGCTGTCCAGCCGCCGCTCCGGCAGCTCACCGCTCTCGATGGCGGCCAGCACCGCGCAGCCCGGCTCGGCCTCGTGGGCGCAGTCGTGGAAGCGGCACCGCTCGGCCAGTTCCGCGATCTCGGAGAACACCTGCCCGACGCCGGTCTCGGCGTCCCAGAGTCCGACGCCCCGCAGTCCGGGGGTGTCGATCAGGACACCGCCGCCGGGCAGTGCGAGCAGGTTGCGGGTCGTGGTGGTGTGCCGGCCCTTGCCATCGGCGTCCCGGGTGGCCTGGACGGTCATGACGTCCTCGCCGAGCAGCGCGTTGGCGAGGGTCGACTTGCCCGCGCCGGACTGCCCGAGCAGCACCGTCGTACCACCGGCGACGATCGCCGCGAGCACGTCGAGCCCGTCCCCGTCGAGCGAACTGACGGGCACCACCGGCACGCCGGGCGCGCTGGTCTCCACGTCCTGGACGAGATGGGAGAGGGTGACGGCGTCCGGCACGAGGTCGGCCTTGGACAGGACGACGACGGGCTGCGCCCCGGACTCCCAGGCGAGCGCGAGGAACCGTTCGACGCGGCCGAGGTCGAGCTCGACCGCGAGGGACACGGCGACGATGGCGTGATCGACGTTGGCCGCGAGGATCTGCCCCTCGGACCGCTTGGAGGAGGTGGAGCGGACGAACGCGGTGCGGCGCGGCAGATACGTGCGGACGTAGCGCGGGTTCCCGCCGGGTTCGACGGCGACCCAGTCGCCGGTGCAGACGACCCGCATCGGGTCGTGCGGCGTGACGAACGCGGTGTCGGCCCGCAGGACGCCGTCGGCGGTGACGACATCGCACTGGCCCCGGTCGACCCGGATCACGCGTCCGGGCAGCAGGCCTTCGGTGTCGTAGGGGGCGAACTCGGCCGCCCATGCCTCGTCCCAGCCGTAGGGAGCGAGCGCGGAGGAAACGGATGAAGCAAAGCTGGAGGTCAAGGGTGACCCTTTCCAAGGTCGGCCCCCGGCCCGACGGTCGGTCGGATCAGCCGGTGGCCATGGAGATGGAGGTGGACTTGATGAACTGGATGCGGGCAGCGCTCGTCGCAGTGACAGCCATCGGTCAACACCTCCTCGTCCTTGGACTCTTGGGTCTTTCGGGTTCTCTCGGGCTTCTCGTGTGAACCGCCGTCACGGTATCCCGTCACGGCGGAGTCGCGTCAACCGGTTTTCGCGCAGTCCTCGCCATTGAGCTCGAAGTCGTACGGCGGGGAGTTCTTGCCGCGCCAGGAGGAGAGGAAGCCGAAGGCCAGGTCGTCGCCCGCCTGGACCGACTTGTTGTAGTCGGCGGCGGTGGCGGTGACGCGGGAGCCGTTCTGGGAGACGGAGGCGTCCCACATCTGGCCGACCTGCTGGCCGTCCCGGAAGGACCAGGAGACGCGCCAGGAGTCGAGGGGCTCGTTGGTGGTGACGGTGACGGTGGCCTGGAAGCCGTCGGGCCACTGGTTGACCAGGTCGTACTCGACCCGGCAGACGGGGTCCTCGCTCTCGCGGTCCTCCGGGCGTTCCGTGGGAGAGGAGGTGCCCTGCGGTTCGGTCCGGCTGTCGCCGCTCTCCGGCTTGCGGGGCTTCTGCGACTTGCCCCTGTTCTCGGTGTGCTCGGTTGCCTTGCCGGCCGGCTTCGAGGTCGCGGGAGGCAGGGAGGGGACGGACGGCACGGAGAGGTCGGGGTCGGCCACCGGCTGACGGCCGGCGTCGCCGCGTGCTCCGAGGTCGTCGCCGCCGCCGCCGAAGGGCATCATCGAGACGCCGAGCGCCAGGACGGAGACCAGGACGGCGGCGACGAGGAGGCCGTTGCGGGCGACCCGCGCCTTCTGCGCGCCCTCCTCCGATTCTCCGCTCGTCAGTTCCGCCCGGCCCGGACGGCCGACGCCGAGACGCACCTCGGCGGCACGGCGGCGGCGCTCCAGGTACGCGAGTCCGCCCCAGCCGATCACCCCGCCGGCCAGCGCCGCGGGCAGTCCTCCGCCGTGCAGGCGCAGACAGGCGGCGGCCTCGGCGCACTCCACGCAGGTGGCGAGGTGCCGGGAGAGGTCGCCCGGGGTGTCGGCGGCGGGGGCCCGGGTGACGGCGTCCAGCAGCCGGGCGTAGCTGCGGCACCGGGCGTCCATCGGCGTGTCGAGGTGGTTGCGGTGGCAGCGGTCCCGGAACAGGGTGCGTACCTGCTGGAGTTCGTCGTCGGCGGTGGCCGGGTCGAGGCCCAGGCGGCGGGCGACCAGGGACAGCGGCAGGGCCTCCACCTCGGCCAGCCACAGCAGTTCCGCGTCCGCCTGTTGCAGGTCGCGCAGTCCGCGCAGGGCGAGCGGGCGCCGCAGAGGCGGTCCGGTGTAGCGGGCGGCCTTGTCCGAGTTGAGCCACAGCCGCAGGTCGGGGTCGAGCTTGTGGCCCTGCCCCGCGTCCTCCCAGTCCGCGGCCGTGGTGCGTACGGCGGTCAGCAGCAGGGGTATGCGGGGCAGCCGGGCGGGTCGGCGCCCGGAGGTACGGACCGGGCCGGCGTCGGCGGCGCGTGCCTCACGTATGCCGTGTGCGAACGCCTCGCGGCCCAGCTGTGCGGCGGCCGTGGAACCGGCCGTGCACAGGTCGGCGTACGCGAGGACCGCGTCCCAGCACTCGGAGAACAGCGCGGCCTCGGAGGCGTCCTGAGGGGTCGGCAGGTCGGGCATGAGTCTCCTGCATCCACAA
The DNA here is from genome assembly GCF_055589465.1 of Streptomyces sp. NPDC041940. Taxonomy (NCBI): domain Bacteria; kingdom Bacillati; phylum Actinomycetota; class Actinomycetes; order Kitasatosporales; family Streptomycetaceae; genus Streptomyces; species Streptomyces sp. NPDC041940. The sequence goes on from NZ_JBVJBP010000008.1 coordinate 144,409, forward strand.
GCGAGGTCAACTCACCATGTTGGCAAAGGAGTTGGGGGGAACCTCGGGGCAGGGGAAGAGTTTTTCACGTTCTCGACACAACTGACAAGCCGCGTATTCAAATCCTGATGCGGCCGACTCCGGAAGTAGATACGTACGGAACGCCGAAACGTCTCGATGGCGACCCGAATCACATCGGGCCGCCATCGAGACACAGCAGGACAGGAGTCGGGCGTCAGATCTCCACCGGCTCGTCCGCGGGCAGGCTGTCCATGAAGGAGCTGACCGAGAAGACCGCGTTGCCGGCGCCGGGGGGACCGTAGCCGGGGGGTGAGGAGAGGCCGAAGTCCTCCATCGTCTGCCGGTACGCCTGGAGCAGACGGATGTGGTACTCCAGGGGCGCGCCCTGCGGGTTGGCCTTGCCGAGCGGGGTCGTCGGCTCCGGGCACCAGGTGGTGAAGCGGGGCGTGATGCCGTGGGACATGAAGAAGCGCAGGCCCTCGGTGGTGGAGTCGATGGCCTCGTCGACGGTCTTGAACCCGAAGGGCTCGGCCATCTCCACGCCCGCCACGAAGTTGGGGATGACGTTCCGTGCGCCGAAGATGTCCGCCGAGTCGAGGATGCGCTTGTGCCACTCGTCGCGGCCGACGTAGCGCTCCTTGCCCGGGCAGTACATCTTGAAGAGGTACTCGTCCCACACCTCGTAGTTGGGGTGGTAGATCTGCACGCCGTAGTCCTTGAACCGCTGGACGTCGTCCTTCGGCAGCGCCTGGGCGACGACCTTGCCGATCCAGCGGCCGGGGAAGTGCTCCTCGATGGCCTTGGCGTACCGCCCGTAGAAGTCCGCCTCGTCCAGGCCCTGGACCTTCGACGTGATCGCGCCACCGGTGAGCGTGTACGCGGTGGACACCTTCGCGGTGTCGTACTTGTCGATGATCTCGAGCGCCTCGAGGACCTCGTCGACGTCCTTCACGCCCGTGTACGGGCGGCCCGCCGCCTTGTGCTGGCGCCAGTTGTGGTTGATGTCGCAGTACTGGCACTCCTCCTTGGCACCGAAGTACTGGCAGACGCGGAACGCCGTCAGGTAGATCAGGTAGCCCCACTGGATGGTCGGGGCGACCTCCATGACCGACTTCCCGTTGGCGAGGGTGTGCCGGTAGTACTCGGGCATCGGCGGCACGCCGACGTCGGAGATCCGCTTGCCGTCGAGGTAGAGGCCGAGCACGCCGTCCTCGTTCGCGGCGACACGGTAGGGCGAGGAGGGGTTCACCCTGACCGAGACGACGGTCCGGCGCAGGTCGTACGGGCCGCCGGTGAGGATGATCTCCTCGGGCGGTCGGCGCAGCGCCGCCTCGCCCAGCTCGGGCAGGGTGCCGTGGTCGAAGGAGAAGATGAAGTACGACTTCGGCTTGACCTCGCCGCCCTCGTTGTCACTGAGCGCGGACGGGTCGAAAGCCACTCCGCCCCGGAGCAGGTCCTCCTTGAAGACGGCCTCCCGCGGGACGTGCGGGAATCGCTCCATCAGATCCTCGACCAGCGCGGTACGGCTGCCGCTGCTCATCCCGTCTCTCCTCCCGACTCGGACGTACGACTCCTCACGGTATGCCCACGGCTGCGCGCGACCGGTACCGGGTCCCCCGGAGCGGGGCCGATCCCCCACCCGGCGGGCGAACCGTGTCGGCCGGTACGCGCCGGATACGTGTCACCGATAACCCGGATGCACCAGATGTCCCAGAGGTTCCTGAATGCCAGGACGTCCGCCGACGAGGCCCACCCTCAGGCCTCGCGTTCCAGTGCCGCCAGGTCGACCGCGTAGGCCGGTTTCTCTCCGGCCCGGAGCCGTTGCGCCTCCTGCGCGACCGTCAGGCCGAGGCGGGCCAGTTCGTTGCCCTGGGAGCCCGCGAGGTGGGGGGTGACGAAGGCGCCGGGGAGGTCGTAGAGGGGGGAGTCGGCGGGGAGGGGTTCGGGGTCGGTGACGTCGAGGATCGCGGTGAGGCGGCCGGCGCGCAGTTCCGTCACGAGGGCGTCGTGGTCGACCAGCGCGCCGCGCGCGGTGTTGACGAGCACCGCCCCGTCCGGCATCAGGGCCAGCTCGCGGCGGCCGATCAGATGGTGGGTCTCGGGTGTCTCGGGGGCGTGGACGGTGACGATGTCGGAGGTGCGCAGGAGATCGTCCAGCGGCAGCAGGGGGACGCCCAGCGCGGCGGCCTCCGCCTCGTCGACGTACGGGTCGGTGAGGGCGGGCCGCAGATCGAAGGGGCGGAGCAGTTCGAGGACGCGGCGGCCGATGCGGGAGGCGCCGATGACGCCGACGCGGCGGCCGTAGTTGCCGATGCCGGGGACGATGCCCCAGCCGGAGGAGGCACGGGACGTGCGCATCCGGTCGCGTGCGGCGAGGACGTCCTTCCCGGCGAGCAGGATCATGGCGAGGGTGTACTCGGCGACCGGCAGCGCGTTGGCGACGGCGGCCGAGGAGACGGCGATGCCGCGCCGCCAGATCCCGGGAGTGGCGAAGGACTTCACCGAGCCGGCCGAGTGCAGCACGGCACGCAGCCGGGGAGCCGCGTCGAGGACCGTCTCGTCGAGGCGGGGGCAGCCCCAGCCGGTCACCAGGATCTCGGTCCGGGACAGCACGTCGAGCACCCGCGGGTCGGTGACGTCCCGCGCCACGAGGGCGGGATCGATGTCCACGGACTCCCGCAGCCGCGCCAGCACCTCGGGCGGGAAGACCTGCGGCACGTTCTCGGCGGCCATGGCGAACAGTGCCTGGGGGCGCTGGCTCAAGGAGGTGACCTTCCGGCTCGGCGGCACACGGAGAGACGGAGCGTACAGAAACCGCTCTCTACGACGTCTCCACGGTAGGCCGGGCCGGGCGGCCGGAGCAATGGACACCCGGCCGAGGTAGGTTCCGGCGGGGGCCTGCCGTCCCCACAGCCTCGGGGAAGGACGACGTGGATGACCGGGACCGTGACCAACTGGGCGGGCAACATCACCTACGCGGCCAAGGAGCTGCACCGTCCGGGCTCGCTCACCGCGCTGCGGGCGCTGGTCGCGGACAGCGACCGGGTGCGGGTACTGGGCAGCGGGCACTCGTTCAACGGGATCGCCGAGCCCGGCACCGAGGGCGTCCTGCTGTCGCTGGCCGCCCTGCCGCCCGAGGTGGACGTCGACACGGCGGCCCGTACCGTCCGCGTCGGCGGCGGGGTGCGCTACGCGGAGCTGTCCCGCCGGGTGCACGGTCAGGGTCTGGCGCTGCACAACATGGCGTCCCTGCCGCACATCTCGGTGGCCGGGTCGGTAGCGACCGGCACCCACGGCTCGGGCGTCCTCAACGGCCCGCTCTCGACGGTCGTACGCGAGGTGGAACTGGTCACGGCGGACGGCTCGACGGTGACGATAGGGCGGGACGAGGAGCGGTTCGGCGGAGCCGTCACCTCGCTCGGCGCGCTCGGCGTCGTCACCGCGCTCACCCTCGACCTGGAGCCGGCCTTCGACGTCGAGCAGCACGTGTTCACCGAACTCCCCCTGGAGGGACTGGACTCGGGGACGTTCGAGACGGTGATGGCGACCGGGTACAGCGTCAGCCTGTTCACCGACTGGCGGGCGCCGGGCTTCCGGCAGGTGTGGCTGAAGCGGCGCACCGACCAGGCGCTGCCGGCCTTCCCCTGGGCGCCGCCCGCCACCGAGAAGATGCACCCCGTGCCGGGCATGCCCGCGGTGAACTGCACCGAGCAGTTCGGTGCACCGGGTCCCTGGCACGAGCGACTGCCGCACTTCCGGGCGGAGTTCGTCCCGAGCAGCGGGGCGGAACTGCAGTCGGAGTATCTGCTGCCGCGCGGCCACGCCGTGGAGATGCTGCGCGCGCTCGACGCGATCCGGGAGACGGTCGCCCCGGTGCTGCAGACCTGCGAGGTGCGCACGGTCGCCGGTGACGACCAGTGGCTGAGCCCGTCCCACGGCCGGGACACCGTGGCGGCGCATTTCACCTGGGTCGAGGACACCCGGGCGGTGCTGCCGGTGGTGCGGCGGGTCGAGGAGGTACTGGAGCCCTTCGGGGCGCGGCCGCACTGGGGCAAGGTGTTCACCGTGCCCTCCTCCGTCCTGGGCGGGCTGTATCCCCGGCTGGACGACTTCCGCGCGCTGACGCGGGAGCTGGACCCGGAGGGGAAGTTCGCCAACGCCTTCGTGCGGGACGTGCTCGCGGAGGCATAGGCAGGCGGTCGGCGCGTCAGGTCGCGGCGCGCGGCCTGCCGCCCGGGACCGAGGTGCGGTCGGCCTCGGCCTGGACGAGCAGGGAGAGCAGTGACGCCACGGTCAGACCGGCCTCGGCCGGGTGGCGCAGCACCTTGCCGGGGTCGATCCGGTACGTGTTGGTGCGGCCCTCTTTGGTGTGGGAGAGATATCCGTCCTGCTCCAGGTCGGCGATGATCTTCTGCACAGCGCGTTCGGTGAGCCGGCAGTGGGCTGCGATGTCCCGGATACGGGCGCTGTGATTGTCGGCGATGGCCGCCAGCACCCGGGCGTGGTTGGTGATGAACGTCCATCCGGTGTGTGGCTCGGGCACTCCATCCATGCCCCAACTCTAGCGACCAGGGGTTCACGCACTCAAAAACACGTACTTCGTTTCATGTATCGGTTGACGTGTGTGGGGTAGAGAGGCAACGCTGTAAACACGGAGGCAGGGCGAACGGACAAGGGAGAACAGAGCCATGCCGGAGCCTGCGTACTCTGCGCGGCCTCACACGCGGGAGGGCGCCGCGTCCACGGCGGGCGGCGACACGCCGGCGGCGATCCCGCCGTGCATGGCGACCATGGACGTCGCACCGGACGGCGACCGGATGCTGGTGACCCTGTGGGGGGAACTGGACCTGGGAAGCCGACGGCTCCTGCCGGATCTGTACGACATCCTGACGCTGTCGGGCAGCGGCATCGACCTGCGCCTGGACGCGGTCGGCTTCTGCGACTGCTCGGGCCTCAACGTGCTGCTGGATCTGCGCATGCGCGCCCTAGCCCTGGACAAGACGGTCGCCGTGCGCTCCAGCGGCCGCGCGGTCGAGCGGGTCCTCGACCTGACCGGCACCCGGGAGCTGCTGACGAACGCCGTCCCCCCGCCCTCCCGTGCCGTCTCCCCCCGGACCGACGCCGACCAGGACCTGCGGGCCGAAGTCGCCCAGTTGCGACAGGCGATGCAGACCCGGCCGACCATCGATCTGGCCCGCGGCATCCTGATGGCCTCCTTCGGGCTGAGCCCCGAGGCGGCCTGGAGCGTGTTGGTGCGGACCTCCCAGAACACCAACACCAAGCTGCGCCAACTGGCCGAGGAACTGGTGAGCACCGCCCACGGAACCACCCTGCCGGAGCAGATGCGGCGGCAACTCGCGGCCGCGGTCGCGAGCGCGGCCCCTCGGAGCGGCGCGGCAGCCGGCCCCGCGAGCGGAACCGCCGGGCACGGGGACTGACCCCCCTCCCGCGACCCGTCGCACCCACCCCCTCGGGCATCATGAAACAGGCCACGGCCGGCCGCCACCGGTCCCACCAGGAGCGCACTTTATAAAGCCCCTTTCCAAACCCCTTGTCGAAAGTCCCGCCAGCCCATAGCCTTGCGCCGCGCCGGTGCCGACGTCGACCCCGGCCAGGGCCGGTCCGGGAAGGAATGGGGCACTCCGGTGAAGCGCACATCACGCGACATCCGCACCGCGAACCGCTACGAGGTGCTGCGCCAGATCATCGCGGAGTCACCGACCTCCCGGCAGGAGCTGGCGGCCGCGACCGGCCTCAGCCTCGCCACGGTGGCCACGCTCGTGGGCGAGCTGCTCGACCTCCGCATGATCACGGAGGTCGGCTTCGAGGACTCGGCCGGCGGCCGGCCCCGGGGCCTGGTGGCGGTCAACGCCTCGGGCGGCGCGCTGATCGGCGTCGACATCGCCGAGACCTACGTCCACGTCGAGCTGTTCGACCTGGGGCTGAACGTGCTGGCCCGCGCCGAGGAGGACGTCCGCGCGAGCGAGAGCCTGCCCGAGCAGGTGGTCGGCCATGTGGCCACCGCCGTCGGCTCGGTGGTCACCCAGGCCGGTATCGAGGGCGCCCGGGTGCTCGGGGTCGGGGTGAGCGTGCCGGGGCAGGTGGACCGCGCCACCGGCATCTCGGAGTACGCGCCCAACTGGGACTGGCACGACGTACCGCTGCTCGACCTGCTCACCGAGCACATCGCCTACCCGCTCTACCTGGACAACCCGCTGCGCGCCAGCGCGGTCGCCGAGCTGTGGTTCGGGGCCGCGCGCGGGGCCGGGACCGCCGTGGTGGTCAACCTCGGGACCGGCGTGGGCGCCGGACTCGTCCTGGGCGGCGGGCTGCACCGCGGCGTGAGCAACAGCGCGGGCGAGTGGGGCCACACCACGATGGTGCTGGACGGGCGGCTGTGCCGCTGCGGCAACCACGGCTGTGTGGAGACGTACGTCGGCGCACGCGGGATCATGCTGAATCTGCGGGAGATCGGCCCCGACAGCGCGCTGCTGCACGCGGACGACCAGACGGCGACCATCGACGCGCTGGCCCGCGGCATCGCGGCGGACGACCCGGTGGCACGCCGGGCCGTCCACGAGACCGCCCGCTATCTGGGCGCCGGCGTCGCGGACCTGGTGAACCTGTTCAATCCCGAGATCGTCGTGCTGAGCAGCTGGGTCGCCCGCACCCTGGGCGAACCGCTGCTGCACGAGGTGCGCGAGGCCGTGACCCGGCACGCGCTGCCGCGGCCGCTGGCCGCCACCGAGATCGTCCTCTCCCCGATCCCCACCGACCCGGTGTGCCTGGGCGCGGCGACGTTCGCGCTGGAGGGCGCGTTGCAGGCCGTCGGGCAGAAGAACGGCAAACGCACCGCCCTCGTGAGGAGCCGTACCGCCACCCCACCCTCGTAGCGGCGGAAGCAACTCCTCCGCTCCCCCCGCCTGTTCGAAATCGCGAACCGGACGCAACGCTTCGAACAGACTTCGTCCAACCCCTTGCCGAAGCCTTAGCCGAAGCTCTAGCGTCCCGCACCGCACCTCTCTTTGAGCCATCTGGCGCGAGCCCCCGGGCCCGTGAGCCATCAGGCAGTGAGCCGAAGAGCCGCAGCCGCACTCGAGACAAGGACGTCAGCATGTCGGCATCGAGCAACATGAACTGGGACCGCCGCAACGTACTGCGGGCCGCGATGGGCCTGGCCGCCGCCGGCGGACTCGCCGCGTGCGGCAGCAACACCGGGCGGGGCGGTGGGTCCGGTTCGGGCACCAACCTGACGCAGATGTTCCACGCGTACGGCGAGGCCGGCACCGAGCAGGCCATCAAGAAGTACGCGAAGGCGTACAAGGACGCCAACGTGACCACGCAGTGGATCACCAGCGCGGACTTCGAGAGCAAGCTCTTCTCGGCCCTGCTCACCAAGAACGCGCCGGACCTCTTCGAGTTCCACCCGCAGATCCAGATGGTCAAGAGCGGCCAGGTGGCGGACCTGACCGACATCATCGACCCGGTCAAGGACGACTTCAACCCGGCCGACATCAAGTCGCACACGGTCGACGGGAAGATATACGGCGTCCGCATGATCGACGACCCGCAGTTCTTCTTCTACCGCAAGTCGATGCTGGAGAAGGCCAAGGTCGAGGTGCCGACCACCCTCGACGAGCTGATGGAGGCCGCCGCCAAGCTCACCACCGGCAAGGTCAAGGGCCTGTACATGGGCAACGACCTGCACAGCGTCAACGACACCTTGATCTGGTCGGCCGGCGCCCAGCACCTCGACGAGAAGAACCAGATCGCCTACCACACGGACGGCGTCGTCGAAGGTCTGAAGAAGATGCGCAAGCTGTTCACCAGCGGCGACCTCCTCCTCGGCGCTCCGACCGAGTCCTGGGACCCCTCCTCGTTCAACCAGGGCCTGTGCGCCATCCAGTTCTGCGGCATGTGGGCGATGCCGGCGATCCAGGACGCGCTCGGCGACGACTGGGGCATCTTCCCCTTCCCCAAGGTCACGGACTCCGGAAAGCCGTCGGTCTACAACGGCGGCTGGTCGATGTTCGTCAACGCCAAGGGCAAGAACGTCGACGCGGCCAAGGAGTACGTCAAGTGGCTGTGGATCGACCAGAAGGAGTACCAGGAGGACTGGGCCACCTCCTACGGCTTCCACATCCCGCCGCGCACCTCACTCGCCAAGGAGGCCGACAAGCTCAAGTCGGGCAACGCCGCTGAGGGCGTCCGTCTCTTCAACGAGTTCGGGCACTTCGACAACATCGGCTGGACCCAGGCCATGCGCACCGCCTTCGAGGACGTCTTCGCCAACTGCGTCCGCAAGAACATGGACCCGGGCAAGGCTCTCGACAAGTGCGACGCAGCCGTCGACCGCGAGCTCAAGAAGCTGTTCGGATAGGTCGCGGGGCGGAACACGACATGTCGACGACCACCAAGCTCGACCTCACGAGCCCCGCCTCGGCCAAGGCCTCCCCGGCCAAGCCGCGGCGGGGTCTGTGGGGCAGCCCCACCGTCAACTTCTGGCTCTTCACCGGACCGTTCCTGATCGGCCTGGCGATCTTCGTCTACGCGCCGATCCTCTGGAGCCTGTGGCTCAGCTTCTTCGAGGCCCGCTTCACCGTCACGCCCGACAAGTTCGTAGGCTTCGACAACTACGTGTACATGCTGACGAACGACGACTTCGTCGGCTCGCTCGGCACCTTCACCGTCTTCGCCGCGTTCATCGTGCCCACCACCTGGGCGCTCTCCCTCGGGCTCGCCCTGCTGGTGAACCGGATGCGCTTCATGCGGGCGTTCTTCCGTTCGGTCTTCTTCCTGCCGACCGCGGTCAGCTATGTCGCCGCGTCGCTCATCTGGAAGATGTCCATCTTCAGCGGGGTTCGCTTCGGACTGATGAACACGGTCCTCGGCTGGTTCGGGGTCGAGAACATCGCCTGGCTGATCGACCCCAATCCGCCCTGGTACTGGCTGGTCATCGTGACCGCCCGGCTGTGGCTGCAGTCCGGCTTCTACATGATCCTTTTCATCGCCGCGCTGCAGAACATCCCGGACGAGCTGTACGAGGCCGCCGCCATCGACGGCGCCAAGTCGGGCTGGCAGACCTTCTGGCACATCACCCTGCCCCAGCTGCGCGCCACGTCCACCGCGGTGATCCTGCTGCTGCTCGTCGCCGCCTACCAGGCCTTCGACGAGTTCTTCAACCTGCTGTCCAAGACCACCTGGGGCCGCCCGCCCCTCATGGAGCTGTACTACAAGGCCCTGGGCGAGAGCCAGGACTACGGCGCCGGCAGCGCGGGCGCGCTGATCCTGACCGTGCTGATCTGCGCCGTGACCCTGCTCCAGGGCAAGCTCATGGGCTTCGGAAGGGGGGACGAGTCCAAGTGACCGCCACCATGCCCAAGGCGCGGAAGTCCGCGCCGGCGTCGAACACACCCAGCCGGGTCAGGCGCGGTGGCGGCGTGATGAGCTCCACCGGGCTCTACATCGCCACCGGCGTCGCCGCCTTCCTCTTCCTGGTCCCGTTCTACATCCTCGTCCGCAACGCCCTCTCCACCGACGCCGAGATCACCGGAGAGAACTGGAAGTTCTTCCCCACCGACATCCAGTGGGGCAACATCGGCGAACTGTTCACCGACGAGACGGTCCCCTTCGCCCAGTCCCTGTGGAACTCGGCGGTCGTGGCCACCCTGCACACCGTCGGTGTCCTGCTGGTGTGCTCCCTCGCGGGTTACGCCCTGGCCCGCATCCCGTACAAGCACGCCAACAAGGTCTTCTACGCCGTCCTGGGAACCCTGATGGTCCCCACCGCGGTCACCTTCGTGCCGAGCTTCGTGCTGGTCTCCTCGCTCGGCTGGGTGGACACCTACCGGGGTCTCATCATCCCGGGCCTGTTCAGTGGTTTCACCTGCTTCCTCTTCCGGCAGTACTTCCTGGGGTTCCCCAAGGAGCTGGAGGAGGCGGCGCGCATGGACGGTCTGGGCTACTGGGGCGCCTACTGGCGTGTCGTCGTACCCAACTCGCTGAACTTCTTCGCGGCCATGGCGACCATCACCTTCATCGCGGGCTGGAACGCCTTCCTGTGGCCCCTGGTCATCGGGCAGGATCCGGGAGCGTGGACCGTGCAGGTCGCGCTGTCCAGCTACATGACCAACCAGACCGTCGTGTTCCACATGATCTTCATGGCCACGGCCGTATCCATCCTGCCCCTGGTGTTCGTCTTCCTCTTCCTCCAGCGCTGGCTGGTGCAGGGGATCGCCCAGACCGGCATCAAGGGCTGAGCTAGGAGACCGATGTCTTTCCGCACCACCGCCGACTACGTCGAGGACGTCTCCCCGGGCAGCGGCGCCCTTCCGGCCCGCGCCTGGTACGCGGCCTCGGACGCCGCTTCCCTGTCGCTGAACGGCAGCTGGCGCTTCCGGCTGTCGGCCACCGTCGACGCCGAGGACGACTCGTTCGCCGAGGAGGGCTACGACGCCGGGGGCTGGGCCGAGGTCACGGTCCCCGGGCACTGGGTCCTCCAGGGCGACGGGGCGTTCGGGTCCCCGATCTACACCAACCACCTCTACCCCTTCCCGGTGGACCCGCCGCACGTCCCGACCGAGAATCCGACCGGTGACCATCTGCGCGTCTTCGACCTGCCGTCCGACTGGCCGTCGGACGGCGGGGCGGTGCTGCGGTTCGACGGCGTCGAGTCCTGCGCCCGGCTCTGGCTGAACGGCACGGAGCTCGGCGAGTTCAAGGGCTCCCGGCTGCCGCACGAGTTCGCGGTGGGGCATCTGCTGAAGCCGGGCGGCAACGTCCTGGCGGTGCGGGTGCACCAGTGGTCGGCCGGCTCGTACCTGGAGGACCAGGACCAGTGGTGGCTGCCGGGCATCTTCCGTGACGTGACGCTGCTGCACCGCCCGGCGGGCAGCGTGGGCGACTTCTTCGTGCACGCGTCGTACGACCACACCACCGGCGAGGGCACCCTGCGCGTCGACTCCGACGTCGAGGGGCGGGTGACCGTCCCGGGGCTGGACATCGATGTCGCGACGGGTGAGCCGGTGACGGTCGCGGTCGAGCCGTGGACCGCCGAGACGCCGAAGCTGTACGACGGTGTGCTGACGACGGACGGCGAGCGGGTGCCGCTGCGGATCGGTTTCCGTACGGTCGTCCTGGAGGACGGCCTGATCAAGGTCAACGGGAAGGCCGTCCTCTTCAAGGGCGTCAACCGGCACGAGTGGCACCCGGAGCGGGGCCGCGCCCTCGACCTGGAGACCATGCGCGAGGACGTGCTGCTGATGAAGCGGCACAACCTCAACGCCGTGCGCACCTCGCACTACCCGCCGCACCCGGCCTTCCTGGACCTGTGCGACGAGTACGGCCTGTGGGTCATCGACGAGTGCGACCTGGAGACCCACGGCTTCACCGAGCAGGACTGGCGGGACAACCCGGTCGACGACGACCGCTGGACCCCGGCCCTGCTGGACCGCGCGGAGCGGATGGTCGAGCGGGACAAGAACCACCCGTCCGTCGTGTTCTGGTCGCTGGGCAACGAGGCCGGCACCGGCCGCGGGCTCACCGCGATGGCCGAGTGGATCCACGACCGCGACCCCGAGCGGCTCGTGCACTACGAGGGCGACTGGAACTGCCGCGACACGGACGTGTACTCGCGGATGTACGCCTTCCACGACGAGGTCGACAAGATCGGGCAGCGGCTCGACGGCGGTACCGGCAAGCGCCGGGAACTCCCCTTCATCCAGTGCGAGTACGGGCACGCGATGGGCAACGGCCCGGGCGGACTGGCCGACTACCAGGAGCTGTTCGAGAAGCACGAGCGGCTCCAGGGCGGGTTCATCTGGGAGTGGATCGACCACGGCGTCAAGCACGCCGAGCTGGGCTACGCCTACGGCGGTGACTTCGGCGAGGAACTGCACGACGGCAACTTCGTCTGCGACGGGCTGGTCTTCCCGGACCGGACGCCGTCGCCGGGCCTGATCGAGTACAAGAAGGTCATCGAGCCGGTCCGTATCGAGGGCGACGGCACGAGCGGCACCGTGCGGATCACCAACAAGCAGGACTTCGCCGACCTGTCCGAGCTGGCCTTCGAGTGGTCCTGCCAGGTGGACGGCGAGACCGTCGAGTCGGGCCCGCTGGCGGTGCCGGTGCTCGTGCCGGGCGAATCGGCCGAGGTGAAGCTGCCGGAGCCGCCCGCGGACGGCCGGGGCGGCGAACGCCAGTGGACGGTGCGGGCGCTGCTCGCCGAGGACACGGTCTGGGGTCCGAAGGACCATGTCGTGGCCTGGGGGCAGTTCGCCGTGGGGGCACGGCCGCTGCCGTCCTTCCCCGCGAGCGACCGGCCCGTGGCGGACACGGACCGGATCACCCTCGGCCCGGCCGAGTTCGACCCCCGTACCGGCGCCCTGCGTTCGATCGGCGGGGTGACGGTCGGCGCGGCACCGAAGCTGGACGTGTGGCGGGCGCCGACCGACAACGACGACGGCGCGGAATGGCAGACCGACACCCGCTACGGGATGCTGTGGCGCACGCTCGGCCTGCACCGGATGCGGCACCGTCTGGTCTCGGTCGAGGCCGGCGACGACGCGCTGACGGTCCGCACCCGGGTGGCGCCCGCGGCCCGCGAGGTCGGTCTGGACACGGTGTACCGCTGGACGTCCGACGGCGAGCGGCTGCGGCTGACCGTGTCCGTGACACCCGAGGGCGACTGGACGGTGCCGCTGCCCCGGCTCGGGGTCCGCTTCGGGCTGCCGGAGGCCGACCGGGTGGAGTGGTTCGGCGGCGGTCCGGGTGAGGCGTACCCGGACACCGGGACGGCCTCCATGGTGGGCCGCTGGCAGTCGACGGTGGACGGGCTGCAGACGCCGTACGTCCGTCCGCAGGAGAACGGTGCCCGTGCCGATGTCCGCTGGGTGGAGCTGGGCGGACTGCGGATCGAGGGCGACCCGGAGTTCTGGTTCACCGCGCGGCGCTGGACGACCGAGGAGCTGGAGGCGGCCCGGCACCGCACCGACCTCACGGCCGGTGACACGGTGTGGGTCAACCTCGACCACGGGCAGCACGGCATCGGCTCGCAGTCGTGCGGCCCGGGTCCGCTGCCGCGGTACTTCCTGAAGGCGGAGCCGGCGGAGTTCTCGTTCGTGTTCTCGACCCCAAGGTAAGAAACCGATTAATCGATTGACCGATTGATCGACATTCCGACAGTGTCGGGATGTCATCCGCGGCCGGTCGGCCCTAGAGCCGACCGGCCGCAGCTGCCTTCACCGCGAGGAAGCAGGTGGGTCGATTGAGTGTCTCCATCGAGGTCCGCGGACTGTCCCGGACCTTTCACACCACCGTCCGCCGCCCGGGTGTCCTGGGCGCGGTCCGTTCGCTGGTCAACCCCGAGCGGGTGGCCAAGCACGCCGTCGCCGACATCACCTTCGACGTGGCCCCGGGCGAACTCCTCGCCCTCCTCGGCCCGAACGGCGCCGGCAAGTCCACCACCATCAAGATGCTGACCGGCATCCTCACGCCCACCTCAGGCGAGGCCCGGGTCGCGGGCGTCGTGCCGTACCGGGAGCGGGAGCGCAACGCCCGGAACGTCGGCGCGGTCTTCGGGCAGCGCACCCAGCTGTGGTGGGACCTGCCGGTGCGCGAGTCGTTCGCGATCCTGCGGGACATCTACGAGGTGCCGAAGGCCGAGCACGCCGCCCGGCTCAAGGAGTTCGACGAGATCCTGGACCTGTCGTCCTTCTGGGACACCCGGGTCCGCCATCTCTCCCTCGGCCAGCGGGTGCGCAGCGACCTTGCCGCCGCCCTGCTGCACGATCCGCCGGTGGTCTTCCTCGACGAGCCGACCATCGGCATGGACGTGGTGGTCAAGGAGCAGGTGCGGGAGTTCCTGCGCCACCAGGTGGAGCAGCGCGGCCGTACGGTCCTGCTGACCACACACGACATGACGGAGGTCGAGCGGCTCGCCGAGCGGGTGGTGCTGGTCAACCACGGCCGGCTGATGCTGGACGGCAGCCTCGACGAGATCCGCCGCAAGTTCGGCTCCACCTGGCAGGTGCGGGCCACCCTCGCCGACCCGCACACCGAGGTCCTGCCGCCGCCCGGCACCGCGCTCCTGCGGCACAGCGGCGCACAGATCGTCCTCGGCCCCGACGGACCCGGCGCACCCACCGTCCACCAGGCGCTCAAGGCGGTGATCGAACGGTACGAGGTGACCGACATCGCCCTGGACGAGGCGGACCTGGAAGACGTGATGCGGGCCGCGTACGCGCACGCCGGGGAGGTCTGACATGGCCGTGCTGCACGCCTGGCGCGCCGCACGCGTCACCCCGCTGGGCGAGCTGAACGCACCGCCCCGGATGACGGCCGTCGCCCTGCGGCTGGCCGTGCAGGTGGTGCTGGTCTGGTCGTTGTGGCGCGGCCTGTACGCGCACTCCGGCACGACCGCCGGCCTGAGCCGCGACCAGGCCGTCACCTACGCCGTGCTGGCCGTACTGGCGTCCCGGCTGCGGGAGCTGGACCAGTACACGGGCCGGGACACGGTCCTCCAGCACATGCACTTCGGCACCATCGTCTACTGGTACCTGCGCCCGCTGCCTCCGCAGCGCTACTACGCCCTGCGGGCCGCGGGCGAGCAGTTGTACGGGCTCGCGTGGGCGCTGACCGGGTACCTGGTCTGTCTGGCCGCCGGACTCGTCGAGCCGCCCCGCTCGGCAGCCGTGGCCGGGGTGTTCGTGCTCAGCATGCTGCTGGGCCAGTGGGTCCTGTACTACGTCATGCTCACGCTCGACCAGTTGTGCTTCTGGACGATCCGCAACAACGCCGCGATGCTCATCCTGCTGTTCGCGCAGAACCTGCTGTCCGGGGTGTACGCGCCGCTGTGGTTCTTCCCGGACTGGTTCGTGACGATGAGCGCCTTCCTGCCCTTCCAGGCCACGCTGAGCGTGCCGCTGTCGCTGTACGTGGGCCGGATCCCCCTGTCCGACGCGGCCTTCCAGCTCTCCGTACAGGCCGCCTGGGTGGTGGCGCTGGCGTTGTTCACCCGGCTGCTGTGGCGGCGGGCCGCCCGGCGCGTGATCTCGCAGGGAGGCTGAGATGTCGTTGAGGGCTCTGCGGATCGTGTGGCGCGTGACCGCGCTCAACTTCCGCGCGCAGATGGAGTACCGCACCGAGTTCCTGCTGATGATCGCGATCGGGGCGATCTGGCAGGTGTCGGTGATCGTGTTCGCCACGGTGCTGCTGACCCGGTTCGCCGGGATGGGCGGCTGGGACAGTTCGGACGTGCTGCTGATCCCGGCGACGCGCATGCTGGCGCACGGGCTGTTCGTGCTGCTCCTGGGGCGGGTGCACTTCGCCGGCCGGCAGATCCAGGAAGGCCGGATCGACATCTACCTGATGCGTCCGATGCCGGTGCACCGGCAGATGCAGCTGGCCTACTTCCCCACCAACGCCATCGGGGACCTCACGGTCGCGGCGGGCCTGATGGTGGGCGCGCTGTCGCGCAGCGACCTGGACTGGACGGCGGGCCGGATCACGTATCTGGTCGCGGCCGTGCTGGGCGGCATGCTGCTGGAGGCGGCCCTGTTCACGGTCGTGGCGAGCGCGGCACTGCGCTTCCCGGCGGCGGACTACTGGGGCCGCTGGCTGGAGGAACTCCTCGGCACGTTCGGCAGCTACCCGCTGAACGTGCTGCCCAAGGCGGTGGGCGGCTTCCTGACCTACGGCCTCCCGCTCGCGTTCGTCGCCTTCTTCCCGGCGGCGGTACTGACCGGCCACGGGCATACGACCGGTGTGCCCTACTGGCTGGCGGCGGCCTCACCGCTGCTCGGGCTGCTGGCGTATCTGGGGGCGCGGCTGCTGTGGCGGTGGAGTCTGCGGCACTACAGCGGGGTCAACGGCTGACGGTCCGGCCCGCCCTCCGGATCGGGGTGAACAGGGCGCACACGGCGAGCAGGACGCAGGTCGCTCCGGCGGCCAGGGCGACCGGCGTCGTGCCCTGTTCCTCCGCGGCCCAGGTCAGCACGGCGGCACCGATCGGTGCCGCCGCGTAGTGCAGGGTCCAGAACGCGGAGGTGACCCGGCCCAGAAGGTGTTCCGGCGTCACCTCCTGGCGGAGCGACATCGAACAGGTGCCTCCCATGGCGGCGCAGCCCAGGAAGGCGGCGCACAGGGCCGCGACCACGGGCACGTCACGGGCCCAGCCGAGACCGGCGAAGGCGAGCCCGCACACCGCGACCGAGCCGGTCCACGTCGGCCCGAACCCGAGGCGGCGGCGGATCCGGGCCACGAGCAGGGCGCCGGCGATGGTGCCGAGCGCGCCGGCGGCCATGACGGTGCCGACCGTGCCGTCGTCCTGGCCGAGGTCGTGCTTGAGGTGGTAGATGACCAGGTCGTGGATACCGAGGGTGAGGAAGCTGAAGACGAACAGCAGAACGGTGAGCGAGCGCAGCACGGGATGGCCGTAGAGGAAGGCGATGCCGGTGCGCAGGTCCTGCCACAGTCCGGTGCGCTTGCCCGGCTGCTCGTCCGGGGCGCGCCTGCGGAACCGTACGAAGAACAGGAGGGTCGCCGACACCCCGAAGCTGGCCGCGTTCACGCCCACGGCGGCGGCCGGTCCGGACCAGGCGGCGACCAGCCCCGCGCAGAGCGGCCCCAGCACCCCCGCTGCGGCGGCCGTGGCGTTCAACCGGCCGTTGGCCTCGGTGAGTCGCTCGGTACCGACCAGGCCGCGTACGACGGTGACGTAGCCGACCGCGAACAGCATGCCGACGGCCTCGCACAGCGGCAGCACCGCGTACAGCAGCCAGATCTGAGGGCCGAACAGCCACACCAGGGGGATCAGCCCGTACAGCCCCATGCGTACGAGGTCGCAGCCGATGAGCAGCCGGCGCCGGTCCACCCGGTCCACCACCGCCCCGGCGAACACGGCCGCGAGGACCGACGCCGCCCCGCCCACGGCGGTCAGCAGCCCCATCCGCGCGACCGAGCCCGTGGCCTCCAGGACCAGCAGGGGCAGGGCGATCAGGGCGAAGGAGTCGCCGAGGACGGAGAGGGTCTGCGCGGTCCAGAAGATCCCGAAGTCCCGCTGCCGCCACAGCGGGCGGGTGCCGCGGCGGGTGCCGCGTAAGCCGTCGTCGCCGGCGTCCGAGGGCGTGCCGCTGCCGGGCTCGTCCTCGCGCCGTGCCGCCTCGTGCGTCATGCGCCCTCCCCCGTCGCCGATGCACGGCAACCTTACGGTCCTCGGCGGCGACCGGGGGATGTCGCACCCGCATCCCCACCCCCACTGGAGGAGCCATGCCGCACACCCCCGACAGGCGCCGCTCCCTTCGTCTCCTCACGCTGGCCGCCACGGGCGCCCTGCTCGCCACGGCCACGGTCACGCTGCCGCAGCTCACTCCCGACGCCTCCGCCGCCACCACGCTGCGCGGCTACGCCGACGCGCGCGGCGCGCGGATCGGCGCGGCGGTCGCCGACGGGCCGCTGCGCACCGAGCCGGCGTACACCACCGTCCTGAACCGGGAGTTCAACTCGGTGACGGCGGAGAACGCCATGAAGTGGGACGCGCTGGAGCCCAGCCGGAACAGCTACAACTGGGCCGCCGCCGACCGGCTGGTCAACCACGCCGCCGCCCACAACCAGGGAGTGCGCGGCCACACCCTGGTCTGGCACAACCAGAACCCGTCCTGGCTGGCGAACGGCAACTTCTCGGCGTCCGAGCTCAACACGATCCTCAAGAAGCACATCGACACCACCCTCGGCCGCTACAAGGGCAGGATCTACGCCTGGGACGTCGTCAACGAGGCGTTCAACGAGGACGGCTCGCTGCGCAACTCGCTCTGGCAGAGCAAGCTCGGCAGCGGCTACATCGCCAACGCGCTGCGCTGGGCCCACGCGGCCGACCCGAACGCCAAGCTGTACATCAACGACTACAACATCGAGGCGGACAACGCGAAGAGCGACGCCCTCTACAACCTGGCGCGGCAACTCCTCTCCCAGGGCGTGCCGTTGCACGGCATCGGCTTCCAGGCGCACTTCGTCGTCGGCCAGCTGCCGTCCTCGATGAAGGCGAACCTGAAGCGCTTCTCCGACCTCGGCCTGGAGGTGTCGATCACCGAACTCGACGTCCGCATCCCGCTGCCGGCCTCCTCCGCGGAGCTGGCCCAGCAGTCCACGGACTACAAGACGGCCACGGAGAACTGTCTGGGAGTACCCCGCTGCGCCGGCATCACGGTATGGGGCCTCACCGACAAGTACTCCTGGGTACCGGGCACGTTCAGCGGCTACGGGGCAGCTCTGCCCTACAACGAGAGCTACGCGGCGAAGCCGGCGTACCAGGGGCTCTCCGACGGGCTCAATCCGCAGGCGTAGGCGCTGACGCCGGGGCGTCTCCCACTGTTTTCCCGACTTCCCTTGCGTGACAAGGGTGTTGGCCACGAATCTGAGCACCGTTCAACTTCTTCCCTCCGCCTCCCCGACCGGAGACACCCCCATGAAGAGACTGATCGGCACGCTCATGGCCGCCGCCCTGGCCGTCACGGGCCTGGCCACCACCGCCGCGGCACCCGCCGTCGCCGCGGACTCCGGCTCCTTCAGCGTCCTCACCTACAACGTCGCGGGCCTTCCCGAGGGCCTGAGCTCCGGCAGTCCGGAGAAGAACACCCCGCTGATCTCCCCCCGCCTCGGGGCGTACGACATCGTGAATGTGCAGGAGGACTTCAACTACCACGCGGCCCTGTACGCGGGCGACGACCACGCCCACCGCACCGCGACCAGCGGTGGTGTCCCCTTCGGTGACGGCCTCAACACCCTCTCGGACCATCCCTTCGAGGACTTCCAGCGGGTGAAGTGGAACAAGTGCACGGGCACCAACTGCCTCACCCCCAAGGGCTTCTCGCTGGCGCGGGTGCGGCTCGCCGAGGGCGTCTTCCTGGACCTCTACAACGTGCACACCAACGCGGACTCCACGGACGACGCGCTCGCCGCCCGCCGGGCCAACGTCGAGCAGCTCTCCGACTTCATCCAGGCGAACTCCGCGGGCAACGCGGTGATCGTCATGGGCGACACGAACACGCGGTACACGCGCTCCGGCGACAACATCCGCACGCTCCTGAGCGAGAACGGCCTGACCGACGCGTGGGTCCAGCGGGTGAAGGGCGGGACACCCCCGGCCCAGGGCAGTGACGCGCTCGTCTGCCCCACGACAGCGCCCACCAACGACTGCGAGGTCGTGGACAAGGTCCTCTACCGCGGCAGCAAGCTGCTCAGCCTCGACGCGACCCGCTACAGCAACGAGTGGGCATCCTTCCTCGACCCGGCCGGCGCCAACCTCTCCGACCACTTCCCGCACACGGTCGACTTCTCCTACACGCTCGACTCCTCCCTGCGCGCGAGCGACTTCTTCGGCGGCCCGCACGGCACGGCCTTCAACGACGCGGACGACCTGCCGGCGACCCCGGCCCCTCGCACGCTGACCCTGCGCGGCGGCGCCCGCCTGGACGCGGTGTCCCTGGCCCACGACGGCGGTACGACCGTGGCCCACGGCGGTACGGGCGGTACGGCGACGTCCCTGACGCTGGCGGCCGGTGAGCACCTGACCTCCGTAAAGCTCACGCAGGGCCAGAAGGACGGCCGGACACGCCTGTTCTCGGCGGCGTTCACGACCGACAGGGGCCGCACCCTGTCCACCGGCACGGCCACGTCCGACGCGAAGACCTTCACGGCCCCCGCCGGCCGGCAGATCGTGGGCTTCACGGGCCGCGCGGGAGCCGAGGTCGACAAGCTGGGAGTGGTGTACGCGCCGATCCGCTGAGGCCCGTACACGCCGTCCTCAGGCCATGACGCCCTCGGCGACGCGCCTGCTCAGTTGCGTCCCGTCCACCGCACCCCCGTCTCGTACCACCGGGCGAGTTCCTGTGCCCGCCGCTCGATCTCCTGGTCGTCGGCGCCGGTCAGGACGTAACCCGCCACGTACACGCCGGACTTCACTCCCCCCTGGTACGCCGTTCCCACCGTGCCCCGCAGGCGTTCCTCCACCACGAAGGGCGGGGGATCCGCGGGCAGGGCCGCGAGCACGCCCCGCTCCGGGTAGAAGACGACCCAGCCCGCGCTCCGTCCGGGCGCTACGCCGTGCACCCCGGCATCGATCGGGCTCAGGGGGTCGACCTGAGCCCGGAACCACTGCTCGTCGAGGTCGAAGCCGGTGGCCGCGCGGATGGCCGGGGCGGTCAGCGCGCCGCCGGTCCGGCTGCCGATCTCGCACAGCACGAGACGGTCGTCGGGCGTGTGGAAGACCTCCAGGTGGAAGGTGGTGCACTCGGGCGTGGGCAGCGCGTCGAGGACCTTGCGCGCATAGCCGATGAGCCGGTCCGTCATCGGGTCGTCGCGGGTGAGCTGCGCCGACCCCAGATAGGTGCCGTCGCGGAAGGACAGGCAGTCGTTGAGGTAGCGCGAGACGAACGAGGCCACCGGAACGCCCGCCACCACCAGCCCGTCCACCACATACATCGGCCCCTCCACGAACCGCTCCACCTGGGCGTGTTCGGGCAGGCCCGCAGCGAGGAGCCGGTCCAGATCCGCGGGGCCCCGCAGCACCTGCGTGGCGGTGGAACCGGAGCCGAAGGCCGGTTTCACCACCACGGGGTAGCCGTGCTCGCGGACGAAGCCGAAGAGGTCGAAGGCCACGCGTACCGGAGCGAACTCCGGTACCTCGAGGCCGCTGCGGCGCACCAGGGTCTTCATGCGGACCTTGTCGCGGAACGCCAGGGCGCTGGCGAAGTCCTGGCCCGGCACTCCGAGCAGCTCCCGCAGCCGCGCGGCGCGCAGCAGGTCGCCCTCCATGCGGGCGAGCACAGTGCCGGGCGGCACGCGCTCGGCAAGGTCGAGGGCCGCCCGCTCCGCCTGGCCACCCTGGTGGTAGCCGGGAACGGAAACGGCACCCGGAACATGCCGGTACTGCGGGAATTTGGCCGCGGAGACCAGAAGGTGCGGCCGTACGCCCGTATCGCCGGCCCACTTGTCGTACGGAGTGTCCGCGTAGTCGCTGTCCACAAAAGTCAGAACACTCCGTTCTGCTCCGTTTTTCATCAGCATCTCCCAGGGCTCCTGAAAAGCACGCACCCGGACGCGCGCGGCCTCAAGGCTAGGGGTGCGAGCCCAGCTCAGGCCCGTCCTGGCACATACCCTCGCTTTACCTCGGAAAGATTGTTCTGCTCATTCTGGCCGCGATACCGGGCATCACCACGCGGTGGTCAAAAGAAGCAGAAGGAGTTTTCTGAGGTAAATCCACAGTGCACGCAGAACCGTGTCCCGCCCCGGCCCCTGTTTTAGTGTCCGTCTCGATCCGAAGCACCTCGCCTGCAAGGACACCGGAGACCTGCCATGGGCGGAACACGCCGTACGCTCCGTCTGGGAGCCTTCCTGCTGACTCCTGGCTACCACGTGGCCTCCTGGCGGCACCCCACGGCCCGCGCGGACGGCGGCCTGGACTTCGCCCACTACCGCGAGCTCCTGCACACCGCCGAGCGCGGCAAGTTCGACATGTTCTTCGTCGCCGACGGGGTGGGCATCCGCACCCCCTACCGCAACGCCGACGAGCTGAGCCGCTGGGGCCGCTTCCTCCAGTTCGACCCGCTGACGCTGCTGTCCGCCCTCGCCACGCACACCACGCACATCGGTCTCGCGGCGACCGCGTCGACGACCTACAACGAACCGTTCCACATCGCGCGGAAGTTCGCCTCGATCGACCACCTCAGCGCCGGCCGGGCCGCCTGGAACATCGTCACCTCGGTGACGGACGCCGAGGCGAGGAACTTCAACCGCGACTCCCAGCCGGACCACGCGTCGCGCTACGGCCGGGCCAGGGAGTTCATGGAGGTCGTCACCGGCCTGTGGGACAGCTGGGACGACGACGCGTTCGGGTACGACAAGGAGTCCGGGCGCTACTTCGAGCCCGGCGGAATGCACGTGCTGGACCACAAGGGTGAGCACTTCTCGGTGCGCGGGCCGCTCAACGTGGCCCGCCCGCCCCAGGGTTACCCCGTACTCATCCAGGCGGGCGCCTCCGCGGACGGCCAGGACTTCGCCGCCCGCTGGGCCGAGGTCGTGTTCACCGCCGCCCAGACCCTGGACGAGGCCCGGGCGTTCTACCGCGGGATGAAGCGGCAGGCCGCCTCCTACGGGCGCGACCCCGGCCAGATGAAGGTGATGCCCGGCCTCTTCCCGGTGGTCGGCCGCACGCGCGCGCAGGCCGAGGACAAGTACGCCGTACTCCAGGAGCTGGTCGACCCGGTCGTCGGACTGGGGCTGCTCACCCAGCTCCTCGGCGACATCGACATCTCGGGCTGCCCGCTGGACGGACCGCTGCCCGAACTGCCGCCCACCCAGGGCAGCACGAGCCGCCAGCAGCTCGTCTACGACAAGGCGCGACGCGAGGGCCTGACGATCAAGGAGCTCTACCGGTCGCTGACCGGCGGCCGCGGGCACCGCATCGTCATCGGCACGCCCCAGGACGTCGCCGACCTCATGGAGGAGTGGTTCACCGGCGAGGCCGCCGACGGCTTCAACGTCATGCCGCCGGTACTCCCCGAGGGCCTGGACGACTTCGTCGACCTCGTGGTGCCCGAACTGCAGCGCCGGGGCCTGTTCCGCACCGAGTACGAGAGCACCACCCTGCGCGGAAACCTCGGCATCGACCGGCCCTCCCGGGGCGCCGCCGCCGAACTCCCGCTCAGCACCGGCCCGTCACCCGTCCGGAAGTGAGCACACCTCATGCCGTCCTTCGGTAGAACCCTCAGCGAGATACCGCCCTCCCCGCTGGTGACCGTCGACCGGCTGCTGCGCTCCGGCGCGCACGCCGAACCGGTGCCGTTGCAGCAGGGCAGGACCGTCTTCGAGCCGTGCGCGCGGCCGGGCACCTGGGAGCGCGCGGAGTTCGGGATCGCGGCCCACGAGCACGCGCCGCCCGCCGGAGTCCCCGCGCTGCGCTCGGCGTTCGCCGACGCGGCGAGCCGGCGCCGGGGCGCTCCTGTCGACCCCGGGCAGGTGCTGGTGACGAGCGGCGCCACCCACGCCATCGCGGTGACCCTGCACGCGATCCTGAGCCCCGGCGACGAGGTCCTCATCCTGTCCCCGCAGTGGCTGTTCGCGACCGGCCTGGTGTGGGCGGCCGGCGGGACGCCGCGCGAGGTGCCGGTCTTCCTGGAGCTGAGCGAGGACCCCGGCTTCGACTTCATCGCGGCGATCGAGCGGGCCGTGGGGCCGCGCACCCGGGCGGTCTACTTCAACAACCCCAACAATCCGACGGGCTTCCGCCTGGACGAGCGGGCCCTGGGCGCGCTCGCCGAGCTGGCCGCGCGGCACGACCTGTGGCTGATCGCCGACAACGCCTACGAGAACTACGACTTCGGCGACGGCGGCTTCCTCGACATGGCGACCGTCCCCGGCGCGGCCGAGCGCACCTTCTCGGTGCACAGCTGCAGCAAGACGTACGCCATGCCCGGCGCCCGCGTGGGCCACCTGATCTCGCCGCCCGGCGCGGAGGAGGTCCTCACCAAGTGGTCGCTGCACACGCTGTACTCGGTGTCCACGGCCGCGCAGTACACCGCGTTCCGGGCGCTGGCCACACCCGCCGACGAGCTCGCGCGGCGCCGGGCGGCGGCGGAGCGGGCGTGGCGACTGGCCGACGCCGCACTGGAGATCCCGCACACCCGTGTCGCGGGCGGGCTCTACACGTTCCTCGACCTGGGCCGGTACGGCGACGGCGCGGAGTTCGTGCGCCGCTGCGCCGAGGCGGGGGTCGGACTCGCACCGGGCCGGGTGTTCGGCGGTCACTGCGACGGCTGGGCCCGGCTCTGCTTCACCGCGGCACCCGAAGAGGCGGTCGCGGCCGCCATCGGCCGTATCAACAAGATCTACTGGGAGGGCGGCCTTGACCGTTGACACCACCGTGGCCAGGCCGGCGGCGGCTTCCGCGCTGGCCCCGTATCTGCACCGGTACGACAGCCCCGCACAGCTCGGACTCAAGATCAACGCGTATCGGGGCTACGAGGTGGAAGGCCTCGCCGAGGCGCTGCGCGCACCGGACCTGAACGGCGCCCCCGTCGAGTGCGTGATGGTCGGCGACTCGTACTTCATGACCCACCTGGGCCGCGGCGGCACCACGCTGTCCGGCCCGGACGAGCAGGAGTGGGGCCTCGCGACCCTGGTCGGCCTGGTGGCCGAGGTGCGCAAGGCACTGGACACCGAGTTCCCCGCGGACAGCCGGCCGTTCCTGCTCGCCGACCTGCCGGACGGGACGACCCGCAGCACCACCGCGGCCCGGGCCGCCGCCGACCGGTTCGCCGCGGCCGGCGCCGACGCGGTCAAGATCGAGGTGTCGTGCGACACCGAGTTCGACTGCGTGGAGGCGGTCACCGCGACCGGCACACCCACCCTGGCGCATCTCGGGTACACCCCGCAGAGCGGCGGCCTGGCCCGGCACGGCGACACCCTGGACGGCGCGCTGACGCTCTTCGCTCAGGCCCGCCGGGCCCGGGACGCGGGCGGCTGCGGACTGATCGTCGAGATGGTCAGCGAGGCCGTGAACCAGACACTGAGCCGTCCCCACCCCGAAGGCCTCCCGCTGTACTCGGTGTTCAGCGGCCGGGCCCGCTGGGGCGGCCAGAGCCTCAACCTGTGGGACGCCGTCGTACGCCCCGTACCCGGCGGCCGGTACTTCCCGCCGACCCCGGTGATCGACGCGGCGGAAGTGCCCGACCGGTACACCCCGGACCTGATCGCCGACCGCATGCGCGAGCTGCTGCGGCTCAGCCTCGCCGGCTGGTTCCCGCTCTCCCCGCGCACCGCGATGACCCCCCGTGAGACGGCCGAGATCACCCGCATCGACCCTTGGAGTGCCTCATGACCACCGCCGAACCGGTCACCGTGGAACCGGCCGCCCCCGGGTCGGACACGGCTGTCTTCGACGAGCTCGAATCGGCCGTGCGCACCTACTGCCGGCGCTTTCCCGCCGTCTTCACGCGGGCGGCCGGACACCGCATGTGGGACGCGGACGGCCGGGAGTACATCGACTTCCTGTCGGGCGCCGGCGCGCTGAACTACGGGCACAACCCGCCCGACCTCCGCGCCGCCCTCATCGACTACCTGCTGGCGGACGGCCCGGTCCACGGCCTCGACCTGCACACGGGCGCCAAGGCCGCGTTCCTGCACCGCTTCCGCGAGGTGGTGCTCGCTCCGCGCGGGCTCGACCACCGGGTGCAGTTCACCGGGCCGACCGGCACCAACGCCGTCGAGGCGGCGTTCAAGACGGCCCGCCGGGTCACCGGGCGCACCGACATCATCGCCTTCACCGGCGGCTTCCACGGCCTGTCGCTGGGCGCGCTCGCCGCGTCCGCCACCTCGTTCAAGCGCGGCGCGGCCGGAGTGCCGCTCGGCCATGTCACCCGTATGCCGTACGAGGGCTACGCGGGCGACGACGTCGACACCATCGACTACCTCGCCCGGATGCTCGACGACCCGGGCAGTGGCATCGACCTGCCCGCGGCCTTCGTGGTGGAGACCGTGCAGGGCGAGGGCGGCCTCACCGCGGCGAGCGCGCCCTGGCTGCGCAGACTCGCCGAAGTGGCGCGCGAGCGGGGCATCCTGCTGATCGTCGACGACATCCAGGCCGGGTGCGGGCGCACCGGCACCTTCTTCAGCTTCGAAGAGGCGGGTATCGTCCCCGACCTCATCTGCCTGTCCAAGTCCATCAGCGGCTACGGCCTGCCCATGGCCCTCGTCCTCGTCCGCCCCGAGTTCGACCAGCTGGGCCCCGGCGAGCACAGCGGCACCTTCCGCGGCAACAACCTCGCCTTCGTCACCGCCACGGCCTGCCTGGACCGCTGGGCGGAGCCGGAGTTCGCCCAGGGGGTGCGGCGCAACGCCGCCGCGCTGGAGGCCCGGCTCACCGAACTGGCGACCGAGTTCGCGCACCTCGGCTGCACCGTGCTCGGCCGCGGCCTGATCCGCGGGCTCGGCTTCACCGACCCCGCGCTCGCGGACCGGGTGTCGCGGGCCGCCTTCACCCGGGGGCTCCTGGTGGAGACGTCCGGCGCCCGCGGCCAGGTCCTCAAGATCATGCCGCCGATCGTGGCGGAGGCCGAAGAGCTGGCGCCCGGTCTCGCCCTCCTGGCCGACGCCATCGCCTCGGCCGCCCAAGACGACGCAACCGAAGGGGACCTGACGTGAGCATCGCCGAGCACGAGCAGACCGTCGAGGGCGACCACGCGCACGGCATCGACGAGAGCGTGCTGCGCAGGATCGCCGACTCCTGGCCGCGGCGCGCCACCATCCGCACCGACCTGGACCGGATCTCGGAGCCGGAGGAGTACGACGAGCGCCTGCCGGACTACCCGGAGCATCTGCTGCCGTTCGCCGAGCACCCTCTGTACCTCGCCGCCGAGCCCGAGCAGCGCCAGAAGGTCCTCACCATGGCGTGGCTGGTCTACAACGAGCGGGTCATCGCGGCCGAGGAGTACGTCGCCAACCCGACCTTCGCCATGATCATGCACGGCGCCTTCCCCGGTGCCGACGGCATCCACCTCAAGCGCGCCGTCCAGCA
Source organism: Streptomyces sp. NPDC041940 (assembly GCF_055589465.1). Lineage (NCBI taxonomy): Bacteria > Bacillati > Actinomycetota > Actinomycetes > Kitasatosporales > Streptomycetaceae > Streptomyces > Streptomyces sp. NPDC041940. The sequence goes on from NZ_JBVJBP010000008.1 coordinate 170,975, forward strand.
GACGCACGTGGACGAGGTCTGGCACACGTACATGCACATGATCGCGATGCAGCGCACCCGCGAGATCCGGCAGGTCACCGACGAGCCCGCCTATCCGCACACGGTCACCTACCGCCGCCTCCTGGAGGCCGACGCGAAGCTGCCGGAGCGCTGGGAGCGCGACCTGCTGAAGCTGGTGTGGACGACCGTCTCGGAGATCAGCGTCAACGCCTATCTGGAACTGCTCTCCCGCGACAAGACCGTCCAGCCGCTGCACTCCCTCGTGCCCCGGCTGCACGCCCGCGACGAGTCCGCGCACTCCTCCGTCATGGTCGAGGTCGCCAAGGCGCTGTACGTGCACATGAACGCCGAACAGCGCCGTGCCTTCGCCGACGCGCTGCCCAAGGCGCTGCACGCCTTCGTGGAGCAGGACTTCGCGGTGTGGCCCGGCATCCTGCGGGCGGCGGGGTTCGAGCAGGCCGACGAGATCGTCGAGGACTGCCGCCGCCAGGCCGGCACCGGCCTGCTGGTGCGCGACTTCTCCGGGGTACGGCGCATCGTGCGCGAGATGGAGCTCGAGGACCAGGTCGACTTCGACTTCGGGGCCGAGTGACGTGAAGCTCACCGCGGGCGGTCGCCGGCTCGCCGTCGCCGCGCTCGTCCAGTCGCTCGGCATCGGCCTGTTCATGGCGAGCTCGATGGCGTACTTCACCCGGCAGGTGGACCTCACGGCGAACCAGGTGGCCTCCGGGCTCGCCCTCGCCGGTGTCGTGGCCCTCGGGATCTCGCTGCTCGGCGGAGTCCTCGCCGACCGGTACGGGGCGCGGCGGGTGCTCGCCGCCGTGTACCTGGGGCGTGGGCTGTGCTGTGTGGCGTACGTCTTCGTCTCGGACTTCTGGCAGTTCATGGCGGTGACGCTGTGCGCGGTGGCGTGCGACCGGGCTGGGCCTCCGGTGCTCCAGGCGCTGGTCGCCGTGGCCGTGCCCGAGCGCCAGGAGCGCACCCGGCTGCTCGCCGTGGTCAATGTCGTACGCAACTGCGGGCTCGGGGTCGGTGCGATGGCGGCGGGTGTCGCGCTCGTCAGCGACACCCAGGCCGCCTACCGGGTCACGCTGGTCACCATCGGGCTCGCCTTCCTGGGCGGTGCGGTGCTGGTGCTGCGGGTACCCGAGCCGGCCGCGCCGAAGGCCGAGGCCGCCCCGGACCGGGCCGGGGAACGGCCGGTCAGGGGCCGGGTGCTGCCCGACGGGCGCTATCTGGCGCTGACGGGGCTCAACTTCCTGCTGTTCTTCTTCGACACGATGCTGCTGATCGCGATGCCCGTGTGGGTCCTGGAGCACACGGATGCCCCGCGGGTCACCGTGTCCGTGTTGTTCACGCTGAACACCCTGCTCGTGGTGGTGCTGCAGATCCCGGTCAGCAGGCTGGCGACCGGCCAGCGGCGCACCACCCGGATGCTGACGTGGACGGGGGCCGTGCTCGCGGTGAGCAGCCTGTGCTTCGCCGCGTCCGGTTCCGTCGCGGGCGGCCTCGCGGTGGCGTGGCTGGTCACCGCCGTGGTGCTGCTGTCGCTGGCCGAGGTCATCGCCAACTCCGCCGTATGGGACCTGTCCATCGCCCTGGCCCCCGAGGAGCAGCGCGGACGCTATCTGTCCGTCTTCAATCTGAGTGTGGCGGGCCAGCGGGTTCTCGGCCCCGTGATCGTCACGGGGCTGCTGCTCAGCACGGGTCCGCTCGGCTGGGTCGTGGCCGCGGCGGTGCTCGTGGTGGCCGGCGGCGCGGCCGAGCGGGTCGCCCGCGCGGCCGGGGAGCGCATGCCCGCCAGGGTGCCCGCCGATGCCTGAACTGACCGTCCTGGTCTGCGCGTCCGTCGCGGTGTTCCTCGGCGCGCTGGTCCAGGGCAGCGTGGGAGTGGGGCTCGCCCTGGTGTCGGCGCCGGTGGTGCAGATCGCCGCGCCGCAGTTCATGCCGGGATCGCTGCTCCTGGTCGCCGCCGTCCTGGCCGTGCTCGGGGCGGCCCGGGAGATCTCCCACACCGACTGGCACGGCGTCTCCTGGGCGCTGGCCGGGCGGATCGCGGGCACGGCGGCGGCTTCGTACGTGATCCTCGTGGTCTCGGGGCCGACCCTCGACCTGCTCTCGGCGGGCATCACGCTGGGCGTCGTCTCGCTCCTCGCCTCCGACCCGGCCCGGCTTCCCCGGAACCGGGGCACGCTGCTCGCCTCCGGCGCCGTGGCGGGCCTCACCGGGACCACGTCTTCCATCGGCGGGCCGTTCATCGCGCTCGTCTACCACCGGGAGCCCGGGCCCACGGTCCGGGGCACCCTCGGGGTCTTCTTCACGGCCGGGGCGCTGCTCTCGCTCGGTTCCCTCACCGCCGTCGGCCGCCTGCCGAGCGAGCAACTGGTCTTCGGGGCGCTGCTGTTGCCCGCCGTGGTGGCCGGATTCGCGCTGTCGGGGCCGGTCCGGCGGCATGTCGACGGCGGCCGGATGCGCCGCGCGGTGCTCGTCCTCGCGGTGGTCGCCGCGCTTGTCCTGATCGTCCGGGGGCTGGTGGCCGCCGGCACGCCATGAGCGCGTCCGCCGGACGCGCGAGCACACATACCGAGAAAGGAACGGATCATGCGGGTGGGATGTGCGGGACTGGGGTCCATGGGCGGCGGGATGTGCCGCCGGCTCGCGGAGCGCGGGTTCGACGTGGTCGCGTACGACGTCGATACGAGTGCCGCGGCGGCGGCCGGAGCGCACCCGGGCGTGCGGGCGGCGGCGAGCGTCGCGGACCTGGCCGCCCCGGTGGTGGTCACCATGCTCCCCGACGGCGCGGCCGTGCGGCAGGTGGCCGAGGAACTGCTCCCGCACCTCGCCGCGGGCTCCCTGATCATCGACACGGGCTCCTCGGCACCCGGTGACACGCTGGCACTCGGCACGGCGGCAGCCGCGTACGGGGTGTCCGTGGTGGACGCGCCGGTCTCCGGCTCCCCGGCCGCCGCGCGGGCGGGTGAGCTGACACTGATGGCCGCGGGGGAACCGGGGGCCGTGGAGCGGGCGGAGCGGGTGCTCGGCGCGCTCGGCACGGTGTACCGGGTGGGTCCGGCGGGCGCGGGACACGCGCTGAAGGCTCTCAACAACCTGCTCTCCGCGGTCAATCTCGCCGCGGTCGCCGAAGTCATGCTCGCCGGACGGGCGTTCGGCCTCGAACCCGCGGCGATGCTGGAGGTGATCAACGCCTCCACCGGCCGCAACCACGCCTCGCAGACCAAACTCCCCGACCATGTGCTGTCCGGTACCTTCGACTCGGGTTTCGCGCTGCGCCTGATGCTCAAGGACATCCGCATCGGCACGTCGTTGCTCGACTCCGCGGGCGGCCCCGCCGCCTTCGGCCACGCCTGCCAGGAGCTGTGGGAGAAGGCGCACGAAGAACTGCCGGCGGGCGCCGACAACGTCGAGGTCGTGCGCTGGCTGGAGAACGCATCGGGACGGGAGTTGCGCGCATGACGCAGGAGAACGCACCGCGGATCGCGGTCATCGGCGGCCAGGTCGCCGCCCTGAGGAAGGCACGGGAGGCCGGCTTCGAGATCGTCTGGGTGCACGGGCCGCACGAACTCGACAGGTCGGGCCTGGAGCTGGTGGCCGAGGCCCACCTCACGGACTACCGCGACCCGGGGGCCGTCGCCGATCTCCTCGCCGCCGTACACCGGCACCGGCCGCTGGCCCGGGTCGTCTCGATGATCGAGGACGGCCTGGAGTCGGCGGCGGCCGCGACCACGGCGCTCGGCCTTCCCGGCACCGGCCTCGGCACCGTCCGCGTGTTGCAGGACAAGCTGGCCTTCCGGGAACTGCTCGCCGACCGCGGCATCGAGGGGGTCGCCGCCCGGCTGGGACACGACGAGGCCGACATCCGCGCCTTCGTCGCCGAGTTCGGGCCCACGGTGATCAAGCCCAGGTACGGATCCGGCAGCCTCGGCGTGCGGCTGGTGCACGGTCCCGGTGAGGTCGCGGAAGTCGCGTCCTGGGCAGCGGAGTTCGGGCTGCACACGTTCGTGATGGAGGAGTATCTGCGGGGCCCGGAGTTCAGCGTGGAGGCGTTCAGCTTCGCGGGCGAGCACGTGGTCGTCGCGTACACGGCCAAGGAGAAGCTGGACTCGTTCGTCGAGGTCGGGCACGTGCAGCCGGCGGGCCTCGACGCGGACGGCACGGCCCGGATCGAGTCGCTGGTCACCAGGATGCTGGACGCCGTGGGCATCGAGGACGGCCCCTCGCACACCGAGGTGATCGTCACCCCCGGCGGCCCCCGCCTGGTGGAGTCCCACAACCGGCGTGGCGGCGACCGGATCGCCGATCTGGTCGACGAGGTGTACGGGACCGACATCGACGCGCTGGCCTTCCTCTGGTACGCGGGCCGCACCGCGCCCATCACGCCGGGCCCGGCCAGGGGCGGCGGCGCCATCCGCTTCCTGACCGCCGAGCCGGGCGTCGTCGAGTCCGTCACCGGAGCCGACGAGGTGCGCGCCGATCCGCGGGTGGTGGCCCTTCAGCTCTCCGTCGAGCCCGGTGCCACGGTGGCCCCCATCGCCTGGTCGTACGACAGGTCCGGGCTGCTCATCGTGCGCGGCGAGTCGGCCGACGACGCGCGCGCCGGGGCCCGTCAGCTGGCCGCCCGGATCACCATCAAGACCCGGCCCGGCGCGGAGCCGGGCGCTCCCCGCTCCATCGCGGCCGTGGCCCCCCGGCCCGAACGGCTGCTCGGCACCAGGCCCTCGAGTCCCGAGAAGTCGGAGGGGTGACCCCATGGGCAAGCTCTACGAGGCACTGACCCCCGCGCTGCGTGAGTTCATCGCCCAGGCGCCCCTGTACTTCGCGGCCACCGCGCCGCTGTCCGCGGACGGGCATGTCAACGTCTCCCCCAAGGGCGGCATGGACACCTTCGCCGTCCTCGACGACACGACGGTGGCCTACCTGGACCTCATAGGTTCCGGGGCCGAGACCATCGCGCATGTGCGGGAGAGCGGCCGGATCACCTTGATGTTCTGCTCGTTCACCCGCCGCCCCAAGATCCTGCGGCTGTACGGCACCGCCCGCTGCGTCTTTCCCGACTCCCCCGAATGGGACGCCCTGATCGGCCACTTCGGCAAGCATCCGATCCCGCGGTCCGTCATGGTCGTCTCGCTCACCCGTATCACCGACTCCTGCGGGTTCACGGTGCCGGAGATGGACCTGGTCCGCGAACGCGACCTCCAGGACCAGTGGGGCATGCGCAAGTCGGACCAGGAACTCGAGGACTACATGCGGCAGAAGAACTCCACCAGCATCGACGGCTTGCCGGCCCGCCCGCACCGGGCATCGTAAAACCTACGGTAACGGCCTCAGAAGCGATTTCCGGCCTGGCATCGCCGGGCAGTGGCTCAAATCAAGTGGCGTGGGCAGGCGCCTTGTTGCTTGGATTCCCGGCGTGACTTCTGCCCATTTTGACAACGAGCCCGAGCGGGCATTGCCGCATACCTTCACCGAGCTGAGTGCCCGCCGGTGAGACACCACATCGGGGGGCCGCCGGACGTTGAGGACGAAGCGTCACGGCTGCGGGCGTCGATGCCCGTGGAGGGCATGCCTCCGGACGTGACCGACGTTCCGCACTTCGCCGACGCACACGTCCGGCGGCACGAGCGGCGAAACGCACTCCACACCCTGCAGGGGCTGATGGAGATCGCCCGGCACACCGGTGACCGACCGGCGCCGGGCACCTCGCCGACGGGACTTCCGCTCGCCGAGGTCGGCGAGATCGTGCGGCGGGTGGGCAACTCCCTGATCCGCGCCCAGCTGGTCGGGAAGCTGCTCGCCGCCTCGGAGCGCGGAGTGCGGCTGCGGCTCGCTCCCGGATCGTCTCTGCCCGGCGACATCGACGGAGCCGGCGATGTCGTCACCGTCGTGGGCAACCTCATCGACAACGCCCTCGACGCCGTCGCGGACACGTCCCGGCTCGCGCCCACGGTGGAGGTCGCCCTCCGCCACGACCAGGGCGTCATCGAGCTGGCGGTGAGCGACAACGGAACGGGCGTCGACCCGTTGCTACGACGGTGGATCTTCGAGCGGGGCGCCTCGACCAAGCCGTCCTCCTCCCCCGCGTGGCCGCGAGGGCTCGGGCTCCCGCTGGTGCGGGCCATCGCCGAGGAGCGGGGCGGAACGATCACGGTGGGGGACCGGGAAGGCGGCGGCGCCGTGTTCACGGTACGGCTGGCGGCCGTCCCCACACGCTTATGGATGTCGGTCGACAGACAAGGGTCGGGCTGACATACGAAACCGGGGGAACCATGTTCAATGTGCTCGTCGTCGACGACGATTTCTATGTGGCGAAGATCAACGCCCACTATGTGTCAAAAGTGCCAGGATTCCGGGTGGCCGGAATCGTGCACAGCGCCGCTCCGGCCCTCGCGGCCGTCGAGCGCGGCGGTATCGACCTGATCCTCCTCGACCAGTTCCTGCCGAACGAGAGCGGACTGTCCCTCACACGTCGCCTCCGGCAGCTGTGCCATGACGTCGACGTCATCATGGTCACGGCGGACCGCCGGCCCACGTCGGTCCACGAGGCCCTGCGCGCCGGGGCCCTGTACTACCTCGCCAAGCCGTTCACCAGCGACGGCCTGCGCAGCAAGCTGGAGGCCTACGCCCAGCTGCGCGGCAACATCGACGAGGGCACGGAGATGGACCAGGCCCGCATCGACCGGACGTTCGGCGCCCTGCGTACCAAAGAGGCCGAGCACTCCATACCCAAGGGGTACTCGGAGCGCACCGCCGAGCTGATCCTGCGCATCGTCGCGAAGTACGGGACCGAACGGCAGGTTTCCGCCCAGGACGTGTCCGAGCTGGCGCGGATCAGCCGGTCGACCGCCCAGCGATACCTCAAGTACCTGGCCGGGAACGGCAAGTTGCGGCTCACACTGCGATATGGCGACAGCGGGCGGCCTCAGCACCTGTACTCCGGTCTCTGATCCCGTTCCTCGCCGGGCGGCCGCAGGACCCGGCCGCGGAACGGCCGTTGGATTTACGAGAAGAACAGGCTTTCCGCCGTCAAGTCGGTTTGCGCCCACAACGGTGGCGCGCCCCCTCCCATGAACTAGCCTCCCCAACGAATTCTCAGCGATGCGACAGGAAGCCGATCCGTGCTGACCCGTGTTCTCCCCGCTCCCGGTCCCGCCCGGATGCTCACGTTCATCACCATGGTGATGAGCCTGGGGCAGGGGCTGTGGATGGCCATCAACGCCATCTACGCGGTGACCATGGTCCGTCTCACACCGAGTCAGCTCGGCATCAGCGTGGGCATCGCGGCCGGCCTCGTCCTGGTGTCCAGCATCCCGCTCGGCCACCTCGCCGACCGGGCCGGGCCGCGCACGGTCCAGATGTGGTCGTTCCTGGCGCTGGCGCCGCTGACCGCCGCCCTGGTGCTCGTCGAGGGGTTCTGGTCGTATCTGCTCGTCACCTCCGTCCAGGGCCTCGCCTACCGGGCCGGCAACAACGCCCGGAAGGCGATGATCGCGGCCAAGGTCCCGAAGGGCGAGCGGGCACAGGTCATGGCGTACATCCGGGCCGCGCTCAACGTGACCATGTCGATCGGCGCCTGCGTCTCCGGCCTCGTCCTGGCCTGGGGCGAACGCGTCGGCTACCAGGGCGCCGTCCTCTTCACCGCGCTCTGCTTCCTCGCCACCGGCCTGCTCACCCTCAAGGAGGCACCGGTGCCGCCCGTGCCGGCCTCGGCGGGCGCGGCCTTCGCGGTGCTGCGTGACACACCGTTCCTGGCGTTCACCGCCCTGGACGGACTGCTCGTCACGCACGCGCTGCTGCTCGACATCGTGCTGCCGCTGTGGGTCATCAGCCACACGGACGCCCCGCGCTGGATGAGCGCGGCCATCCTGCTCGTCAACACCGCCTTCGTGGTGGCCTTCCAGACCAGGGCGGCCCGCGGCACCGACGACCTCAGGTCCGCGTCCTGGGCGAGCCTCCAGGGGGCGGGCTGTGTGGCGGCCGCCTGCCTGGTGTTCGCGACGACCGGCGGGAGCGGGACGCTGACGGCCTGCGTCCTTCTGGTCCTGGGCGCTCTCGTGCACGCGCTCGGTGAGATCCGGCAGGCGGCGGGCAGCTGGACCATCGCGTACGACCTCGCGCCCGACCACGCCCAGGGCCAGTACCAGGGCACGTACAAGATGGGCGGCGACGTCGGCAAGATGTTCGCCCCCGCCGTCTTCACCTGGCTGATCATCGGCCACGGTGCGACCGGCTGGATCGTCCTGGCCGTGGCGTACGCCGTGCTGGGCGCCGCCATGCCGGCCGTCGTGGCCCGCGGTGTGCGCAGCCGGGCCGCCACCGCCGAAAAGGCCGCCGCCGCAGCCTGAGCCCCGGTCCGCCGTGCGCCTCGGCAAGCCTTCCACAAGCCCCTCACTCAGCGAGGTGTCACCCATGACCTGCACCATTGCCCCACGGAGCGTCAACCTCCAGGGCGTCTGCCTGGTGGACGAGGCCCACGGCTGGGCCGTCGGCGACGGCGGCATGATCCTGGCCACCACGGACGGCGGCCTGCGCTGGCACTCGCAGGGCAGCACCGACAAGGACCTGCGCGCGGTCTGCTTCGCCGACACCGAGCGCGGCTGGACGGCGGGCCGGGACGGCGTCATCCTGCACACCACGGACGGCGGCCGGCACTGGGAGCAGCGGCACACGGGCACGGACCGGAACCTGTACGGCATCTCCTTCGAATCCACCGGTCGCACCGGCTGGGCCGTCGGAGACAGCGGCACCATCCTGGTCTCGTCCGACGGCGGACTGACCTGGCAGCGGCAGCACTCCGACGACACGCGCTTCACCCGCTGCTTCACGCTGGACGAGAAGACCGCCTGGATCATCGGCAAGCGGGGCAGCATCCACGCCACGACCGACGCGGGAGCGACCTGGGTCGTTCAGCGGAGCGAGGCCGATGCCGACCTGCGGGGCATCTACGCGGTCTCGCCCGAGCTGTGCTGGGCCGTCGGCCGGATGGGCACCGTGCTGCGCTCCGAGGACGGCGGCGGCACCTGGATCCGGGCAGACAGCGGCACCGGCCTCGATCTGTACGGGCTGTGGGCGGCGCCCGACGGCCGTGAGGTCCGGACCTCCGGTGACGACGGCGTCGTCCTCGCTTCCCACGACGGCGGCCGCACCTGGTCCCCGCAGTCCAGCGGCACGGCCAAGGACGTGGTGTCACTCGCGTTCATGCCCGACACCCGGCACGGCTGGATGGTCGGCGACTGCGGCCTCATCCTGGCCACCCCGGACGGCGGTGAGACCTGGACCCCGCAGCTCGACGGCATCCACAAGGACCTGGCCGGTGTGCACGGCTCGGGCGACGCCCGCTGGGCCGTCGGCCGGGACGGCCTGCTCGCGGTCACCACGGACGGCGGTGCGACCTGGCAGGTGGGCGACACCGGCAGCGGCGCACAGCTGTGGGACGTCACCTTCCTCGCCGACTCGCGACGCGGGTGGGCCGTCGGCGACGCCGGCCTCGTCCTGGCCACGGACGACAGCGGTTCGACCTGGCACCGCCAGGACACTCCCACCGAAGTGCCGCTGCTGAGCGTCCACTTCGAGGACGACCACGGCTGGGCGACCGGCGCCGAGGGAACGATCCTTGCCACCACCGACGCCGGTACCACCTGGCACCACCAGGACACTCCCACCGAAGTGCCCCTGCTGAGCGTCCACTTCGAAGGCGACCGCGGCTGGGCCGTCGGCGCCGAGGGAACGATCCTCGCCACCACCGACGCCGGTACCACCTGGCAACGGCAGACCGCCCCGACATCGACCACGCTCACCTGCGTCCACGCCGGCACCGGCGGCGCGGCACGCGTCGTCGGCCGCGCCGGCACCGTACTGACGACGAAGGACGGCGGTGTCACCTGGGAGTCGCGGGACAGCGACACCGACGTGAGCCTGTGGGGCGTCGCGTTCACCGCGTCGGGCGAGCACGGCTGGGCGGTCGGCGACGGCGGCACCGTACGGGCGACGAAGGACGGCGGCGTCACCTGGGAGGCACAGGACAGCGGCATCGCCGACAACCTGAAGGCCGTGTGGGCCCGACCCGACGGCGCCCGGGTGTACGCGGTGGGCGACGGCAGCTCCGTCATCGCCACCGGCAACCACGGCACGACCTGGTCCTCCCACGTGGCCAGCACCGGCCGGAACCTGTACGGCGCTCACATCTCCCCCACCGGCCGGGACGGCTGGGTGGTCGGCGACGGCGGCACCGTGCTGGCCACCCGGGCCGGACGCCGCTGGGCCCAGCAGCCCAGCGGCACGGCCGCGAACCTCTACTCGGTCTCGCCCGCCGACGACACCACCGCCTGGGCGGTCGGCCGGGCCGGAACCATTCTGGTCACGCGCGACTCCGGCGTCTCCTGGCAGCGGCAGCCCAGCGGCAGCGGCAAGGACCTCCTCGAGGTGCACATGCGCCCCGACGCCCGTACCGGCTGGGCCGTCGGCGACGGGGCCACCATCCTCGGTACCCGGGACGGCGGCGGCACGTGGCTGCACCAGCCGAGCCCGTACACCGACTGTGCCCTGTGGGCGGTGGACTTCGCCGACGACCGCACCGGCTGGGCCGTGGGCACCGGCGGCATCGTCTTCGCCACCCGGGACGGCGGGGTCACCTGGGAGACGCAGGACAGCGGCGGCACGGACGACCTGATCGACATCCACGCCGTGGACCCCGCCACGGCCTGGGCCGTCGGCCACCGGGGCACCGTCGCGCACACCCGGAACGGGGGCCGCACCTGGGAGCGCCGCGAGAGCCCCACCCGGCAGAACTTCACCGCCGTGCACTTCACGCCCGACGGCCGGACCGGCCGCGTGGTCGGCCGCAGCGACACCGTCATGACCTCGTACGACAGCGGCACGACCTGGCAGGTCGGCACCACGGGCACCGGGATGTCGCTGTGGAACGTGCGGAGTCTGTCCGCGCTCGACGCCTGGATCGTCGGCGACGAGGGCATCGTGCTGTCGACCTCCGACGGCGGTGCCACCTGGGATCGGCACTTCTACAGTCCGGAGAAGGACGCGATCGCCGGCCGCTGACCGGTGCGCGGGCCGCGACACCACCCACCGAAACAGAGGAAGCAATGGACAACGCATTCAAGGACGTTCCTCCCACCACCCTCGCCGATCTGCTGGGCCGCGCCCAGGTCATGGACACCGGCATCCGTCCACTGTGGAACTCGCCCCGTGTCGCCGGTCCCGCGTACACCGTGCGGTGCGAGCCCGGCGACAACCTGATGCTGCACGCCGCGATCTACCGCGCCGAGCCCGGCTCGGTCATCGTCGTGGAGTCGGGCGACGTGGACTACGCGCTGGCCGGCGGCAACGTGTGCGCCGTCGCCCAGCGCCGGGGTGTCGCGGCCTTCGTGGTCGACGGTGTCATCCGCGATCTCGGCGAGGTGCGCGAGGCGGGATTCCCCGTCTTCTCGCGCGGTGTCATCCCGATCCCCGGAACCAAGAAGAAGATCGGCGCGCTCGGTGAGCCGGCCCGCGTCGGCGGCGTGCTCGTGCACCCCGGCGACATCGTGGTCGCCGACGAGGAAGGCATCGTCGTGACTCCCGCCGCCCGCCGGGAGGACATCCTCGCGGCGGCTCAGGCGAAGCTGGCCAAGGAGGCCGAGGAGTCCCTCGACGCCTGGGAGGCGAACCACCGCGCCCGCATCGACAAGGCGCTGAGCGACCAGGGCTTCACCGGCTGACCGGACCGGCCTTCCCTCGCAGCTGTGCGCCCCGGAACACCGACCGGGGCGCACAGCTGTTTCGCTTTCGGGCCCAGGGGCCATTAGCCGTGCGGTGAATGAGCAGAACGCGCTTTTCTCGGAATAGCGGTGTTTAGGGATTCAGCGCGCACAAACGAGCTGCCGGGAAGCGGCGTGACTAGCGTCGGTCGGGTCCAGTCATCGATGAGTTCGGATCGACATGACCACAGCACTGAACGTGCGCCTGGGAGCCGGCCTCCTCCACCACGCGCGCGTCCTGCCCGACAGCATCGCTCTGACCATCGGCAGCCGCGGCTACACCTACGAGGAGGCCGCGGTCACAGCGCGACGGTGGGCCGCCCTGCTGGTCGAGGCGGCCGGGGGCCGGCCACGCCGCGTCGGCGTGTTCGCCCACCGCAGCGAGGCCTCGTACCTGGGCGTCGCCGCCGCGCTGTGCGCCGGCGCCGCATTCGTGCCGCTGAACCGGAAGTTCCCGGCCGAGCGCACCCGGTCCATGCTCCAACGGGCCGACGTCGACGCGGTGATCGTCGACTCCGCCTCGCTGCCCGGCCTCGCCGGGATGCTCCGGGACCTGCCGCGCAGCCCGGTCGTGCTGCTGCCCGATGCCGTACGGAGCCAGGCCGTCGATCTCGGGGACGTACGGGTACTTGACGCCATGGACCTGGCCGTGGCCGCGCCGCTGGAGCAGCTGCCGGAGGTGTCGCCCGACGACATCGCGTACCTGCTGTTCACCTCGGGCAGCACCGGCGTCCCGAAGGGCGTCCCGGTGACCCACGGCAACGTCCGGGCGTTCCTCGACGCCAACCAGGAGCGATACCGGATCACGCCCGAGGACCGGCTCACGCAGACCTTCGACCAGACCTTCGACCTGTCGGTCTTCGACCTCTTCATGGCGTGGGAGAACGGCGCGCGGGTCTGCTCGATGGAGTCCATCGAGATCCTGGCTCCCTTCAGGTACCTGGAGCGCAACGAGATCACGGTGTGGTTCTCCGTGCCCTCCGTCGCCGCCATGCTGCGCAGGCGCGGGGTGCTGCGGCCCGCCACCATGCCCACGCTGCGCTGGAGCCTGTTCTGCGGCGAGGCACTGCCCCGCGCCACCGCCGAGGCCTGGCAGGCCGCAGCTCCGGGCTCGGTGGTCGAGAACCTGTACGGGCCGACCGAGCTCACCATCGCCTGCACGGTGCACCGCTGGGACCCGGCCACCAGCCCCGCGGCCTGCGTGCACGACAACGTGCCGATCGGCCGCCCGTACCCCGGCCTCGACTCCCTGGTGGTGGACGAGGAGTTGACCCCGGTGCCGGACGGGGAGACCGGCGAGCTCTGCATGACGGGACCGCAGACCACCCCCGGCTACTGGCAGGCCCCCGAGATCACCGCGGAGCGCTACTTCTCGCACGGCGGCCGTACGTACTACCGCACCGGAGACCTGGTCCGGCTTCAGGACGGCGAATACGTCTGTCTCGGCCGCAACGACCAGCAGGTCAAGGTCGGCGGCCACCGCGTCGAACTGGGCGAGATCGAGGCCGTGCTGCGCCGCGCGGGCGCCGTCGAGGCGGTCGCCCTGCTGTGGCCCGACGCGGACACCGTCAGCGCCGTCGTCTCGGGCGCCACGGACCCGGCCGCGCTGACCGCGTCCTGCGCCGAGGCGCTGCCCGCCTACATGGTGCCGCGCTCGGTCCACGTCGTCGACGAGATGCCGGTCAACGGCAACGGCAAGACCGACCGCGGCGCGCTGCGCAGACGACTCGACGAAGGTCTCTGACCTACGAACAGAGGTCTCCGGACCTCCAAGAAAGGGAATCGTGAGCAACGTCGACCAGCTCATAGCCCGCGCCCTGGGCATCGCCGAGGACCGTGTCACGGACGGACTCGAATACCAGTCGATCAGGGAGTGGGACTCGCTCGGCCACGTCTCGCTGCTGGTCGCCATCGAGCAGGAGTACGGCGTCGAGATCGACGACGACCTCACGCTGGGGCTCCGATCGGTGGCCGCCGTCCGCGAGTTCGCCGCCGCCCGAGTCCCTGGGCGGACCGGCGGGGACGGGGATCTCCCCGCGGCGGCCGCCGGACAGGAAGAGCGCCGCACCGTGCACCGAGGTCTGGAGGGCGTCGTCTTCGACCGGACCGCCATCACCCACATCGACGGCGCCGAGGGCGTCCTCGAGTACCGCGGCTACAGCATCCACGACCTGGCCGAGCGGTCCTCCTTCGAGGAGGTCGCTCACCTGCTGGTCCACGGTGAACTCCCGGACGCCGCGGGCCTGGAGAGCTTCGCCAAGCAACTGCGCGCCTTGCGCGCGCTGCCCGCCCCCGTCCTCGGTCTGGTCCGCTCCCTCGCGCACGCGCACCCCATGGAGGCACTGCGCACCTGTGTCTCCGCCCTTGGCGCCTTCGGCCCGCGACGGGCGCCCGGCACCGACGAGAGCTATGCCGAGGCCCTGGAGACCGGTGTCTCGCTGATCGCCCGGATACCGATGATCGTCGCCGCGCACCACGCCTTCCGCACCGGCCGCGAGCCACTGCCGCCGCCGGAGGACGCCACCCACGCCGAGGCGTTCCTCACCGTGCTGCTCGGCGAGCGGCCCTCGCCGGCCGCGGTGCGGTTCATCGACAAGGGCTTCATCGTCCATGCCGACCACAGCTCCAACGCCTCCGCGTTCACCGCCCGCGTCGCCATCGGCTGCCGGGCCGGCATGACGGCCGCGGTCACCGCCGCCGTCGCCGCCTTCGCGGGCTCGGTGCACGGCGGTGCCGCCGAGCGCGTCGTCGGCCTCATCGACCAGGTCGGTTCGCCCGGGAACGCGCGGGCGCACGTCGAGGCGCTCCAGAGCCGGGGCGAGCCCGTGATGGGCTTCGGCCACCGCGTCTACCGGACCGAGGACCCCCGCGTACGTCATCTGCGCTCCACCGTCGTCGAGTTGAGCGAGGAGCGCGGCGACACCACCGGCCTCGACATCCTGGACGCCGTGGCCACGGCGATGCGCCCGTACGGCCGGCACGGCGTCGCCCCCAACGTGGACCTGTACGCGGGGCTCGCCTACCGGCTGCTCGGCCTGCCGGACGACCTGGCCGTGCCGCTCTTCGTCGTCGGCCGCGCTCCCGGCTGGGTCGCCCAGGCGCTCGAACAGCAGTCCAACAACGTGCTGATCCGGCCGCTGCTCAGCTATGCCGGGCCGCACGGCCGGACCTACCGGAAGGCGGACGGCCGATGAGCCGTACGACAGCTGCCGCACCTGCCGCGCCCTCGCTGCCCGGCTTCGCCGCGGAGCACGGCTTCGACCTCGGCGCCGTCCCGTACACCGGCCGTGTCCTGATCGAATCCCTGCTGCGCGGAGGCGACCCGGCGCAGGCCGCGGTTCTCGGCAAGCGCCTCGCGCTCGGCGAGGCCCCCGGCCTGGAGATGCCGTTCCGGCCCGCCCGCATCCTCGTGCAGGACTACACCGGCATCCCGCTGCTCGTCGACCTCGCCGTGCTGCGCGACCGCGTCGCCGAGCCGGGCCGGGTCAATCCCGCGCTGCCCATCGACGTGGTCGTGGACCACTCCGTGCAGGCCGACTGGGCGGGACGTCCGGACGCGCTGCGGCTCAACGAGGCGCTGGAGATGTCCCGCAACCAGGAGCGCTACTCGTTCCTCAAGTGGGCCGAGGGCGCCTTCGACGGGCTGCGGGTCATCCCGCCGGGCCACGGCATCGTCCACCAGGTCAATCTGGAGCGGCTCGCCACGGTGGTCGCCGAAGGCCCGGACGGCGGCCTGTATCCCGACACCGTGCTCGGCACCGACAGTCACACCACCATGGTGGGCGGCCTCGGAGTGCTGGGCTGGGGCGTCGGCGGCCTGGAGGCGGAGGCGCAGATGCTGGGTCTCGCCCAGCCGATCGGCATTCCCCCCGTGGTCGGCGTCCGCCTCACCGGCGCGGTCAGCCCCGGCACCTCGCCCGTCGACGTGGTGCTCGCCCTGACCCGCCGGCTGCGCGAGCACAACGTGCGCGCCATGATGCTGGAGTTCACCGGCCCCGGGGTCGCCGAACTCACCGCGCCCGACCGCTGCACCATCGCCAACATGGCTCCCGAGTACGGTGCCATGACCGCGTTCTTCCCCGTCGACGAGGAGACCCTGAGCTATCTGCGGCGCACCGGCCGCACGGACTCCGACGTGGCCCGGGTGCGGGACTACTGCCTGCGCCAGCGGCTGCTGCGCGGCGGCGAGGAACCCGTCTTCGGGCGGACCATCGACTTCGATCTGGGCGAGGTCGGCCCGGGGCTCGCCGGGCCGAGCCGGCCCGACCAGCGGATCTCCCTCGGCGCGCTGCCCGCCTCCTTCGCGGCGCTGCACCAGGGCGAGGTCCGCACCGAGGACGTGGTGTCCGACGGCGACCTGGTCATCGCGGCCATCACGTCCTGCACCAGCACCTCCAACCCTAAGGCGATGCTGGCCGCCGGGCTGCTGGCCCGCCGGGCCGTGGAGCGCGGCCTGACCGTGCCCGCGCACGTCAAGACCAGTCTCTCGCCCGGTTCCCGCGCGGTCACCCGCTACCTGGCGGAGTCGGGGCTGCTCGGCGATCTGGAGAAGCTGGGGTTCCACGTCGCCGGATACGGCTGCATGACGTGCAACGGCGGCAGCGGCCCGCTCAACCCCGGGGTCGGTGAGACCGTCGACCGCCTGGGGCTGACCGTGGCCGCCGTGCTCAGCGGCAACCGCAACTTCGAGTCGCGTGTCCACGCCCAGGTCCGCGCGGGCTATCTGGCGTCCCCGGCCCTCGTGGTCGCCCTGGCGCTGGTCGGCACCGTCCGCGCCGACCTGGAGAACGAGCCGCTCGGCACGGACACCGAGGGCCGGCCCGTCCATCTGCGGGACCTGTGGCCGCACAACGGCGAACTGCGGGAACTGGAAGACCGGTTCGTCACTCCCCGGATGTTCGCCCACGACCAGGCGCCCGACCCGGCCTGGGAAGCGATCAGTGCCCCGGACGGCGAGGTCTTCGCCTGGGACCCGGCGTCCGCGTACATCCGGCCCCCCGCCTACGCCGACCCGGGCCCCGCTCCGGGCTCGCTGTCCGGTGCCCGCGCCCTGCTCGCGCTCGGTGACGACATCAGCACCGACCACATCTCGCCGGTCGGCGCCATCCCCGCGGACTCCCCGGCCGGGCGTCACCTCCTCGGACTCGGGGTCCGCGACTTCAACTCCTACGGCTCACGCCGCGGCAACCACGAGGTGATGGCACGGGGCACCTTCAGCAACCCCCGGCTGCGCAACCTCCTGGTCGGCGACGGCGACAGCGGCGGCTCCACGCTGCACCTGCCGAGCGGCGAGCAGCTGCCCGTCTTCGACGCCGCCCGGCGCTACGCCGAGTCCGGCACCCCGCTGATCGTGCTGGCCGGCCGCAGCTACGGCATGGGCTCGTCCCGCGACTGGGCCGCCAAGGGGCCCTGGCTGCTCGGTGTCCGCGCGGTCCTGGCGGAGAGCTTCGAGCGCATCCACCGAGCCAACCTGTGCGCCATGGGCATCCTGCCGCTGCTGCTGCCCGCCGGGCAGGGCTGGGCCGATCTCGGCCTCACGGGCCACGAGGAGTTCGCACTGGACCTGGACCTGGACCGGGTCCGGGAGACCCGGGAGGTGCGGGTCACCGCCGGCGAGCAGGCGTTCACGGCCCGCGCCGACGTGCAGTCGGAGGGCGAGTGGGACGTCCTGCTGGCCGGCGGCACGCTGCCGTACCTGCTGCGGCAACTGCGCGAGCAGGAGGCCGTGTCCGGATGAGCACGCACATCCTCGACCGGCTCGGCCTGCGCCGGGCCGCCCAAGCCGACGCCCTCACCGCCGGGACGAAGACCTTCGTCCCGGTGCACCTCGGCACGCACGACGTGACCATCGGCGCCCTCCTCGACGCCCTGCACGACGACCCGGCCCTGCTGCCGCCGCGCACCGGCCACCTGGGCAACTGGGAGGACATCGCGGCCGGCCGCTCCGGGCCGATGGACTTCAACACCGCGATCTGCGGCGGCGGTCACGGCTATCCGCTGATCTACGGCTTCACCCGCACCGAGGCCGACACCGAGGGCGGCGACGAGGCGTACCAGCCCGGTTCGCTCATCGAACGGGGCAAGCGGCACACCCTGCCCCTGCACACCTGGGACGGCACCCGCTTCGTCCGCCGCGACCGGTCCAAGCCCCTGTTCTGCCCCCTGGTGCAGGCCGAGGTGGACGGGCAGTTGGTCCCGCTGGTCGAACTGCACCGGCAGCGGATGCAGGCCCTGCCCGGCTTCCGCTTCCGGCACTGGGCGGCCACCCTCACCGACCGCGCCCCGCTCGTCACCGACCTACTCACCCTGCTCCTGGAGCAGGCGGCGGCGCAGGGCCGCAACCAGGCGTTCGCCGAGCTGATCAGCCAGGCCGTGCGCCTGGACGGTGAGGTGAGCCGCTGCGACCTGTGGCGGGACGGCACCGGCTACGTACTCGACGGCCACCGTTACCCGTCGGCCCGTGCCCTCGCCGAAGCGGTCATGCTCACGGTGCGCGCGCTGGTGGAACCGGCGGAGTTCTTCGCCCGGACGCGCGACCTGCCGCCGGTCCTGCCGGTGATGTCGCTCCAGCTCACCAATGTGCTGTTCGCCCTGCTCGACATGCACCACCCGGACACTCCGGCCGGCCCGCCCGAGAGCCCGTTCATCACCCATCTCCACTGGGGTGCCCGGGCCATGGCCGGCTGCCCGCCCCGGCGCGGCGGCTATCTGTCCCGGCGCTCCACGGTGCGCTCCCTGCGGGCCATCACCGACCCGCTGGTCCGGCACTTCGACGAGGCGGCTCCGGTGGCCTTCGTGCTGTTGCCCGCCCAGGCCTTCATGCTCTGTCCGCCGAGCACGGCGCCGGACGACGTCGAGGTGCTGGCGGAGCTGTTCCGCGGGGTACGCGCCGCGGGCCCCGAGGCCGCCTACGACACCACGCTGACCTGGCTGGACTCCCATCGCGACCGGCTCTCGGAGTACCTGCGCGGCCGCTTCAGGAGCGGCAGCGGAGTGCCGGCCGACGACACCCCGCGCGAGGTCGCGGTGCCGGTGGAGCCCGAAGGGTTCCGGGAGCTGACCTTCCGGCAGGCCTGTGGTGCGGTCGCCGCGTTCGAGGAGGTGCTGGGATGAGACTCGCCCAGCGCGAGGTCGTCATCGCTCTGCGGGAACCGTTCGTCAGCAACACCGGCGTCACCACCGAGGTGCGCCAGAGCGTCGTCGAACTGACCTGGGAGGGGCTGCGCGGGCACGGCACCGCGCGCGGTGCCGACCCGGCCGGGATCGCCGCCTGCGCACCACTCCTGGCCGGTGCCTCGCCCTTCGCGGTGCGCCGGACGCTGGACCTGCTCCCGCCGACGAGCCCCGCGACCCGGTCGGCGGTCGACATGGCCCTGCACGACCTGCTCGGCAAGGCGAGCGGGCAGCCCCTGCACCGGCTCCTCGGCCTCGACGGGCTGCCGCTCGCGCCCACGGCGCTGTCCATCGGTGCCTGCCCCGACGACGAACTCGTCCGGCAGGCAGAGAAGCTGGCCGACTGGCCGGTCCTCAAGCTCAAGCTCACGCCCGAGGACGACGGCAGCCGCGCCGGAGTGCTCCGCTCGGTCTACGACGGACGCATCCGCGTCGACGGCAACGGCTCGTGGCTCCCCGACCAGGCCCTTCGCGTCGCCGAGGAACTGCACCGGCACGGCGTCGAGATCCTGGAGCAGCCTGTCGCCCCCGGTGCGCTCGACGACCTTCAGTACGTGCACGAACGCTCCCCGGTCCCCGTCTTCGCCGACGAGGACTGCGGCGGGCCCCAGGATGTACTGCGGCTGCGCGGCCGTGTCAGCGGCATCAACATCAAGCTGGCCAAGTGCGGCGGCCTGGCCGTCGCGCACGAGATGCTCACCCTCGCCCGGGCCTGCGGACTGACGACCATGCTCGGCTGCAAGGTGGAGAGCGTCCTCGGCACCACCGCCATGGCCCAACTCGCCCCGCTCGCCGACCACCTCGACCTGGACGGGCCCGTCGGCCTGCTCCACGACCCGTTCACCGGCATGCGCATCGACCGCGGCACCCTCACCCTGCCCACCGCGCCCGGCATCGGCGTCACCCCCGCCCACGGGATCCATGACATCCACGGAGAGGACTGACATGCGGCTGCGCTGCGCCGTGCTCGACGACTTCCAGGACATCGCCACCACCGTGGCCGACTGGAGCACCGTCCAGGACCGGGTGGAGGTCGTCTCCTTCACCGAGCACTTCGCCACCGAGGACGAACTGGCCGTAGCTCTCTCGGACTTCGACATCGCGGTGACCCTGAGGGAGCGCGTCCCCTTCCGCGCCGGTCTCCTCGACCGCCTTCCCCGGCTGAAGCTGCTCATCGCCTCCGGCATGCGCAACTCGGTCATCGACTACACCGCCGCCGAACGCAACCGCGTCACGGTCTGCGGCACCGCGAGTTCCTCCACCCCGCCGGTCGAGCTGACCTGGGCGCTGCTGCTCGGTCTCGCCCGCGGCATCGTCACCGAGAACAACGCCCTGCGCACGGGCGGCCCCTGGCAGTCCACTCTCGGCGTCGACCTGCACGGCCGGCGTCTCGGCCTGCTCGGGCTGGGCAAGATCGGCAGCAGGGTGGCCCGGGTGGGTCTCGCCTTCGGCATGGAGGTGACGGCCTGGAGCGAGAACCTCACCAAGGAGCGCGCCGACGAGGCCGGCGTTCACCTGGCCCCCTCCAAGGAGGAGGTGCTGCGCGGCAGTGACTTCGTTTCGGTCCATCTCGGGCTCGGCGAACGCACCCGCGGCCTGCTCGGCGCCCCCGAGCTGGCCCTGCTCAAACCGACCTCGTACCTGATCAACACCTCCCGCTCGGCCATCGTCGACCAGGACGCCCTGCTCGCCGCGCTGCACGAGGGGCGGATCGCCGGCGCCGGCGTGGACGTCTTCGACATCGAGCCGCTGCCCGGGGACCACCCGATGCGCACCGCGCCCCGGCTCCTGGCGACCCCGCACCTCGGCTACGTCTCCCACAGCAACTACCGCACGTACTACGGCCAGGCCGTCGAGGACATCGAGGCCTACCTGGCCGGCGCCCCGGTGCGCCGACTCGGCTGACGCCCCGCGCGCCCGAACACTTCCCGTCCCACAGCCTTTGGAGAGACACCGGTGACCAGCCCGCAGCGCCGCATGATGAAACTCGGCGCCTTCCTGCCCGCGCCCGGCCACCACATAGCCGCCTGGCGCCATCCCGAGGCCCGGCCGGACGGCGGCCTCGACTTCGACTACTACCGCTCGCTGGTGCAGACCGCGGAGCGCGGCAAGTTCGACATGGTCTTCCTGTCCGACGGCGCCGGCGTGCGCACCAAGTACAAGGACGCCGACGAACTCAGCCGGCAGGGACGCATGGTGCACTTCGAGCCGCTCACCCTGCTGTCCGCGCTCGCCGTCCACACCACCCACATCGGCCTGACGGCGACCTCCTCGACGACGTACAACGAACCCTTCACCGTCGCCCGGCAGTTCGCCTCGCTCGACCACCTCAGCGGCGGCCGCTCCGGCTGGAACGTCGTCACCTCGGCGACAGACGCCGAGGCCCGCAACTACAACCTGGACAAGCAGCCCGAGCACGCCGCCCGCTATCACCGCGCCCGCGAGTTCATGGAGGTCGTCACCGGCCTCTGGGACAGCTGGGAGGACGACGCCTTCCTGTACGACAAGGACTCCGGGCGCTTCTTCGACCCGGAGAAACTGCACGTCCTCGGCCACCGGGGCGAGCACTTCTCGGTGCGGGGCCCGCTCAACGTGGCCCGCCCGCCGCAGGGTCATCCGGTCATCGTGCAGGCCGGCTCGTCCCCGGACGGCCAGGACTTCGCCGCCCGCTGGGCCGAGGTCGTCTTCACCGTGCAGCAGACCCTCGACCAGGCGCAGGTCTACTACCGCGGCCTGAAGAAGCAGATCGCCGACCACGGCCGCCACCCGGACGACGTCAAGATCCTGCCCGGTGCCTTCATCGTCGTGGGCCGCACCCAGGCCGAGGCCGAGGACCGGTACGAGACGCTGCAGTCGCTGGTCGACCCGGTCGTCGGCCTCGGCATGCTGTCGTACCAGCTCGGCATGGTCGACATCTCCGGGTACCCGCTGGACGGCCCGTTGCCGGAGCTGCCCGCCACGGAGGGCAGCACCAGCAAACAGCAGATGATCTACGAGCAGGCCAGACGGCAGGGCCTCACCATCCGCGAGCTGTACCTGTCCGTCGCCGCCGGCCGCGGCCACCGGTTCCTGCTGGGCACCCCCGAAACCATCGCGGACCAGCTGGAGGAGTGGTTCGTGAACGAGGCCGCCGACGGCTTCAACATCATGCCGGACTACCATCCCGGCGGTCTCGACGCGATCGTCGACCTGCTCGTGCCCGAGTTGCAGCGCCGCGGACTCGTCCGCACCGAGTACGAGAGCACGACGCTTCGCGAGAACCTGGGCCTGCCGCGGCCGGGGTTCCGGGCGGTGTCCGGGGCCACGCGGTGAGTGCCGAGCACCCGGTCACCGTCGAAGGGGCGGAGCTGCGGTCCGTGCTGCGGGCGCATGCCGCCGGTGTCGCCGTGCTGACCGCTGCCGACGACGAGGGGCTCATGGGCGTGACCGTGACCTCCTTCACCTCGGTCAGCGTCGCTCCGGCCCTGGTCTCCGTCACGCTCGCCGAGACCTCGGCCACCTGGGGCCGGATCAAGGACTGCGACCGGTTCGGCATCCAGCTGCTCGGCGCGCACCAGGCGGATCTGGCCCTGCGTTTCGCCAGGTCCGGTGACAGGTTCGCGTCTCCCACCGCCTGGCGGCCGGGCCCGTTCGGGGTGCCGCTGCTCGACGGCTGTCTGAGCTGGCTGATCTGCTCCCGGTACCGGCAGCTCCGGCTGGGCGACCACCATCTGCTGGTGGGCGCCGTCGAGCAGGTACGGCACGGAGCGCCGGGCGACAGCCTGGTGCATCTGCACGGAGACCTGCGTCCCGTCACCACCCCCATCCCAGCGAGGACGTGAACCATGCCCAGGATTCTGCTGCTCTCCCGCCAGCCGCTCGCCACCCGCCCGCTGCACCAGTGGCTGGACCGCACGGCGGACGACATCATCCTGCTGACGACACCCAAGGCGGTGGCGGGCGCGGAGGACATCCTGGCGGAGCACTTCCCGATGCACCGCCTGGTGGACTCGTACCACAGCTGGTCCGCCGAGCAGGTGGCCGAGGAGGCCGCCCGCGAGCACGGGGCCGAACTCGTCGCCAGCACCAGCGAGAGCGATGTGCTCCGCGCGGCCCGGCTGCGGGCCCGCCTCGGTCTGCCGGGCCAGGACGTGGCGTCGGCGACCGCGTACCGGGACAAGGTCGTCATGAAGCGGCTGGCCCGGGCGGCGGGCATCGGTGTGCCCGCGTTCGCCCCGGTGGACAGCCCCGCGGACCTGCTGGACTTCATCGAGGCCGAGGGCTTCCCGGTCGTGGTGAAGCCGCGCCTCGGCGCGGGCGCGGAGGGCGTGGCGATCCTGCGCGGCCCGGCGGACGTCACGGCGTTCCTGGACCGCGAGGGCTCCTCGGACGTGCCGTACCTGCCTGCCCAGTGGATGGTCGAGGGCTTCGCCACGGGGGAGTTCTTCCATGTCGACGGCATCATGCAGGACGGCCGGATCGTGCACGCCTGGCCCGGTCAGTACACCGGCGGCCTCGCGGAGCGCATCCACGACGAACTGCACATCGGCAGCGTGCTGCTGGCGCCCGACGACCCTCGCACGGCGGTGATGCGGCGCATGGCGGAGGACGTCGTCGCGGCCCTTCCCGCCGCTCCGCATCCGCTCGCCTTCCACCTGGAGGCGTGGATCGGCCCGGACGGCGTGCCGGTCCTGTGCGAGATCGCCAGCCGCGCGGGCGGATCTCTGGTCGGCGAGCAGTACGAGCGCGTCTTCGGCGTCCAGCTGGCGCGGGAGGGGCTTCGGGCGCAGTGCGGTTCGGCTCTCGCCCGGACCACTCAGCCCGCGGCCCCGTCGGCCGCCGTCGGCTGGGTCATCGTGCCTCCCGGGCACGGCGCCTTCGTACCACCGGCCCGGCCGTGCCCGGTTCCCGGTACGGAGATGACTCTCATGCGGGAACCCGGCGCCCAGTGCAAGGGCGTGGAGCACGTCGGGGACGGGGCGGCGAGCTTCTTCGTCCAGGCCGAGACCTCCGAGTCGGTCCGCGCTCTCCTCGCCGAAGCCATGGAGTGGTGGCACGAGAACACCGCCTGGCAGTAGTGCCGGAGCGGCACCTCGTGTCCCGACGGACGCCGGCCCGCCTCCTCCCCTCTCCCCCCTCCCCTCCCTTCGCGAACAGACAGGAAAGCAACGTTGTCCGAACACGTCCTGATCGTCGGCCCCGGCCGCGACTTCCCCGCCCGTATCCGCGCTCTTCAGCCAGGCACCCGTACGACGGTGATCTGCCAGCTGGACTACCTCGGCAAGGTCCGTGTCCCCGGCGAGAACGCCCGGGTCATCGGAGTGCGCGGCGATGCGCCCGAGCAGGAGTGGATCGACCTGGCGGCGGCGGTGCACGCGCTGCACCCCTTCACCCGGATCGGCACCTTCGGCGAACGGGACCAGGACCACTACGGGGTCGTGGCCGAGGCCCTGGGCCTGTCCGCCCACAGCCCGGCCACGGTGTCCCTGGTCCACGACAAGGAGGCCATGCGGGTGCGTCTGCGCGAGGCGGGGGTCGACGCCACCGTCAGCGCCCGGGCCGCCGACCTCGACGAACTGCGCGCCTTCATACGGCAGAACGGCCTGCCCTGCGTGGTGAAGCCGATCTCCAGCTCGGGCAGCGCGGGCGTCACCAAAGTGGTGGACGAGAGCGAGCTGGCCGACGCCTTCGCGAAGGCCGGCGGCAGCTATCTCGGACTGCCGAACACCGGTGTCCTGGCCGAGGAGTTCCTCGACGGCCCGCAGTTCAGCGTCGAGGCGTTCTCCGAGCTGGGCGAGCACCAGGTCGTGACCATCACCCGCAAGTTCTCGGATCCGGAGACCTTCGTCGAACTCGGCCACGTGTCTCCCGCGGATCTTCCCGCCGCGCTGCGCGAAGAGATCCACACGTATGTGGGCGGCGTACTCGACGCGCTGGGGGTGGAGTTCGGCCCCACCCACACGGAGGTCGTACTCGGCGACAAGGGCCCACGTCTGATCGAGACCCACATTCGCATGGGCGGGGACCAGATCCCGGCTCTGACCCTCGACGCGACCGGAGTCGATGTGGACGACTGCACGGCCCGCCAGACACTGGGGGAGAAGGTGCTGCCCGGCATCCGGGCCACTCTCGCCGGGGACCGTCCCGCCCGTTGTTCGGCCATCTGGTTCGCCTCGCTCGACGCGGCAGGGGTGCTCGACGGCGTGTCCGGCCTCGACGAGGCCCGTGCGCTCCCCGGCGTGACCGAGGTCGCTGTGCTGGCGCGCCCGGGTACGGAGGTCGGCAGGCTCGAGACATCGGAGTCCCGAGTGGCGCTTGCCCGTGCCCTGGGAGAGAGCGCCGACGAGGCGGTGGCCGCCGCACGGGCCGCTGTGGAATGCCTCGAGTTCCGGCTGCGCGTTCCCGGCCGGCGTGGTGTGACGATATGACGGCATGACGGTGCCCTCCTGGTCATGGGCACCGCAACCACTGCCCCGGCTACGATCACCGTGCGCCTGTGGGACCTTCACACCGACGCGGCATCACCGTCCTGGCCCTCTTCGAGAGGTAACCTCCAGAGCCCCCATGCCCAGAGCCGGCCTCACCCCCGACCGCCTCGTCGCGGCGGCAGCCGACCTCGCCGACGAGGCCGGCTTCGAGCGTGTCACCCTGTCCGCGCTGGCGCGGCGCTTCGGTGTGAAGGACGCCAGCCTGTACACCCACGTCCGGAACCTCAAGGACCTGCGCACCCGCATGGCCCTCCTCGCGGGCGGCGAGATGATCGACCGGATCGCGGCGGCGGTCGAGGGGTGCGAGCCCGGCCGGGACACGTTCGCCGCGTTCGCCGGTGCCTACCGGGCCTATGCCCTGGAACACCCGGGCCGGTACGCGGCGACGCAGTTCCCCGTCGACCAGGACCTCCTCGCCGACTCCCCCGCGATGCGCCGCACGGCCGACCTCACCTACGGCATGCTCCGCGCCTACGGCCTGGAGGAACCCGACCTCACCGACGCCGTGCGCCTGCTGCGCAGCACCTTCCACGGCTACTGCGCCCTGGAGTCCAACGGTGCCTTCGGCGCGCCGCGTGACGTCCGGGCGTCCTGGGACCGGGCCGTCGACGCCCTGCACGCACTGCTGGTGAACTGGCCCCGCGAGGAGAGGATCCCCGATACGTGACACGGCCGGCTCCATAGCCGAGATCTACTCCCTCGGCACCGGACCCTGGACGATGACGCCCGTGACCCGGGGCGCCCTGGGCCAGATCTGCAATGCCGTCGATCCCGCTGTGACCGATGCCCAACGCGCGTTCGCGGGTGAGCAGGCCCACGCCTTCCTGCGCGATGTACCAGACCTGGCCGCCGTCGCCCTGCTGGTCGCCGCGCTCGACACCTAGCGGGTCGCGAACCCGGCCACCTCGTCGTAGGACGGTGTCATGCCCCCCGGCATCCGCCCCGCCCCGATGTCCGCCACCGCCTCCAGCCCCGCGCCGTCGCCGTCGCCGTCGCCGACCAGGTTGATGCCGACCGCTCCCACGGCGTACAGCTCGCGCGCGAACTCCCCCACCTCGTCCGGGTCGTCGCTGAAACCGCCCTCCGCGTCGACCGACACCTGGAACGCTTCGGAGCCCAGGGCGATGGCCAGTCGGAGCGTCTCCTCCCGGGTCGCCGCCACACCGTCGGGCAGTCCCGCGACCGCGGCGACGCCCAGGCTCGTCGTCGCGATCGCCCGGCTCAGGCCGTGACGTCCACGCCCGACTCCGTCAGCCGGACCCGTGTCACGCCGCCGTCGCTCCAGCGGACCGCCAGTGCTCCGGCACCGTCGGCGCGGACGGAGACCAGCTCCTCCAGTGGGACCGGATCCGGCTCGGCCGTCAGCCGGGCCAGCGCGACGAACAGGGTGGCGGTCTCGCCCACGACGCCCGTCAGGGAGTCCGCGAGTCCGATCGCCGGTACGAGTTCGGCCCGCAGGCCCTCCCCCGCCGGCCAGCCGGTCACCCGGACCGGCGTCCCGGGCTCCGCGCCCGTCACCAGATGCGCCCGGACCTCCGCGGCCCCGCGTGCCAGCACCAGACTGGTCACCCGCGTCCCCCCGCCCGCCGTGTGCCGGGAGGCCGCCCAGCCCTCGCCGACGCCCAGCGGTTCTATGCCGGTACGGCTCGGGTCGTCGCCGACGATCACGCTGTTGTCGTACGACGAGGAGGACGACAGGGAGGGCGACGCGGCCGGGGCCGTCACCGTCGAGTACGCCAAGCGGGTGTAGTACGGGTCGTAGCGGACGTCCTCGCTGCCGTGGTTGTGGAGGCGGACCACACCGTCCGAACGGGTCGCCTGAAGGAGCCAGTTGGGCGGGCCGACGGGCGTGACGGCGTCCGCGCGCTCGGCCGGGCCGGGTTCCTCCGCCGCCGTCCACACCTCGTGGTCCGCCGGGAGCAGCAGGCCGAGGAAGCCCTTGCTCGCCCAGTACGGGGAGGCCGGGCCCGAGTAGCCCTGGAGGACGGACGCGTCGGGGCCGTGCCAGCCCAGGGACAGCAGGCCCCTGTCGTCCACCGCGCCCCGGTCGAGGAAGTACCGCAGCGCCCCGGAGGCCAGGCGCCGGGTCTCCCCGGGCCGCAGGGGCGTACGGCCGGTCAGCGCGCCCAGCCACAGGGGGGCCGTCGTCGCGAAGCGGTACGTCAGGGAACGCCCCTGGTGCATCGGGGCGCCGTCACCGCCGAACAGCCGGGCGTAGTCGGAGAGGTGGCGCGAGAGGCGGTCGCCGTAGAGGTCCAGCAGGCGCTCGTCCCCGTCCAGCCAGGCGTGCAGCACCGGGTAGAGGTGCATCGCCCAGCCGTTGTAGTAGTCGAACTTGCGGCCGTCGCCGTCGGTGTACCAGCCGTCGCCCAGGTACCACCGCTCTACGCGTTCCAGGCCGCGGTCGATCGCCGCGCGGGAGGCGTCCGGCTCGTGGCCGATCTCGGCCAGGAAGCCGCCCACGGTGACGGGGAACAGCTCCCAGTTGCAGGGCCACGCCTCGGCGGTGAGGGCGTCGCCGAGCCAGTCGGCCGTCCGCTGCCGTACGCCGTCGTCCAGCCGGTCCCACAGCAGGTCCCGGGTCAGGCGCAGGGCGAGCGCGATCGACGCCGCCTCCACCAGGGGCTGGCCGCGGTCCTCGATGCGGGGCCAGACGCCCGAGACGCCGGCGGCGAGGCCGGTGGCGTAGCGCTCCAGGGCCTTCTCGTCGCGGCGGAAGGCGGCCAGCAGCAGGGTGCGGGCGTAACCCTCCAGGCCGTCGGAGAGACGGCCCGACCAGCTGCTCCGGTCGCCGGGCAGGTGGTACAGCGCACGGTCCTCGGTCGCGTACGGCTCGACGGCGGTGAGCAGGGCGTCGGCCGCCGCCTCCCAGTGGGCGCGGGTGTAGCCGGTGAAGGGAGACGTCGTGCGGTCGGCTGCGGGCAGCTGCATCGGTTCTCTTTCGTGCTCAGGGCATTCAAACGCTCAGGACACTCGGCGGACCTGGAGCGCCCCGGTTCCGGTCGGGGCGCCCCAGGGGCTCTATCCCACCCGCACTGTGCCCTTCGGCACCAGATGCCGGGTGACGAGTTCGTCGCGGACCAGGCCCGCGTAGGCCGTGGCACCGCGCACGGAGGTGTGCGTGTTGTCCCGCGCCTCGTTGTAGAGGTACAGCGCCTTCGAGCCCTCCACGCCCAGGGACTCCACGAGCGCCTTCGTCTTCGCGGTGAGGTCGATCAGCGGGACGTTCCGCGCGGCGGCGACGGAGCGGGTGACCGCCGGGTGGTCGACACCGAGGCCGTTGACCAGGAGGGCGGTTCCGTTGTTCAGCGTGCCGTCCGGGTTGAACCAGCGTCGCACGATGGGAGTGACAAGGACCGGCTGTCCGCCCCGCTCGCGGACGCCTTCCACCAGGGTCTCCAGGTTGGCCCGGTAGGTGGCCTCGTCCGTGGTCTTGTCGTTGTGGGCGAGCTGGACCAGGACCAGATCGCCGGGGCGGATCAGGGGCCGCACGGTGGCCCACAGTCGCGGGTTCCCCAGATACGAGACCGTACTCTCGCCGGAATCGGCGTAGTTGGCGACGGACACGCCCTGGCGGAGGTACTGGGGCAGTTGCTGGCCCCAGCCGGAGTACGGGTCGCCGGACTGGTCGCAGACGGTGGAGTCGCCGACGAGGAAGATCTGGCGGGTGTGCCGGGCGGGGGTGACCCTGATGTCGGCGAGGGCGGGTGCGGAACCGCCGATCCGCAGGTCGAGGCCGGGGGTTCCGTCGGGGCCGGTGGGCTCGCCCTCGGGGGTGCGGACGTTCACGGTGAAGCCGCGGGTGACGCGCTGGCCCGCCGGGGCGGCCGTTTCGGGGAGCAGGGTGCGGCGGGTCTCGCCGCTGACGCTGGTGGCGGACGCGGTGGTCCCGCCGAGCACGACCCGCACGTCGTAGGTGCCGGGCGGGACGTCGAAGTGGCAGGTCCCGGCGGCGCACTGTGCCAGGCCCGGGGACGGGCGGCCCGGGTGGGCCTGCGCCGGTACGGACGGCAACGCGCTGCCCAGGGCCATCGCCGCCACGACGGCGATGCTGAAACGTCTCACTCGCGGCTCCTCCCAGCTGACGACAAGACCTGGAGGTGGACCGTACCGCTCCGGACAAGCGCTTTCTAGACCCCGAGCAGCATTCACGAGATGGACAACTTCACATGACCGAAAGCCCTTTCGCGAAATCGATTCAACTGTCACCCTCACTCCCACCCGAACTCCCCCCACCTCCCGAGGAGGCCCCCCATGTCCGGATCCGCGAACAGACCGGTCGGCCGCCGCGCCTTCGTCCTCGCCGCCACCGCGGCCGGGACGGCCCTCACCGTCGGCACGGCACACGCCGCCGCCTTCGGCTACAGCGACGACGGCTCGAACTACGTCGTCGACACCGGCGCCCAGCTGGTCTTCAAGGTCAGCAAGTCCACCGGCGACCTGACCTCGCTGGTCTACCGGGGCACGGAGTACCAGGGCTACGGCGGTATGAACTCGCACATCGAGTCCGGCCTCGGCGCCTCCACCGTGTCCGTCAAGCAGTCCGGTTCGACGATCCTGGTCTCCGTCACACACGGCACGCTGAAGCACTACTACGCGGCCCGCAGCGGCGAGAACAACGTCTACCTGTGGACCAACAAGGCCGACACGTCCGTCTCCGCGACCCGGTACATCGTGCGGGTGAAGAAGGGCGCGTTCCTCAACGACGAGCCCGACTCCTACACGTACGCCCCGACCACCATCGAGGCCTCGGACGTGTTCAGGAAGTCCGACGGGCAGACCCGCTCGAAGCACTACTCCAAGCGGCGCGTCATGGACTACGACTACGTCGGCTGGTCCGCCGGCGGGGTCGGCCTGTGGGTCGTGCGCAGCAACCACGAGAAGGCCTCCGGCGGCCCCTTCTACCGCTCCCTGCTCCGCCACCAGAGCGCCGACGGCGGCGGTCTCTACGAGATCCTGTACTACGGCCAGAACCAGACCGAGGCCCAGCGCTTCGGCCTCCAGGGCCCGTACGTCATCGCCTTCACGGACGGCGGGGTGCCCTCCTCGGCGCTGTTCCCGGGCACGCTGACCACGCCGTGGGCCGACTCGCTCGGCATCTCCGGGTACGTGCCGGCGAGCGGCCGGGGCAAGGTGGCGGGCGTCGGGATCTCGGGCCGGAACACGGCGTACCCGTACACCGTCGGGCTGGCCAACCCGGCCGCACAGTACTGGGGTTCGGCGCGTGCCTCGGACGGCTACTTCTCCGTCCCGGGCGTGCTGCCGGGGACGTACACGCTGACCGTCTTCAAGGGCGAGCTGGCGGTGTACACGACGTCGGTGAGCGTGTCGGCGGGCGGGACGACCACACTGAACACGATCGCCCTGCCGTCCTCCAACGACCCCGCGGGCGCGAGCGCGATCTGGCGGATCGGGGACTGGAACGGCACGCCGGGCGGATTCAAGAACGCGGACCTGATGACGTACGCGCATCCGTCGGACGCGAGGGCCGCGTCCTGGACCGGGAACGTGGTGATCGGCGGCGGCGGTGAGACGGCGGCCTTCCCCTGCTACCTCTGGAAGGACGTCAACAGCGGCATCCTCGTCTACTTCAAGCTGACCGCCGCGCAGGCCGCCGCCGCGCACACCCTGCGCATCGGCGTGACGACGGCGTACGCGAACGGCCGGCCCCAGATCACCGTCAACGACGGCTGGACCTCGGCCGCCCCCTCGCCGCCCACCCAGCCGAACACCCGGTCGCTGACCAACGGTTCGTACCGCGGCAACAACCACACGTTCACGTACAGCGTCCCGGCGTCCGCCTGGAAGACGGACACGAGTCAGTACAACGTGCTCAGGATCGACGTGGTGAGCGGGTCGGGGGCGGCCGGCTTCCTCAGCGCGGGGACGGCGATCGACGCGATCGATCTGCTCGCCTGAGCCCGGTCAGGTGCCGCGCGTCCACTGCTGGTTGGTCCCTCCGTTGCACGTGTACGTGATGAGGGCGCCGCCGTTGGCGGTGGACGCGCCGTTCACGTCCAGGCACTCGCCGGTGGCACGCGACTTGACGTTCACGTACGAGCCGGTGGTGGTCAGCGACCACTGCTGGCTCGTCGCGGAAGCGTCGCAGTTCTCCTGCGTGACCGTGCTCGCGTTCTCCCGCACGCACAGGGAGCTGTTGCGGACCACCAGTTGGTAGTTGCCGCCGCCGACGGACTTGAACCAGTACCTCTGGTTGGTGCCGCCGTTGCAGTCGTACTGCTTGAGCTGGGCACCGGCCCACAGCGACTGGCTGGTCACGTCAGCGCACTTGGAGGAGTGGCGGGCGATGAGGCTGTTGTACGTGGCGCTCGTGCCGGTGACGGTCCCGGCGGCCGTGTCGATGGTGACCTCCGGCGACCAGGACATGGACATCGTGGTCGAGTTGGAGAAGGCCAGGGGCAGCCACACGTACCGCGAGTCGTTGACGGTCCCGCCGAAGGAGTTGCCCCAGCGGTCGCCGAGGTAGAGGTACGAGGTTCCCGAACCGCCCTGCACGGGCAGGACGAACGCGGTCTGCGAGCCGTAGGTCGTCGAGTCGCCGACGTTCCTCATGGCCGACCAGGGTCCGGCGATGCTCGTGGCGGTGGCGTACTGCTGCTGGTTGGGGTTCCAGCCCGTGGCGCCCGAGGTCAGCATGAAGTACACGCCGTTGCGCTTGAACAAGGCCGGAGCCTCGCGGTGGCCGCCGGGCCAGGGGTTGGCGACCAGGCTCGCGACGCCGGTGTAGTCGGCGGTGAGGCGGTAGATCTGGAGGTCGTAGTTCTCGCGGGCGGCGGAGATCATGTAACCGGCGCCGTCG
The DNA here is from genome assembly GCF_055589465.1 of Streptomyces sp. NPDC041940. Lineage (NCBI taxonomy): Bacteria > Bacillati > Actinomycetota > Actinomycetes > Kitasatosporales > Streptomycetaceae > Streptomyces > Streptomyces sp. NPDC041940. The sequence goes on from NZ_JBVJBP010000008.1 coordinate 203,203, forward strand.
GTGTCGACGAAGACCGTGATGTCACGGGACATGTGCTGGCCGAGCGGCCGGAAGCTGCCCTTCCAGGTGTAGTTCCCGTCGACGGTGTCGGAGACGGCGACGGCGGCGCGGGCCTCGCTGTAGTCGGTGCCGTTCTCCTTGTGCATCCACATCACGAACTTGCCGGTGGACGCGTTGTACATGACCTTGGGCCGCTCGATGTTGGCGGTCGCGAGCTCCGGGTCGCTGGCCTCGGTCAGGACGTGGTTGCGGAACTCCCAGTTCTTCAGGTCGGTCGAGCGGTAGGCGTCGACGTACCGGAATGTGTTGTCGGCGTTGCGGTGCTCACCGAACCAGTAGTAGTACGAGCCCACCTTGAGGACTCCGCCGCCGTGCGCGTGGACGGGGTTGCCCGAGGTGTCCGTGAACTGGGTGCCGTTGGTGATCGTCTGCGGCGCGGCCTGGGCGGGACCGGCCGTGGCGAGGGCGCCCGCCAGGGCCAGGCACAGGGCGAGCAGGGCGGCGTAGGCACGTCTCATCTCAGTCACCGGTCCTTATGGCGTCGGCGACCGGGATGCCGAAGTCCGGGGTGCCGTCCGGCTTCCAGCCGAGCTTCTGGATACGGGTGTGGCGGTTGGGGTCGTTCAGCGGGTCGCCGTTGATCTCCTTGTACTGGCGGGCGTGGTAGACGAGGACATCGGTGCGGCCGTCCTCGGCGACCGTGAAGCAGTTGTGGCCGGGGCCGTACTGCTTGGTGGTGTCGTTGCTGGTGAAGACCGGGACCGGCGACTTGGCCCAGCTGATGGGGTCCAGGAGGTGGCTGTCGGCGTCGGCGGTCAGCAGGCCCACGCAGTAGTTGAAGTCGGTGGCGCTGGCCGAGTACGTCATGAACAGGCGGCCGTTGCGCTTCAGCACGTACGGGCCCTCGTTGACCTTGTAGCCGATGCGCTCCCAGTCGTACTCCGGGGTGGAGAGGCGCACCTGCGGGCCCTTCAGGGTCCAGGGGTTCGCCATCTCGGAGAGGAAGATGCCGGTGTTGTTGTCCATGCCGGGCTCGTGCTGCGCCCAGGCGAGGTAGCGGGAGCCCCGGTGGGTGAAGGTGGTGGCGTCCAGGGAGAAGGTCTCCCAGGCCGTCTTGACCTGGCCCTTCTCCACCCAGGTGCCCTTGAAGGGGTTGGGGTGGGCGTTCTCCAGCACCCAGATGCGGATCGCCCAGACGTCCTCGGCGGGCGCGGAGGCGAAGTAGATGTACCACTTGCCGCCGATGCGGTGCAGTTCGGGCGCCCAGATGTGCGCGCCCATGTTCCCGGTGGGGTGGGCGCGCCAGATGACGGACTCGGCGGCGGTGCCGAGGCCCTTCAGGGTGCGGGAGCGGCGCAGGATGATGCGGTCGTACTCGGGGGCGGTGGCGGTGAAGTAGTAGAAGCCGTCCTTGTGCCGGTGGATGTGCGGGTCGGCCCGGTTGGGGACGAGCGGGTTCGCGAAGGGGGCCGGCTTGGGGTGCCTGGCCGGGGTGGCCGCCTGGGCGATGCCGGGGACGGCGGGAACGGCGGCCAGGGCGCCGGCGGCTGCGGCACCCTTCAGCAGCAGTCTGCGGCTGGGGGGTTCGGGCAGAGCGTGGTCGCGGTCGCGGCTCATGCGGGGGGCTGCCTCTCACTGGGGGACACACGGCGTTGCCTGATATTTCGAACACCATCTGTCATTACGAACGCCGAAAAGGTAAGGGTGTGTCACGGGGAGGTCAACGGGTCTGACGGGACGAAGACGGGACAAGGACGGGACGAAGACGGCCGGGCCTCAGAAGGGGCGGCTGTACGGGTACTTGTCCACACGGTCGTAGATCGCGCGCAGCCATGGCTCACGGACGGCGGGCAAACGGGCCAGTGTGTGGAGGAGGATGCGCGGGTCGGGCCGGAACAGCGACCGGGGGCGCAGGGGCAGGGGATCGTCGCGCTCGACTCCGTCGGGCAGGCGACCGGTCGTGGGCGTGGGCAACCGCGCGGGCCGGAGCGCCAGGTGGAGCCAGACGCCGGCGGGCACGGGCACGGTGTGCGCGACGCCGGGCGGTGCCTGCCACACCTCGCCGGTGCGCGGGTGCCGGGGGACGAGGACGATGTCGGGGGCGGCGTCGGGGACGGGCAGGCCCGGTCCGGCGAGGGCGGCCGCCTTCCTCGGTGAACGCCCCCGCGGGAGCAGCAGGTCGAGCGCTCGGCCCAGCGTCTCGGCGAGGAGGCCGTCGGGGACGCTCACCGGTGTGCCCGCCGAGGCGGCCAGCAGGTGGGCGAGCGCCGTCCCGAGGGCCGCCTCCCACCGGGGATCCCACCACCCGCCCTGCTCGACGGGCGGGATGGCCTCGCACTCCCGGCCCAGCGCCGCCCAGTCCGCCGGGAGAGCCGGTGCGTCCGCGGTGAGGGGGTGAACGGCGTTCGGTTCGAGCCACACCGCCTGCCAGAGCGTGCAGTCGTCGACGCGTGTCGCGACGGCCTGTCCGCACCGGGCGCAGGCCAGGTTGGGACCGTTGCTCCCGTCCAGACCCAGGCAGTAGCCCTCGCATCGCTCGGGGATGAGAACGGTGCCGCGCACATCGCCGGGCGCGACGACGACCGCGCCCCGCGACCCGAAGGACAGCGCGGGCACGGGCGCGAACACGCCCCGGGCCAAGGACTCTTGTGCCCCGACCTCACTCCACCTCCGCCAGGGCGGCCCGGAGGGTTCGGGTTCGACGGCGTAGGTGCCCGATTCCATCAGGGCGGGGAGCAGCTCATGGCCGTAGGCCTGACGGGCGTGGTCGGGCAGCGCCACCCGCGACACGGGCACGGTCAGCTCGGCGCCGCACCGCGTACACCCGAACACGGCCACACGGCCTCCCCCTTGCTCTCCCCCTGGTCAGGGGGAGTATCGCGGCGCGCCAAAGGGTCGCCAACCCATTTTCTGTTATCGGCGCCCGCCACCCACGTCTCCGGTGATGTGCGCAGCCTCACCACCCACACCACAGCAGCGGCCATCGGCGTTCTCGCGGCGGTCGCGTCTCTGCTCGGCGCTCCCCCGGCGGCGGCCGCCGGGCCCCGGGACGTCACGGCCGCCGTGCTCGACGGGCGGGACGTGACGCTCGCCGGGGACACGGCCGTCACCGTGCCGCCCGGGACGACGACGTACGACGGCGTGTTCCGGGGTGAGGGCACGCTCACGGTGCGCGGCAGCGGGACGCTGATCCTCACCAGGGACAGCGACTTCACGCTGCCCCGGTCCCGGCAGCGGCAGACGGTGCGGACTCTCGGCGGCAACCACCCGTACGTGACCGTGACCCGCCCCGACCCGCCCGCGATCACCGTCGAGCGCGGGGCGACCCTCCAGTACGGCGACGGCGGCACGACCGGGCTCATCGGCCACTTCCCGTACGACACCCCGGCGTTCCGGCTCAACCAGGACAACATCCGGGTCGACGGCACCCTGCGGCTCGCCCTGAAGAGCGCCTACAACCTCGGCACGCTCAGCGGCTCCGGGCTGATCACCCAGCCGCGCTTCCTCTGGGGCACCTGGGACCTGTCGGGGACCCACTCCTTCTCCGGGGTGATCGACAACGGCACACAGGCGAACGCCGGCCGGCCGGAGTACGCGACCTCGCTGCCGCGCGTGCGCAAGGTCCTCAACCAGGGCACCTGGACGGTCGACACCCCGCTGGGGCAGACCGTCACCATGGGCATGGACTTCTACCAGCGCGAGTACGGCAGCGACATCAACGTCCAGTCGCGGCCGGGCGGCACGGTCGTCCTGACCGGGCAGTACAGCTGGTCGGACCGGGGCGGCGACACCGACCCCTCGCTCAGCGACCCCGCCCTGAACTGGACACCCGCCCGCAAGAACGTCAACAAGCGCGGCACCAACATCAAGGGCGCGAACGTCCGGTGGGGCGACGGCACCACACGCAAGATCTTCATGCCGGGCACCGCGGAGACCGTGTACATCAACCTCCTCGCGGCCCGGCAGCGTTCGAGGCTCACCTTCGACTACAACGGCCCGGTGACGCTCGGCGCCCCCATCGGCGGCGGCCGGTTCCACGACACGCTCTCCGCCCCCGGCGCCGGCGACATCGTCATCGCCGGAACCCCCGGCAACGACGTGACCTTCGCGGCCGTCCAGTACTACGACGGCTCCACGACGGTCGAGAAGGGCGCGGTCCTGCGGCTGGGCAGCGGCAAGCGCGGCGGCGACGGCGGCCTGTACACGCGCGGCGCCCTCTCCGAGGTCGTCAACAACGGCTCGCTCGTCCTGCGCAACACGGACAGGCCCCTCACCCTGTCCCGCGTCGGCGGCAGCGGCTCGCTCACACAGTCGGGCGCGGCCACGACGACACTGACGGGCGGCGCGGTGACGTACACCGGGACGACCACGGTCTCCAGGGGCACACTGGCCCTGCGCCGGGGCGCCACCCTCACACACAGCAAGGCGATCCGGCTCACCTCGGCCGGGGCCCGGCTGGACACCGGCCGGGCGGGCCTGCACCTGGCGACCACCCTCACCGGCAAGGGCACGGTCACCGGCGCGGTCACCAACGAAGGCACCGTCACGACCGGCCTCACCGTCAACGGCCCCTACACGCAGGGCGCGAAAGGCTCCCTGCTCCTGCGGGACAAGCCGCTGAAGGTGACGGGCGCGGTACGCCTGTCCGGAGATCTCGACGTGTCGGCCACCGGGAGCCGGCCCGCTCGCGTCATCCCCGTGCTCGACAACGAGGGCCGCTCCAAGCCCTCGGGAACCTTCACCGGCCTGAAGGAGGGCGCCCGCCTGAAACTGGCCGGCACCACCTACCGCATCAGCTACCACGCGGGCGACGGCAACGACATAGCCCTGACAGCGGCCACCACCACCCCGAGCCCGTCCCCCACCGCGTCCGGCTCGCCCGCATCCGACGCGGTGACGCCCCGCAGCGCCGGCGCGTCGGAGAACGTCGGCTTCGGCTGGTGGCCCTACGCACTCGGGCTGGCCCTCGTGGTCAGCCTCGCCGTACCCATGGCGACGCGACGAGGGCGGGGCCGGAGGGGCGGCGGGCGTCATGCGGGCCGCGCGCGGCGGTGAGGCTCACACCTCGGACTCGCCCCACGACGTGACGGCCGCCTCGTCGCCGACCGACACCTTGCCGGGCCGGAGCACCGCGTACTTCGTGCCGAAGGCGATGCCGCCCTGGGACGCGCGCCGGTAGGCGGCGAGGGTGCGCAGGGGTTCCGGGCCCGCCCGGGTTCCGGAGTGCTGGTCGACCAGGGTGACCGCGCAGCGGATGGCGAGTTTCGCGTAGCCCAGTTCGGTGTCGGCGATGCGGATGCGGTGGGCGCGGTCCTCGGTGTGGGGGTCGTCCCAGCCGTCGAGCACGAGGTTGGGGCGAAAGCGGTCCATGGGCAGTGGGCTGGAGCCGCGCTCGCTCAGCTTCCGGTTGAGCAGGTCGAGGGTGGAGCGGGAGATGACGTGCAGGGCGCAACTGTCGGCGTAGCCGGAGGTGCCCGGTGTCACGCCGTCGGTCACCCGGTCGTGCTCCGGCGGTACGCGCACGAGCCGGCTCCGGGCGCCGAGCACGTCCGAGAGCCAGGCGGCTGCCGCGTCGCCCTGGTCGATGCCCTGGAAGGCGTCCCCGAACAGGTCTACCTTCTGCCGGGTGCCGCAGGTGTCCACCCGGAGGCGGAGGGCCTCGGCGTCCGGTGCGCGCAGCGTGAGGTGTTCGCCGTCGGCGGTGACGGCGGGCCTGATAAGGGCAAGGCGGGGGTCCCGGCGCTGGGTTCGGTACACGCCCTCCTCGCTGACGACCATGAAGCTGCGGTCGTGTGCCAGCCCCGCGGGGGTCAGCAGCGCCTCGCGTGCCGATATCCCGGCGCATCCCTTGACGGGGTAGTATGACAACTCGACGACTCGGGCCATGGTCTTCCGTTTCCGTTGAGCGGTTCAGCGGCCGCTGGGCGCTTCGGGAAAACCGAGCAGGGGAGCGAGCAGCCGTGCCTCGGCCGCCCGGTCGGCGAGGAAGGCGAGGGTCAGGCCGCGTTCGCGGTAGCGGAGTGCGGCGGGGACGGTGCCCATGCCGCCGTAGGCCACCGGCGACTCGTCCGCCCGGGCCAGCATCAGCGCGGTGAGCCAGTCGTACTTCACCGCGGAGGCGCACACGCCGAGCCGTACGAGGCGTTCGTCTCCGTGCCAGCCGCTCTCGCGCAGGCCGTGCACATAGGCGTCGTAGGCCGCCTTGGCCAGACCGGGGAGGTCGGCGGCGGGGACGAACAGGTCGAAGACGGAGTCGGGGAGGTAGTTGCCGAGGTCCTCGCCGAGCGCTCCGTCGCCGGCGAACGCCCAGTCGAACAGGACGCTGTCGCCGCCGTCGGAGCGGACGTTGGCCGGCCACTGGTCGAGGTGCGAGAAGGCGCGGGGCAGGGACTCCATGACCGTGAGGAACCACTCGCGGTCGTGGTGGAGGCGGACCATGTCCGCGCGCAGGCCCGCCGGGAAGTGCTCCCGGACCAGGGGGTGCCGCCAGGCCTCGTCGTCGTCGAGGAGGTCCTGGCCCGTCGTCTTTCCCGAGACGTAGTCGCGCAGGAAGTGCCGCGACAGCCACGGGTGGCCCTCCCCCGCTCCCACCGCCCCCTGCGCGGCCCCGAGCCGATGGGCGTGTTCGACGTGCCGGTCGAGCTGCCAGGCCGTCGCCGCTTCACCCGGTACGTCCTCCAGCCACAGGGCCACATCACCGTCGGGGCGTTCCACGCAGGCCAGCAGCCGGGGCGCGCGGATGCCGTGCCGCTGCCAGACCTGGGCGAGCCCGGAGCAGTAGACGTAGGCCTCGCGGCGCCAGAAGTTCCAGTGCCGGGGGTCGTTCGACGCCGCCCAGGCGACGCTGGTCTCCTTCGTGCGCGTCAGCACCTTCAGGACGGCCGAGCGGTCGCCGCCCGTGACCCGCCACACTCCGGCCGTGACGCCGTTCCACGGGTTGTGCTTGAGCGGCTCGAACACCGCCCTCCCGGCCGGGACTCCCAGGACCTCACGAACTTCGGCATCAGCGACAGCGACCTCGGGCATCCCCCGATGCTATGCCGAGGCCTGCACCGGAGGAGTGTCCTTGCGTCCCCGCAGCCACACGTAGACCGGAATCCCGGCGAACAGGAACAGCACGCCCTGGTAGACGGCCGCGTACCCGGCGCCGGCGATCAGCCAGAAGGAGAAGCCGAAGGAGAGGGCCGCGACGATCAGGTCGCGGGTGAGGCCCGCCGGACGGACGCGCTCGCGCGAGCCCCGGGCCAGCCAGTACAGCTGGGCCGCCGCGGAGAGCAGATACGGCACGCAGCCGGTGAACGTGGTGATCAGGACGAGGACGCGGAAGGTGGTGTCCGGGCCCGCCGTGTAGTTGAGGGCGATGAGGAGCGAGCCGAGGACCGCGCAGGCCCACACGCCGAAGCCGGGGACACCGCCCTTGCCGAGCTTCGCGAACGGCGCCGGGAAGAGACCGTCGCGGGCGGCGGCGTACGGCATCTGCGCGGCCATGAGGATCCAGCCGTTGAGGCAGCCGGTGATCGAGGCGACGGCGACCAGGGCGATGGCGGTGCCGCCCCAGGAGCTGCCGGTGAGGGCGTTGACGGCGTCGGCGAACGGGGCGCCGGAGTCCACGAGCCGGTCGTGCGGGACCAGGCCGAAGACGGCGACCGTGCCGAGGATGTAGACCAGGGCCGAGGCCAGTGTGCCGAGGACGCTCGCCCGGCCGACCGTCCGCTCCGGGTCGCGGACCTCGCCCGCGCTGACGGCGGCCGACTCGACCCCGAGAAAGCTGTACAGCAGCAGCGCGGCGGAGGCGGCCAGCGCCCCCGAGACGCTCTGGCCGGAGGCGTTGAACGGGCCGAAGTTGTCCGCGTCGACGAAGAACAGGCCGATCGTGGCGAGCAGGAGCAGCGGTACGAACTTCAGGATCGTCGAGACGACCTGCACCGCGCCGACCCACCGTGTGCCCGCGAAGTTCGCCGCGGCGGGCAGCCACAGGGCGGCCATGGCGACGGCGGCCTGCAGGGCGTGGTTGCCGTGCAGGGGTATCAGGACGTCGACGTAGCCGACGACCGCGACGGCCAGGGCGGCGATGCTGACCCAGCACATCGTCCAGTACGACCAGGCCGACAGGAACCCGGCGAACTCGCCGAACGCGTCGCGCGGGTAGACGTAGAGACCGCCGGTGACCGGGCTGCGCCGGGCCAGCCTGCCGAAGAGCAGCGCGAGCAGCACCGCGCCGACCGAGAGCACGAGGAAGGCGAGCAGGCTGATCGTGCCGTAGGGGGCGACGGTCGTCGGCAGCGCGAAGATGCCGCCGCCGATGATGTTGCCCATGACGAGGGCCGTGGCGGCGGCGAGGCCGAAGGTGCGGCGGGGAGCGGGGGCCGCCGCGGGGGCCGGTTCGGACGGCTCGGCGGGTTCGGCGGCCTCGGTGGGGCTGGGGACGGTCATGAGCGATCCTGTACAAGCGGAGGGGGAGGGTCCTGATCGTAACCGCCATCCCACATGGTGGTCGACCTGTTCATGTGCTGGACACAATCGGCTGGGGCCCACCGCCGGATCTCGACTACCGTCGTGCCTATGACGAGCACCATCACCCTCGCCGAAGCCCTCGCCGCCGGAACGGTCGTCCTCGACGGCGGCATGTCCAACCAGCTCGAATCGGCCGGGCACGACCTGAGCGACGAGCTGTGGTCGGCGCGGCTGCTCGCCGAGCAGCCGGAGGCGATCACCGAGGCGCATCTGGCCTACTTCCGGGCGGGCGCGGACGTGGCGATCACCTCCAGCTACCAGGCCACGTTCGAGGGCTTCGAGAAGCGCGGGATCGGCCACGACCGGGCGGCCGAACTCATGACGCTCAGCGTGGAGCTGGCGCGGGAGGCGGCCCGCCGGGCACGCGCCTCCCGGCCCCTGTGGGTGGCGGCCTCGGCGGGCCCCTACGGTGCGATGCTCGCGGACGGCTCGGAGTACCGGGGCCGCTACGGGCTCACGGTCGATGAACTGGAGCATTTCCACCGCCCGCGTCTGGAGGTGCTGGCGGCGGCGCGCCCGGACGTCCTCGCCCTGGAGACGGTCCCCGACGCCGACGAGGCCGCGGCACTGCTGCGGGCGGTGCGCGGGCTCGGGGTGCCGGCCTGGCTGACGTACTCCGTCGCCGGCGGCCGCACGCATGCCGGGCAGCCGCTGGAGGAGGCCTTCGCCCTGGCCGCCGACGTGGACGAGGTCATCGCGGTGGGCGTGAACTGCTGTGCGCCCGAGGACGTGGACGCCGCCGCCTCGACCGCGGCGCGGGTCACCGGCAAGCCGGTCGTCGTCTACCCCAACAGCGGCGAGACCTGGGACGCCGAGGCTCGCGCCTGGACCGGACGCTCCAGCTTCACCGCGGACCAGGTGACGGGCTGGCGGCAGGCAGGGGCCCGGCTGATCGGCGGGTGCTGCCGGGTGGGGCCGGAGGCGATCTCGGGGATCGCGGGGACGCTCGGGGCGGCGTAGTCCGGCAGTAGGCGCACGACTCTCCTCTCCCTCCCCCTCCGCTGCCAGCCTCCGTCCAGGTCCGTGGAAAGCGCTGCGCGCGGGCGTCTCGGCGTCGACGGTGTCCCGGGTGCTGGGCGGCGTGTACCCGGAGGAACTGGGCCGTCTCGCCGTCCGCACGGCCCTCGAACACACCGGGCGCCGACGAGCACCTGTTGCTGGGGATGCACGTGGTGGTACGGGACTCGGTGGGGCCGTCCCGGGCCCGGTGACCCCCTCAGCCGTGCACGTCCAGGCAGCGTTCGTCGTAGGAGCCGGGTGTGCAGAAGATGCCCGCTACCGATGCGCCGATAGTGAGGCCGACGGCGCTGTAGGGCTCCCGGGTGACGGTGACCGGATCGCCCTTGGAGTAGCCCCGGTCGGCGGCGTTGGCGGAGAGCACCTTGCCCCGGAGTGCGCCCCGGGGCCCCTGCGTCAGGGTGCCGGTGACGACTCCGCCCCAGGTGGAGGTGGTCGTGTCGTCGCAGGGCGGGGCGTCGGTGGCGCAGTCGCGCAGGACCCGGTAGCGGTAGGTGAACTCGCCCTGCCGGGAGATCTTCAGGGTCCCCTGCGCCCAGCTCCAGGTGCCGGAGACGGCCCGCAGCCCCTCGCCCTTGGTGGGGATCGGCTTGGCGGTACGACCGGGCGGGGTGCCGAGCCACACCCGGGTGCGGACGGGCGGGTGCCCGTCGGGTTCCGGGTCGGTGCCGAAGGCGAGGAGGGTGCCGTCGTACTCGGCGGCGGCGTCCACGCGCACCGACTGGCGGAAGCCGTCCTTGCCGCTGGTCGCCTTCGTCCAGCGCCGCCCGTCCGGGGAGGACCACAGGGCGCCGGTGACCCGGGCGGGCGTCTCGGCCGAGCCCACGGCGAGATATCCGTCCGGCACCGCGACGACCTGGCCGACCTGGGCCCCGGCCGAGGGACGGGCGGTGCCCGCGCGCGGGGCCAGGGGCGCCGGTGGGGCCGACGTCTTGCGCCAGGTCTCACCGTCGGGGCTTTCCAGGGTGAAGGAGGCCGACGTGCCGAAGGCGTCCGCGCACTTCGCCCACACCGTGAACCCCTCTTCGCCCGCGAGGGCGCCCACTTCGGGCTCCTGGTCGGGCCATTGAGGGCAGGCGACATCGTGCGGCGTACCGAAGGGGCCCGTGCCCGCCGAGGCCCAGACGCGCAGGCTGCGGCCCTTCTTCTGGTCGGTCCCGGTTTCGAATGGGCCGCCGGTATGGCTCACCACGATTGAGCCGCGCGGTCCCCGGGCCGCGGCCAGCACGACGTTCGACGGCTCCCCCTTGGGCAGCAGCTCCACCTTCCCCCACTGGCCCCCGCCGCGGTACCGCATGGCCGCCGGCAGTTCCTCGGCATCCTGGAACAGCCGGCCTGCGGCGATCACGTCACCGTCGTGTCCGGCGAGGACATCCGCCGACATCTGCTTCACCGAGGGTGGGGACAGCCGCCAGGAGATTCCGTCCTGGGAGCGGTACACCTCCGATCCGCCGCTCTGCGGACGGACCGCGAGCAGGAATCCGTCCTTCGCCGCCACGAGCGAGCGGGCCGTCACCCCGAAGAAGGCGGGGGGCAGATCGGCCAGCGGAATCTGACGCCATCGCGCGGCGGCCACTTCGGGGCCGGGCCGGTCGTCGTCCGGCCCCGCCTGGCAGGAGGAGAGCAGGGACACGGCACAGAGCAGGCAGAGAAGGTGCCGGAGGCTCCGGCGGGCGGGCGTGACGGCCACTGCGCTCCCTCAGCTCGTGCGCGGGCGTTCGCGCCGGGAAAGGATGGCAGACCTTCAAGATTCTTGTGACACATGCCGCTATTTCTGTTTCTGATGGTGCGTAAGTGATCGAATTCGCATGCCCGAAAAACCGACTGTCTTTCAATTTCGGTCGTTCCGAAGCCTTTTCGCCGTTCTTGCTGCCAAGATGACCTCCCACTGATCGTGCAGTCATGAAAGGCAGACGTGGCCGAAGAACGCCTGCTCCCCTCAGCGGTCCGCGACCTGCTGCACCGCCTGCCACCCGGGACCAACGAACGGGATCTGTGCCGCCGGCTGATCCGTGAGGGCCAGCCACTGGGCTTCCTCACGCACTGTGTCGCCGAGGGTGACGCGGAGGCGCTGCGGCTCGCCATGGCCGGCCACACGCCGTTGCACGAGGTGCTGGAGGAGTCCTCCAACCACACGCGACTGACAGAACCCGTGGACCCACCCCTGGTCGACCGCGAGGCGGCAGCGACCCGGGCGTTACGCGCCTACGCCGCCCTCGGACTCGCTATGGCCGGGGAGGCCGACACAGCCGAAGGACATCTACGGACCGGAGTGTCCTGGCTGCTGCGCAGCGGCGCCGCGTCGACGGGCCGCGAAGAGGCGACGGACCGGAACGCGCCGGCCGGCTCAGCGCGGGGTGAGCGGATTGCCCGGCTGCTCGCCGCCGACGGGGTCCCCGTCTCGGTCCGCGCCCACCTGTTCCTCATCCTGCTCGCTCTCGACGGTGGCCTGCCTAAGCCCCTTGGCGGGCCCCGCCTGACAGTGCTGGCCGAACACGGCAATCGCGGCAGGCGCTTGCAGCTCCAGGTGGACCTGGTGCGCGGGCTGCCCTCGGGGCTGTTCCCCGATCCCCGGACCATGTCCGCCTTCCTCGGCGACGAGAGATTCCGGGGCTCCCTCGACGACGCCTGGCAGACCGCGCGGCCCGAGAAGCTGAAGGGTGCCGTGCTCTGGTCGCTGCGGGACGACGACGGCCCCGTCGACCATGTGAGCGACTCCTCCTTCGGCGCGGCCTTCGCCGTCCTGCTCACGGAGCTGGGCAGGACCCGGGGCAGTGTGATCGGGCCGCTGCGGCTGAGCCGGGCCAATCCCCGTACGGCCGTGGTCGGCGCGGTGTCCGCCGCCAACCCCCGCGTCATCGAGTCCGTGGGCGGCTACGAGCACAAACTCGGTGTGCTGAAGTCCGGTGACCGGGTCGTCGTACCGAAACGGGACGAGAAGGAGGCCCGTGCCGTCGACAGCGCGGCCACCGTCGTCACGGTGGTCACCGTGGAGGAGGCCGCCAAGGTGGCCCGCCGGCTCGACACACGCGCGACGTCGCGGCTCGGGGGCGGTCTGCTGGTGATCGCGCTTCTCGCCTCTCTCGTGGCGTGGGGTGTCGCGAGCGGTGAGAACGAGCGGAGCAACCGCCGGGCGGAGGCGGCCAGGCTCGCCGCGCAGGCCGTCCGTCTCAGCGGCAGCGAACCGCGAAGGGCCGGGCTGCTGGCCCTCGCCGGGTCCGAGATCGACCCCGGGAACAAGGAGGCCGAGGACGCCGTCCAGGAGGTCCTGGAAGCCAACCGCAACACCGTGGCCACCTGGGTGGCCGACGAGACCTTCGTCGGCTCCCTGGCCGTCGACGCCAGTGGCCGGCGGGCCTACACCTCGGGCGGCGACGACGCGATCCGGGTCTGGGACACCCGGTCGGGACGCAAGCTCGCCGAGGTGCAGGGACGGGCGGCCGGGCTCGTCCGCGGTGAGGAGTCGGGCATCCTCGCCGCCCACGACGGCAGGGACGTAAGGCTGTTCGACTCGTCGGGCAAGAAGCCCGAGGCGCTGGGGACAGTGAAGGCACCCTCCTGCACCGGGCCCTACAGCGAGATCGTGAGGATGGGCTTCACGGCGAGCGGCTCCGCCCTCACCACCGTCTGGGACGACGGCGCCGTGGCCGCTGTCGATCCCGTCAGCCGCACGACGACCGGTTGCGTACGGCTCCGCGACATCGCGGGCAAGAAGATCCGCGACCTGCTGCGGCAGGGCCGGACGGCGATCAGCGCGGACCTGGTCACCGGCTACGCCGGCCCGGGCGGCGGCAGTGACCAGGCAGTCCTCCTCCTCACCACCAACGACGTGATCGCGGTGGACCTCCGGACGGAGAAGGTGTCGCACCTCGTTCCGGCGGCCCAGGTCCCCGGTACCGCCTCGCTGGTCCGGGCGAACCAGGACATGGTGACCCTGGCCGTGGACAAGGGGGTGCTGGCCTGGGACCGGACCCGCCGGGGCCTGATCACGGACCGGCTCAGCGGGGTGTCCGGACGGCCCGCGGGCATGGAACTGGACGGCGACGACGTGGTGGTGGCCGGTTCCGAAGGTACGGCGGTACTCGATGTACGGCCCGCCCTCGGCAGCCCTGCCGAGCAGTTGGCCACGCCGAGCGGCGGGCGCTCCGTCGCGGCCGCGCCGGCCGATGACGGAACCGTCGTGGCGGTGGGTGAGAACCGGGTCACCGTGCTCGCCGACGCACCGGTGCAGCGGGCTCTGCCCCCGGCGGAGCCGTCCACGGGCATGGCCTTCGGCCCGGGAAACACCATGCTCCTCGCCGACTTCGAGACCAACAGCTCCCAGGGGGCCTACACCATCGACCTTGACACCGCGTCCGAGGTCTCCGCTGCCGGCGGAACCTCCTACGAGCCCGTGGTCGACTACCCGGCCTCGGCCGCGTACATCAACTCCCTCGCGCTGTCGGACAAGTACGTGGCCGCCGTCGGGCAGAGCCGGGGCCTCGGCGCGGTGACGCTGTGGAAGCGGGACGGCACCTACCTCCAGGAGATCCTCATGTCCCCCGAGCGGGACCGTGAGCGCAAGCTGGAGGAACGCATCGTCACCCACGTCTACTTCGTCCCGGAGGCCCGCCTGATGGTGGCCCGGCACATCAGCGGAGACGTGGGCATCTGGTCGACCGGCAGCTGGCAGCGCCGGGGCACCATCGACCTCGACCCCGGCACCACGGCCATGGCGATCCACGGCACGACGGGCGTCTTCGCCGAAGGCGAGGGCAAGAAGACCCGCCTCGTCCAGGTGGACCTGGTGACCCGGAAGCGACTGCGCTCGGTCGCCGCCCCCGACGTCGTACGCGTGTCGGTCTCGGCGGACGGGTCCCGGATCGCCACCCTCGCCTGGGCCAGCCGCACCGTCAGGCTGCTGGACGGCAGGAAGCTGACAGCGCTGCGCTCGCCGCTGCGCCTGCCCGCGGGTGAACTCGCCCGGGACAGCGCGATCTCACCGGACGGCCGGCTGGTGGCGACGGCGATGGGAGACCACGTCCTGATCCACAACCTCAGGACCGGGCAGCAGACGATGCCACCGCTGCGGGACACCAACGGCGTGGAGGTGGTCGAAGTGCAGTGGTCCGCGAACGGCGCCTATCTCGCCGGAGCCACCCTGCCGCCCGAGCGCGAACACAAGCAGCCGGGCGCGGTCAACGTCTGGAAGATGACGGAAGGCTCGCCCGAGCAGCGGATGTGCGACTGGGCCGGCGGCGGCCTGACGCGCGAGGAGTGGGAGAAGGACGTGGACGAGTCCGTGCCGTACATCGACCTGTGCGAGGGGGTGTCCGGATGAACCGGTTCCGAGCGGCGGCGAGATGGGCGGCGGCCCTCGTGGTGGGGGCGATGCTGGTGGGCGCGGGCTGCGACGCGCCGGGCGGCGGGGACGACGCCGGGAACGGGAACGAACGGGGCCACGGCGCCCCTGTCCTCGCCTTCGTCCGGCCGGCCGCGGGCGAGATCGTCCTGGCGGACGCCAACGGCCGCACCTGGCGGGGGGCGCGGCTGAAGGCCAAGGCGGACGACGTCCGCTGGTCCCCGGACGGGTCCGCGCTGGCATGGATCGACGAGGAGGGCTACAGCCCCGACGGACGGAGAATCCACCGCCTCGACATCGCCACGGGCCGCGTACGCACGTCACCCTGCCCCTGCCACGGAGTCGGCTTCCTCGGCGACGAGGCCGCGACCCTGACCGCCGACGGCGACGCGCTGCTGTTCTTCGCCGCCGACGGGAAGGTCAGGCGCGCACAGCTCAGCGTCCCGCAGACCGACTACGCCAAGGTCGCCGCCGGCGGCCGGGACGCGGTGACGATCGCCAACCTGCTGCCGGAGGAGAAGGCGGGGCGCGGCCAGTTCGAGATGGTCGCCGCCGACCGGTCCGGGACGATCCGGCCGTTCCTTCCGGCCGGTGCGCCCACGTCGTTCGCGGAGGGCGTGCAGTCCCCCGACGGGCGGCGCGTCAGTTGGGAGTCGGCCGATTCCGGCGGGGCCTGCTGGAACGTCGGGAACGTGCGGATCGCGGCGTACGGCGTGAAGGGCCGTCAGGATCCGGAGCGGCCCACCGACGCGGCGATGACCGGGGCTCTGCTGAAGGACCGGGTCCTCGTGAGCGGCCTGGCCTGGGCGGGCCAGGGCCTCACCGTGACCTTCGGGCCGCAGGCGGGATGCCAGGCCGTGCCGCCCGGGCGCTTCGTGTCGTACTACCTGCGCGACGGCCGGTGGCGCTTCATCGGCTCGGGCATGCTGGCGGTCGGCTACGGCCGGCAGGGGCGCGCCGCGCGACTGCTGGTGCCCGAGCGGCCCGAGCCGCTGAAGCCGGACGAGTTCGCCTTTCCACTTCTCGGCGAGCTGGAGTTCACCGACGGGCGCGGTGAGCGTCATGTCATCGGCTCCCGGGTGTCGGACTTCGTCTTCACCCCGGCCGAGGCCGCGGGGGCGACCGCACCCGCCGCGGCGGCACAGCCCGGGCGGGCCGAGGTGGCGAAGACCAGCGACCGCGGCGAACCGGTGCCGGCCCATCTGCGGGCGCTGGCGCAGCGCATCAGGGACGCGGCCGAGGACGACGACGCCGCGAGGCTGCGGAAGCTGTGCGATCCCTGCGACAACGAGACACGGGCGGCGCTGCGGACCTCCGAGGGCCGCCGCGACCTGGTGCGGCTGCTCGGCAGCCACCCCGGCCTGACCGAGAACGGCATCGTGTTCCCCGGCCTGGCCGCCCACCGCTGCGTCGACGAGCCCGCGCGGGACATCACCTGCACCACCGCACAGATCCAGGACATCACCCTGCTGGACATCCCCGTGATGGACAGCGGCACCTACGACAGCGACACCTACAGCGGCGACGTCTACGAGCCGGACCTGGAAGAACGGCTGCATCTGCGGACGGGTTCGGGCGGAAAGGCCCTGTGGGTGGGGAGGTTCGCGCCATGACCGTCACGGACGACGTGGAAGGCGCCGGTACGGCGGACGGAACACCCTGCGACTGCGGGCGCGACTGCCCGCCGTACTCCCCCGCGCCGGGCGCCGAGGAGGTCCGCGCCCCGAACGGCCCGGTCCTGGCGGGCGACGTGGTGGGCGGCGACCGTGTCGTCGGGTTCGCCTATGTGCCGCCGCAGACCGGGACACCGGCGGGGGCGGCGCACGACCGACTGCTGACGGAGGGCGACGGCGGCCTCGCCTCGCCCCCGCCGCGCCCTGTCCCCGCGCTCCGGCCTCCGGGCCCCGGCGACGAGCGGCTCCCCCACACCAGGCTGCCGGAGAAGGTCGTGGTGCCCGCCGCCCGGCAGTCCCGGTGCCTCCCGGCGGCCGTGCGCGACCTGCTGGCCGACGGGTCCGCACCCTGGTCGCGCGTGCTTCCCTCCCTCGCCGAGAGGATACGGGGGGCCGGACACGAGCTCTGGCTGAGCGGCGGTGCGCCCCGCGAACTGCTGTCCCGCCGCGGCCGGGAAGAGGTCCGGGACCTCGACCTGACGGGCACCGCCCCGGCGGGACACTTCGCGGAACTGGCCCGCCGGACGCTGGAGGAGGACGGCGAGACATACGAGCTGAGGACTCCCGTGAGCCCCGACACCCTCGTGTGCACGGTGCTCGACGACGACGAGTCGACCCCGATGGTGGAGTACCGGGGCCTGGGCGTGGGCGGCTTCGGGTTCCCGGCCACCGGCACCGACCTCGTCGCCGACAGCGGTCAACGGGACTTCACGGTGAACAGCGTCCTCTACGACTTCAGGCGTCACCTCGTCCTCGACCCGGGCAAGCGCGGCCTGCCGCATCTGTCGGGACGGGAGCGGGTCCTCGCCCCGGTCGGCCGGTCGTCCGATCCACGGGTCCAGGCCGCCCTGGCGCTGCGGGCGGTGAAGTTCCTGGTGCGCTGGGAAGCCGACGGCCCGGTGAACACGGACGAACTGAGCGCATGGACACGGGAGTTCCCCGAGGACCTGGCGGGCCGGGTCCGGGAGCGGGGCGACCAGGCCTGGGATCAGTTGCTGGCCCTGCACCACGAATGCCTGGGCGGTGTCCCCGCGGACCGGCAGACAGCCGTGGCGAGCACACTGGGGCCGAGCGTGGAGCGCCTGCTGACCACACTGCTGGGGAGTCCCGCATGAACGCCGAACCCGCGACCGGCGGTACCGCGCTCGCCCCGCACCGGCCCCTGGCCCGCTGGGTCGCCCGCCTCGGCGCCACGGCTTCGGACGTGCCCGGGGCACACCGCGTCACCGGTCCCGTGAACGACGGAGCCGAACGGACCGACGCACGGACGCTCCCCCTCTTCCAGGACCAGTCCTGGCGCAGGGTCGGCGTGGCGGCTCACCGGGACGACAGCCCGGCCGTCCCCGCCCTGGCCCTCCACCACCCCGGACGCGGCATCACCTACGTCGAGTTGGACGACCACGGCCGCCCCCTGCGGGCGGGCGCGCCGGGCACGGAACTGGTCGCCCGGATCGAGGCGCGGTGGGACGCGCCGCCCGCGGAGCCGGACGTCCTGCGGGTCCTCGCCGCCGAGAGCCTCGACCTCCGGCATGCCCTGCTGCACCGTCTCGCCGCCGAGACCGCGCCGCCCCCTGCCCTCTTCCACGCGCTGCCCTGGGCCGACCTGGACACGGTCGCGGCCAATGTCCTGGCCCTGCTCGACGGGGACGCGTCCGTCGAACGGCCGGGCAACGAACTCCGCCACTGGTTCACCCCCGCGGCGACCCGGCTGGCCGGCCCCCTGGCGGTCCTGGAGCGCGGTCTGCGGGAACGACGCCACCCCGGGGCGCTGCGTCACGAGGCCGCCTCCCTGCTGACGGGACTGCTGGCCGCCCGGCCGGAGAGGATTCCCGCTGCCACGGCCCAGCGGCTCGCCCTTCTGGCCGAACGCCTGGCCACCCGGGACGTCCTCTTCCGGCACCCGGCCCGGGTGATCGCCTCCCGGCTGCACACCACCGGCCCGCCAGGACGGTCGCCGTCCCTGTCCCTCCGTCTGGACGCCGAGTTGCCCGCGGCGGCGAACCGGGAGACCGACCGTACGTATGAGCAGTCCGCCCGCGACGAACTGTTCGGGGTGAGGGTGGAACAGACGCCCGGCGGCCGGGTGTGGGTGACCCTGACCCTCCCGAGGCCCTCCGCTGCCGGGGACGTGTGGACCACCTCCGCGGACGGCCTCGTGGCGCCCCTCGTCCTGCGCGTCGGGGAGTCGGAACGGCACCGGTTCTGGATCGCCCTGCGCAACAGGGAAGAGGGCCTGCTGGGTGTCCTCGACCTGTTCGCCCCGCCCGACCGCTTCGAACTGGTCGCGGACGAACCCGCCGTGCCGTTCGCGGCGTTGCGCAGCGTCCCCGCCGCCGAGCTGGTGCCCTCTCTGCACGCCTCCTCGAACGTCACCCTGCGTCTGTGGGAGACGGCGGCGAGGGCCCTCCCTCCCGACCATGCCGTACCCGGGGCCCTCCGGCTCTACCGGGAGGAGATCACCCGCCGGTGACGCCGGTGAGCGACGAGCAGGAGGCACACAGTGGCAGTGAGCGGGCAGGCCGATCCACAGGCCCGGCGGGCCGCGATCGCCGACGAGCTGCGCAGGCTCGAGGAGAGCGCGATGTACAGCGCCCAGACCCAGTTCGAGACGGCGAAGCACTGGCGGGGCGTCCACCTGATGATGGGCATCCCCACGAGCCTGCTGGCCGCGGTGGCCGGCACGACCGCGCTGGTGGAGTCGACGGGGCGGATCGCCGCCGGCATCCTCGCGCTCGTGTCGGCCGGGATCAGCGCCGTCATGACCACGGTGAACGCGCCGCTGCGCATGTCCCACGCCACGGGCTGCGCCAACGCCTATCTGGAGGTGCAGACAGCCGCCCGGCAGGCCCGGACCGTGGACCTGCCCGTCATGCCGGTCGACGAAGCCCGGGTCGTGCTGGCGGAGTTGACCGCCCGCCGGGACGAACAGAACCGGGCCGCGGATCCCCCGGGCCGACGCGCCTACCGGCGTGCCCAGGCCAATATCGGGCGCGGTGGCCAGACGTACGCGGTGGACGACGAACGGCCGGTGGCGGGACGGTCAGTGCCTGCGGAGCGCCCCGGAGCGGCGGAGTCGTCGTACGGCTGAGCGCAGTTCCGTACCGCGGCTGTGCGGACCGTCGGCGGGGACCGACGCGAGCGGGGGTTCCTCGGGTGTGACGGCGTCGGCCGCCCAGAGGGCGAGTTCACGGTCCCGGGGGCCGTACGCCGTGTAGGCCACGCCGTTCTCGGCGTCCGGTGCGCGGTCTCCGAAGACGCGCACCGGATGGGCCGCGTCCCAGCGCTCCCAGCCCGGGTCGCCGTCCGTGGCGAAGCGCACCCACGCGGCGTGCATCGCGTCGGCCAGGTCCCGCGGTCCGCCCTCACCGGCCAGTTTGCGCGACTCGGGGACCTCGCCGGTGTCGAAGACGAAGCCGAGCTCCAGGGCGTGGCAGGCGCCGAGGCCGGGGAGGTTCGAGGGCCAGGCGAACTCGTACACGTACGAGGGTTCCGTCCGGGCGTCGGCCAGATGGTGCAGGGGGACGCGGAGGAGGTGGTCGGTGACGAGCTGGCCGACGAGGTCCGCCGTGCTCGCCTCGGGGTGCAGGGCGCGGTAGCCGCGCGGGACCTCGCTGCCGCAGTGGCAGCGGGCCATGGCACCGGCCAGGGCGACGGCCCCGAGGCGGTCGACGCGCTCCAGGAGGCCGCCCGGGACCAGCCACAGCCGGTACTCGTCCCGGGTCCAGCCCGTCAGCAGCTCGACCCCGGGGGCCGCGCCGCCCTCGGTGAGGGCCTCCAGGGGGTCGCGCGGGACGGTGTCGCCGTCGATGACGATGCCGAAGGCGGGGCCGCCGACGACCGGGCTGCTCAGTCTGCCCACCTCGGCCTGGGTGCTCAGCAGCAGGTCGCGGTCGACGGCGGCGAAGGCCTCGGCGGTGGCGGGGATCTTCAGCCGGGTGGCCATACGGCGCACCATCCGCCGCACCTTGGCCCGCTCGGACGCCTCGGGCGGCCCGCTCTGCAGGACCGCCCGCCGGACCAGCCCCTGGGTCTGCGGGGCGGCGACGAGGGCTCCGATGCTGATCGCCCCGGCGGACTGGCCGGCGAGGGTGATGCGGCCGGGGTCGCCGCCGAAGGCCTCGATGGCCTCGTACACCCAGGTCAGGGCGGCTATCTGGTCGCGCAGGCCGGGGTTCGGGGGCGTCTCCGGGAACAGTCCGTAGCCCTCGACGCCCAGCCGGTAGTTGACCGAGACACAGACCACGCCGTCACGGGCGAAGGCATGGCCGTCGTAGACGGGTACGGCGGAGGAACCCCTGGTCAGGGCGCCGCCGTGCAGCCAGACGAGGACCGGGAGGCGGGCTCCGGGGGCCGGCTCCGGAGTCCAGACGTTGAGGTTGAGGCAGTCGTCGCCGGGCACCACCGGGTCGGACAGGTAGTGGGCGAAGGCGCCGGAGTACGGGGGCTTCGGCGGGGTGGGGCCGAAGGTGCCGGCGTCCCGGACGCCGTCCCAGGGCGGGAGGGGCACGGGCGGGCGGAAGCGGCGGGGGCCGAAGGGGGGCGCCGCGTACGGGATGCCGCGGAAGACCGCCACTCCCCGCTCGTACCTGCCGCGTACGGCCCCGTACGGGCTCCTGACCACGGGATCCGTCTGGCCTGCCGTCATGCGCCCACCAGCCCTTCGCCGCGCTCGTGCGCCGGTATCACCAGAGCACCACATCGCTCACCGGTATTCCGGTGCAGGAGCCGCCTTGACGGCTGTTCGGCGTACATCAGGGTGCCGAACCCGAGCTGGTCGCAGCCTCCGCTGGCGACGTACGGGCGGCCTTCACGGCTTCCGGGTGACCTGCACACCCGGCTGAGCCCGGCGACACGTTCGGAGTATCGAAAGCCGATGCTCGATTCTGCTCGGAACCGCTTCCCATCGAGCACATATTGACATGTCACGGTCGATGCCCCCAGAGTCATGCCCCGAACGTCCCGACAGTGCCCCGGCAGTGATGCGAGCCACCTCATCGAGGAGTGTTGCCGTCATGTCCGAAACACCCGCTGTCTCACGCCGACTGCTTCTGGGCGGCGCCGTCGCCACCGGCGCGGCCGCGGCCGGGATGACCGCCGCGGCCCCGGCCGCGTCCGCCGCGACCGGGCAGGCGCCCCGCCGCCGTCCCGGGCAGAAGTCGATGACCGGCGTGCCGTTCGAGGCCCACAGAACCGTCCGCGTCGGTGTCATCGGCCTGGGCAACCGCGGCGGAGGCATGGTCGAGGGCTGGGCGGCCGTGCCCGGCTGCACCGTGACCGCCGTCTGCGACATCCGCGCCGACCGCGCGCGACGCGTCGCCGACCGGCTGGTGGGCAAGGGCGAGCCCCGCCCCGCCGAGTACGGCGGATCAGCCGGCTCCTACGCCCGGATGCTCCGGCGCGACGACATCGACCTCGTGTATGTCGCGACGCCCTGGGAGTTCCACCACGAGCACGGCAGAGCCGCGCTGCTCAGCGGCAGGCACGCCGTGGTGGAACTCCCCGTCGCCACCGAACTGCGCCAGCTGTGGGACCTGGTCGACACCTCCGAGCGCACCCGCAGGCACCTGCTCCTCGCCGAGAACTGCAGCTACGGCCGCAATGAACTGGCCATGCTGAGGATGGCGCACGCCGGTGTGTTCGGCGACATCACCAACGGCCATGGCGGCTACCTCCACGACTTGCGTGAACTCCTCTTCTCCGACGCGTACTACACCGACTCCTGGCGGCGGCTGTGGCACACCCGCAGCACCGCGTCCCTCTACCCCATGCACGGGCTGGCCCCGATCGCGGCGGCCATGGACATCAACCGCGGCGACCGCCTGGCCACCCTGTCCGCCACCGCGACCGCCCCGAAGGGACTGGCCGACTACCGCGAGCGCTTCGTCCCCCGGGACCATCCGTCCTGGAAGGAGACGTACGTCAACGGCGACCTGGTCACCTGTCTCATCCAGACGGAGAAGGGCAGAGTCGTCCGGGCCGAGCACGACGTGAGTTCACCCCGGCCGTACAGCAGGATCAACACCCTGGCCGGCAGCCGCGGGATCGTGGAGGACTACGCCGGGCCCGCCCCGACCGGCGCGCGCGTCTACCTGGAACCGGACCACGGCGGCCACACCTGGCGCGACTTCGCCGACTACCGCAAGGAGTTCGACCACTGGCTGTGGCGGAAGGTCGGTGACGACGCCGCGAACAACGGCGGTCACGGCGGCATGGACTACGTACTGCAGTGGCGCACCGTCCAGCTGATGCGCGCCGGGCTGGTGCCCGACATCGACGTGTACGACTCGGCCGCCTGGTGCGCGGCGGTGCCGCTGAGCGCGGCGTCCCTGGCGAGAGGGGGCCGCCCGGTCGAGATCCCGGACTTCACCCGTGGCGCCTGGGCCGGCAGGCGGCCGGGCCTCGACTCCGACCCGACGGAGATGCCGCCCGTCGGCTGAGGCCCTGACCCGGATCGGCCGCCACCGCCGACGGCGCCCTGCCCGGGCGTGAGTGACCGGCATTCAGTCGTCTGTCTACCCGCCGTCCTGCGCCGCGCCTAGAGTAGGAAGCGCTTTCTGCCCGGTGGAGAGGTGGGTTCCCGATGGTCCGTACGGCGAGTGCGAGCGTGGCGGCAGGTCCGACGCTGGCGGTCGTGGCCCGCGAGGCGGGGGTGTCGGTGCCGACCGCGTCCAAGGTGGTCAACGGCCGGGAGGACGTGGCGCCCGAGACCCGCCGCCGGGTCACCGAGGCGCTCGACCGGCTCGGCTATGTGCGCAGACCCCGGTTCGACGCGGCGAAGGCGCCACGCATGGTCGACCTGGTCGTGCACTCGCTGGAGAGCTCCTGGTCGGGCGCGGTGCTGCACGGA
Organism: Streptomyces sp. NPDC041940; assembly: GCF_055589465.1. NCBI lineage: Bacteria > Bacillati > Actinomycetota > Actinomycetes > Kitasatosporales > Streptomycetaceae > Streptomyces > Streptomyces sp. NPDC041940. Next base: position 226,595 of record NZ_JBVJBP010000008.1, read on the forward strand.
GTGGAGGAGGCGGCGCACGACGCGGGCCTTGAGGTCGTGGTGTCGGCCGCCCTGACCCGCTCCCGGACCGGCCGCCCGGAGCGCGGCTGGCTGGACAAGCTGGTCGCCCGGGGCTCCTCCGGGGTCCTGTTCAACCTGGCCGAGCTGAGCGACTCGCAGTACGCCTGGCTGGAGCAGCACCGCATCCCGTTCGTGATGATCGACCCGGTCCAGGAGCCGCCGGAGGGCGTGGTCTCGGTGGGGGCGGCGAACTGGCAGGGCGGTCTGACGGCCACCGGGCATCTGCTGTCCCTGGGGCATGAGCGCGTCGCCGTCATCGCCGGCGACCGGCGCACGCTGTGCAGCAGTGCCCGGGTCGCCGGTTACCGCTCGGCGCTCGCGTCAGCGGGGGTCGGGCACCGGGCCGAGTACCTCCGGCACGCCGGTTTCGACGAGAGCCTGGCCCGCCGTCGCACGCTGGAACTGCTCGATCTGCCCGAGCCGCCGACGGCCGTCTTCGTCTGCTCGGACCGGATGGCGCTGGGGGTGTACCAGGCCCTGGCCGAGCGGGGGTTGAAGGTCCCGCACGACGTCAGCGTGGTGGGCTTCGACGACCTCCCGGAGGCCCGCTGGGCCTCCCCCGCCCTGACCACGGTCCGCCAGCCCCTGTCGGAGATGGCCGCCACGGCCCTGCGCTCGCTGCTGCGCATGATGGACGGGCACCGCCCGGAGAGCACGCGGACGGAGTTGTCGACCCGGCTGGTGGAACGGGCGAGTACGGCGGCGCCGGGGGCGTAGGGCGTTCGTCACGCGCGGGAGCCGACACCCACGCACGGTCGCTCGGTCGGCCGTCTCACACCCCCTGCGCGCGCCGCGCGCCCGTCGCCGCGGGGAACTGGTCCGGACGGGCCGGCGTCGAACGATGCGGTGGGGAGGGGCCGTTGCCCGGGGGTGCGGTGGCGGCGGGCAGTTGGGGGACGACCATGGCACGCTGGCAGCCGCTTCCGGACGCACTGCCGAGGGAGGCACGGCATCTGGTCGAGCAACTGCGGGCCCTGAAGGACCGCACGGGTCTGAGCCTGGCCGAGCTGGCACGGCGCACGGCGTACAGCAAGTCGTCGTGGCAGCGGTATCTCAGCGGGGCCAAGCAGCCGCCGAGGGGCGCGGTGCAGGCGCTGTGCCGGGTGGCCGGGGCGGATCAGGCGCGGCTGCTGGCGGTGTGGGAGCTGGCCGACCCGACGTGGCCGCGGGGTGGGCCGGTGCCGGCCGGACAGGCGGTGGACCTCGCGACACCGCCGCCCGGTGCCGAGTACCGGCGGTGGCGGGCGGCGGCGCTGGTCTCCTTCGCGGTCATCGTCGTACTGCTGGCGGGGCTGCTGTGGGCGCTGCCGTCGTGGAGCGGGTGACTCCGGGGTCACCCGCCCGTCGGGTCAGTCAGCCGAGCGTGCGGTAGTGCGCGTTCTTCCAGGGCCCGACGTTCTTGAGCTTCACCTGGTACTTGCCGCCCACGCGCTTGAAGTTGACGTTCCGCGCGTCGCCCTTGTACTGGACGACGTTGCCCGGGAGGCTCTGCAGCCGGGTCTGGGCGAAGTCCCAGCTCTCGCTGACGACGGTGCCGTCGGTCTCGGGGAGGTTGTGCCGGCTCTGCCACCACTGCGTGGCCGACTCGGTCTCCGGCCCGAACGAGCCGTCGATCTGGCTCTTCTTGAAGGGCCGCCACTCGCCCTCGTCGTCCTCCCACAGGGCGCCGTCCGCCCACAGGACGGTCTCCCACAGGGCGATGGCGTTGCCCCTGGCGTAGGCCTCGACGCCGAGGTTCTCCTCGTCCTCCCAGTCGTTGGTGACGGCGCCGCCGCCGTCGATGCCGAAGTAGGGAGCGGCGTTCGCGGCCGGTGCCAGGGCGATCCCGGCGGCCCCGCCCCCCAGCAACACGGCCGTCACCATCGCCATGGCCCGATTGCGCATGCTCATACGGTGTTTCCTTTCCGAACCGCCGTCCCCCGCGGGTCACCCCTGGGGCGGCTCGTCTCGTCTGGCACGGCACAGCCTCGCGTCCGGCCCCCGGACCCGGCGAGCCTTCCCGGCGTCCACGGACCGCCCAGGGACGGCTCACGCGCCGGGCGGCGGTGTCCCGGCGGAGCGTGGGACGCGCCGGGTCTCCCTGGGCCGGGCTGGACCTGAAAGCGGTGCCCGGCATCCGCGCCCGGTTCCCAACAACCGCGTTGGTTGCATCGCCCGGCCTCCTCGCGCCCCTCGCGACCGGGACAATGTGTGCATGGATGATGACTGGCAGCAACAGATCGACGCTCTCCAGGAGGAGCTGGTCCGCCGCGACGACCCGGCCGCCTGGGTGCGGGAGGCCGACGCGATGGACGCCTCGCGGCGCTATCCCGCGCTGTCGCTGCGCGGACCGGTCTTCGGGGTCGCCGCGCAGGATCCCGCCGTGGGACCGGAGTGGCGGCTGCTGAAGCCGGTGACGGACGGCATGCCGCAGGTGGCCCGGGACGGACTCCACTCCCACCTGTGGTTCACGGCCAAGGACGACACCGACGACCCGGCCGTCCGGCGCGAACTGCTGGCGGCCGTAGCGGTGATGGAGAGCGAGCCGGTGAACGAGGTGGAGGCGTGCGGCGTGCGCTACCGGGTCGTGCGCGGCGACGAGTTCGCGCGCTGCGACGACGACGGTCTCGAGCCGCCGCGCCCCACCGACCTGGAGCCGGTGCGGCGGTCGTGGGACAAGCGGGCGAGGGACACCGCGTCCCCGGACCTCGGCTTCGTCCTCGACCCGGCCCGCCCGGACGGCCTGGCGGCGGGCGCGCTGCGGCTGGGCCTGAGCGACTTCGCGTACAAGGGAGCCCGCTTCCCCTCCGACGTCCGCGAGGACTCCGAGCGCGCGGTGGCCACGCATCCGGACCCCGTGCTGCTGCCCGTCGGCTTCGGCGTGGTCGAGCGCGGCCGCCACGGCTGGCAGCCCTGCGGCACGCTCATGTCCACACCCCACGACGCCCGGCGTCTGCTCTACAACGGCATGTCCGAGATCTGGGCCATGCTGTACCGGTACGACGAGGCGAAGAAGGCGAAGTACGCGCGCGCCGCCGAGGAGTACAAGGCGCTCGACCGCGCGGACGAGTTCCGCTTCGACGACCGCCTCTTCCGGATCTGCCGCGTCGAGCGTTTTCTGCGCATGGGGCCCGACGGACCGGAGGGCCCGCGGCCGTCGGACATCGACGAGTACGGTCCCATGAAGATGCACCCGACGATGGACGAGGACGGCACCATCCACTACGAGTCGGAGACGGCGGACTAGGGAGGACCGGAGAGGACTAGGGGCGTTCCATCAGCCGCTTGAGGGCGGTGAGGTCGGCGGTGACCGCCTCGGCGTCGCGGCGGAACTCCTCGTCGCTCATCCCGGGCTGCCGGCGCAGGGTGAACACCACCTCGCAGCCCGGGCCGTCGGCGATCACCCGCATCGGGTTGTGCACGGTCTGCCCCGAGGGCAGGGTGACGTCGTGGTCGAGCACGCCGAACTCGTTCCTGGGTGTGAACACGACCACGACCCGCCCCATGGGCGACTCCCCCACCCACCGGCCGTCCACCTTCTCGATGGAGCGGGCCAGCCCGGGAGCCCAGCCGGGAACGTTGAGGGGGTCGGCGACATGGTCGTAGACCTCCTGGGCGGGGCGGTCGATCGGGATGCCGAGGTGCCGGGATCGCTGTGTCGTGGTCGTCATGGCGGCGACGTTACGGGGCCGGCCGGGGGATGGTCTTGAACGGATCGGACACGGGTGCCGGTGCCGGGCCCGGTGTCCGTTTCCTTCAAGACCGGCCGCCCCGGGCCCGCCTACGGTGGGCCCATGACCGCACGATTCGATGCCATCGGCCTGGTCGTCTCCGACATGGCCGCCTCCGTCGCCTTCTACCGCCGGCTCGGTTTCGCCTTCCCCGAGGGCGCCGAGGACCAGCCGCACGCCGAGGCCGAACTGCCCGGCGGGCTCCGGCTGATGTTCGACACCGAGGAGACGGTCCGCTCCTTCCTCCCCGCGTGGCAGCCGCCCGCCGGCGGGGGCCGGGCCTCGCTGGCCCTGCGCTGCGACGGGCCGGCGGACGTGGACGCGGTGTACGGGGAACTGGTGGGCTCCGGGTACCACGGCGAGCTCAAGCCCTGGGACGCCTTCTGGGGGCAGCGGTACGCCGTCGTGCTCGACCCGGACGGCAACGGGGTGGACCTGTTCGCGGCCCTAGGAGCCGAGTAGCTCTCCCAGCGGCAGCCCCGCCAACTCCCTGACGTCGCGGGCCAGGTGGGCCTGGTCGGCGTATCCGGCCCGGGCGGCCGTGTCCGCGAAGGGCACGCCGTGCCGGGCCAGTGCGAGGGCGCGGCGCAGCCGCAGGATGCGGGCCAGGGTCTTGGGACCGTAGCCGAAGGCGGCCAGGGAGCGGCGGTGCAACTGGCGGGCGCCCAGTCCGAGTCCGTCGGCGGTGGCGGCGACCGGGCGGCCCGCGTCGAGGGCCGTGACGACCTGCCGCAGCACGAGGTCCGGGGGTCCGGCCTCGGCCGCCTGCCGCAGCGCCACCTCCTCCAGGCCGCTCGCCGGGTCGGGGGCCGCGTTCACACGGTCGGCCAGGCGGCGTGCCTCCGAGGCCGGCCACAGATCCGCCAGCGCGACCCGGCGGTCACGCAGCTCGTGCGCCGGTACGCCCAGGAGCGCGGGCGCCGTGCCCGGGTAGAAGCGCACCCCGGCCCAGGCACCGGCCTCGCCGCCCGTCAGGTACGCGTGAGTGTCGGGTCCGGCGACCATCAGCCGCCCTTCGTGCCACAGCAGGTCCATGCACCCGTCGGGCAGCACGCGCCCCACCCCGTCCCGGTCCGGGGTGTTGGTCCACACGACCGCTCCCGCCAGCCGCGACGCCCACTCCACGTACACGGGTGCCAGGCTACGCCGCCCCCGCCCGGTCACGCCGCCCTTGCCCGGTACTCCACCGGGCTCACCCCGTACACCCGCTTGAACACCGTAGACAGGGCGAACGCGCTGCCGTAGCCGACACGGCGGGCCACCGCGTCGAGCGTGTCGCCGGAGTCGCGCAGCCGGTCGGCGGCCAGGGCGAGGCGCCAGCCGGTGAGGTACGTCATCGGGGGCTCGCCCACCAGGCCGGTGAAGCGGCGGGCGAGCGCGGCGCGGGACACTCCCGCCTTGGCGGCGAGCGAGGAGACGGTCCACGGGTGGGCGGGGTCGTCCTGGAGCAGGCGCAGCACGCCGCCGACGACGGGGTCGGCGAGGGCTCGGTACCAGGCGGGCGCCTCCGCCTCCGGGCGGGCGAACCAGGCCCGCAGCGCCGCGATGACCAGCAGGTCGAGCAGCCGGTCCAGGACGACCTCCTGGCCCGGCTCGTCCCGGACGATCTCCTCGGCGACGTACGGCGTGAGCGGACAGGCCCACACGTCGGACGGGAGCGTGAGCAGCGGCGGCAGGGCGTCCAGCAGCCGTCCGCTGACCTCGCCCTTCATCGGGTACGTGCCGATCAGCATCACGGTGGCTCCGTCGAGCCGGTCGCCCCAGGTGCGGACGCCCAGGTCCATGGAGCCGTTGAGGGGCCGCCCGTCGGGGTAGCGGCACTCCTGGTCCGGCAGGATCAGCGCCTGTGGGGCCGTACCGGGGTCGTCGGCGCAGGTGTACGGGTCCGGGCCGCGGGCGATGGCGAGGTCCCCAGCCCGCAGCAGGACGCGCTCGCCTTGGTCGGGCACCACCCAGGCCTCGCCGCGCGCGACGAGCATCACGGTGAGCGGGGCCCGGTCCTCCACCCGGACCGCCCACGGCGGGTCGAAACACGCCCTGATCATGAACGCGCCCCGGGCGCGGGGGCCGTCCAGGAGCCCTGCGACTGCGTCCATGGGGTCAGCGTAGACGCGGGCGTATGGGAATGAGCCGTTCAGCGATGGTTCCGTGGCGCGTACGGCAGTTGACTCGACGGCATGACGAACACGACACGGAACACGCAGGGCATGACAGTGGTGGTGACGGGCGCCTCGGGCCGTACGGGGAGCCGGGTGGCGCGGGCCGCGGAGGCCGCGGGACTCACGGTACGGGCCGCGTCCCGGGCGACCGGTTTCGACTGGTGGGACCGCTCGACCTGGGCGGCGACCCTGCGCGGCGCCGACGCGGCCTATCTCGCCCACCCCTCGGACGTCGGCGCGCCGGGTGCCGCCGAAGCGGTCGGGGCGCTGGCGCGCGAGGCGGTCGGGCTCGGGGTGCGGCGGCTGGTGCTGCTGTCCGCGCGGGGCGAGGACCAGGCCCTGCCGACCGAGGAGGCGCTGCACGCCTCGGGGGCGGACTGGACGGTCGTACGGGCCGCGTGGTTCGCGCAGAACTTCAGCGAGGGTCCGCTGGTGGCGGAGCTGCGGGAGCACGGTGAGCTGGTGTTCCCGGCCGACGAGGTGCGGGAGCCGTTCCTCGACGTGCGGGACATCGCGGACGTGGTGGTGACCGCGCTGACGGGCGGCGACCGGTACGTGGGCCGGACGATCACCCTGTCCGGGGCACGCCTGCTGACCTTCGGGGAGGCGGTCGCGGAGATCGCCGAGGCGACGGGGCGGCCGCTGACGTACCGGGCCGTCTCGGTCCGGGACTACGGCGAGGCGATGGCCGGCTTCGGTATGCCACCGGAGGAGGTCGCGGTCATGACCGGCATCTTCGACACCCTCCTCGACGGCCGCAACGCGCATCTCGAGGACGGCGTCGAGGAGGTCCTGGGCCGTGCGCCCCGGGACTTCGCCGACTTCGTACGGGAGGAGGCCGGGGCCGGGACCTGGAAGGCCTGAGACCGCCGTCCGTCACTTCTCCTCGGGCGGCTGCCTCTCCCCGTTGGCCGGCGTGTGCTTCACATGCGTGCTCCTGACATGCGTGCGCAGGCGGGCCGAGACGTCCTCCGGGGGGAGGAAGCGGGACCAGCGTTCCGGGAACTCGGAGGGCATGTCGGGGTCGGCCTCCCCCTGGGCGGCGGCGCGGGCCACGTACTCGGCGACCTGCGCCTGGCGCAGCCGCTCGTTGGCCTCGCGGGCCGCGGCCGTGGCGGCGGCGGGCCAGACCCGGTCGATGGCGGCGTTGACCGCGGCCCCGACCAGCACCGCGAACGCGGACACACCGATCCACAGCAGCACGGCGACGGGCGCGGCCAGGGAGCCGTAGATCGTGGGGCCCTCGACCGTGCTGGTCAGGTAGATCCGCAGCAGGAAGCTGCCGAGCACCCACATGCCGAGGGCGAAGAGCGCGCCGGGCACGTCCTCGATCCACGGGGAGCGGACGGGGACGGACACGTGGTACAGGGTCGTGAGGAAGGCGATCGACAGCAGTATCACCACGGGCCAGTACAGGATCTGCACGACCGTCGTCGACCACGGCACGATCCGCACCACCGCGTCCGGCCCGGCCACCATCAGCGGCAGCGCGACGGAGCCGACCAGCAAGCCCACGATGAACAGCGCGAAGGCCAGCAGGCGGGTCGGGACGATGCCCCGGACGCCGTCGAGGCCGTACATGACGGTGATGGTGTCGATGAAGACGTTCACGGCGCGGGAGCCGGACCACAGGGCGAACAGGAAGCCGATGGAGATGACGTCGGGCCGGCCGCCCTTCACCACGTCGTGCAGGATCGGCTCGGCGATCTCCCTGACGCCCTGGTCGGAGAGGACCGTGCGCGCGGCCTCCAGGATGTTGGCCTGGAGGCTCTCGATGGTGTCGGCACCGGTCCAGGCGTCGACGTAGCCGAGCAGTCCGATCATGCTGAGCAGCAGCGGCGGCACCGACAGCAGCGTGAAGAACGCGGCCTCGGCGGCCAGGCCCAGGATGCGGTACTCGATGCAGGAGTTGACGGTGTCCTTGAGCAGCAGCCAGGCGGTCCTGCGCTTGGATACGTTCCGGTAGAGGGCGCGCGCCCGGTGGAGGCGTCCGGAGGGTGTGTCGGGGGTTTCACTTGCTGGCTGCACCCCCTAACGGTATCCGTCGCGCCCGGCCGCACTCACCCGGTAGGTTCGCTTCATGGCTGCCAGCACCCACTCCGTGAGCAACCAGGTCCCGCCGCTGGTCGGGTACGACGTCTTCACGGCCGACCGGGCCCTCACGGCCGGGGTCGAACGGCATCTGGATCCGGATCTGCGCGACGAGGTGTTCGGCGAGCTCTCGGCGCTCGGGCGGGCCTCCGGCTCGGCCCAGGTGCAGGAGTGGGGGGTGCGGGCCAACGAGAATCCGCCGCGGCTGCGCACGCACGACCGGTACGGCGAGCGGATCGACGAGGTCGAGTTCCATCCGTCCTGGCACCGGCTGCTCGGCAAGGGCGTCTCGGCCGGTCTGACGGCGGCCTGGGCGCGGCCGGGCGGGCACGTCCGGCGGGCGGCCGCCTTCCTCGTGTGGACGCAGGTCGAGGCCGGCAACGGCTGCCCCCTGTCGATGACGCACGCGGCGGTGCCCGCCCTGCGCACGGACCCGGAGCTGGCCGCCGAGTGGGAGCCGCGGCTGACGTCCGTGGTCTACGACCGTGAGCTGCGGCCCGCGCACCTGAAGGCCGGCGCGCTGTTCGGGATGGCCATGACGGAGAAGCAGGGCGGCAGCGACGTCCGGGCGAACACGACGTCCGCGCGGCCGCTGGCCGAGGACGGGACGTACGAACTGACCGGGCACAAGTGGTTCTGCTCGGCGCCGATGTCCGACGGCTTCCTGGTGCTGGCGCAGGCTCCGGACGGGCTGACCTGCTTCCTGGTGCCGCGGGTGCTGCGCGACGGGACGCGCAACGTGTTCCTGATCCAGCGGCTCAAGGACAAGCTCGGCAACCGGTCGAACGCCTCGGCGGAGGTCGAGTTCGACGGGACCTGGGCGCGCCGGGTCGGCGAGGAGGGGCGCGGGGTGCGCACCATCATCGAGATGGTCGCGGCGACCCGGCTCGACTGTGTGCTGGGCTCGGCGGGGCTGATGCGGCAGGCCGTGGCGCAGGCGGTGCACCACTGCACCCACCGCGAGGCGTTCGGCGGGAAGCTCGTCGACAAGCCGCTGATGCGCAACGTCCTCGCCGATCTCGCCCTGGAGTCGGAGGCGGCGACGACCCTGGCGCTGCGGCTCGCGGCCGCCTACGACGACGGCGGCGAGCAGGAGCGGGCGCTGCTGCGGATCGCGGTGCCGGCCGCCAAGTACTGGGTGACCAAGCGGTGCCCGCCGGTGGCGGTGGAGGCGGCGGAGTGCCTGGGCGGCAACGGGTACGTCGAGGAGTCCGGAATGCCCCGGCTGGTGCGGGAGTCGCCGCTCAACTCGGTCTGGGAGGGCGCGGGCAATGTCCAGGCCCTCGATGTGCTGCGGGCGCTGCAGCGGGAGCCGGGCGCGCTGGACGCGTATCTGCGGGAGGTCGGGCAGGCGCGCGGTGCCGATCACCGGCTCGACGGGGCCATCAAGAACCTGCTGACCGAACTGGCCGATCTGGAGGGCGTGGAGGGGCGGGCGCGACGGCTGGCGGAGCGGCTCGCGCTGGTGCTCCAGGGGTCGCTGCTCGTCCGGTTCGCGCCACCGCAGGTGGCCGACGCGTTTTGCGCCGCCCGGCTGGGCGGCGACGGGGGCGCGGCCTTCGGGACACTGCCGCACACGCTGGACCTCGCGGCGGTGGTGGAGCGGGCCCGTCCGGTGTCCTGACCTGCGGTTCCGACCTGGTGTGCCGATCCGCTCGCGCGGGAGCGGGGGTGGTGCTGCGCCGACACGGCACCACCCCCGCCGCACTGGCCCGTTCGAGCCATCGAACGCCGCTCGGGACGGCGCTGCTCAATTTTCAGCCACGGCCGGGCCGTCCACCAGGGTTGCGGGGGGTTGCAACTTGATGCCGACTGTGTGCGGAGTGCGCGCGTCCGTCAGGGGGCAGGCGGCACTATGAGACGGACAGTCAGAAACGGCTCCGGGGGGACATGCCGATGGACGTCACGCAGCTCGCCGCCGTGAACGCCACGCGGGCGGCCCGGGTCCTCGACGAGGTCCGTTCCGCCCGGCTCGCCGGGCAGCGCGCGCCGGTGGCGCCGCGGCCGGTGATCGAGCAGTCCTGGGAGCGCATGCTGCGCGGCGGCGTCGACCCCGACCACGACTTCCGGGCGGGGCTGCTGCCCCTGGAGGAGGTGCGGCGGCGACGCGAGACGACGGCGCTGCGCCATGTGCTGCCGGTGCTGCGGGAGGGGCTGCTGGCGGTCGCGGACATCGCCCACCACATCATGGTGGTCGCCGACGACGAGGGCCGGGTGCTGTGGCGCGAGGGCAGCGCGCCGGTGCTGCGCAAGGCCGACGGGCTCGGGTTCGAACTCGGCGCGGACTGGCGCGAGGACGTCGTCGGCACGAACGGTCTGGGCACTCCGGCGGTGGTGCGCCGGCCCGTGCAGGTCTTCGCCTCCGAGCACTTCGTGCGCTCCCAGGCCGGCTGGACCTGTGCCGGCGCTCCCCTGACGGATCCGCGGGACGGTCGGCTGCTCGGCGTGGTGGACGTCAGCGGGCCGCTGGAGACGATGCACCCGGCCACGCTCGCCTGGGTCGGCTCGGTGGCCAAGCTCGCCGAGGCCCGGCTGCGGGAGATGCACGTGGAGTCGCTGGAGCGGCTGCGCGCGGTGGCCGCGCCGGTGCTGGCCCGGCTCGGCGGGCGTGCCCTGGTGGTCGACCCGGACGGCTGGACCGCCGCGGTGAGCGGGATGCCGTACACCCGGCGGGTCGCCCTGCCGAAGTCGCTGTCGGCGGGCCCGCGGTGGCTGCCGGCGCTCGGGCTGTGCTCGGTGGAGCCGCTGGCCGGGGGCTGGCTGGTGCGGGCGGGCGCCGACGAGCCGGTGCCGCGCGGGGCGACCAGGATCGTGCTGGACCTCAGACGGGCGCGCGGCTGGTCGGTGGAGGTCTTCGGGGGTGCCGGGTCCTGGGCCCGCGAACTGAGTCCCCGGCATGCCGAGTTGCTGTACCTCCTCGCCGTCCACCGCTCCGGCCGCAGCGCCTCGGGCCTGGCCGGGGACGTGTTCGGCGACCCGGCCCGCACGGTGACGGTGCGCGCCGAGCTGTCGCGGGTACGGCGGTATCTGGGGGCGTTGCTGGAGCACCGGCCGTACCGGTTCGCCGAGGACGCCGAGGTGGAGATGCTGCTCCCGGACGACCCGCGCGATCTGCTGCCGTACTCGACGGCACCGGCGGTGTGCGGGCTCCGCACGTCCGCACCGGCCCCCTGAGCCTCACCGGACGTGCCGGCCGGGACACACGCCCCTCCCCCAGAGGTACATCTTTCGCATATTTGCGGGGTCTTCGTCCGCCACCCCGCTCACCTGCCGTAGCATCCCTCTACGGGTCACCCCACCTGCTCCTCCGTCAACGTATGGATCATCAGGCGCAGTTGGCCCGCCTCGGGAGGACGTTATGAAGCATCGCGGCAGACACCGGCGGCGCAGGCGGGGCAGGGCGGTACGGGCGACGCTGGCCGGGACGGCCCTCGCGCTCACCGCCGCCGCCACCCTGATCAGCGCTTCGCAGGCCGAGGTCGCCGACGCCCCGGGGACGCTGAAGCCGCTCAGCGCGTCGGCCGAGGCCGGGCGGCTGCCGCTGGCCGAGCACCGGGTGCCGGAGCAGTGGCTCGACCGGCTCTCCTCCAAGATGGGCCGCCCCGTCGGCGTCGGCACCGTGCTGGAGAGCGCCGACCGCCCGCTGCGGGACGCGGCCGGCTGCTCGACCGCCGAGAAGCACGCCCTGCCCATAGAACCGGCGGCCACCCGCGCGTACTGCTTCGGCGGCGCCGACACCCGGGGCTGGCGGCCGGGCGCGGTCACCACCTCGGGGGACGCGGACGACGACGGCCGCTGGGGCGGGAACCGTGTGATCCTCTCCGGCTGGACCAGCGGCGCCGAGGGCGGCTCCATGGACGGCCCGGCGCCCGAGCGAGGCCTGGCCAAGGTCGCCTTCGTCGACGCGAACGACCCGGACCGGCTCCGCTACACCTGGGCCCTGCTGGCCGTCCCGGTGGACGGCGGGCACGACTACCGAGGGCTGGTCTCGCCGCTGTCCGGCATGGTCTGGTACCAGGACAAGCTGCTGGTGACGACCCGCGAGGGCGACCGGGACGCGCTGTACGTGTACGACATGGACCGCATCCAGCGCGCCACCGTCGAGTCCGACGCGGTCGGCCGGGTGCGCGGCGGCTGGGCGGCGCACGGCTACCGGTACGTGCTGCCCGCCGTCGGCTCGTACACCCTGCCGGGCGGTGACGACGTGCCGCGCCCGGCCACCGTCTCCCTGGACCGCAGCACCTCCCCCGACAGTCTGGTCGCGAGCGAGTGGGTGCCCGCGGACGGCGACCGGCGCACCCGGCTGTGGCGCTACCCGCTGAGCCGGGACCCGGCCCGGCCCGGCCTGCTCACCACCGACTCCTCCGGGCACGCGGACCCGGTCGAGGCGTACGAGACGAAGACGACCGACGTACGGGGCGTGCTGGCGTACGCCTCGGGCTGGTACCTCGACCGCGCGGCGGGCTCACCGGGCGGGCACGGGACGCTGTGGCGCCAGGACACCGACAGCGCCCGGGCGACGGAGTGCGGGACGGACGAGACCCGCCACTGCTGGAGCGGCCGGTCGGGTTCCCTGTCCTACTGGGAGGAGACCGGCGAGCTCTGGTCCCAGTCCGGCCGCATGCTGTTCGCACTGCCCCTGTCCTCGGTCGACCGGGCCCTCGACTAGGGCGCGTCCGGCGGGGCGCCGGCCATGGTCGCGACGTCGGATGTTCGACAGGTCGTCACACCTGATGATTTCCTGACCCTCATGCCGACCATCGCCGTGACCACCTGGTCCCTGGAGCAGACCGCCCCGACCGACCTGCTGCCGGCCGTCGCGCCGGAGGGGGACGTCCGGGTCGTCCGCTCCGAGGTGCCCTCGCCCGAGTTCAGCCGGTTCCTGTACGCGTCGGTGGGCGGCGACATCCGCTGGACCGACCGGCTGAGCTGGTCGTACGCCCGCTGGCAGGAGCATCTGGAGCGGCCCGGCGTGGAGACGTGGGTGGCCTGGGACCGGGGCACGCCCGCCGGGTACGTGGAGCTGGAGGCGCAGGACGACGCGGTCGTGGAGATCGTCTACTTCGGACTGCTGCCCGGCTTCCGGGGCCGGCGCGTCGGCGGGCATCTGCTGTCGTACGGCACGGCCCGGGCCTGGGACCTCGCGGACCGCTGGGCGGGACTGACGCCGACGAAGCGGGTCTGGCTGCACACCTGCAGCAAGGACGGCGAGCACGCGATGGACAACTACCTGCGCCGCGGGTTCCAGCTGTTCGACACCAAGGTCGAGGAGGAGGCGGACGTCGCCGCTCCGGGACCGTGGCCTGGGGCGTTCCCTGTCTGACCTGGTCGGACACCCCGGGGCGACCCGATGTGACCAAGGACACGCATGTCTTGGATTTCGAGACACGAGTGTCCGCATCATGGACGAAGCTGGACTGTGTCCAGATCGCCGTGACACGCTTCCGTCATGTCTGGAACTGGAATTGCCTTGGTGAGTCGGCGGCACGTCGACCTCGGCCGCATGTCCAGCGCCATCTGTCCGGCGCGCTGAGAGCACTCACGCAGCCCGGCATCCCCCCTTTCTCGTCTCCTTTCCTGCGCAATGACGCGCCCGTACCACCGTGCGCCCGCGCGCAGGTCAGAGCCGCTTTCCCGCCTGTCCCGAAGGACGTATCAACCATGGCCGCCACCCCGCAGAAGCCTGCCGCCGCGACTCCCCGCCGCAAGGTGAGCCGTCACCGCGGTGAGGGTCAGTGGGCCGCGGGACACCACACCCCGCTCAACGGCAACGAGCAGTTCAAGAAGGACGACGACGGTCTCAATGTGCGGACACGCATTGAGACGATCTACTCCAAGCGGGGCTTCGACTCGATCGACCCGAACGATCTGCGCGGCCGGATGCGCTGGTGGGGTCTCTACACCCAGCGCCGCCCCGGGATCGACGGCGGCAAGACCGCGATCCTGGAGCCGGAGGAGCTGGACGACGAGTACTTCATGCTGCGCGTCCGCATCGACGGCGGCCGGCTCACCACCCGGCAGCTGCGGGTGATCGGCGAGATCTCGCAGGAGTTCGCGCGCGGGACCGCCGACATCACGGACCGGCAGAACGTGCAGTACCACTGGATCCGGATCGAGGACGTGCCCGAGATCTGGGACCGGCTGGAGGCGGTCGGCCTGTCCACGACCGAGGCCTGCGGTGACACGCCGCGTGTGGTCATCGGCTCGCCGGTCGCCGGTATCGCGCAGGACGAGATCATCGACGGCAGCTCCGCCATCGACGAGATCAACCACCGGTTCATCGGCAGCAAGGAATTCTCCAACCTGCCCCGCAAGTTCAAGACGGCGATCTCCGGCTCGCCGCTGCTCGACGTGGCCCACGAGATCAACGACGTGGCGTTCGTCGGCGTCGACCACCCCGAGCACGGCCCCGGCTTCGACCTGTGGGTCGGCGGCGGCCTGTCCACCAACCCGAAGATCGGTGTCCGGCTCGGCGCCTGGGTGCCGCTGGACGAGGTCCCGGACGTGTGGGCCGGCGTCATCGGCATCTTCCGCGACTACGGCTACCGGCGGCTGCGCACCCGCGCCCGGCTGAAGTTCCTGGTCGCCGACTGGGGCCCGGAGAAGTTCCGCCAGGTGCTGCAGGACGAGTACCTCAAGCGTGAGCTCGTCGACGGACCGGCGCCCGCCGAGCCCGTGGAGCGCTGGCGCGACCACATCGGCGTGCACCGGCAGCAGGACGGCCGCTTCTACGTCGGCTTCGCCCCGCGCGTGGGACGCGTCGACGGCGCGACCATCACGAAGATCGCCGACCTCGCCGAGGCCCACGGCTCGGGCCGGGTGCGCACCACCGTCGAGCAGAAGATGATCGTCCTCGATGTCGAGGAGGACCAGGTCGAGTCGCTGGTCGAGGGCCTTCAGGCGCTCGACCTGACCGCCCGGCCGTCCTCGTTCCGGCGCGGCACCATGGCCTGCACCGGCATCGAGTTCTGCAAGCTCGCCATCGTCGAGACCAAGCAGCGCGGCTCGCAGCTGATCGACGAGCTGGAGCGCCGTCTGCCGGACTTCGACGAGCCGCTCACCATCAACCTCAACGGCTGCCCGAACGCCTGCGCCCGCATCCAGGTGGCGGACATCGGTCTCAAGGGCCAGCTGGTCGTCAACAGCGAGGGCGAGCAGGTCGAGGGCTACCAGGTGCACCTGGGCGGCGCGCTGGGCCTGGAGGCGGGCTTCGGCCGCAAGGTGCGCGGTCTGAAGGTCACCTCCGACGAGCTGCCCGACTACATCGAGCGCGTCCTGAAGCGGTTCGAGGCGGAGCGCGAGGACGGCGAGCGGTTCGCCGCCTGGGCGGCCCGGGCCGACGAGGAGGCCCTTTCGTGAGCGCAGCGAACGAAACGAAGGACGCAGTATGAGCGAGCGCGCCGCCCCGTTCTACTGCCCCTACTGCGGTGACGAGGACCTGCGGCCCAGCGAGGAGGGGCACGGGGCGTGGGAATGCGCGGCGTGCAGCCGGGCCTTTCAGCTGAAGTTCCTCGGGCTGCTGTCCCAGGGACTGAAGCGATCCGACTCCGGAGGGGCAGAGATATGACGACCACTCAGGAAGAGCGCACCACCGAGGAACTGAAGGCGCTCGCCGAGCAGGCGGGCCGCGACCTGGAGGACGCCTCCGCGCTGGAGATCCTCCAGTGGGCGGCCGAGACGTTCGGCAAGCGCTTCTGCGTGACCTCCTCCATGGAGGACGCGGTGGTGGCCCACCTCGCCTCCCGGGCGATGCCCGGCGTGGACGTCGTCTTCCTCGACACCGGCTACCACTTCGAGGAGACCATCGGCACCCGCGACGCGGTCGACGCCGTGATGGACGTCAACGTCATCACGCTCACGCCGCGCCTGACGGTCGCCGAGCAGGACGCCGAGTACGGCCCGAAGCTGCACGACCGCAACCCCGACCTGTGCTGCGCGATGCGCAAGGTGCAGCCGCTGGAGGAGGGCCTGAAGGACTACCGGGCCTGGGCGACCGGTCTGCGCCGCGACGAGTCCCCGACCCGGGCGAACACCCCGGTGGTCGGCTGGGACGAGAAGCGGCAGAAGGTCAAGATCTCCCCGATCGCCCGCTGGACCCAGGACGACGTGGACGCCTACGTCACCGAGCACGGCGTCCTGACGAACCCGCTGCTGATGGACGGCTACCCCTCCGTCGGCTGCGCCCCCTGCACCCGCCGGGTGCTGGAGGGCGAGGACGCCCGCGCCGGCCGCTGGGCGGGCCGCAGCAAGACCGAGTGCGGGCTGCACGGATGACGACGACGATTCAGGAGACCGACGTGACGACCGGAGCCACCGTCTGGCTCACGGGTCTGCCGAGTGCCGGCAAGACCACCATCGCCCACGAGCTGGCCGGCCGGCTGCGCGCCGAGGGCCGCCGCGTCGAGGTGCTCGACGGCGACGAGATCCGCGAGTTCCTCTCGGCGGGCCTCGGCTTCAGCCGCGAGGACCGGCACACCAACGTGCAGCGGATCGGCTTCGTCGCCGAACTGCTCGCCCGCAACGGCGTGCTCGCCCTCGTCCCGGTCATCGCGCCCTACCAGGACAGCCGCGAGTCGGTGCGCAAGCGGCACCAGGCGAACGGGACGGCGTACGCGGAGATCCACGTGGCCACGCCGGTCGAGGTGTGCAGCGAGCGCGATGTGAAGGGCCTGTACGCCAAGCAGGCGGCGGGCGAGCTCACGGGCCTCACCGGCGTCGACGACCCGTACGAGGCACCCGAGTCGCCCGATCTGCGCATCGAGTCGCAGAACCAGACCGTGCAGGAGTCCGCGGCGTCCGTGCACGCCCTGCTCACCGAAAGGGGACTGGCATGACGTCCGCCGCCACCGTTTCCGAGGAGACCGACAGCCCCTACGCGCTGTCCCACCTCGACGCCCTCGAGTCCGAGGCCGTGCACATCTTCCGCGAGGTGGCGGGCGAGTTCGAGCGGCCGGTGATCCTCTTCTCCGGCGGCAAGGACTCCATCGTCATGCTGCACCTGGCGCTGAAGGCCTTCCGGCCGTCGTCGGTGCCCTTCTCGCTGCTGCACGTCGACACCGGGCACAACTTCCCCGAGGTCCTCGACTACCGGGACCGTACGGTCGAGCAGCACGGGCTGCGGCTGCACGTCGCCTCCGTGCAGGACTACATCGACCGCGGCGTGCTCAAGGAGCGCCCGGACGGCACCCGCAACCCGCTGCAGACCCTGCCGCTGACCGAGAAGATCCAGGCGGAGAGGTTCGACGCCGTCTTCGGCGGCGGACGCCGCGACGAGGAGAAGGCCCGGGCCAAGGAGCGGGTGTTCTCCCTGCGGGACGAGTTCTCCCAGTGGGACCCGCGCCGGCAGCGCCCGGAGCTGTGGAACCTGTACAACGGCCGGCACGCCCCCGGCGAGCACGTGCGCGTGTTCCCGCTGTCCAACTGGACCGAGCTGGACGTGTGGCAGTACATCGCCCGCGAGGGCATCGAGCTGCCGCAGATCTACTACGCCCACGAGCGCGAGGTCTTTGCCCGCAGCGGCATGTGGCTGACCGCCGGCGAATGGGGCGGCCCCAAGGACGGCGAGACCGTGGAGAAGCGGCTGGTGCGCTACCGGACCGTGGGTGACATGTCCTGCACCGGCGCCGTCGACTCCGAGGCCGACACCATCGAGAAGGTGATCGTCGAGATCGCCGCCTCCCGGCTCACCGAGCGGGGCGCCACCCGCGCCGACGACAAGATGTCGGAAGCCGCGATGGAAGACCGCAAGCGCGAGGGGTACTTCTAAAGATGAGCACCATCACGACCGAGGAACTCGCGGAGACCACCCTGTTGCGGTTCGCCACCGCCGGTTCCGTCGACGACGGCAAGTCCACCCTGGTGGGCCGGCTGCTGCACGACTCCAAGTCGGTCCTCACCGACCAGCTGGAAGCCGTGGAGCGTGCTTCGGCGAGCCGGGGCCAGGAGGCGCCGGACCTCGCGCTGCTGACGGACGGCCTGCGGGCCGAGCGGGAGCAGGGCATCACCATCGACGTGGCCTACCGCTACTTCGCCACGCCCCTGCGGCGCTTCATCCTCGCCGACACCCCCGGCCATGTGCAGTACACCCGGAACATGGTCACCGGCGCCTCCACCGCCGAGCTGACGGTCATCCTGGTCGACGCGCGCAACGGCGTCGTCGAGCAGACCCGCCGGCACGCCGCCCTCGCCGCCCTGCTGCGCGTCCCGCACGTGGTCCTCGCGGTCAACAAGATGGACCTCGTCGCGTACGAGGAGAAGGTGTTCGCCGCCATCGCCGAGGAGTTCACGGCGTACGCGACCGAGCTGGGCGTCCCCGAGGTCACCGCGATCCCGATCTCGGCGCTCGTCGGCGACAACGTGGTGGAAGCCTCCGCGAACATGGACTGGTACGGCGGCCCGACGGTGCTGGAGCACCTGGAGACGGTGCCGGTCAGCCACGACCTGAGCCACTGCCACGCCCGGCTGCCCGTGCAGTACGTGATCCGGCCGCAGAACTCCGACCACCCCGACTACCGGGGCTACGCCGGTCAGATCGCGGCCGGTTCGTTCCACGTCGGCGAGCAGGTCACCGTGCTGCCCTCGGGCCGCACCTCGAAGGTCGCCGGCATCGACCTGCTGGGCGAGCCGGTCGACGTCGCGTGGACCACGCAGTCGGTGACCCTCCTGCTGGAGGACGACATCGACATCTCGCGCGGCGACCTGATCGTGCCCACCAAGGACGCGCCCGCGACCACGCAGGACATCGAGGCGACCGTCTGCCATGTCGCGGACGCCGCGCTGACCGTCGGCCACCGGGTGCTGCTCAAGCACGGCACCCGCACGGTCAAGGCGATCGTCAAGGACATCCCGTCCCGGCTCACGCTCGACGACCTGTCCCTGCACCCGCACCCGGGACAGCTCGTCGCCAACGACATCGGCCGGGTGAAGATCCGTACCGCCGAGCCGCTGCCGGTCGACTCCTACTCGGACTCGCGGCGCACCGGCTCGTTCATCCTCATCGACCCGAACGACGGCCAGACCCTCACCGCCGGCATGGTCGGCGAGTCCTTCGCCGCACCCGAGCCGGTGAAGGACGAGGCCGAGGACGACGGGTGGGACTTCTGACATGAACTCCCCCGACTTCTACTCCACGTTCGCGAAGGAGGGCGGCCGCGTCGGCAGCGGTGCTCTCGGCAGCGGGCAGGGCGGGGTCGCGCGATGTGTGCGTTGACGTACGCGCACTGCCCGCGCGCCCTCACCCCCCACCGCCGTAGACGAAAACCTGCCGACCTCCCGGCCACGACCTGAGAGACCGTGACCGCCGGGCCTCCGAGAGGAACACCTCCCGTGCCTGCATCATCCGCTCTGCGCCGATCCCTCGCGGTCATAGCCGCACTCCCGCTGCTCACCCTGGCCGCCTGCGGCTACGGCTCCCAGGCCAAGGACGACGGGGGCGCCAAGGTCGCCGCCGGAGCGAAGAAGATCGACGGTCTCGACAGCGTCAAGATCGGCTACTTCGGCAACCTGACGCACGGGACCGCTCTGGTCGGGATGCAGAAGGGCTTCTTCCAGAAGGCCCTCGGCGCCACCGAGGCCGACCCCGCGATCTTCAACGCCGGCCCGTCCGAGATCGAGGCGCTCAACTCCGGCTCCATCGACATCGGCTGGATCGGCCCCTCCCCGGCGATCAACGGCTACACCAAGTCCGCCGGAAAGAACCTGCGCATCATCGGCGGTTCGGCGTCCGGCGGAGTGAAGCTGGTGGTCAACCCGGACAAGATCAAGTCGCTGAAGGACGTCAAGGGCAAGCGGATCGCGACCCCCCAGCTCGGCAATACCCAGGACGTGGCGTTCCTCAACTGGGCCGCCGAGCAGGGCTGGAAGGTCGACCCGCAGAGCGGCAAGGGCGACGTCACCGTCGTCCGCAGCGACAACAAGGTTACCCCGGACGCCTACAAGTCCGGGTCCGTCGACGGCGCCTGGGTGCCGGAGCCGACCGCGTCGAAGCTGGTCGCCGAGGGCGGCAAGGTACTGCTCGACGAGGCGTCGCTGTGGCCCGACAAGAAGTTCGTGATCACGAACATCATCGTGCGGCAGGAGTTCCTCGAGGAGCACCCGAAGGTCGTCGAGGCCGTGCTCAAGGGCTCGGTCGAGACCAACAAGTGGATCAACGCCAACCCGGACGCGGCGAAGGCTGCGGCGAACAAGCAGCTGGAGGCCGACTCCGGCAAGGCGCTGCCGGCCGAGGTGCTGGACCCGGCGTGGAAGTCCATCCAGTTCACCGACGACCCGCTGGCCTCCACCCTCAACACCGAGGCCGAGCACGCCGTGAAGGCGGGGCTGCTGCAGAAGCCGAACCTGAACGGCATCTACGACCTCGCGCCGCTGAACAAGGTCCTCGAGGCCGAGGGCGCGCCCACGGTCGACGACGCCGGTCTCGGCGCGAAGTAAGCCCGCATCCCGAAGCCGCATTGTGAAGACTTCCCAGGAGGTGACGACCATGGCCACCACCCTCGCCAAGGCCGCCGACGGCACCGAGTCGGCCACGCACGCCGCCCGGATCGAACACGTTTCGAAGTCGTTCGCGGGCCCCGCCGGGCAGCAGCTCGTCCTGGACGACATCACCCTCGATGTCGCGCCCGGCGAGTTCGTCACCCTCCTGGGGGCCTCGGGCTGCGGCAAGTCCACGCTGCTCAACCTGGTGGCGGGCCTGGACCGGCCCACCGTCGGCGAGATCACCACGGACGGCCGCCCGGCGCTGATGTTCCAGGAGCACGCGCTGTTCCCGTGGCTGACCGCGGGCAAGAACATCGAACTCGCCCTGAAGCTGCGGGGCATCGCGAAGGCCGAGCGCCGCGAGCGGGCCGAGGAACTGCTCGAACTCGTCCGGCTGAAGGGCGCGTACGGCAAGCGGGTGCACGAGCTGTCGGGCGGTATGCGCCAGCGTGTCGCGCTGGCGCGCGCGCTCGCGCAGGAGAGCAAGCTGCTGCTGATGGACGAGCCGTTCGCGGCGCTGGACGCCATCACGCGGGACGTGCTGCACGACGAGCTGACCCGCATCTGGCGCGAGACGCAGCTGTCCGTCCTGTTCGTCACGCACAACGTGCGCGAGGCGGTCCGGCTCGCGCAGCGCGTGGTGCTGCTGTCCTCCCGTCCGGGCAAGATCGCCCGTGAGTGGACGGTGGACATCCCGCACCCGCGCCGTATCGAGGACACCCAGGTGGCGGAGCTGTCCGTCGAGATCACCGAAGAACTGCGTGGGGAGATCCGCCGTCATGGCCAGCACTGATTCGACGACCGTCGCCAAGGACGGCAGCGATCTCGCCGGTCTGGAGGCGGGCCTCGACGCGCTGGAGTCGAGGCAGGCGTACCGCACTCCGTTCCGGCAGACCTTCGTCGAGAAGATCCTGCCGCCCGTCCTCGCCGTAGCGCTGGTGCTGGCGGTCTGGCAGGCCCTCGTCTCGTTCAAGGTCGTCGCCGACCCGACCAAGCTGCCCGCGCCGTCCGCCGTGTGGGACGTCGTCCACACGGCGTGGCTCGAGGGCGAGCTGCTCGGCTACATCTGGACCAGCGTCTCGCGCGGTCTGCTCGGCTTCTGCTTCGCCCTGGTGATCGGCACACCGCTGGGTCTGCTGGTGGCCCGGGTGAAGTTCGTCCGCGCGGCCCTCGGCCCGATCCTGTCGGGCCTGCAGTCCCTGCCGTCGGTCGCCTGGGTTCCGCCCGCGGTGATCTGGCTGGGCCTGAACAACTCGATGATGTACGCGGTGATCCTGCTCGGCGCGGTCCCGTCGATCGCCAACGGCCTCGTCTCCGGTGTCGACCAGGTGCCCCCGCTGTTCCTGCGCGCGGGCCGCACGCTCGGCGCCACGGGTCTGAAGGGCACCTGGCACATCGTCCTGCCCGCCGCGCTGCCCGGCTATGTGGCCGGTCTGAAGCAGGGCTGGGCGTTCTCCTGGCGCTCCCTGATGGCCGCGGAGATCATCGCGTCCTTCCCCGACCTCGGCGTGGGCCTCGGCCAGTTGCTGGAGAACGGCCGCAACGCCAGCGACATGGCCATGGTGTTCGAGGCCATCCTGCTCATCCTGATCGTCGGTATCGCCATCGACCTGCTCATCTTCAGCCCGCTGGAGCGGTGGGTGCTGCGCAACCGCGGCCTGCTGGTGAAGAGCTGAAATCCCATGATCAACAAGCCTGTTCTCCTCGTCATCGCCCACGGCAGCCGCGACCCGCGGCACGCCGCGACCGTGCACGCCCTGGTACGGCGGGTCCGCGCCCTGCGCCCCGACCTGCGCGTGGAGACAGGCTTCCTGGACTTCAACGTCCCCTCGGTGCAGGGGGTCCTGGAGTCCCTGGCGGTCCAGGGCGTCCGTGACGTCGTGGCCCTCCCCCTCCTGCTGACCCGGGCGTTCCACGCCAAGGCGGACATCCCGGCGGTCCTCGCGGACGCTCCCCCGCAGCTCCGCGTCCACCAGGCGGAGGTCCTGGGCCCGTCCCCGCTGCTGTCGGCAGCGCTGGAACGGCGCCTGTACGAGGCGGGCCTCACTCCCGCCGACAAGTCCTCGACCGGGGTCGTCCTGGCCTCGGCGGGGTCCACCGACCCGGAGGCGATCGCAGTGATCGCAGAAATCGCGCGGGAGTGGCGGCACACCGGCTGGTGCGCCGTGCGGCCTGCGTTCGCCTCCGCTGGTTCTCCCGCGGGGTTCCCCCGCACCGAGGACGCGGTCCGGGAGCTTCGGGAACTGGGCTGTGCCCGGGTCGCCGTCGCCCCGTACGTCCTGGCCCCCGGCTTCCTCCCCGACCGCATCGCCCGGGGCGCGGCGGAGGCGGACGTCCTGGCCGATGTGCTGGGACCGGCTCCGGAGGTCGCCCGGGTGGTGCTGGAGCGGTACGAGGCGGCACGAATGCCGATGCTGAGGGCCGTGAGCGCCTGACGTCAGTCCGTCCGGGGCAGCAGCGTCCCGAGCGGCCCCAGGTCAAGGTTGAGGTCCTCCGGGCGCAGGTCGTAGCGCGCGCAGAGTTCCCGCATGCGCTCGTCGAGGAGCATGAGGGTCAGGCCGACGCGTTCCTCCTGTTCCTCGGTCAGGTCTCCGACGTCGACGCGGTGCAGGGCCTGGCGTTCCATGAGCTGGCGGAGGAGTTCGACGACCGTCAGGACCAGTTTGACCAGGTCGCGCTCGACCGTGTCCGGGTCGGCGGTCAGACGGCGGGTGGCCGGGGGCATGGAGCCTCACTGATATGGGAGAGTGCCGACGCGGCCACGGGGGCGATGACCGCGCGCAGGTCGATGCGGACCAGGTCGACGTCCGCGATGGACAGGACGAGGTCGCCGGTGACGACGACACCGCCCTGGAGGAGCCGGTCGAGGAGGTCGATGAGGGCGACCGGGCGGTCGGCGTAGGGGGTGACGGTCACGCGGCGGGCTCCGACTGGGGTTCCGGCTGGAGGGCGAAGGAGTAGGGCGCCCAGGGGCCGGTCACCTCCACGCGGAGGCCGTGGACGCCTTCGGCGGCCGCGAGTACGCCGGTGCGGAAGGCGTCGACGCGGTCGGCGCGGACGAGGTAGGCGTCGTTGCCGACGTTGGTGCCCGGGCCGGGGCCCGCGAGGCTGCCGCGTTGCGGAGTGTGTGCCACACGGTCGACGGCGAGGGCGCGGGCCGTCTCGGTGAGGTGCGCGGCGGCGTGGGCGACCGTGCGCCAGGCCTCCTCGTTGCGGCGTTGTCTGCGGCGGCGGATGGACAGGTAGGCGCGGCCCGCTCCGAGGCCGGTGGGCTGTTCCCGTGCGGCGTCGGTGTCCGCGTCGGGCGGGGTGATGTCGGGCGTGGCGTAGGTCTTGACGCCGAGTTCCACATGGCCGGTGAGGCGCTCCAGCAGGGACAGGAAGTAGTCGCGGCGGGTGTCCAGGGCCTGCCGGGCGCTGTCCTCGTCGTGGTAGACGGTGGCCAGGCGCAGGGGCAGTACGGCGGCGCCGCAGCCGACCAGGGCGGCCACCACGGCGTGGTGGGAGCGGACCGTGGACTCCAGCCAGTCCAGGTCGTCGAGGTGGGCCGCCAGGGGCGCCTCGGCGTAGTCGGCGGCCGGGACGTGGCCGACGGCGAAGGCGAGCCGGTGCGTGCCGGCCGCCGGAGCGACCAGGTGGACCGGCTCTCCGGCGACCCCGCGCAGCTGCGTCACCGCGGCGGTGGCCTCGGGGGTGGGGCGCAGGACGGCGTACGTGTACACGAGGTTCGGGTCGGTCATGGCTCCGGGCTCCTCTCGGCCGCTTTGAGTGCGGCGATCTCGGCACGCAGTCGTTCGTTCTCGTCGGCGAGGGACCGCTCGGGGCGGGCGGCCCGGGAGGAGAGGGAGGGGTCGTGTTCCCACCAGTCGATGCCCATCTCCTTCGCCTTGTCGACGGAGGCGACGAGCAGGCGCAGCTTGATGGTGAGCAGTTCGATGTCGAGCAGGTTGATCCGGATGTCGCCGGCGATGACCACGCCCTTGTCGAGGACCCGTTCGAGGATGTCGGCGAGGTTGGCGGTCTGGCCGCCGGGCCCCTGGTCGTAGGGGGAGGGAAAGCGGGACGGTCCGGCGAGTCCGCCTGCTGCCGGGTGGGTCATGGTCGGGGGCCTCGTCTCCGGGCGTTGATCTCGTCGAGCCGGTCCAGCAGTTCGTCCTCGCGGCGGTCGTACTCGGCCTCGTCGATCCGTCCCTCCAGCAGGGCGCGCTCCAGGTCGACGAGGGCCTGCCGGACGGGGGCGGGGTCGTAGTACTGCGCCTCGGCGGCGGCCTGGAGCTGCTCGGCGGCCCAGAGGGTGGTGCGCAGGGGCGCGAGCGGGAGGGTGAGGATGCCGGTGAGCAGGCCCATGGGTGCTCCCGTCAGGCGGCGAAGCTGTAGGGGGGCAGCGGGCCGCGCAGCCGGAAGTCGTAGGCGTCGCCGTAGTCGTGGGCCAGGCCCTGGCCGGCCGCGGTGAACTCGTCGGCGCGGGCGCGTTCGACTAGGAAGGAGACGTTGAGGAAGTCGTCCTTGGACGGGTCGGCCACGACGCTGGCCCGGGCCAGCCCGGACAGTCGCCCGACGATGTCTTCGGCCTGCCGCCGCTGCCGGGCCTCGACCTGCCGGGCCACGAGTTCGCCGAGGGCGAGGCGGTCCTCGTAGGCGCCGCTGCCGTCGCGGGTGTGCTGGTTGAGCCGGCGGGCCTCCTCGGACTCGTCGAGCACCTCGCGCAGCAGGTCGTCCTGGGAGCGGGCGGCCTTGAGGTTGAACTCGGCGGTGCCGTGCAGTTCGCCGAGCCTTCGGGTGTACTCCTCGCCCTTGTGCTCCAGGGCGGTCCTGACGGCGGTGTCGTCTGGGGCGAGCAGGCCGAACCGCATCGGGAGGACCGATCCGTCGGCCATCAGGCGTTCCTGGAGTTCCTGGTGGGCGGCGAGGTCACGGCGTTTGGGACGTAGCCCCGGGGGTGCGGCGCTGACGACGGCGGCGAGCGGGCCGTGGACGAGTACGCGCGGGGGGTCGTCGGTCCCGCCGACGGTGCGCAGGCCGTCGAGCCGCAGGGGGTGGTCGGAGCGGGTGACGGCGTAGACGTAGACGCCGCTCACCGCTCCTCCTCGCGGTCCTTGTCGTCGCGGTCGAAGATGTCGCCGATCGCGTCGATGGCCCCGCCGATCGCGCCGCTGGTCTTGCCCCGGGCTCCGCTCTCGACGAGGTTGCCGACGATGTCCGTGAGCTTGTCCGGGGCCTTGCGGCCGGCCTCCAGGTCGAGGCGGTTGCAGGCCTCGGCGAAGCGGAGGTAGGTGTCGACGCTGGCGATGACGATCCGTATGTCGATCTTCAGGATCTCGATGCCGACCAGTGAGACCCGGATGAACACGTCGATGACGAGCCCCCGGTCCAGGATCAGTTCGAGGATGTCGAAGAGGCCGGCGGAACCCGAACCGCTGGAGGTGGCGGCGGGTTGCACCCCGCCGGACTGCGTCATGACGGTCACGTGGGCGATTCCTCTCGCGAGAGTCCGTTCTCGTGCCGTCCGTAGGTACGGGGGTGGTGGCGGCCGTGTTCACGTGAACACGAAAAGAGTTGCAGCGAGAGGGAGTTGAGAGGAATCGGGTCGGTGCTAGCGCTGTCGGTCGAGCTGGCCGCGGGCGTAGCGGCGCACCCGCTCGTAGCCGAGCAGCCCGCCCTGCGGGTCGAGGGTGACCCGGTAGGTCGCCATGATGGTCATGGTGTCGGGGACCCGCTCCAGCTCCGCGACCTCCACGTCCGCGGTCCAGCCGTCCGGGGTGGGGCGGACGGCGGTGACGGAGTCGGGCGTCTTGCCGAGCAGTTCGGCGAGCTGGCTCGCCGCGCCGCGCATGGCCTGGACGGCGGTCGTACGACCGGCGGGAGTCGTCTGATCATCGGTGCTCGTCATGGCCCTACGGTGCCAAGGCCCCGGGCCGCGTGGGGGCGATTCGGCCAAACGTCCGGTGTCACCTCACCTGTTCGCTAAACGGCGTGGCCTGGTGGAAGTAGAGCAGCCACCCGTTGTCCGTACGCCGCCACAGTGAGCTGCGGTGCGCGCGCCTGCCGTCGTACTCCGTGTCGAAGGTCAGGTGCACCAGGTCGGGGGCCAGCTGTACGCCGCGCATGCGGGAGGTGGCGACCGGCGGGGCTTCGAGGTCGGTGGTCTCGGCCAGGGAGGCGATGATGGCGGCCCGGTCCCAGTGCCGTCCGGATGCGCCGAACTCGTGGAAGTCGGGGTGCAGCAGCGCCCCTGCCCGTTCGGGCGAGCGGCGGACCTCCGGGGTGAGCAGCGCCAGCTCGCCTTCGACGGCGGCCTGGACGTCCGGGGTGTGTTCAGGCATCGGTCATCTCCACCAGCTTCACCACGGTGTTCCAGTTGCGGGTCGTGGCGATCACGCCCTTGTTGATCCGTGGTTTCGACAGGTGTTCGGCCAGCTTGGAGCGGCCGAGGCCGTTCGGGGCGTAGAGGTACAGGGCGCGGTCGCCCAGGCGGAACTCCTCGGGGAGGTAGGCGGCCTGGTCGATCTCCGCGAAGCGGTCGGGGGCCACGGGCACGGAGAAGTAGGTGACGTGGAGCTGCTTGGCCTCCAGTTCGGCGGCCGGGAAGGGGCACGCCTCGGCGATCGCCCGCAGATAGGCGTGGTCGCGCACGATCACGTCGACGCCGAAGCCGAAGTGCTTCTCGACGGCCTGCGTGATCTCGGCCGCGTGGGACCGCTCGTCACCGTGGCCCGAAGTGAACACCGCCTGGCCGCTCTGCAGGTACGTGCGCACGCCCTCGTGGCCGAGGTTCTCCAGGAGTGTGCGCAGGTCCGCCATCGGGACCTTCCTGCTGCCGCCCACGTTGATGCCGCGCAGCAGTGCCGCGTACGTCGTCGTCATCCGCACACCTTAGGACGGCCGTCGTGCCCCGTGGGGGTGGGCACGAGGGCCGTCGGCGGGCGGCTGCCCGGCCCCGTAAATTACTCACCGGTCACCGCGGGGCACAACCATCTGCTCAGGATCCACACAGTGTGTGTAAGGGGCCACGGTCCCTCGCGGTCCTCCCCAGTGCGGAGGAGACGAGGTCCATGGGGATGAGTTCCGGCCCCGCCACCTCACCGGACAGCACGACGAGATGGCTTTATCCGGCCCCTACCTTCGAAACGGAAGGGGGCGGCAGGGGGCCGCCACCGCTGTACGAGGGGGCGAGCCCGTCATGGGGAACGGAGAAGCGCGGGTGCGGGGCTTTGCGGCCCGGGCCGGCGGCTGGAGCGCCCGGCACCGATGGGCCGCCGTCGGTATCTGGGTGCTGTTCGTCGTCCTGGCGATGGGGCTCGGTTCGGCGGCGGGCCGCGTCGATGTCAAGGACAGCGACCAGCTGAAGGGGGAGACGCACACCGCCGCGCGGATCATCGAGGACGCCGGGATCGACGAGCCGGCCGGTGAGAGCGTCCTGATCCAGGCCAGGGGTGGTGGTCTCAAGGCCACGGACGCCGAGTTCAGGAGCGCCGTGACCGCCGTGGTCGAGGCCGTCGAGGGGACCGGCAGGGTCACCGACGTGACCTCGCCGTACGACACGAAGACGATCTCGAAGGACGGGCGCAGCGCGCTGGTGCAGTTCGACATGCGCGGCGCGGCGGACACCGCCGGCGAGCGGGTCGAGCCGGTGCTGAAGGCCGTCGAGGGCGTCCAGAAGGACCACGCGTCGCTGCGGATCGAGGAGATCGGCGGCGCCAGCATGATGAAGACGTTCGACGACGCGTTCGGGGACGACTTCAAGAAGGCCGAGTACTCCGCGGTGCCGGTGGCCCTCGGCATTCTGCTCATCGCCTTCGGCGCGCTGGTGGCGGCCCTGGTGCCGGTGGCACTGGCGGTCACCGCGATCATGGCGACGATGGGCCTGATGGGCGTCGTCAGCCACGTCATGCCGATGAGCGACACCGCCAACTCCGTGATGCTGCTGGTCGGCATGGCGGTCGGCGTCGACTACTGCCTGTTCTATCTGCGCCGGGAGCGCGAGGAGCGCGAGGCCGGGCACGACGCGCGGACGGCGCTGCGGATCGCCGCCGCGACCAGTGGCCGCGCGATCGTCGTCTCCGGTGTCACGGTCTGCGTGGCCATGGCGGGCATGCTGTTCACCGGGCTCGCCGAGTTCGAGGCGATGGGCCTGGCCTCGCTGATGGTGGTGGCCGTGGCCATGGTGGGGTCCGTGACGGTGCTGCCCGCGCTGCTGTCGCTGCTGGGCGAGCGCGTGGAGAAGGGCCGCATTCCGTTCCTGCGCCGACGCAAGCCGGGCGGCAGCCAGGACAGCCGGTTCTGGACGGCCGTACTGCGGCGCGTCCTCGCCCGGCCCGTGATCGCCGTGGCGGTGGCGGCCGGTGCGCTGCTGGCCATCTCCGCTCCCGCGCTCGGCATGAAGACGCAGCAGCTCACGCTGGACCAGGAGTTCGGCGACTCGCTGCCGATCGTGCAGACGTACAACCGGCTCAACGACGCCTTCCCGGGCGGCTCGGAGCCGGCCGAGGTGGTCGTCAAGGCGGACGACATCAACGCGCCGGAGGTGAAGTCCGCACTCGCCGACTTCCGTGACCGGGCGATCAGTTCGGGTGCCTCACGCGGCCCGGTGGAGATCAAGCTGCACGACACGCAGAACGTCGCGTTCGTCTACGTCCCCCTGGTCGGCGGCTCCGACCTGGACCGGGCGGGCACGAGCCTGGACAAGCTGCGTGACGAGGTGCGTCCGGCCACGCTCGGCAGGGTCGACGGGGTCGAGGCGCCGATCACCGGGCAGGTCGCGGGGTCGAAGGACTTCAACGACCAGCTCGCCGGAGCCGTCGTGCCGGTGTTCGCGTTCGTCGTGGTCTTCGCCTTCCTGCTGATGCTGCTGTCGTTCCGCTCGCTGACGATCGCGCTCACGTCGATCGTGCTGAACCTGCTGTCGGTGGGCGCGGCGTACGGCATCCTCGTCGCGATCTTCCAGCACGGCTGGGGCGCTTCCCTGGTGGGCGCGGAGGGCGTCGGCGCCATCATCACCTGGCTGCCGCTGTTCCTGTTCGTGATCCTGTTCGGCCTGTCGATGGACTACCACGTGTTCGTGGTCTCCCGGATACGGGAGGCGCGGCTGCGGGGTCTGGCGACGAAGGACGCGATCCGGCACGGCGTGGTCACCACGGCCGGGGTCGTCACCAGTGCCGCGGTCATCATGGTCGCCGTGTTCGCGATCTTCGGGACGCTGTCCATGCAGTCCATGAAGCAGATGGGCGTCGGCCTCGCGGCGGCGGTGCTCATCGACGCGACGATCATCCGGGGTGTGCTGCTGCCGGCGGTGATGGCGCTGCTCGGGGAGCGCAACTGGTATCTGCCGAAGTGGCTGCACCGGCTGCCGGACCTCACGCACGACGAGGCGCCGCGGGCGGTCGTCGCCGGACCGGCGGCGCGGGACGACGAGGGCGAGCCCCTCAAGGTCTGATCCCCGCCACTGCCCTGAGAGGGCCTGTTGGTTGCCCAGGCAACCAACAGGCCCTCTCAGTTCGTGAGTCGGCGCACGTGCAGCACACTCGCGTCGCAGCGCACGATCTCCAGCTCCCGGTCCGGGCGGGCGCCGTCGAAGGTGAGCGCGATATGACGGTCCGCCACGAGCCGCCAGCGGCCGGGCACGGCCGCGGGAGCGTCACCGCGTCCCAGCGGGTGGTCGACGAAGGCGCCGTCGGGCGCGAACTCCATGCCGCGGCGCCCGCGCGCGGGCGGGAAGGGATGGTCGTCGGGCCGGTACACCCGCACGTCCTCGTGGTCCTCCTCGTAGGAATGGATCCAGGAACGGAACAGGTCCGACGAGGGCTCTCGCATGACCCGGCCACCTCACTCGCCCAAAGCAGTTCACATTGCCGGTCTTATACCCAAGTGACTAGGATTGTCATTGTATGGGTTCGGAGGGAACGGGCAACCGACCGCTCCGCCCGGCGTCGCCCGGCCCTCGCGGCGCGTGTCAGACGCGCACTTCCGCAGCCGCGTGCGCGGCACACCCTCAGCTTCCCGAGGGGCAGTCATGTCCGACGCCCAGTCCTATCTCCGCGTCACCTCCGCCGACTACAGCCACTGGTGCGGTGCGATGGAGGTGCACCGCAGACTCCTCGACCTGAACCCGGAGTACGCCGAGAACCGGGCCCTGATCGAGAACACCGCGTTCACCTACGAGCGGCTGGAACAAGTCACCGGCCGGCAGAGCCTCGTCGACATCCCCGTCGTCGTGCACGTCGTGCACAGCACCCCCGAGCAGAACGTGAGCGACGCCCAGATCCAGAGTCAGATCGAGGTGCTCAACCACGACTTCCGGGCCGGCAACCCGGACGTCAACAAGGTTCCGGCGGCCTGGCAGGAACTCGTGGCCGATGTGCGCCTGCAGTTCCACCTCGCCCGGACCGACCCGCTGGGCCGCCCCACCAGCGGCGTCACCCGGACCCGGTCCTCGACCCCGGACTGGGGCACGGACGACCTGGTCAAGTTCAGCCTGAGCGGGGGCCGGGACGCCTGGCCCGCGGACATCTACCTGAACCTCTGGGTCAGCCCGCTGCGTCGCGGGCTGCTGGGCTACGCCCAGTTCCCGGGCGGCGCCGCCTCCACGGACGGAGTGGTCGTGACCACCTCCGCCTTCGGGACCACCGGCACCGCCAAGGCGCCGTTCGACGGCGGCCGTACGGCCGTGCACGAGATCGGGCACTGGCTGAACCTGCGGCACATCTGGGGCGACGACGACGAGGGGTGCAGCGGCGGCGACTTCGTGTCGGACACCCCCAACCAGGCGGGGCCGAACCTCGGTTCACCCGACTTCCCCCATGTGACGTGCGGCAACGGGCCGAACGGCGACATGTTCATGAACTACATGGACTACACCGACGACGCCGCGATGTTCATGTTCACCAAGGGGCAGGCGGCGCGCATGGACGCCACACTGGACCAGGCCCGCCAGACCCTCACCCGCCAGGCCGTCGCGGTGTGACGGCCCGGCGGGCGACCTGCTAGGGCAGTTCGGCCTCGATGAGGTCGGCCGCGTGGTGCGTCCCGCCCGCCTGGAGCAGCTCCGCCTGGATCTTCAGGCGACGGGCCACCTCGGGGTCGTCGACGAGGGCGAGGGCCGCCTCGCGCAGGACCTCGCCGGTCGCCTCCTCCGTGGCGAGGCACCGGGCGACGCCGAGGTTCCGGAGCATCTCCGCGTTGCCGAACTGGTCCACGGCCTGCGGTACGGCGATCATCGGCGTGGCGGTGGCCAGGCCCTCCTGGCTGCCGCCCGCGCCGGCGTGCGTCACGAACAGGTCGGCCTGCCGCAGGATCGCGAGCTGCGGCACCCAGGAGCGCACCTCGACGTTCGCGGGGACGTCCCCGAGGTCGGCCGGGTCGACATGCCTGCCGATCGACAGCACCATATGCCAGCCGGGCAGGTCGCCGAACGCCCTGACGCACTCCCGGTAGAAGCCGGGCTGCTTGGTGAAGGCGGACCCGAGGGAGACGAGCGCGACCTTCTCGGCACCGGCCGGCCGCTGCCAGCCGCCCTCGGCGGCGCGCTCCCCCTGGCAGGCCCCGACGAAGGAGTGCACGGTCTCGTCGACACGGTCCGCGTTCGGCTGGAGCGCCCTGGGGATCAGGACGATCGAGCGGTCGGGTCGGCCCACGAACGGGTCGGGGTGCCGGCGGATCCCGTTCTCCTCCAGCCAGGCGTGGAAGCGGGCGTAGTAGGCGCGGCCCCGCTCGGTCTTCTTCGGCTCCTCCCACATGGGCTCGGCGACCTCCTCCTCGTACCCCTCCCAGGCGACCAGGTTCGGCGACAGGGAGATCGCGGGGACACCCCAGCGGTGGGCGAGGACGCGGGCCGGGTAGGAGGCGATGTCGTGCAGGACGAGGTCCGGCTCGTCGCCCTCGTAGGCCTCGATCAGCTGCGGGAGTGCCTGGATCGCGTCGTCGAGGAACGGCTCCACGTTGTCGAGCAGCGTGTTCCCCCACGCCTCGGGGTCGTCGTCGGGCGAGGGCAGCGTGGAGTTCCACGGCTTCACCTCGGCACCGGTGTCCGCGACCTTCTCCGCGAAGACCGGCGGGATCGCGTAGGTCACCCGGTGGCCGCGCGCCACGAGCTCGCGGATCACCTCGAGGCTCGGGTTCACGTGGCCATGGGCGGCGATGGAGAACATGGCGATGTGCGCGCGAGTGGTCATACGCCGACCCTAAACGAGACGATACGTCTCGTGCAACCTCTTCGGGTCGCCGA
The DNA here is from genome assembly GCF_055589465.1 of Streptomyces sp. NPDC041940. NCBI lineage: Bacteria > Bacillati > Actinomycetota > Actinomycetes > Kitasatosporales > Streptomycetaceae > Streptomyces > Streptomyces sp. NPDC041940. The sequence continues at coordinate 259,309 of NZ_JBVJBP010000008.1, forward strand.
TGTCCCTCACGTGGTGGGGCAGCGCGCGGGCGTGCTCTCGAGAGGGCGGCCGTCCCGGCCTGCGACCGTGACCGTCACCGGGTCGTCCCCGGGATTCGCGATCTGCGCGGCCTCGGTGGCGGTGCAGATGAGCTGGGTCACCGCGAGATCGGGCAGATCGCCGGCGGATGGGAGGGACAGTGCGATGGACACCTGGTCGCCCCGTGTAGTGACCTTCGCGAACTCCGTGGCTTCGGCCGCCCGTGGGGCCTCCGTGGCCGCCGGCAGCGGGGCTTCCGTGGCAGCCGGCCGGGCAGGATCGGCCGGGACGGCCGTCGGCGGGTCCACCCCCGTCCGCGGCAGCAACGACTTCAGCCCGAAGGCCTGTTCCTCCGCCGTGGGCCCTTGCAGCAGCGCCTCCACGGCCGACGCGGCGCCGAGCGGGGTGACGCCCCGGCGCGGGACGGGCGCGGGCCTGCCGTCCGCCACGAAGTAGACCCGTATCGTCGGCACGACCCCGCCGGCGGGACCGCCCGCCTCCACCACGCCGGTGGCCGGGATGCCGCAGGAGGCGAGCCCGCACAGCGCCGGCACGACCAGCAGCGCGGCTCGGCGCCGGGCCGTCACAGGTGCTCCCCGCGGGCCGGCTCGTCCCGCCACAGCGGGAGTTCGACGGTGAACACCGCGCCGCCCTCCGGTCGGTTGGCCGCCCGGACGCTGCCACCGTGCACCCGGACGTTCTCCGCGGTGATGGCGAGACCCAGACCACTGCCCTCGGTCCGGGTGCGGGCGGTGTCCGACTTGTAGAAGCGCTCGAAGACATGCGGCAGGACGTCCTCGGGGATGCCGGGACCGCTGTCCAGCACCTCGATGACCGCCGACCGCTCGCCGCCCGCGCGCAGGCCCAGACGGACCGGCCGGGCTCCGTGCCGGAGCGCGTTGCCGACCAGGTTCGCGACCACGACGTCGAGCCGGCGCGGGTCGACGCGGCCGCGTACGGCGTCCGGTGGCGGCAGGTCGGCGTCCACCAGGTCCGCCCAGGCACGGTCGGCGAGGGTGCGGCGCAGCGACTCGGCGAGGTCGATCTCGTCCAGGTGCAGCACGGCGGCGCCCGCGTCGAAGCGGGAGATCTCCATCAGGTCGTCCACGAGACGGGCCAGTTTCACGGTCTCCTCGCTGATCAGCCGGACCGCGGTGGCGGTGTCCGGGTCGAGACGGGCGGCGTCCTCGTCGAGGACGTCGGTGACCGCCGCCATGGCGGCCAGCGGGGTGCGCAGTTCGTGCGAGACGTCCGCGGCGAACCGGCGGGCCCGGGCCTCCACGCCGCGCAGTTCGGCCACCGACTCCTCCAGGGCGGCGGCCGTCTCGTTGAACGTGTGGGACAGATCGGCGAGTTCGTCGGAGCCGTTGACCGCGAGCCGGGTGTCGAGCCGCCCTTCGGCGATGCTGCGGGTGGCGTGCCGCAGTGCGCGCACCGGCCGCAGCACTCCGCGCGCGGCGAGCAGCGCGAGCAGCACGGCGACGCCCAGGGCGGGCACGGTGGCCCGCTCCACGGCGGTGACCAGGGCGTCCACGTACCGCTGTTCGGTGGCCTGCGGCACCGTCAGGAAGACCTGGACCCCCGAGGCGATCCCGCGGTTCTCGTCGCCGGCGAAGGTGACCGACATGCCGACGACGAGCGAGGTGTGGTCGCCGGTGTTCACCCGCTGGAAGACGGTGGCGGGGCTGGAGTCCACGGCCTCGCGCAGACCGGGCGTCAGCTCGTCGAACGGGTCGCCGGGGCGGGACGTGGCGCTCAGATCCTCGTAGGCGACCAGCACGCGCCAGTTCCCGGACGGCTCGGCGCGGGCCACATCACCGGCGAAGCGCCGCAGTTCGGCCTCGGCCGGGGGGAAGGAGAGCTGCGGGGCGAGCCGGTCGACCTGGGTGCGCAGCAGCTTGATCACGGTGTCCTGGCTCTGCTGGAGCACACCCGTGCGCGCCTCCCGGAAGCTCAGGGCGCCGGTGGTCGCCGCGGTGAGCGCGGCGACGAGCGCGAACGCCACCACCAGGCGGGTGCGCAGCCCGCGCAGACGTGGGAACAGCCCCCGCAGGCGGGGGGCCAGGGCGTTCCTCGCGGAGAGGTTCCTCACGGGGACACGAACCGGTAGCCGAAGCCGCGCACGGTCTGGATGTAGCGCGGCTCGCGCGAGGGCTCGCCCATCTTGGCCCGCAGCCGTCGGACGCAGGCGTCCACCAGGCGCGCGTCACCGTGGTAGCTGTGTTCCCAGACGGCTTCCAGGAGTTGCTGCCGGCTGAACACCTGGCCGGGTGCGGCGGACAGCGTCAGCAGCAGCCGCAGTTCGGACGGGGCGAGCGGGACCGGGCCGCCCTGCCAGGTGACCGCGTGCCCGGCGCGGTCGATGGCCAGCTCGCCGTAGGTGTCGATCTTCGGTATGCCGCCGTCGCCCGCCGCCACGGCCGTCGCCCGGCGCAGGACGGCCCGGATGCGCGCCTCGAGGACCCGGGCCCGCACGGGCTTGACGACGTAGTCGTCCGCTCCGGCCTCCAGTCCTACGACGATGTCCACGTCGTCCCCGCGCGCGGTCGCCATGAGGATCGGCAGCGTCTGGTCCAGGGCACGCATCGCGCGGCAGACGTCCAGGCCCGGCATCCCGGGCAGCATCAGGTCGAGGACCACGACGTCCGGCCGGAAGGACCGCAGCCGCTCCAGCCCCTCCTCCCCCGTCTCGACGGCGGCGACGTCGTGCCCCTGGCGGCGCAGGGCGAGGGCGACTCCTTCACGGACGGCGCGGTCGTCTTCGATCAGCAGAACTCGTGGCATGGGCTCAGTATCCGCAGGCCCGCGCACGGACGGGCCCCTGTTACCGGATGATCACACAGGCCTTCCAGCCCATCTTCGTAATCTTTCCGTTATCATTCGCGCCATGTTCGATCACATGACCCTCGCAATCTGAACGATTATGACCGCGCACTCCACACCTCCGTCCCACAGCCGCCGCCGGGGCCGTGGCTCTACCCACTCCGCAAGCCGCCGCGGCAGGAAGGGTCCGCTGTTAGCGGGCCTGTCCGCGCTGGCGCTGCTCGGGGTGGCCGGACTCGCCTCGGTGGAATGGACGTCGGCGAAGCCCGGAGGAACGGCGGCCGAGTCCGGCCCCGGCCCGGGGACCGAGCCCGCGCCGGACTCCCCCTCCACCACCGCCCCGGCCAGACCCCTCACCCCGTCGGACCCGTCCTCCCCGTCCGCCTCGCCCTCGCCCTCGCCCTCTGCCTCCGCCCGGCGGGAGATCCCGGCCACGGGCCCCGGCACCTTCACCGTCGCCCCCGGCTCGGGCCCCGAGGTGGGACAGGGCCGGGCCCTGCGCTACCGGGTCGATGTCGAGGACGGCATCGAGCTGTCCGCCCCGGACGTGGCCGAGCAGGTGGAGGACGTCCTGGCCGACCGGCGCGGCTGGACGGCGGACGGCCGCTCCGCGTTCCGGCGGGTGTCGAGCGGGCCCACCGACTTCGTCGTGAAGGTCGCCACCGCCGGGACCGTGGACAAGATCTGCGGGCAGTACGGCCTGGACACCGGCGGCGAGGTCAACTGCAACGTCGCCAAGAACGTCATGGTCAACCTGAAGCGCTGGCTCCTGGCGACTCCCGTCTACGCCAAGGACGTCAAGGCCTACCGGGCCCTCATCATCAACCACGAGGTCGGTCACTTCCTCGGCCACGGCCATGTCGGCTGCCCCGGCCCCGGCAAGCCGGCCCCCGCGATGATGCAGCAGATCAAGGGCATGCGCGGCTGCGCGCCCAATGTCTGGCCGTACGACGAGGAGGGCCGGTACCTCACGGGACCCGCCGTGCCTTGAACGGAGCCGGACCGGCGACGCCGTCAGCGCTGATAGCGCGCCAGCACCAGGTTGCCGTCCCGCTCCAGCCGTTCGCGCAGTGCGCCCGGTCCGATGGCTCCGCTGTAGTACTCCTGGAGAGCCGGGGTCGCCACCTTGTCCTTCCACTCGGGGTAGCCCCGCACCGTCTGCGCGGGCGCCGGGCGCAGGTGCCCGGCGAGGGCGGTGCCGGTGGCCCAGCCGTGCTCGGCCGTGCGCAGGGCCGGGTCGGCCAGCGCCCGGGTGCCGGTGGGCAGCATCCAGTCGCCGAGGGCGAGGCGGACCATGTTCGGCGGTCTGAGGAGGAAGTCGATGAAGGCGGCGGCCTCCTTCTTGTGCGGGCAGTCCTCGGCGACGGAGAGGGTCTGCGGGCTGACGCCCTGGCTGAGCCCTCCGGCACCGGCGGGGGCGGGAAGCACCTGCCAGTCGAAGCCCTTCGGCGCCTGCTGCACGATCTGCTGACGGTAGGAGAAGCCGAGCGGGACCATCGCGTATCTGCCGCCGAAAAACCCGGGCAGGGTGTCGGAACCGCCGCTGCCCAGGGTCGTGGGCGAGGCGCTGCGGTCGGTGCCGACCTGCTCGTGGATGGTGCGCGGCACCACCTCGTCGGCCGCCTGGAACCGAACCGTCACCTTGCCGTCCGCCCCACGGTGGAAGAGCTGTCCGCCCGCCGACAGGGAGAGGTTGAGCGTGGCGGAGACGGGCTCCTTCAGGGGCCAGGCGATGCCGTACTTCCCCCGGCCGCTGAGGCGCTCGGTGACCCGGCGGAACTCGGCCCAGCTCCACGGCTTCTGCGGGGTCGGGATCCGCACCCCGGACTTTCGGAGCCACTTCGCGTTGGCGATCAGCACACGTGGTTCCTGGAGGAACGGCACGCCGTAGACACCGTCCCCGAAGGTGGTCGTGTCCCAACTGCGCCGCGGGATGTCCGACTTGAGCCGCGCGGGCAGCAGGCCGGTGAGATCGGCCAGGTAGCCGCCGTAGGCGAAGTCCGCCAGGTCGTCGGAGGCGTCGTGGATGATGTCGGGTGCCTCGCCGCCCTCGAAGGCGGTGAGGAGCTGGTCGTGGACGCTGTCCCAGGAGCCCTGGACGTACTCGACCCGGACGTCCGGGTGCGTGGCGTTCCACTCCTTCACCAGCGCCTTGTTGGCCTCGACGGACTCCTCCTGCCAGGCCAGGGACTGGAAGCGCAGGGTGATCCGGCCGTCGTCGCGGGTGCCCCCGGAGGAGCAGCCGGCGAGGAGCAGCAGCAGGGCCAGGACCAGGGCCGGCGGACGCGCGCGCATCAGCTCTTCACCGCCCCGGTGAGCATGCCGCCGGTGATCCGCCGCTGGATGATCGCGAAGACGACCAGCGACGGCAGCGTCGCGAGGAACGCCGCCGCCGCGAGCGGGCCGAGGTCGGCTACGCCCTCGGCCCCGATGAAGTGGGTGAGCACCACCGGCAGGGTCTGCTTCTCCGGTGTCTTGAGCAGCACCAGCGCGAAGAAGAACTCGTTCCACGCGGTGATGAACGCGAACAGGCCCGTCGCCACGATGCCCGGCGCGAGCAGCGGCGCCGTCACCGACACCAGTGTCCGCACCCGGCCGGCCCCGTCGATCGCGGCTGCCTCCTCCAACTCGGGCGGCACGGCCCGCACATACCCGGCGAGCATCCACAGCGCGAACGGCAGCGCCCACACCACGTACACCAGCACGAGACCCGGCACGGAGTTGATCATTCGGAGGTTCTTCAGTACGAGGAACAGCGGGATGATCAGCAGCACGAACGGGAACGCCTGGCTGACCACCACCCAGCCCGTCACCGCCTTCGCCAGCCGGGTGCGCCGCCGGGCGACGACATAGGCCATCGGCGTCGCGATCAGCACGGCGACGACCGCCGCCGTGAGCGCGGCGACGAGGGAGTTGAGGGCGGCGTGCAGCAGCGGCTGTTCGTCGAAGGCCTGCCGGAAGTTGGCGAGGGTGGGGTCCTCCGGGATCCACGTCGGGTGCAGACTGCCCAGCTCGCGCGGCGGTTTGAACGCCGTGGAGACCAGCCAGAGGAACGGGAAGGCGAGGAAGACCAGGTAGGCGAGCAGCGCGGTGTACTGGCCGACGCGGGCCGGTGCGGAGGTCCTCACGTGTCGTCACCTCCCCTGAGACGGCCGGCGAGGAACACGGCCAGGGCGATCGAGATCACGGCCACCATCACGCACCCCATCGCCGCCGCGTAGCCGAACTGCCCGTAGCGGAAGGCCTCTTCGTAGGCGAAGAGCATGGGAAGCCGGGTCCGGCCGCCGGGGCCGCCGCTGGTCAGCACATAGACCAGGGCGAAGGAGTTGAAGTTCCAGATGAGGTTGAGCGCGGTGATGGCGAGGGCGATGGGCCTGAGGGCGGGCCAGGTCACCGTGCGGAAGCGGCGCCAGGCACCCGCCCCGTCGACCGCCGCCGCCTCGTGCAGTTCGCGCGGGGTGTTCTGCAGCCCGGCGAGCAGCGCCACCGTCGTCTGGGGCATGCCCGCCCAGACGCCCACGAGGATCACGGCGGGCAGCGCGGTCGCCAGCCCGCTGAGCCAGTCACGGCCGCCGCCCAGGCCGACATCGCGCAGGGTCTCGTTGAGGATGCCCGCGTCCGGGTTGTAGACGAGCCGCCACATGATGCCGACGACGACCTCAGGCATGGCCCACGGGACGATCGCCAGGGCGCGGGCCAGCCAACGCAGCCGCAGCTCCTGGTTGAGCAGCAGGGCGAGGCCCAGCGCGAGCAGGAACTGCGGCACGGTCACCCCGACCGCCCACACCAGCCCGATCCGGAACGACTCCCAGAACAGCGTGTCGTGCAGCAGGTCACGGAAGTTGAGGCCGCCGATCCACTGGGTGGGCTCAGTGCGGCCCGACTGGGCGTCGGTGAAGGCCAGCAGGATCCCGTACAGCAGCGGGCCGACGCTGAGGACGAGGATGGGGATCAGGGCGGGCAGCACCAGGAACCAGGCGCCGTGGTCCACGGCCCGGCGGGGCCGGGCCCGGCCCGGTTCCGGATCGGCCGGCCTGCGCACCTCGGTCACCGACGTCACGGCATCAGCCCCTTCGCACAGCTCGGACGGGCCAGGTCATGGTCGTGAAGAGGGCCTGCCTCGTCAAGACACCGCGCACACGGTCCCACCTGTGCGAATGCGACACTGACGGACGGATGGCCGGAACCCGACGGTGACGCGCAAGGACCTGGATCACGGAGGCGGACGATGGACGAGGCACGGGCGCGGGACGTACTGGCCGCGGCGGGCGCGGTGGGCGGTGCGGCCCGTGCGGCGCGGCTGCTGGCGCTGGGCGAGAACGCGGTGTTCGCCGCCGGCGACCTGGTCGTCAAGGTCGGCCGCGACGCCGAGCTCCTCGACCGGGCCCGCCACGAACTGGACGTCGCGATCTGGCTCGCCGAGGCGGGCGTGCCCGCGGTGCGGGCGGCCGAGCCGAAGGCGCTGCTGGTCGAGGGGCACCCGGTGACGGTGTGGCACCGGCTGCCCGACGCCGTACGGCCCGCCGAGCCGCGCGATCTGGCCGAACTGCTCCGGGTCGTGCACGCCACGCCTCTTCCTCCTTTCGAACTGCCGGCCCGCGATCTGCTGGGCGGGGTGGAACGCTGGCTGCGGCTCGCGGGCGACGCGGTCGACCCCGCGGACGCGGCGTATCTGCGCGAGCGGCGGGACGGTTTCGCCGCGCGGGCGGCCGCGCTGACGCCGCAGCTGGCGCCCGGGCCGATCCACGGCGACGCGCTGCCCCGCAATGTGCATGTCGGCCCGGACGGACCGGTTCTGGTCGACCTGGAGACGGTCTCCGCCGATCTGCGCGAGCACGATCTGGTGGTGATGGCGCTGTCCCATGACCGGTACGGGCTCGCGGACGAGGCGTACGCGTCCTTCACCGGGACGTACGGATGGGATGTCCGGGAGTGGGACGGGTGCTCGGTGCTGCGCGGCGCCCGGGAGACGGCCAGCTGTGCGTGGGTGGCCCAGCACGCACCGGGCAACCCGAAGGCGCTGGCCGAGTTCGAGCGGCGGGTGGCGTCGCTGCGGGAGGGCGACGAGACGGTGCGGTGGTATCCGTTCTGATGGCCCAGGGGCCCGCTCAGACCCGCTCGTCCGCCAACTCCCGCAGGGGCCATGCCCCGTCCACCACGGCGTTCGCGTCGCCCTTGCCGCGCAGGAAACTCTGGAAGTCCGCCGCCCACTGCGCGTACCACTCGATCTGGCGGTGGTGCAGGTCCACCGGGCCCAGGCTCGCGATCTTGGGGTGGCGGTCGGCTATCGCACCGGCCAGCCGGGCCGCCGCCAGGGCGTCGGCCGTGGCGTCGTGGGCGGAGTCGAGGACCACGCCGTACTCCGAGCAGACCGCCTGGAGGTTGCGTTTGCCCCGGCGGTAGCGGTCGACCCAGCGGTCGATGGTGTACGGGTCGATGACCGGGGCGGGGTCCACGCCGCCCAGGCGGTCCCGCAGGGACGGCAGTCCGTACCGCCGCAACTCGGCGGAGAGCAGGGTCAGGTCGAAGGCCGCGTTGTAGGCGACGACCGGCACGCCCGACTTCCAGTAGGAGGTGAGGACGTCGGCGAGGGCGTCCGCCACCTGGTCGGCCGGCCTGCCCTCGGCCGCGGCGCGCTCATCGCTGATGCCGTGCACCGCCACCGCGTCCTCGGGGATCGGCACCCCCGGGTCGGCCAGCCACTCCCGGCGCCCCAGCGGCTCCCCGCCCCTGACCTCGATCACGGCCCCCGTGACGATGCGCGCCTCGCGCGGATCGGTGCCCGTCGTCTCCAGGTCGAAGCCGATCAGCAGCTCCCGGTGCCAGCCCATGGGCGGTCCCCCTTCTTGTGGTGCGTCCCCCGGTGGTGTCCCCCAGTGGTCTCCACCTTCGCACGCACCACTGACAATCCGAGGAGCGCGGTCCGCGGGGCACCGTTCACGACACCGGCCGCGAATCCGCCCACATCACCTCGAACTCCTCGCGGTACGTGGGAAAGAGGCCGCTTTCGTCGATCTCGCCCGACTTGACCACCTTGCTGCCGTTGCGCAGCACGAACACCGGCGCCTCCATGCCGCGTGTCCGGCGCAGATAGTTCTGCACGACCGCGACGCCGTCCGCCCCGTCGCCGTCGACCAGATACGCCGTGAAGCGGGGGGTCTCGTCGAAGACCTGGATCTCGAAGGCGCCCGGGTCGCGCAGCCGGGCGCGCACCCGCCGCATGTGCAGGATGTTCATCTCGACGGCCCGGCTGAGCTCGCCGCGCTTGATGCCCAGTTCGCGCTCGCGCCGCTTGACCGCGCTGGAGGCCGGGTTGAGGAACAGCAGCCGCACCCGGCAGCCGGACTCGGCCAGCCGCACCAGCCGGCGGCCGGAGAAGTTCTGCACGAGCAGGTTGAGGCCTATGCCGATGGCGTCGAGGCGGCGGGCGCCGCCGAAGATGTCCTCGGCCGGGAACTGCCGCATCAGCCGCACCCGGTCCGGGTGGACGGCGACCACGTCCGCGTACCGGTCGCCGACCAGGTCCTCGACGGCGTCGACGGGCAGCCGGCGTGCCGACGGCACGTCACCGTCGGCGCCGAGCATCTCCAGCAGCCGGGCCGAGGCGCGCTCGGCCTGGTTCAGGACGGCCTCGGACAGGGCCCGGTTGCGGGAGACGACATTGCGGGTGACCTCCAGCTCGTCCAGGGCGAGTTCGACGTCGCGGCGGTCGTCGAAGTAGGGCTCGAAGCAGGGCCAGTGCTGCACCATCAGCTCGCGCAGCTGCGGCAGGGTGAGGAAGGACAGGACGTTGTCGTCGGCCGGGTCGAGCAGATAGCCCTTGCGGCGGCTGACCTCGCGTACGGCGACGGCGCGCTGAACCCATTCCTGCCCGGCGGGTCCGGCGGCGGCCACCACCCAGTCCTCGCCGTGGACGGGCTCGTAGATGGGCCGCAGTACGGCGGCGACGACCGAGCGCAGCCGCTGTTCGACGAGGTTCAGCCAGATGTAGGCGCGGCCGGCCCGCTGGGCGCGGGTGCGCACCTCGCGCCAGGCGTCGGTGTCCCAGTCCAGTTCCGGGCCGATCGAGCCCGTCGCGTCCATCGGCCGCGCCAGGGACACGGCACCGGTCGGGACGTCTGTGGAGTGCCCCTCGTGACCCTCGTCACCAGGGGGCAGCTCCAGCCCTCCCGAGCCCACCCGCGCACCGCCTTCCGCTCCCCCGAGCCTCCCGAGGGGCCTGGCCCCACCCAACGATCAAGGAAGGGTACTCCGGGAGCGGTCGGCGGTGCAGCCGGATGGACAGGGTCGTTCTCAACCCCGGGGCTGCCAGTGCCCGTTCTGCCAGTCGAGCTCGGCCGGAGTGAGCGGATTCATGGCGGTGACGTCGCGCGGGGCGATGGAGAATCCCTGCCAGTGGACGGGCATGGGCTGCTGGTCCTCGTCCCGGGCTATGTGGTGGAAGCCGATGTTCGTCCAGACCACGGGGTGCTTGAGGGCCTGCCCGTTCACCCACTTGTCGACGGAGTTGCCGGCTCCGGCACCACAGTCGCCGGGGTTGTGGCTGGCGAACAGCTCGCACTTGTTGTACTCGGTGAAGTACACGTCGTGCTTGGTGTAGCTGCGGCCCGGGTACTTGGTCGTCGGGCCGGGGACGATCTCGTAGGAGCGCGGGTGCCCGTCCTTGTTCTTGCCGGTCGCGCTGACCACACGCCACCAGCGGTAGTTCTTGCTGTCCCCGGCGAGTTCCTTGGTGACCTCGGTGCGGGTCGTCTTGGTGCTCGGGGCGCGCTGGCCGGCGGCCGGGGCGGTGACGGCCGAGTCGTACTGCTCGACCTTGTTGGCGGTGGAGCCGTCGAGGGCGAAGTCGAGCCGCCAGAAGGCGTTGTGGCTGTGGCTGGTGGCCTTGGCGGCACTCGCGCCCTTGCCGATCGGCCAGCCGCGGCCGTCCCCGGCGTCGTAGTCGTCCCACGACAGGCTGCCGGTGGCGCCGACGTTCATGGTGATCGTGCCGTCGTCCTGGAAGCGCCACTCGGTCATGTACTCGTACCAGCCGACCTGGTTCACGGTGTAGACGAGCAGGTCCTTGCCCTGGGTCTGGTAGACCTTGTTCGCGGTGTCGCCCTGCATGCGGTAGGCGTGGCCGCGGGAGCGGGTGGTGGTGCACAGGCCCTTGACGTTCGGGTCCTCGTTCCAGGAGTCCGGGACCTTGACCGTCTTGATGGCGCCGCCGGGGCACTCGCCGGGCGCCAGGTTCATCAGGCCCTGGGCGAAGTCGAACCCGGTCAGGTCGTCGTACTCGACCTTGCCGTCGTCGTACGGGACGTGGATCTGGCCGAGCCTGGCGCTGTTGAGGACCTTGACCGGCTTGGGTTCGCCCTTGGGCTGGTACGAGATGTTCTCCAGGACGAGGCCGGCCTTGCCGTCGTAGCGCCAGCACATCCGCCAGGTGGTGCCGGTGGAGAGCTTCTGCTCGATGCGGTGGGCTGCACCGCAGTAGGGCGCCGCCGGCGCCGCGGGGGCGGCCTTCGGCCGGGCGGAGGCGGGTCCCGCGCCGGCCGTGAGGCCGGCGGCGAGGGTGGCCACGGTCAGCCCCACGGCCGCCCGGGTGCGGACCTTGCTGTGTCTGTTCACACGCATGACGAGATGACTCCCTGACAGTGAGAGCGAGAAGAGCGAGCGGGTCAGCGGTCGAGCCGGGCGGCCTTGCGGGCGCTCAGGTCGATCACGATCGACCTCGCGTCGACCCACGGGCCGTTCTTGATCTTCGGGAACAGCCGGACGCAGCGGTGCTCGCCGCAGCGGTCGAGCACGGCGGGCTGGGCGCCCGGCGCGGCCCGGTAGACGGCGCCGCTGAGCTGCAGCTGGTCCGGGGAGGTGAGTTCCTTGCCGGTGGCGTCCCGGTAGTCGGCCTTCAGTCCCGCGCCCAGCGGGTCGGCGATCAGCAGCTTGGCCGCCTCGGCCTTCTCGTCGCGGCTCAGGGGCGGCTGGACGCCGCGCTGGGTGCCGGTCCGCACCACCTTGCCGGTGCCGAGGTCGACGGTCCTGGTGACGAGGGTGTCGTCCCGGTAGTCGTAGTAGGTCACGTCGGCGCGCCGTGGCGCGTCCGGGTCACCGACCTCGCCGGCCTCCGGTTCGGCGAGGTCGACGCCGAGACGCTGCGGGCCGCGTTCCCCGTCGACGCTCTCGCTGCTCTGGAGCAGCTGCCGGTTCAGGGCGATCTTCGCGACCCGCTCCGTCTCGTCGTCGGTCAGCGGGTCGCGGCCCGTGCCCTTCTCCCCTTCGGCGGGCGCCTCCTCCACCACCCCGGGCGCCACGGCCCGGTCAGCTTCGGCCTCCCGCGGTACGGACTGCCCGGCCTGCCCTGCCCTGGTTCCCGTGTCGTCCGCCCCCGCCGTGCCCGGCAGGGTGATCCCCACCATCACGGCTGTCCCGGCCACGGCGATGGCCGTACCGGCCACCACCTTGCCTAAATGGCGGTGCAGCGTCTTCCGCACATCTTCCCCTTACTCCCCCCAACGGCCCCGGGAGTATCTTTTTGCCCCACAGATTCGGCATACCGCGTATGCACTGGTCATTCGGTAAGAGGGACATAAGTCATAGGAGGTTCCCTCACTTTCGGGGAGACTCGGGGCCAAGGCGTCCCCACCGGCGCCGCACACCTGAAAGAGTCGTGTCCATGCAGGTCTGGCCTGGAGAGGCGTATCCACTCGGTGCCACGTACGACGGCGCCGGTACCAACTTCGCGGTCTTCTCGGAGGCCGCGGACCGAGTAGAGCTGTGTCTGCTGCACGACGACGGCTCGGAGACGGCGATCGAGCTCCGGGAGAGCGACGCGTTCGTGCGCCACGCGTACGTGCCGGGGATCATGCCGGGACAGCGGTACGGGTTCCGGGTACACGGCCCGTACGCCCCGGAGCACGGGCTGCGCTGCAACTCAGCGAAGCTGCTGCTCGACCCGTACGCGCGTGCGATCAGCGGTTCGATCGGCTGGGGCGAGGAGGTGTACGGCTACCACTTCGACGAGCCGGACCGGCGCAACGACCTGGACTCGGCGCCGCACACGATGACGTCGGTCGTGGTCAACCCGTACTTCGACTGGGGCGACGACCGGCTGCCGCGCACCGAGTACCACCACACGGTGATCTACGAGGCCCATGTCAAGGGCCTCACCATGCGCCACCCGGGGCTGCCGGAGGAGCTGCGCGGCACCTACGCGGCCCTCGCCCACCCGGCGGTCATCGAGCACCTCACCGAGCTCGGGGTCACGGCCCTGGAGATGATGCCCGTACACCAGTTCGTGAACGATCACCGCCTGGTCGACATGGGCCTGAACAACTACTGGGGCTACAACACGATCGGCTTCTTCGCCCCGCACAACGCCTACGCGTCCTGGGGCGACCGGGGCCAGCAGGTCCTGGAGTTCAAGTCGGCGGTGAAGGCGCTGCACGAGGCGGGTATCGAGGTGATCCTCGACGTGGTCTACAACCACACCGCCGAGGGCAACCACATGGGCCCGACGCTGTCCTTCAAGGGCCTGGACAACTCGCGCTACTACCGGCTCACCGACGATCCCCGCTACTACATGGACACGACAGGGACAGGGAACTCCCTGCTCATGCGGTCCCCGCACGTGCTGCAGCTGATCATGGACTCGCTGCGGTACTGGGTCACCGAGATGCATGTCGACGGGTTCCGCTTCGACCTCGCCGCCACGCTGGCCCGGCAGTTCCACGAGGTGGACCGGCTGTCGTCGTTCTTCGACCTGGTGCAGCAGGACCCGGTGGTCTCGCAGGTGAAGCTGATCGCCGAGCCGTGGGACGTGGGCGAGGGCGGCTACCAGGTGGGCAATTTCCCGCCGCTGTGGACCGAGTGGAACGGCAAGTACCGGGACACCGTGCGCGACCTGTGGCGGGGCGAGCAGCGCACCCTCGCGGAGTTCGCCTCACGGCTGACCGGCTCGTCCGACCTGTACCAGGACGACGGTCGCCGCCCGCTGGCCTCCATCAACTTCGTGACCTGCCACGACGGCTTCACGATGCACGACCTGGTGGCGTACAACGACAAGCACAACCACGCCAACGGCGAGGACAACCGGGACGGCGAGAGCCACAACCGGTCCTGGAACTGCGGGGCCGAGGGCGAGACCGACGAGCCGGACGTACGGCGGCTGCGGGCCCGGCAGATGCGGAACTTCATCGCGACCCTGATGCTGTCGCAGGGCGTGCCCATGATCAGCCATGGCGACGAGTTCGCCCGCACCCAGCGCGGCAACAACAACGCGTACTGCCAGGACAACGAACTGGCCTGGGTCGAGTGGCCGGAGGGCGACGAGGAGGAAGGCGGACTCAAGCGGGAGCTGCTCGCCTTCACGCGCGCGATGGTGTGGCTGCGCCGGGACCACCCGGTCTTCCGCAGGCGGCGCTTCTTCCACGGCCGGCCGGTGGAGGGCACGCACGACGACCTGTCCGACATCGCCTGGTTCACTCCGGAGGGCCGGGAGATGACCCAGCGGGACTGGGACTCGGCGCAGGCGTCGGCTCTGACGGTGTTCCTCAACGGCAACGCGATCTCGGAGCCGGGCGCGCGCGGGGAGCGCATCTCCGACGACTCGTTCCTGCTGATGTTCAACGCCTCGCCGAAGACGCTGGAATTCGTGGTGCCGGTCGACCACGGGCGGCAGTGGCAGGTCGTGGTCGACACGGCCCGCGCCGACGGGGTGCCGGCGGACACCGGCCAGAAGGTGCAGGCCGGGGACCGGCTGACCCTGACGGACCGGAGCCTCACGGTGCTCCAGCGGCCCGTGTAGTCGCCCCCTCGGCCTCGCCCCGCGCGGGCGGCGCGTCGTCCGGCGGGAGCCACTCGTCCGGGCGACGCGCGGCGCACCTGGCGCGGGCGATGACACGAACGGCGGCGGGGCGGGTACGTACGGTTCATGACACCTGAGCGACCTGACCCGGTGGTGCCCACGGCCACGTACCGGCTGCAGCTGCAGCCCGATTTCCCCTTCGGGGCCGCGGCGGCCGTGGTGCCGTACCTGGCCTCGCTCGGCGTCTCGCATCTGCACCTGTCCCCCGTCCTGGAGGCCGTGCCGGGTTCGACGCACGGCTACGACGTCGTCGACCACGCGCGCGTGCGTGCGGAGCTGGGCGGCGAGGAGGGGCTGCGGGCGCTGGCCCGCACGGCGCGTGGGCACGGGCTCGGCCTGGTGGCGGACATCGTCCCGAACCACATGGCCATGGCCCCGCGCCACAACCGCGCCCTGTGGGAGGTGCTGCGCGAGGGCCCGAAGTCGCCGTTCGCGCGCTGGTTCGACATCGACTGGGAGGCGCAGGACGGCCAGGTGCTGCTCCCGGTGCTCGGCGGGCCGCTGGGCGAGGTGCTCGGGGAGCTGCGTGTCGACGGCGACGTCCTGCGCTACCACGACCATGTGTTCCCGCTGCGCGAGGGCACCCAGGACCTGCCGCTGCCGCATCTGCTGGACGCGCAGTGGTACCGGCCGGTGTGGTGGCGGCTGGCCCGGACCGAGCTCAACTACCGGCGGTTCTTCAGCATCTCGGAGCTGATCGGGGTGCGGGTGGAGGACCCCGAGGTGTTCGAGGCCACCCACGGCAAGATCCTCCGGTTGCTGCACGAGGGCGTGGTCGACGGGCTGCGGATCGACCATCCCGACGGGCTCGCCGACCCCGACGGCTACCTCGAGCGGCTGCACGAGGCGACGGGCGGCCGCTGGACGGTCGTGGAGAAGATCCTGGCCGACGGTGAGCACCTGCCGGCGTCCTGGCCCGTCGCCGGGACCACCGGCTACGACGCCCTGCGGCACGTGGACGGGCTCTTCATGGACCCGGCCGGGTTCGGGGACCTCCTGGGGCAGTACCGGCGGTTCGCGGCCCCGCAGACGGACCGGGGCGGGCAGTGGGAGGCGACGGTGCGGCGGGCGGCGTACAAGGTCCTCACACACGAGCTGGCCACGGAGACGGACCGGCTGACCCGGGTGGCGGCCCGGCTGTGCGCGACCGCGCCCGAGCCCGCCCTGCGCGACCGCGCGCCCTGGGCGCTGCGCACGGCGCTCCAGGAGCTCCTGGTGCGCATGGACGTCTACCGGCCCTACGAGTCGGCCGACGCCGCGTCCGTCGTCACCGAGGAGGCCGCGGCCGAGGCCCGGCAGGCGTTCGCCGTGCCCGAGGAGGCGGGCGCGGTGGACGTCGTACGTGATCTGGTGCTGGGGCGGTACGGCGACGGGCCCGCGCAGGTGGAGTTCCGGACCCGGTTCGCGCAGACCGCGTCGGCCCTGCGGGCGAAGTCGGTGGAGGACACGGCGTTCTACCGGTACGTGCCGCTGCTGTCGGCGACCGAGGTGGGCGGGAACCCGGGCTCCCCCGCGCTGTCGCCGGAGGAGTTCCACGCGTACTGCGCGCGCGTGCAGCGCGACTGGCCGGTGAGCGGGACGGTGGCCTCGACGCACGACACCAAGCGCAGCGGCGATGTCCGGGCGGCGCTGAACGTGCTCACCGAGTGCCCGGACCGCTGGGCGGACGTCCTCGCCGAGGTGACCCGCACCGGGGAGGGCGTGCCGGACGCGCAACTGGCGTGGGCGGCCTGGCAGACGGTGTTCGGGCTGGGCCCGGAGCCGGGGTCGCCTGAGCGGGTGCGGGGGGCGTTGCTGAAGCATGTGCGCGAGGCGGGCATGTACACGAGCTGGACCGAGCAGGAGCCGCCGTACGAGGAGGCGGTGGCGCGGTTCGTGGCGGCCGGGCCGTGCGGTGCGCCCGCCGAGCGGGTGGCGGCCTTCCGGGACGCCCTGGAACCGCACATCCGGGCGAACGTGCTGGGCACGGCCCTGGTCCAGCTGACGATGCCGGGTGTCCCGGACGTCTACCAGGGCACGGAGGTCGAGTACCGGGCGCTGGTCGACCCCGACAACCGGCGGGCGGTGGGCTTCCCGCCCGAGGAGTCCGGCGGGACCTCCGGGCAGAAGGCGGCGGTGACCCGCGCGGCCCTGGCGCTGCGGGGACGGCGCCCCGAGGCCTTCGGCGACACGGCGACGTACACGCCGCTGACCGCCGAGGGCCCCACCGCGGCGTACTGCGCGGCCTTCGTCCGCTCCGGCGAGACCCTCACGGCCGTGACGCGGCTGTCCCTGCGGCTGGCGGAGGCGGGCGGCTGGCGGGACACCCGGCTGCCGCTGCCGCCGGGGCGCTGGGCGGATGTGCTGGAGCCGGGGCGCGAGTTCACGGGGCACGCGCGCGTGGCGGAGCTTTTCGCGGGGCTGCCGGTGGCGTTGCTGGAGCGGGTGGGCGAGTGAGGCCCCTGACGTCACGCCACCAGCAGGGACCACACACCGTTCACGGCGCCCGCCGCACACCCGCCGTCCGTGCTTCCGGGCGCCCCCTGGAGGCTCCCGGGCCGTGCTCTTGACACCGCACCATGGCCGTGGGGTACTGCGACTGCGAACTCGGGCGGATGTGACGGGGGTGAGTGTCCTGCCGGAGCTGCGCTATCCGACGGTGACCGAACTGGTCTCTGCTGCCCGGGCGTTGACCGCTCACCGCCCCGGAGTGTGCACCCTGCGGCAGGTGGGTGCCTCGCGGGCCGGCAGACCTCTGCACCTGCTGTCCGTGGGCCGCGCCCGCCGAGCCGTACTGGTGGTCGCGGGCGCCCACGCCAACGAGCCGACCGGCTCCTGCACCCTGCTCGCGCTCGCCCGGCGGGTGCTGGCGGAGCGGGAGTTGCGGGACGGCATGTCCTGGCACTTCCTGCTGTGCGCGGACCCCGACGGGGCGAGCCTGCATGTGACGCCGGCGCCGCGCAGCCTGTTCGACTACCACCTCGGCTTCTTCCGCCCCGCGGGCCCGGAGCAGCCGGAGTGGGCGCCGTCCGTGCTGCCGCCCGACCGGCTGCCGCCCGAGACCCTGGCCCTGACCGGCGTCATCGACGAGCTGCGGCCCTACCTCCAGGTGACCCTGCACGGCACGGACCTGGGCGGCAGCTGGGTGCAGCTGACGAAGGACGTGCCCGGTCTCGCCGAGCCGTTCGCCAAGTCCGCGGCGGAGCTGCACATCCCGGTGGAGACGGGCGCCTCGGACGCCGCGGGCTGGCCGGCCTCCGGGCCGGGGGTGCATGTGATGCCCGCGCCGGGGATCGGTCCGGCGTACCCGAGCCTGCCGGACGACGCGCGGCACAGCACCTGGTTCCACGCCCATCGGTACGGCGGTCTGACCGCGGTGGTCGAGGTGCCGATGTGGGCGAGCGACCTGGTGGACGACCCGGCTCCGCATCCGGCTCCGGCGGCCGCGATCGGCCGGCTCGCACGCCGGCTGCAGCGCGACGCGCTGGAGGTGACGCGCGTGCTCGACGGCGCGCTGCCCCGGCTGGCGGACCTGGACGGGCCGTTGCTGCGGGCCGCCAAGTGGGGTCTGGAGCTGGTGCCGGGGCTGGCCTCCGACCTGGTCCACACCCCGCCCGCCGACCGCACCATGGCGTACGTCGGCAGCGTGGACGCGTTCGTGCGGCGGGTGCCGCTGCGGGCGGCGGCCATGCTGCTGCGGGTGCTGCGCGGGACCGACGACGGCGCGGCGAAGCAGCTCGAGGAACTCGTCGCGACCTGGAGCGACGCTTTCGCGGAACGTTTCCGCGCCCGCTGGGTGCCTTTGGAGAACCAGGTCGAGCACCAGTCCCGCACGGTGGTCGCGGCGGCGCTGCACGCGCGCGAGAGGACGTCGTAGGCCCCCGCGGCGCTCAGTCGCGCCGCGTCGGCACCGCCGCACCGGCCTCCCGAGCGCCTGTGTACCGCGCGGCCAGTTCGAAGACGGAGAGCACCACGCGTGTCTGGTACTCCGCCTGGCGTGCCACCGGGATCCAGCGCGCTCCGCAGCCGTCGCGGTAGTCGGCGCACCACTCGCCGATCAGCAGGTCCAGCTCCGGCAGGGCCCCGGCCGGGTCGCGGCCCGCCGCCCGCACGAGCTGGTGCAGCAGCCCGGCGGTGCGCAGCACCAGCCGTCGCCCGGAGATGCGCAGGGCGGCCAGGTGGGCGGTGGTCAGGGGCGGCAGGGGGTGGGCCGCGCCGTCGCCGGTCTCGGGGTCCCAGGCGTCGGCGAGGCCGGGGCAGACCAGGAGGTAGTCGTCGACCGGGGCGAGCAGGCGCGCCGCGTCGGGCACCACGGCGAGGTGCGGGCGGATCCTGGCCAGCAGGTGCCGCAGGAGCCCCGTGTCGTGGCGCAGGCTGCGGCTGACGGCCCGTAGCACCGCGTCCCCGTCGGCGGGCGGGGAGCCGTCCGACACGGCCGCCACGCCCCACATGGGCGCCTCGACGACCGCGGTGACGGTGCCGTGCCGGTGCGGGTGGAACCACGTCGACTCGACGGCCGCCTCCGTGATGGCCGCGGCGAGGCCGGCCCGGCGCGGTGGCGGGATCCGGTAGACGGCGGGTCCCAGGCCCGGCCAGTACAGGGCGTCGTACGCGCCGAGTTCGCGGGGGATGCCGAGCCGGGCGGCGATGTGGGCGAGGCGCGGGGCGAGGCCGGGCAGGTCGCGGGTGAGCTCGACGAAGCCGCCGCCGATGTCCACGCCGTGCAGGGAGCACTGGAGGAACGGGCGCAGTTCGTCCTGGACGCCGAGCAGCGCGCGGGTCTCGGGCAGGGCGGCGCCGGCCGCGCCGTCGGGCAGCCATTCGGGCTGTTCGAGGAAGCCGGGCCGGAAGAAGTTCCGGAAGTACTGGCCGAGGGTGTACGGGCCGGTGAGCCAGCCCTCGTTGCGGCGCAGCCCGTCCGGGTCGAGGCACAGCAGCAGGTTCCAGGTGGCGTCGGCGCCCTCGGTGAGCCGCGCGTCGGCCAGGGCACGCTCGGCCAGGCGCAGCACGGTGGCGCCGCCCACGGGTTCGTTGGCGTGCGGGCCGGCGACGACGAGGGCCTGGTGGCTGCCGTGGCCGACGGAGAGCAGCCACAGGGGGGTGCCCGCGCGGGACGTACCGATCCGGCGCAGCCGGGCGTCACGGGGGTGGCGGGCGACGAGGGCGGCGGCCCGTGCGCCCAGTTCGTCGACGGTCGGGTAGCGCGGGAGGGGCGGCAGGGCACACCTCCCCCATGCGGTGCCGTCGCTTCACCAGGTGTAGCTGGCGTACACACAGTGAGTCACGACTTCAGGGGTGCGTCAACACCATGAACGACAACGGGATTTGAGCCACCGCCGATCGACCTGCGGCCGACAACTCCCAGGCCGGCGCCGGGGCGTGCCTCGGTTTCAGGTCAGCCGGACGCGGGCCGGACCCCGGTCAGCCGGAACGTCATCTGCCCGAAGCCGACCTGGTCGCCCTCGCGGACGAGGGCGGCGCCGACGACCCGCCGGCCGTTCACGGTCGTGCCGTTGGTGGAACCCAGGTCGCGCAGCACCCACATGCCGCCCTGGTGGTGGAGTTCGGCGTGGACACGGGAGACGGTCTCGTGGTTGAGGCGCAGGCCGCTGGCGGGGTCGCGGCCTATGCGCAGCGGATGGCCGTGTTCCGGGTGAGGCAGCAGCAGCTTGGGCAGGCGCTCGGCCTGCCAGGCCCGGCGCAGCCGCACGGTGAACCCGGAGACCGCCTCGACGGTGCCGAACACCAGCCGGGAGAGCCGGCTCTCCGTGGGCAGGTCGGCGGTGAGCACGGCGAGCTCGTCCGGGCGGCGGGCGGTCAGCACGAGTTCCATGCGACGGACGAACGTGTCGTGGGACAGGCGGCCCATCGCGGCGCCGTCACGGAGCACCTTCAGCGCCCTTTCGCGCTCCACGTCCGAGAGCCGCGCGGGGTACGTGTTGAACTCGAAGGACGACGTCACGCTGGTGATTGTCGGGCAGCGCGGCCGGGCTGTCCAGAAAACGGGAAAACGGCCGCCACGCGCGCGTACCCGGCGACACCTGCCGCAAAAGGGAGGATGCGCCAGCGGATTGATCTCGTTTGACGCACCATGGACGGGCTACATCACGGTGAGCAGACGAAGGGGAACCGTCCGTGCAGTTCGAGGTGTGGGCACCACAGGCCGGCCGTGTGACGCTCCGGTGCGACGACGTCACACGCGCGTTGGAGCGCGATCCGCAACGGCCGGGGTGGTGGCGGGGCGAGGCCGAGGCGCGCGACGGCTCCCGGTACGGCTTCGCGCTGGACGACGGGCCCGTGCTGCCCGATCCGCGCTCGCGGCGGCAGCCGGACGGCCCCGACGGACTGAGCGCGGTCGTCGACCACGAGCGGTACGCGTGGCGTGCGGAGTGGCCGGGGCGGCCGCTGCCCGGCGCGGTGCTGTACGAGCTGCACGTGGGGACGTACACACGCGCGGGCACCCTGGACGCCGCGGCCGAGCGGCTCGGTCATCTCGCCGAACTGGGCGTCACGCATGTGCAGCTGATGCCGCTGTGCCCCTTCCCGGGCACGCACGGCTGGGGGTACGAGGGTGTGTCGCTGTGGGCGGTGCACGAGCCGTACGGCGGGCCCGAGGCGCTGAAACGCTTCGTCGACCGGGCCCACGAACTCGGCCTGGGCGTGGTCCTCGACGTGGTGCACAACCACTTCGGCCCGTCCGGCAACTACCTGCCCGTCTTCGGGCCGTACCTCACGGACACGCACCACACGCCCTGGGGCGCCGCGGTCAACCTGGACGCGCCCGGGTCGGACGAGGTGCGCGCGTTCCTCGTCGGCAGCGCGCTGGCGTGGCTGCGCGACTACCGGATCGACGGGCTGCGCCTGGACGCGGTGCACGCGCTGGTGGACACGCGGGCACGCCATTTCCTTGAGGAACTGTCGTCGGCCGTGGACGCCTTGGCCGCCGAGGTGGACCGGCCGCTGTTCCTGGTCGCCGAGTCGGATCTGAACGACCCGCGGCTCATCACCTCCCGCGCCGGGGGCGGCCTCGGGCTGCACGCGCAGTGGAACGACGACTTCCACCACGCCCTGCACACCACGCTGACCGGCGAGTCGCAGGGCTACTACGCCGACTTCGCGCGCGCCGGGCTCGGCGGGCTCGCCAAGACGCTCAGCGGCGGCTGGTTCCACGACGGGACGTACTCCAGCTTCCGCGAGCGGCACCACGGGCGCCCTCTGGACCGCAACCGCGTGGCCGGACACCGGCTCCTCGGCTACAGCCAGACCCACGACCAGATCGGCAACCGCGCCCAGGGGGACCGGCTTTCGGCCCTGCTCTCCCCCGGGCTGCTGGCCTGCGCGGCGACGCTGACGCTGACGGCGCCGTTCACGCCGATGCTCTTCATGGGCGAGGAGTGGGCGGCCGGCACCCCCTGGCAGTTCTTCACGGACCACACCGACCCGGAGCTCGCCGACGCCGTACGGCGGGGCAGGCGGCGGGAGTTCGCGGCGCACGGCTGGAAGGAGGAGGAGGTGCCCGACCCGCAGGATCCGGCGACCCGGGACCGCTCCTGCCTCGACTGGTCCGAGCCGGAACGCGAGCCCCACGCGCGCGTGCTGGCCTGGTACCGGCTGCTCCTCGCCCTGCGTCAGGAGCAGCCCGACCTGACCGACCCCGACCTCGCCGACACCAAGGTGGCCTGCGACGAACAGCGGCGCTGGATCGCCTTCCGGCGCGGGGACGTCCTCGTGGCGGTGAACCTGGCGCCGGAACCGGCGGAACTGTCGCTCGGCGTGCCGCACGCGCGCGTGCTGGCCGCGTGGGAGCCGGTCGGGACGCCCGGCGCGGACGGGGTGGTGCGGCTGCCCGGGGAGTCCGGCGTGGTGCTGCTGCAGGGATGACGCGCCCGCGGCGGCACTCGGCTACAGGGCGTCGTCGTCCGTCTCGCGCAGGTCCGTCACCCGTTCCAGCAGGATCGGCTCCCAGGCGTGGCGCAGGTGCGTCCGCGACACGGCGAGCCGGGCCGCGTCCCCGACCGTGACGGCCTCGGCGAGGTGGACGACGGTGTCGCAGCGGGCGAGCCACAGGCCGCGCAGACACGGCCGGGCGCCGTAGCCGGCGAGGGTGGCGGCGCGTACGGCCGCGGGTGAGCCGACGGCGAGCGCGAGGCCCGCGATGTCCTCGGCCGGGTCGCCGACGACCGCGCCGGCCCAGCCGAGGACGCCGCGCACCCGGCCGTCGGCGCTGACCACGAGGTGGCCGCCGGTGAGGGCGTGGTGGGTGAGGACCGCCGTGCCGGACTGGGCGGCGAGCTGGGCCGCGGCGGCCTGCGTGAGCTGGTGCAGGCGCGCGGCGTCGAACTCGTCGGCTTCGGCGCAGTGTTCGGCGGCGCGTACGGCGGCCCGGCGCAGCGCCTCCAGGGAGCGCGGCGCGGCGCGCGGCACACCGAGGGTCTCGGCCTGCCGGACCGGCACCTCGCGCAGCCCGGTGAGCAGTGCCGCGAGGTCGGCCTCGCCGACGGCGGACACGTCGTGGTCCTGCCCCGAGCCGCCCGGCACCTTGGTGTCCAGCGTGTAGGTGAGCCCGGCCGCCCACTCGCCGTGCGCCACGCTGGCCGGCACCGCCACCGGGATGTGCGGGCGCACGAGGTCGCGCAGGCGCAGTTCGCGGCGCTGGCGGACGGTGGCCTCGCGGTCGGGGGCCAGGCGCAGCACATGGCGGGTGCCGACCCACCAGGTGGCGGGTTCGGCGCCCCGGGTGGCGGGCCGGACGTCGGGGCCGGTGCCTTCCCTGCCCTGCCCGGTCTCCTTGCCGTCCTTGAGGAGGGACTGGACCAGCCTGCGGACGGTGTCCGCGGTGGGTGTCGGTGCCTGGGTCATGGTCGCGCCGTTGCCGTTCGGGAGGCGTGGTGGGGACATGGTGGCGTCACTCCACTATGACCAGCTCGCGGGAGGTGGTGTTCAGGCGCCGCCCGCCGTCCTCGGTGACGGTCACGATGTCCTCGATGCGCACGCCGAACCGGCCCGGCAGGTAGATGCCGGGTTCCACGGAGAAGCACATGCCGGGCACGAGGGGCCGCAGCTCGCCCTCGATCATGTACGGCGGTTCGTGGGTGGTGACGCCGATGCCGTGTCCGGTGCGGTGGATGAAGTACTCGCCGTAGCCGGCGTCGGCGATGACCGCGCGGGCGGCCCGGTCGACGTCCTGGCAGGTGGCCCCCGGCCGCACGGCGCGGAAACCGGCCTCCTGGGCCGCGCGCACGAGGTCGTGCACGGAGCGTTCCTCGTCGGTGGGTTCGCCGGCGTGGACCGTGCGGGAGGTGTCGGAGCCGTAGCCGTCCCGCAGGCCGCCGAAGTCGAGGACGACCATGTCGCCGCGTTCGATGACGCGTTCACCGGCCTCGTGGTGCGGGTTGGCGCCGTTCGGGCCGGAGGCGACGATGGTGAAGTCGACCTGCTCGTGTCCGTGCCGGCGCAGGTGCCGGTCGAGGTCCGCGGCCACCTCGTATTCCCGGCGGCCGGTGAACGGGACGTTCCGGATCTCCTCGAACGTCGCGTCGGCGGCGGCTCCCGCGGCCGCCATGAGCTCCAGTTCGGCCGCGTCCTTGACGGCACGCAGCATCGGCAGGGCCTCGGTGAGCGAGCTGTAGGAGCTGCCGGGCATGGCCTGCCCCAGGGCCAGCAGGTGCAGCGCCCAGGCGTTGTCGCTGATGCCGAACCGGCCCGAGGCGTCGAGCAGGGCCGCGGTGGCGGCGTAGGGGTCCTTGCCGTCGGTCCAGTCGCGCAGGGCCAGGGCGGGCGCGCCGGCCGCCTTGTGCGCGTCCGGGGCCTCCAGGGCGGGGACGACGAGGACGGGGTCCTGTCCGGCGGCGAGGACCAGCAGGGTGAGCCGTTCGGTGACCGCCGGGGGCGTGTAGCCGGTGAGCCACACCAGATCCGGTCCGGGGGCCACCAGCAGGCCCGCGAGACCGGCCTCGGCGGCATCGCGCGCGGCGCGCTCCATGCGCGCCCTGTAGTCGTCGGCGGTGAAGGACGCCGCCGTGCTTCCGGTCATCCGGGCCTCCCAGGGCGGGCGAAGGGGCTACGGGCAGACATCCTGCCCGGCCCGCGGGGGCGGCGCGAGCCGTCTGCGGACTTCGTCCGAGCATCGTTGCTAACGGCAGGGCATTTCCCAACCGTTAGATCTAATGCTTAGATTCGCTACACCCATTAGCTGGGCATCCATCAGTCGTTCGAACGAGGGGGCGTGCGGCCGTGCTCGTACTGGCACACATCAGCGATCTGCATCTGGACGGGAGCGCGCGGGCGACGGAGCGCGCCGAGCGTGTCCACGACCGGTTGCGGGAACTGCCGGGCCGGGTCGACGCGCTGCTGGTGACCGGGGACATCGCGGACCACGGCACGGAGTCCGAGTACGAGGAGGCGGCCCGCCTGCTGGGACTGCGCGACGGCGACGCCCCGTTCCCCGTGCTGACCTGCCCGGGCAACCACGACAGCCGCGTGCCCTATCGCAAGGCGCTGCTGGGCCTGCCCGGGGCCGAGGGGCCGGTCAACAGCGTGCGGGTCTTCGACGACGGAGCCGTGCTGATGTGCGACTCCAGCGTCCCGGGGAGCGACGACGGGGAGCTGGACGAGGAGACGTACGACTGGATCGAGGCCACCCTCGACGAACTCGACAGCGGCCTTCCGGCCCTGCTCGCCTTCCACCACCCGCCGGTGGCGCTGCACCACCCCCTGCCCGACTCCTGCGGGCTGCGTCGAGCCGACCGGCTGGGCGGCCTGCTGGCACGCAGGCCGGAGATCGCCGGGCTGATCACCGGCCACGCCCACACCCCCGCCGCCACCTCGTTCGCGGGGCGGCCGCTGGTCACCGGCCCCGGTGTGACGTGGACGCTGCGGCTGCCCTGGGAGGGCGATCAGGCCGCGGACCGGGACGCGCCGCCCGGACTCGCCTTCCATGTCCTGGACGACACGGGGCGGCTCACGAGCCACTTCCGGGTGGTCACGTGACGACGGCCGGTACGACCGTCAGCTGCTGGTAGCCACCGCCCCGGTGCCGCACCGTCACCCGGACCTCGGCACCGGGCCGGGCACCGGCGACGGCTCGGGCCAGGTCGGCGGCCGTGTCGATGCGGGTCCTCCCGAAGACGAGGAGCAGGTCGCCGCGCTCCAGGCCCGCCGCGTGTCCCGGCCCGGGGACCTGGATCCCGACGACCAGGGCTCCCGGCTTCCCGGCGTCCATGACCTGCACGCCGAGTGTCACGGCGGCGGGCACGGACGCGACGGCGGACGGCGAGGGGCCGGAGGGCGAGGGCTTGCGCCACCCTCGCGGGTCGAGGACTCCGCCCGCGTCGGCCACCGTGGCGCCCACCGTCCCGAGGCCGATCCCGCAGAGGACGAGCACCACGCCCAGGAAGGCGGCGAACAGCGCGTTGACGAGCCGTCGGCCCCGCCGCCGGGCGGCGCGCGGGCGCGGCCGGGCCGGACCGGCCTCGGTGGCCGGCACCGCCGCACCCGGTTCCTGACCGGGCATCGGCTTGGGTCGCAGCGCGGTCTGTTCCATGGCTCGCCTCCGGATGGTGCCGAACGGGATCGCCTCCGGCGGATGCGGAACGATCACGGCTGGTGCTCTACCCGGCACCTCGGCACGCGACGAGCCACGAACGAGTGAGACTGACCGGCGCCGGCAGAGGCCATACGTCCCGTCGGAACGGCCGGAAACACGGCGCGGCTCGCACCGCACCCGGCGGACGGGTGCGGTGCGAGCCGCGGGTCAGGAGGAGCGGAGGGCCGACCCGGGCGCCGTCTCAGCCGAGCGCGGGCACGGGCACGGCGGGGGCCCGGCCCGGGAGGAAGCCGTGGGCGCGGCGGGCCAGCCAGGTGGCCTTGTAGCGGTCCACCTCCTGGTGCCAGTGCAGGATGCCCGCCAGCCAGTTCCGCAGGTCCGTGACGTACTCCGCCATGACGGCACGCGCCTCGTCGGAGAGCCGGAAGTCCTCGTAGAGCACCGGCAGTTCGTGCTCGACCACGTGCTCGAACTGCCGCATGCGCTGGCTCATCAGGTCGTGCACGATGCCGAGCGCGGCCGGGTAGTCGCAGCCGAAGAAGGACTGCACGACGAGGATCGCGTTGTGGACCTCGCCCTCGTACTCGATCTCCTTCTGGTACGAGAAGACGTCGTTGATCAGACACGCGAAGTCGATCGCCGCGTTCTCCAGGGAGCGGACCGGGCCGCTGCGGTAGACCTCGGGCGGTACGGCCGGGCCGTGCCCCATCCGGCACATGCTCAGGGTGAGGTCGGAGCCGAAGGTCGCCCGGCGCATCTCCAGGTAGTCGACCGGGTCGGGGACGCGGTTCTGCAGCTGGTTGGACAGCTCCCAGACCCAGCTCTCGGTCATGACGTTCACCGCGTCCTTCAGGGTGCGCCGCGCCTCGGGCGTCATCTCCGCGGTGGTGCGCAGCCACAGGTCGACCAGGCCCCGCTCCATGGCGTTGACCGGGACCGGCGGCGTCCCGCCGTCGACCGGCATGCAGTCGGACAGGCGGGCGGTGGTCAGCCGGGCGGCCGCCAGGTCACGCCGGTGGCCGTAGACCAGCGGGTAGTAGTCGTCGCCGTAGGTGCCCCAGGCGAGCCACTGCGCGCTGAGGTCGAGGGCCTCCGGGGTGGCGTCGGGGTCGAGGCCCGCCGAGCAGAGCGCGAGGTCGTAGGCCCTGAGCTTGTCCTCGTCCCAGACGCCCTCGGCGAGGATGCCCATGCGGTCCGTCCAGCGGCGCAGATTCCGGCGGGCATTGTCGAGGTGCGGGCTGAGTGCCAGCGGGAACGGCATGCGGATGTCGGGGATCCGGGACGGCCCGACCTTCTGGTACGGCACGTGTGTGTAGGAGCGCAGGCGACGCTCGGCACCGGCCGAGGCGAGCAGGGCGCGCACGTCGGCGGCGGAGGTGCCCGTGCCGCTGCAGCCCGGCCAGGGCTTGCCGCCGCGCGCGTTCTTGTTCATGTAGCGGCTGGACCGCATGTGCCACTCGTGGCCGCCCGACTGCCAGTCCTGCAGCCCCTTCGTGTAAGCCGCGACGGCCGCCACCTCGTCCGGGGTGAGGCCCTTGTCCAGGGCCACCGCGGGCACTTCGGTGAACGCCGTGTGCTCGAACTGGTGGAGCCGGGAGGTGAGGACGTCGTTGACGGTGTCGGCGGCCTCCTGGGTGGTGCAGCCGAAGAAGGTCTCCAGGACGAGCACGCCGTTGCTGAGCTCGCCCTCGTCCTCGACCTCCCGCTGGTAGGAGAACAGGTCGTTGCGCAGATGCACGGCGTCGGAGAACGTCTCCATCAGCACCCTCAGCGGCCTCGACCGGGCGACGGAGGCGGGCACTTCGGCGGTCGCGTACTCCACGAGCCCCGCCGACCAGGGGGCGCCGCCCACCTTGCGGCGCATCTCGATGTACTCGACGGGGTTGGAGATCCGCCCCTCGTTGATGTTGGACAGCTCCCACATGGACTCGTTCAGAAGGTGCTCGGTGGCCACGGCGAAACGGCGCCGCCAGTCCTGCGACATCTTCGGCACGGTACGCGCCCACAGATCGGCGAGACCCGCCTCGACGGGGTTCTCCGGTTCCGGTACGGGAGCCGAGAGGTCCAGCGGCATGAACAGCGGCAGCCGGTCCAGGTGGGCCTTGCCGGCGAGGCGGTCCTGGCTGCGCTTGTACATCTCCAGGAAGTGGTCGTCGAAGAAGAAGACCCACACGTACCAGTCGGTGATGAGGGAGAGGGCCGGGCCGTCGCAGTCGGGGTGGGTGTAGGCGCAGAGCAGACCGTAGTCGTGCGCGTCGAGGTCGGCCTGCTCCCAGACGCCGGATCCCTCCAGCATGCCCATCTCGCGCGCCCACTCCGTCGAATGGGCGCGGGCCTCCTCGACATGGGGGTTCAGCCGCGCGGGGTGCGGCATGTAGAAGTGCGGGAGTTCGAACGGCTGCGTCATGGCCGGGCCCTACCCGGCGCCCCGCGGCGGCATCCGCGGGGCGGGACATGATCACACCATCGCGTGAATCGAACGTGAACGCAGGCGTTGTGAAGCCGGCCTGGCCTATTCGGAGGCGGCCCGGCCTAGCCGGGGACCCGCACCTGGATCAGCGCGTGTGTGCCGCTGGTGCGCCAGCGCCCGCCCTCCGCCGCTACCAGTTCGGCCTCCGTCCGGCTGTCGAGGCCGGTGATCACATCGGACTTCAGGGTGCGCAGGGCGGCGACCGGGCCGGGGAAGTACGCGGTGACGTCCGTGAAGGGGGTCGTCGGGGACCAGAGCCGGTCGCCCACCAGGCGGCGGTAGTTGAGGTCGCCCTTGAAGACCGTGAGCGTGGCCGAGGCGAACTCGGCGCGCAGGTCGCCGGGCATCTCCTGGTACGGCAGCGGCGCGCTGGAGAAGGGGTGGGCGCGCAGGACGAGGCGGCCGTCGGCCAGGGCCGACCAGAGGTGCCGTCCGTGGTCGGCGGCCACTCCTCCGGCACCGGTCAGCCGGCGCAGGGCGTCGACGACGTCGGCGGTGGTGGCGTCGGAGACGTAGTAGGGGTACGGCTTGACGTGCAGGACCGCCCGTCCGATCCGGCCCTGGGCCAGGAGGTGGGCGATGAGCAGCAGGTCGGGCACGAGTTCGCGGCCCGCGTTGTCGGCGACCAGGCACAGGGTGCCCGTGCCGGTGCCGTCGAGCAGGGACCACAGCCGGTCGCTGTCGTCGGCCACCAGACCGGGGGCGGCGTCCGCGTCCCGCGCTCCCTCGGCGGAGAGGCGGAAGCCGAGGTCGGCGCGGTTGCCCCAGAGGGAGCCGTGCAGCAGGGCCTGTGCCTGTGCGCCGGCGGGCCGGTTCGCGAGGTCGTCGAGGGCGGCGAGTTCCTCGTAGGTCTCGGCGGAGTCGAGTTCGGCGACCTTGAACGGGCGGAAGGGGTCGATGCCCTGCCAGGGGCCCGGGCCGAAGTAGCCGACGGCCTGGAGCAGTCGCCGGTAGAACCAGCTCTCGGACCACAGCCACGGCACGTCGAACCAGGAGCGTCCGGTGTACTCGCCGAGCCCCCAGGTCTCCCAGAGGTCCCGGTCGTGCGCGTCGGCGGGGAGGGGTTCGATCTCGCCCTTGGTGCAGTTCGCCAGCAGCTCGTCGAGCGCGCGGTGCTGCCCGGGTTCGTAGGGGAAGGCCTCGCGGACCTGGCGGATGATCGCGGGGTGCCGCTCGGCCAGCACGCTGTGGGGGAACGAGCCCGGCTGGTTGCCGAGGAGCACGGGTGGGGTGGGGGTGTCGGGCATGCGGCTCACCGTAGCGCGCGGCCCCATGCCCGGGCCGGACCGGTCAGACCGGCGCGATCTCCCGCTCCAGTCGGGCCGCCAGGCTCAGATAGCGGGCGCGGCGGGTCACCGGGACCAGGCTGCGGATGAGTATGTTCCACATCTCGGCCGTTCTGCGGGGCTGCCGCGCGACGGGCTCGCGGGTGCGGCCCACGACCCGGGTGCCGACGAAGAAACAGACCAGGGAGTGGGCCACGACATCGACATCGATGTCCGGGTGGACGTCGGATTCCTTGACCGCGCCGACGAGCCGGTTCGTGACGATGTCCAGCCACTCCGTGAAGGGGTGGCTCAGCGGCGGCCGCGGCTGGATGCCGCCCGTGGCGAGCCGCAGCCCTGCCCGCAGGACCGGGTCCTCGACGGACATGCGGGTGATGCCGAACGTGAGGCGCATCAGCGCCTCCAGCGCGGTGTGGCCGCGGCTGTCGGTCTCCGTCGCCAGTCTGCGGGCGGTGTGCGACTGAAGTTCGAGGATCGCGTGGGCGAGATCCTCCTTGGCCGCGAAGTGGAAGTACAGGGCACCCTTGGTGACCTGAGCGTGCTCCACGATGTCGCTGAGACTGGTCGATTCGTAGCCGCGACGGTCGAACAGGTCAGCGGCGGCCGTGATGATCGTCGAGCGGGTCTGCTCGGCTCGCAACTGCCTCGCCATCGGCTGAACTCTCCCGGGACGGAAATGAACGGGTCATGCCGTTTGTTTTTACCCCGCGTACACGATAACTCACCCTCAGACGGCGTTCATCACACCAGTGTGCCGGAGTGCGGGTGCACATCCGGCAAAACAATCGCAACCGGTGAAAGAAAACAGCGCATTCGGTATCTAACTGTGGGGGTTGTGCGGGCAGACGTAAAGGCGGGCCGGCCGGTGCCCCATCCGCACCGGTCGACCCGCCCGCTGGTGAACGCGAATCAGAAGGTCAGCTTCCAGCTGTTCAGCGTGCCCGTGTCCTGCGCCGAGGTGTCCTGGACGCGCAGCTTCCAGGTGCCGTTGGCGGTCTCGCTCGACGCGTTCACCGTGTAGGTGGTGTTCACGTTGTCGGCGGAGTCCGACGCGGCCGACTTCAGACGGTACGTCGAACCGTCCGGGGCGACGAGGTCGATGACGAGGTCGCCGCGGTAGGTGTGGGTGATGTCGACGCCGACCTGGAGGGCCGAGGGGGCGTTGCCGCTGCGGCCGGTGACGCTGATCGGCGACTCGATCGCCGCGCCGTTGTCCGGGACGGCGACCGCGGTGGTGCTGGAGAAGGTCGTGCCGGTGGTCGTGCCGCCCTTGACGGCCTGGACCGTCTTGGCGGCGTCCGCGAGGCCGGCGCCGCAGCCGCCGGAGCAGGTGCCGGGCAGGGCACGGGCGTTGGCCTTGATGGCCGACTCGATCTGCGCCGGGGTGAGGGCGGAGTTCGCCGACTTCAGCAGCGCGGCGAGGCCCGCGACGTGCGGGGTCGCCATGCTGGTGCCCTGGTAGTAGGTGTAGTTCTCGCTCGACGGCGTCTTCGTGCCGGAGTTCAGCGTGGACAGGATGCCGTTGGCGGTGGTGCGGGTCTCGCCGCCGGGGGCGGCGATGTCCACGAGCGAACCGAAGTTGGAGTACGAGGCACGGCTGCCCGCGCGGTTGGTCGCGGCGACGGAGATGACGTTGTTGCAGTTCGCCGGGGAGGAGTTGGAGACGTTCTGGTTCTCGTTGCCGGCCGCGACGACGACCGAGGTGCCGCGGTTCACGGCGCCGGTGATGGCGCTCTGGGTGGCGGTGGAGCAGGCGCCGCCCCCGCCGAGGCTCATGTTGATGACCTTGGCGACGTTGGTGTTCGCGGGGACGCCGGAGACGGTGCCGCCGGAGGCCCAGGTGATGGCGTCGATGATGTCGGAGTCGTAGCCGCCGCACTTGCCGAGGACACGGACCGGGGAGATCTTCGCGCCGTAGGCGATGCCGGCGATGCCCTTGCCGTTGTGGGTGGCGGCGGCGATGGTGCCGGCCACGTGGGTGCCGTGCCAGGAGGAGGTGGAGGCCGGGATGCCCGTGCCGCACTCGTTGGCGTTGTACCAGTCGCCCGGGTCGGCCGGGTTGCTGTCACGGCCGTTGCCGTCGACGGAGACCGCGGTGTCGGAGATGAAGTCGTAGCCGCCGACGATGTTCGCGGCCAGGTCGGAGTGGGTGACGTAGCCCGTGTCGATGACGGCGACGGTGACGCCGCCGCCGGTGGTGGTGTCCCAGGCGCCCGGGACGTTCATGCCCGCGGTGGACTCGAACAGGTCCCACTGCTTGGCGTACTCGGTGTCGTTGGGCGTGACGGCCGTCGGCTTGTTCAGACGGTCCGGAACGACGTAGGCGACCTGCGGGTCGGCCTCGTACTGGGCGACGACGTCGGCGACGGACGCGCGGGTGGTGCCGGCGCCCAGGTCGACGAGGGCGGCACCGGTGCCGAGGCGGCGCTGGAAGTCGACGTCCTCGCCGGTCTTCTCGGCCTTGGCCTCGGCGTCGGCGGCGGCGGCCTTGTTCGACTTGGCCTCGGTGGCGCCGGACTTGTAGCCGACGATGAGGCGCTCGGCCGTGGCGCCGGGGGCGGCCTCGGTCTGCGCGGTGGGGACGGCGGGGCGGGGCGCGGACTCCTGGGCGACGGCGACCGAGGCGGGGGCGGCGGTCAGCAGCGCGGCGGAGACGACGGCGACGGATATCAGCTTCCGTCTGAGCTCTGGGGAGGTACGCACGGTCGTTGCCTTTCGTGGCCTGACTCCGGGCTGGGCGGAGCGGCGGTGGAGTCGCTTCGTCGTCGAAGCGGAGGGGGGTGGTTCGAAAAGCGACGCGATGGCCGGCCAGACGCGAGAAGACGAGCGGACCCGTTCGGGGTTACCTGTAGGTCAGCTGTGCTCGATGTGGTCGAACGATAGGCAAAGGGAAGGTCATCGGGATACGGGGGAAACCCTCGATCCGGCCGGGAACCCACCCTCTATGGAGGGCAGTTGGGCTCGAATGCCCGCTTTCGAACGCGTCCGTGCGCGGTGAACGCGCCGGGACGGTTTCCCGTACTGCACTACCGACGTTGCCGCCCCGGCCGAGGAGACGCAGAGGGATGCCTCGTACGACCGCACACCGCACCGCAATCGCGGCCGCCCTCGTGACCCCGCTGCTGTTGCCGCTGTGGGCCGCCGGACCGGCGGGGGCGCACGGCGCGCCGACGGACCCGGTGAGCCGGGTGGTGGCCTGCTCCCCCGAGGGCAGCGATCGTGCCGGCACGGCGGCGTGCCGCGCGGCCGTCGCCGCGAACGGCGCGCCCTTCACGGCCTGGGACAACCTGCGGCTGGCGGGCGTGAACGGCCGGGACCGGCAGGTCGTCCCCGACGGGAAGCTGTGCAGCGGGGGCCTGCCCGCCTACCGGGGTCTCGACCTCGCCCGCGCCGACTGGCCCTCGACCCGGATGACGCCCGGCGCGACGCTGACCATGCGGTACGTCTCGACGATCCCGCACACCGGCACGTTCCGGATGTACCTGACGAAGCCCGGCTACGACCCGGCCGGGCCGCTGTCCTGGTCCGATCTGCCCGGGAAGCCGTTCGCCGAGGTGACGGACCCGGCCCTGACGGACGGCGCCTACCGCCTGGAGGCGACCCTGCCGTCCGACCGGACCGGGCGGCACGTGCTGTACACGGTGTGGCAGAACAGCAGTACGCCGGACACCTATTACTCGTGCTCGGACGTGGTGTTCCCGGAGAAGAAGGCGGCCGCTCCGCAGCAGGAGGCGGCGTCCCCGGAGGAGAAGGAGCAGAAGGAGAGCGAGAAGCCGGAGGAGAAGAAGGAGCAGGAGGAGCAGGAGCCGGGAGGGATCTCCGCCGCCCCGCAGCCTCCGCAGCAGCAGGGCGAGCACACCCCGGTCGCCGCCACCTCCGGCCCCGGCTCTGGCCCGTCCACGCCCATGCTGGCGGGCGGCGCCGCGGCGGTGCTGTTGCTCACCGGCGGCGCCGCCCTGGCCGTACGACTACGGCGACGCTGAACCAACCTCGCCGGAAGCTCAGTTGACGTTGATCGCCACGCCGCCCTTCGTCACCGGGGCGTACTTGGCGGTGAAGAAGGCGTTGGCGAAGCAGAGCGACGAACCGGAGACCTTCGTGAACTGCTGGTTGGTGAAGGAGATGCTGTGGTCGGCGTTGCTCGCCGTGCCGGTCAGGCTCGGTGCCTGGTAGACGCAGGTGATGCTGCCCAGCAGAGTGCGCAGCTTGACCGTGGACTGGATGGCGGCGCTCGCGCCCGGGGTCACGGAGACGGTGCCGTCGGAGGACACGCTGGCGGTGTAGGGCAGGTTGTCGACGGTGATGCTGTTGACGCCGAGCGAACCGACGACGTTGGTGGTACAGCCACTGGTGTCGAAGGTGTGCGAGGCCAGGGACTCGGTGGCGGTGCCCGGGGCGGCCGGGTTGCCGGTGACCTTGGCGGAGAACGCCGACTTGGTGCACGAGATGCCGCTGGTGCCGGTCGCGCTGGAGTAGAAGGTGGCGGCGGTGCCGCTCGCCAGGGACGCGTCGAGGACGTCGCCGACCGCGACGGCCGCGCCGTCGGTAGTGGTCAGGACCGGGGTGTCGGCCGCCGAGGCGGGGGCGGCGAGCCCCAGGGCGGCGACGGCGGCGGTGAAAGCGAGCAGGGTGCGAGTACGCATGCGGGTGTACCTCTTTCGGAAGCGGGGGGGTGAGGGGGCGCGCATAGGCGTCCGCCGTTGCCGGTCCGTCACGCCTTCTCCGTACGTGACGGCCGGCAACGGCGGTCCGGTCACCGGCCGGAGGCACGCACGGGGACGCGGCGCCGGCCGGGCCGGGCGGGGGGTGGCTGGTGGCTGGTGGCACGGCGAGATACCCGTTCAGGACGGGGGGTCCTGGGGCGCGCGGACGGTGCCGCGTGACGGATCCGGCGCCACGGATCCGGTGAGACGAGGAGAGTTGTAGACCTACCGGTCAGTCAACGTCAAGGCATTGCAGGGGAGTTGTGCGTCGGCTGAGAGTTTCCGAACGCCGTTGACTCACATACGGCGCACATTCAACACTCTTTGTTCACACTTCCCTTGACCCTTCATGTAACCCCCGGTAACTTCCGACTCGGCTACCGCGTCGTAGTGCATACGTACGCGGTCGGTGTCCGCGCCAGGGCAACGTGCCACCGAAGTCCGATCCGCACCGACACGCACCTGGAGCAGACATGACCTCCTCCGCCGAGCACACCCCCGAAAGACCGGACGGCCCCGCCGCCGCGGACGCCGGCGACGCCTCCGCGCGTCGCGGGCGGGTCCGGGCACGCCGGGCCGCGGTGATGGCGGTGCCGGCCACCCTGGTCGCCGCGAGCCTCGCGGTCCTCACCGCCGAGGGGGCGCTGGGCGTGCAGTTCGCCATCTCCGGCATGCCCTTCACGGTCACCGCCACCGAGCTGAAGGGCACCGGCTTCGCACAGTTCGGCGGCCTGGACGAGATGGCCGAGGGCAGCCCGAACGCGGGTGAGACCGGCGGCCAGGTGCTGGTCGTCACGTCCGTGATCAAGGACGCGACCCTCACCAAGCTGTGCCAGAGCGTGGACCTGGGCGGCACGAACCTGATCATCAGGGCGGGTGAAGGCAAGAAGAAGGTCCGGGCCAGCGACCTGACCACCGACTCCACCCAGCTCTCGGGCGACGCGTCCTTCAAGAACATCGAGATCGGCAACGACGCCAGCAAGCTCAACAAGGCCGGGCCGCTGGGCAAGGGCCCCATCGGCGTCTTCAGCCAGCAGTCCGACACCGTGCGCATCACCAACCTGCGGCAGACCAATTACGCCACGACGGCCGCAGTGTTCAAGCTGCCGGGGCTGAAGCTGGGCTTCAGCGAGTCGGGCTGCTGATGCCCGGCGGCTCACGCGGGAACGTCCGGCCCGCCTTCCGCCGGTGGCGGGCGGGCCGTCCCTTCTGGGGCGGGCTGCTGCTCACTCTGGGAGGGGCGGAGGTCCTGCTCACCCTGAAGGCGTCGCTGGACGTCATCCTGCACGTCGGCATGCAGGGTCTGGCCGGCTATCTGCTTCCGGCCGTGATGCTGCTGTGCGGTGTGCTGATCCTCTTCAACCCCGCCCAGCGCCTGTTCTACTCGGTCATCGGGGTGCTGGTCTCCCTGGGGACCTGGATGACCTCGAACCTGGGCGGCTTCTTCGTGGGCATGCTCCTGGGCGTCGTCGGCAGCTGCCTCACCTTCGGCTGGCTCCCTGACCAGGAGCCGCGCGTCAGCCGGCGGCAGCGCAGGAAAGCGGCCAAGGCCGCACGGGCACAGGCGCCGCCCCTGGAGCGGGAGGTAGGACAGGCCGTCTGAATCAGGCCCCGTGACTCTCTTCAGGCCAGTGATCCCGCACTCCCTGGCGTCGCCCGGCCGCGGCGACTTGGCTGGACGGGCCACGCGCCCTGCCCACGAGGCGGGCGCGCGGCGTACAACAGCCGTGAGCCCAGGGAGAGTCCGATGGATCAGACCCACCCGATCGTGATCGACCCGACCGGCCGCGACATCCACGGCGAGGCGACCCGGATCCGCGAGCGCGGACCCGTCACCCCCGTCGAACTCCCCCATGGTGTCCCGGCCTGGGCGGTCAGCGACACCTCGCTTCTGAAACGGCTGCTCACCGACCCACGGGTGTCGAAGGACCCGCGCCGGCACTGGCAGCGCTGGATCGACGGCGAGGTCTCACCGGACTGGCCGCTGTTCACCTGGGTGGCGGTGCAGAGCATGTTCACGGCCTACGGCACCGACCACAAACGGCTGCGCACCCTTGTCTCCAAGGCGTTCACCGCCCGTCGCACCAACGCGTTGCGGCCACGGATCGAGGAGATCACCGCGGCACTGCTCGACCGGGTCGCCAAGGCCGGGGCCGGCGGCGGCGCGGACGGCCGGGCGGTCGATCTGCGGGAGGAGTTCTGCTATCCGCTGCCCATCCAGGTCATCGGCGAACTCCTCGGACTGCCGGATGAGTTGGGGGACGAACTGCGGGTCGTGGTGGACGGCGTCTTCCACACCTCGGCCGACGCGGCCGAGGTCGCCGACATCTACACCCGGTTCTACGCCGTCCTCGGTGAACTCGTCGCCGCGAAACGGGCGGTGCCCGGGGACGACCTCACCTCCGCGCTGATCGCCGCCCACGAGAAGGAGAGCGGCACGCGGCTCAGCGAGCAGGAACTGCTCGACACGCTGATGCTGATGATCAGCGCCGGCCACGAGACGACGGTCAATCTCCTCGACAACGCCGTCCACGCGCTGCTCACCCGCCCCGGCCAGCTCGCGCACGTCCGCGGCGGACGCGCCACCTGGGACGACGTGATCGAGGAGACCCTGCGGGCCGAGGCACCGGTGGCCAGCCTGCCGCTGCGGTACGCCGTCGAGGACCTGCCCCTGGGGGAACTGGGCGGCCCGGACGGCGCGGTGATCCGCAAGGGCGAGGCGATCCTCGCCGCGTACGCCGCCGCCGGACGCGACCCGGAGCAGCACGGCCCGGACGCCGCCGTCTTCGACGTCACCCGCACCGCGAAGGACCATCTGGCCTTCGGGTACGGCGTCCACCACTGCCTGGGCGCCCCGCTCGGCCGGCTGGAGGCGCGCGTGGCCCTGCCGGCCCTGTTCGAACGGTTCCCCGGCCTCACCCTCGCCGTACCGGCCGCGGAGCTGAAGCCGGTGGACTCGTTCATCTCGCACGGCCATCGGACGCTGCCGGTCCTGACGGGCTGACGGGTTCCGGGGAGAGCCAGGAGTGATGGAATTGGGACCGTCGGTCCAACTGTGGCCGTCGACGGGTGAGTTGTGTACTGGGAGGCCCGGATGCCGGAGCACCGTATCGACACCGAGAGCGCGCACTCCGCGCGGATCTACGACTACATCCTCGGCGGCGACGACAACTACCCCGCCGACCGGGAGGCGGGCGACGCCATGTGCCGCGAGTGGCCCGCCCTGCCGGTCCACATGCGGGCCAACCGCGACTTCATGCACCGCGCCGTGCGGTATCTCGCCGCCGAGGCGGGGATACGCCAGTTCCTCGACATCGGCACCGGCATCCCGACCCCGCCCAACCTGCACGAGATCGCCCAGGCGGCGGCCCCGGACGCGCGGGTCGTCTACGTCGACAACGACCCGCTCGTCCTCTCCCTCTCCCAGGGCCTGCTGTCCGGTACGCCCGAGGGCAGGACGGCGTACGTCGAGGCGGACATGCGCGACCCGGCGGCCGTCCTCGACGCCCCCGGTTTCCGGGAGACCCTCGATCTGTCGCAGCCGGTCGCGCTGACCGTCATCGCGATCGTGCACTTCATGCTGGACGAGCACGACGCCGTCGGCATCGTCCGCCGGCTCCTCGACCCGCTGCCGCCCGGCAGCTGTCTCGCGATGTCCGTCGGCACCGCCGACTTCGCCCCCGACGAGGTCGGCCGGGTGGCCCGGGAGTACGCCGCGCGCGGCATGCCGATGCGGCTGCGCACCCTGCCCGAGGCGGCGGAGTTCTTCGAGGGGCTCGACCTGGTGGAGCCCGGCATCGCACAGGTCCACAAGTGGCGCCCGAACCGCACGGACGGTACGGAAAACGGCGATGCCGGGAACGGTGTCACGATCCGGGACGAGGACATCGCGATGTACGGGGCGGTGGCGCGCAAGCCGTAGCCGGGGAAGGGGGCCCTGACCTCGCCGTTCGGCCCGTCGGACGGATCATCACGATGCGGCAGCGGCAACTCACGGCTTGTGGCCGCTCACTTGACTACCGGTGGTCACACACGGTTGGCTCCGGGCCAGAGAGAGTCATCGGGTCGGGCACGTTCACGGCCCCGCTGTGCTCTCACCCTGCTCTTGCTCGGCCGCACAGCGAGGTCCACCCCCCATGAACACTCCTGCCCCGCAGCCCACCACCATGAGACTCTCCCGAACCGTGGCCCTGGCCTCCGCCGCGTGTCTGCTGGTGTCCGGCTGCTCCGCCCTCGGCGTGGCCGACGACGGAGCGGATACGGCAGCCGCGTCCGGCGGCGGCATGAAGGTCGCCCTCGTCACCCACGGCGGCGAGGGCGACGCCTTCTGGGACCTGGTGCGATCAGGCGCGGAGACGGCGGCCGCCAAGGACGGCATCGACCTGACGTACGCCGGCGACTCCGACCCGGCCGCGCAGGCCGAGCTGGTGCGGGCCGCGGTCCGCGACAAGGTCGACGGCATCGCCGTGACGCTGGCCAAGCCGGCGGCGATGCGCGGCCCGGTCGCCCAGGCCAAGGCGGCCGGCATCCCCGTCGTCGGGCTCAACTCCGGCATCGACGCCTGGCGGCCGACGGGACTCCTGGAGTACTTCGGCCAGGACGAGTCCCTCGCCGGCCGGGCCGTCGGCGACAAGCTGGACGAGGTCAAGGCCAAGCACGCCCTGTGCGTGGTGCACGAGCGGGGCAACGTGGCGCTGGAGGCCCGCTGCGCCGGCGTGCGGAAAACGTTCCGCGGCGACACCGACAACCTGTACGTGGACGGCACCGACCTGAACGCGGTGACCGCCACGATCGTGTCCCGGCTGCGGCAGGACACCAGCATCGACGAGGTCGTCACCAACGGCGCCCAGTTCGCGCTCAGCGCGGTCAAGGCCGTCGAGCAGGCCGGCAGCGGAGCCGAGGTGGCCACCTTCGACCTCAACAAGGATCTGGTCAAGGCGGTCCAGGGCGGCGATGTGCAGTTCGCCGTGGACCAGCAGCCGTATCTGCAGGGCTATCTCGCGGTGGACGCCCTGTGGCTGTACCGCACCAACGGCAACGTCAGCGGCGGCGGGACGGCTCCGGTGCTCACCGGGCCCGCGTTCGTGACCAGGTCGAACGTGTCCGCTGTGGCACGGTTCGCCGCCGCCGGGACCCGGTGACGGGACGCTTCCTGTGACGGTGTCGCCAAAGATTCGGTCAGGCCCGGTTCGCACGCCCACTTGTACGGATAACATCCTGCGCATCCCATCTTCCCCGTTCCTCGCTCCCCGCTGATCGCCCTAGGACGACGATGTCTCGACGGACAGGTGCCCGGCGCCGTCTCGGTTCCATACGCCTCTCCCTGTGGCTGCTGGCCCTGGTGCCCAGCGTCACCCTCGCCGCCATGTGGGGCGTGACGACGATCCAGATGTTCTCGGAGGGCCTCCGGCTGCGTGACCAGACGGAGCTGAGCCGGTCGACCGGCGCCATGGGCACCGACGCGACGCTCGCGCTGCAGCGGGAGCGCAGCCTGTCGGCCGCCTGGCTGGCCTCGCCGCACGGCTCCCGCACCGCCCTCGACGCGCAGCGCGAGGAGACCGACAAGGCGGTCGCGAAGCTGGTCGGGCAGGCGGACGCGATCGAGAAGGCGCCCTCCCGCGTCTCCGACCGGCTGTACTCGGTACTGGGCTCGGTCGGGAGCCTCGAGTACTACCGGGACCAGGTGGACGACCCCACCGACATCACCCCGCAGCAGGCGCTGGACCAGTACTCCTCGATCATCGACGACCAGATCCACGCCTTCCAGGAGCTCTCCCAGGTCGACGACGGCGACCTCACCTCGCAGGCCGGTCCGCTGGTCGCTCTGGAGCACGCGGCGGAGCTGGTCTCCCGGGAGGACGCGC
The DNA here is from genome assembly GCF_055589465.1 of Streptomyces sp. NPDC041940. Classification (NCBI taxonomy): domain Bacteria; kingdom Bacillati; phylum Actinomycetota; class Actinomycetes; order Kitasatosporales; family Streptomycetaceae; genus Streptomyces; species Streptomyces sp. NPDC041940. The sequence goes on from NZ_JBVJBP010000008.1 coordinate 299,846, forward strand.
AGCTGACCCTGGCCTGGCCGTCGGGGCATCTGGACGACAGGGCGTGGGTGCAGTACGCGGAACTCGTGAACACCCGGCGCTGGCTGGTCCAGGACCAGGTCGTGCCCCAGCTCACCGGCGAGGCCAAGGCGCGGACCGAGCGGATCCTGGCGAGCCCGGAGTGGCGGACGCTGGAGTCGATCGAGGACCAGGTGCTGGCGGCCCGGAACTCCGGCACCGACGCGGACCGGATCGCCCTGCCGGACGCGCGGAAGCGGTGGAACGCCGCCATGGACAAGCTGTCCGTGCACTACGCGAGTCTCATCGAGCAGCAGACGACGGGACTGCTGGAGCGCAGCGCCGACAAGGCGGACGGGACGCTGATCAAGGCGGCGTCCCTGAGCGCCGGGGGGCTGCTCGCGCTGCTGCTGTGCGTCGGCATGTCCTGGCGGATCACCCGCTCGCTGTCCCGGCGGCTGCGCGGCCTGCGCCGGGCCGCCGTCAGCCTGGCGCAGGAGCGGCTGCCCGACGTGGTGGCGCGGCTGGAGCGGGGCGAGACGGTCGACCCGGAGTCGGCGACGACCCCGCTGGACTACGGGCACGACGAACTCGGCCAGGTGGCCCGGGCGTTCAACACCGCCCAGCGCACCGCCGTGCACACCGCGGTCGAACTCGCCGACACCCGGCGCGGCTTCCAGAAGGTCATCCTGGGCATCGCCCGGCAGAGCCAGAACCTGGTCAACCTCCAGCTGAGCAAGCTGGACGCGCTGGAGCGCGAGCACAGCGATCCCGACATCCTCAAGGGCCTGTACGAACTGGACTCCACGGCCAGCCAGTTGCGCCGCTACGAGGAGAACCTCGTCATCGTCAGCGGCGAACGGCCGGGCCGCAGCTGGACCGAGCCGGTCGCGCTGATGGACATCCTGCGCAGCGCGGTCGGCGAGGTCGCCGAGTACCAGCGGGTGGAGGTGCACACCGAGGAGGAGGTCTGCGTCGCCCCGCCCGCGGTCGCCGACGTCATCCATCTGCTGGCCGAACTCATCGACAACGCGACCGCGTACTCCCCCGCCCCGAGCCCCGTCACGGTGCGGGCCCAGATGGTCGCCAAGGGCCTCGCCGTCGAGATCGAGGACCGCGGCCTCGGCATGTCGGAGGAGGACTACGCGTCCTTCAACGAACAGCTCGCGGTGCCCCCGCAGTTCGACGTGGTCGCGCTCGCCGACGACCTGCGCCTCGGCATGTTCGTGATAGCCCAGCTGGCCCACCGGCACGGCATCGCCGCCACCCTGCGCCTGTCGCCGTACGGCGGGACCACGGCGATCGTGCTGATTCCGCACGACATCGTGGTCCGGGAGACCCCGTCACCCACCGGCACCCCCGACGCCCGGAACGCGAAGGCCACGAACGGGACGCACAGCCTCGCGGCCCTCGGCGGCCCCAGGGGGGCGGGGGCCGAGAGTGTCTCCGGCACCAGCGGCGGTGGCGGCGACGCCGGGTCCGAGAGCGCCGCCGGCGGTGCCGGCGACGGCCGTTCCGGGCGTGAGCCGCGGCCCCTCGTCGTGGCCCGGACCGCACCGGCCGCCCGCACCCCCCGCGGAGACGGCCTCGCCCCGCTCCCCCGTCGGGTGCCGCAGACCAGCCTGGTCGAGGAACTGCGCGAGGAGTCCGTGCCCGACGGCGACGACGGCTCCCTCGACGACTTCACCGCGGAAGCCGCCGCCTCCTCCCTGGCCGGCTTCCAGCGCGGCACGCTCCGGGCCCGTGACGAGGACCCGGCCGCACCACCCCGGCAGGCCGCCGCCGACGCCGCCCCCTCGACTCCGCCCGCCGACCGCTGACGAAGGACACCGCAATGACACGCCCCATCCCCGCCACCCACACCCAGCTCGACCAGCTGCTGACCGGACTCGTGGAGCGGGTCGCCGACGTGAACCAGGCCGTGGTGCTCTCCGAGGACGGCCTGGTGGTCAGCAAGTCCACCGGCTTCCTGCGCGACGACGCCGAGCGGCTCGCGGCGACCGCGTCCGGTCTGATGAGCCTGAGCAAGGGCGTCAGCATGGACTTCCGGGGCGGTCCGGTGCGCCAGGCGCTCATCGAGATGGCCAACAGCTATCTGATCCTGACCTCCGCCGGCCCCGGCGCCCATCTGGTCGTGCTGACCGGCCCGGGCGCGGACGTCGGTGTGGTGGCGTACCAGATGAACATGCTGGTGAAGAAGATCGGCGAGCACCTCAGCGCGGCACCGCGGGGCATGGCCGGACCCGTCGTCGACCCAGGCGTGTGAGGTGGGCGAAGGCGATTCGGCGGGCCGGCTCGTAAGACCGTTCGCCCTGACCGGTGGCCGGACGCGGCCCAGCCGTGCCGACTTCACGCTCATCGCGACGGTGACCGCGGTCGATCCACCGCCGGCCACCGCGGCCCGGTGCCAGCCCGAGCACACCCGGATCCTCCGGCTGTGTGCCGAGCCGGTCGCCGTGGCGGAGCTGGCCGCCCGGCTCGACCTGCCGGTGAGCGTGGTCGTCATCCTGCTCTGCGACCTGCTGGAGGCGGGCCGGATCGCCGTCCGCCCGCCGCGCCTCGTTTCCCGTACGACTCCGGACCTGGACCTGCTGCAGAAAGTGAGGGACGGCCTTGGCCGGCTCTGACCCCGTCACTGACGCGTCCTCGGCACCCGACGCGGTCAAGATCCTCATCGCCGGGGGCTTCGGCGTGGGCAAGACCACCATGGTCGGGTCGGTCAGCGAGATCGCCCCGCTGCGCACCGAGGAACCCCTGACCATGGCCGGTCTGGGCATCGACGACCTCGACGGCATCGAGGAGAAGCGGGCCACCACCGTGGCCCTGGACTTCGGCAGAATCACCATCAGCCGGGAACTGGTGCTGTACCTGTTCGGTACGCCGGGGCAGCAGCGGTTCTGGTTCATGTGGAACGACCTGGCGCTCGGCGCGCTCGGCGCCGTGGTCCTGGTCGACGTCCGCAGACCCGAGTCCAGTTTCGCCGCGATCGACTTCTTCGAGCGCCGGGAGATCCCGTTCGTCGTCGGGGTAAACGGCTTCCACGGCAAGCACCCGTATCCGGCCGAGGACATCCGGGACGCGCTCGCGGTGCCGGAGCATGTGCGGGTGCTGCTGTGCGACGCGCGGGACCGGGAGTCGTGCCGGGACGTGCTGATCGCCCTGATCGACCAGTTGATCGCGTCGGCCGTACAGGCCTAGGGAGACGTCGCGGGGGGGGGGGGGGGGGGGGGGGGGGGGGGGGGGGGGGGGGGGGGGGGGGGGGGGGGGGGGGGGGGGGGGGGGGGGGGGGGGGGGGGGGGGGG
>NZ_JBVJBP010000009.1:0-90648 GCF_055589465.1 Streptomyces sp. NPDC041940
CGGTTACATTCCGAACCCGGAAGCTAAGCCTTTCAGCGCCGATGGTACTGCAGGGGGGACCCTGTGGGAGAGTAGGACGCCGCCGAACAATCATTCAAAGGAAACCCCGCATCTTCGGATGCGGGGTTTTCTGCGTTTCAGGGCCCCTTGCGGGGCCCTGAATGTCACCTGGATGTCATAGGCGGCCGGCTGCCTTCAATGCCAAGTACGCATCCGCCAGTGCCGGCGCGAGGTCGTCCGGTGTCGCGTCCACGACTGTGACGCCGTGACGGCGGAGTTGATCTGCCGTGCGGTGGCGTTCGGACTGGGCCTGGGCTGCCGCGGCGGCCTCGTAGACGGCGTCGGTGTTTCCGCGTGCTCTGGCCATTTCGGTGATGTGCGGGTCTGCCACCGATGCCAGCAGGACGGTGTGGCGCTGGGTGAGCTGCGAGAGGACCGGGAGCAGGCCTTCTTCGATGGGGGCCGTGTCCAGGGTGGTGAGCAGGACGATCAGGGAGCGGCGGGGGGACGTACGGAGGGCGGTGGCCGTGAGGCCCCGGGCGTCCGTTTCTACGAGCTCCGGCTCCAGCGTGGCCATCGCGTTGACCAGGGACGGAAGGACGTCGCCTGCGGTGCGGCCCTGGACGAGGGCGCGGACCCTGCGGTCGTAGGCGAGGAGGTCGACGCGGTCGCCGGCGCGGGAGGCGAGGGCTGCGAGGAGGAGGGCCGCGTCCATGGAGGCGTCGAGGCGGGGTGCGTCTCCCACACGGCCTGCCGAGGTGCGGCCGGTGTCGAGGACCAGGAGGATGTGGCGGTCGCGTTCGGGGCGCCAGGTACGTACGGCGACCGTGGCCTGGCGGGCTGTGGCGCGCCAGTCGATGGAGCGGGTGTCGTCGCCGGGGACGTACTCGCGGAGGCTGTCGAATTCGGTGCCCTCGCCACGGGTGAGCACGCTGGTGCGGCCGTCCAGTTCGCGGAGACGGGCCAGTTTTGAGGGCAGGTGCTTGCGGCTGGTGAAGGGGGGCAGGGCGCGAACCGCCCAGGGGGCCTTGTGGGTGCCCTGGCGGGCGAAGAGGCCTAGGGGGCCGTAGGAACGGATGGTGACTCGGTCGGCTTGGCGGTCGCCTCGGCGGGTAGGGCGGAGGCGGGTCGTCACGCGTCGGCGTTCGCCTGCGGGGACGGTGAGGCGGTGGCGGGAGGCCGTCGTTTCCGTGCCTGGCTGCCAGCTGCTGGGCGGCCAGGCGTCGCGCAGCTGGGCGCGGAGGGGGCGGCGGGACGGATTGGTGATCGTGAGGGTCACGTCTGCTGTGTCGCCCAGGCGTACCGAGGTGTCTCCGGAGCGGGTCAGGCCCAGGCGTCGGATCGGAGCCGCCAGTGCGAAGTCGCAGGCGCAGGCCACAGCCAGGGGTGCGTTGACCGCCAGGATGCCCGTCCAGCCGGGTTCCCAGATGCCGACGGGGAGGGAGCCCAGGGCCGCGAGGAGGGCGGCGCGTCCGGTGAGTGCCATCAGCGGGGGACGGGGACGTGGGTCAGGATCGCGTTGATGACGGAGTCGGCTGTCACGCCTTCCATTTCGGCCTCCGGGCGGAGCTGTACGCGGTGGCGGAGGGTGGGCAGGGCCAGGGCCTTCACGTCGTCCGGGATGACGTAGTCGCGGCCTGTCAGCCAGGCCCAGGCGCGGGCGGTTGCCAGGAGGGCCGTGGCGCCTCGGGGGGAGACGCCGAGGGTGAGGGACGGCGACTCTCGGGTGGCGCGGCAGATGTCGACGACGTAGCCGGTGATCTCCGGGGAGATGGTCGTTTTGGCGACCGCCGCGCGGGCTGCCTCCAGGTCGGCGGGGCCCGCTACGGGGCGTACGCCGGCGGCGTGGAGGTCGCGTGGGTTGAAGCCCTCGGCGTGGCGGGTGAGGACGTCGATCTCGTCCTGGCGGGAGGGCAGGGGGATGGTGAGTTTGAGGAGGAAGCGGTCCAGCTGGGCTTCCGGGAGGGGGTAGGTGCCTTCGTACTCCACCGGGTTCTGGGTCGCTGCGACCAGGAACGGGTCGGGGAGGAGGCGGGGAGTGCCGTCGACCGTGACCTGGCGTTCCTCCATGGCTTCCAGGAGGGACGACTGGGTCTTGGGGGGCGTGCGGTTGATCTCGTCCGCGAGGAGGAGGTTGGTGAAGACCGGGCCGGGCTGGAAGGAGAACTCGGCGCTGCGGGTGTCGTAGACCAGGGAGCCGGTCACGTCGCTCGGCATGAGGTCGGGGGTGAACTGGACGCGTTTGGTGTCGAGTTCGAGGGCGGAGGCGAGGGCGCGGACCAGGAGGGTCTTGGCGACGCCGGGGACGCCTTCGAGGAGGACGTGGCCGCGGCAGAGCAGGGCGACGACGAGGCCGGTCACGGCGGGGTCCTGGCCGACCACGGCCTTGGCGATCTCGGCGCGCAGGGCCTCCAGGGCGGCTCGGGCGGTGCCCGGGTCCCCGGTCTGCCCGGCGTTGTCAGTGGTCGGGTCCATCATGGACGGCGTACCTCTCTTTCGAGGGCGTCGAGTCGGTCGGCGAGTGCGATGAGTGCTGAGTCGGTGCTGGGCGCTGGGCCGAAGAGGAGTGCGTGCAGGTCCTGTCCGTCGCCGTGGAGGTGGGCGGACAGGGCGGGGAGCAGGGCCTCGGGCGTGTGCGCCTGGGTGACGGGGACGCCGATGAGGGGGGCGAGGCGGGTGCGGGTCGTGGAGCGAAGAGCGTTTGCCGCGCGGTCGCGGGCGTCGGCCTTGCGGTAGAGGCGGGCGCGGCCTTCGGCGGTTTCGGAGGCGCGGATCGCCACGGGGAGTTTTTCGGGCACGAGGGGGCCGAGTCGGCGTGCCCGCCACAGGGCGGCCAGGGCTGCGGCGATGAAGAGTTGCAGGGTGCCCCAGAGCCAGCCCGAGGGGAGCAGGTCGAAGAAGCCGCGTTCGTCGTCGGTGCCGGTGGCCGACGTGTCGGAGAGCGAGGGGAGGTACCAGACCAGATGGGGTCGGGAGCCGAGGAGCTGGAGGGCGAGCGAGGCGTTGCCCTGTTGGTCGAGGCGGTCGTTGAGGAGGATGTCGGGTGCGCCGAGGGCGACGGTGTCGCCGTTCCCGGTCGGGTCCGGGATGCGCAGCAGGGTGGCCAGGCGCTCGCTGGGGTAGCACTGGTCGGCGTCGAGGTGCGTGGTGCTGTAGCGGACGCCGCCCGTGTCGGCGGTGCCCGCGCGCTGGGCGGCGGGCAGGTCGCAGTCGGGGGCGAGCGTCGAGTCGAGGCTGGTGGCGGGGTCGGCGGTGACGCCGGGGGCGAGCCGCTCGACGGAGGCGCTGCCGGAGGCGATCAGGACGGTGCGGCCGCCGGAGCCGGCGAACGAGTCGTGCAGGCGGGACTGCTGACCTCGGGTCAGCAGGTCGGGGGCGGCGACCAGGAGGGTCGTGTCCGGGCCGGACACGGCGGCTGCCTCGTCCAGGGTGGTCACCACGCGGGTGTCCACGCCCCGGTCGGCGAGGAGCTCGGCGACGGCGCGGCTGCCGCCCGGGTCGGCGGAGCGCGGGTCGAGTTCGCCGTGGCGGGCGTCGGAGCGGATCACGGCGATGGCGATGGCACCCGCGACGAGCACGACGAGGGCGAGCGCGATACCGCGCGTGCGGGTCCACACCTGGCGGGCGGTGGGCGAGGCCGAGGTGGACGGGAGCGTGGCCTCGGTGGTCATTCGGCGGCTCCCTGGCGGGTGTGGGAGGCCGTGCTGTGGGCGCTGCTGGTGGAGAGCTGGGGCTTGGTGCGTTCCAGGTCGCGGTCGAGTTCGGCGATGCGGCGGTACGACTTCTCGGTCGCCGAGCGGCCGCCGTACGTCACGTCGTCGAAGTCCCGGGCGGCGGCGCGCAGTCGGTCGGTGTGGGCGGGCAGGGCCCGGCCTGCTTCGGCGGCGGCCTCGTCGGCGGTGCGGCCGGGGCGGACGTCGAGGAGTGCGCGTTCCTCCAGGGCGCGGACGAGGGCCCGCATGCGTTCCTGGACGGCCTGGTTCCAGTGGCCCTGGGCGGCGTGTGCCTCGGCGGCGGAGCGGTGGTCGGCGGCGCTGCGGGGGCGGTCGTCGAACAGGGCGGCGGACGAGGTGGGCCCGCGGCGCGGGGTGCCCAGGCGCCACCACAGGGCGCCCAGGACCGCGACGACGGCCAGGATGATGACGACCAGGCCGAGTGTGCCGCCGGGTGTCGCGGACGAGGCGGCGTTGAACAGTTTGCCGAGCCATTCCCAGAAGGCGTCGAGCGCGCGCTGGAACAGGCTGGGGTCGTTCTCGTGGTACATCCGCTTGGACAGCTCGCGTCGGGCCGCCTCGCGCGCGGGGTCGCGTGGGGCGGTGAGGGGCGGCTCGTCGGAGGAGCGCGCCGACGACAGTACGGAGATGTCGCCGGCGCGCAGCAGCGTGCGTATGGCGGTGCGTGGCAGTGCCGTTGTGAGAGGTTCCCCCGCCCAGCTCACCGCATCAGCTCCCCGGGGTGGCGCCGGGGGCGTGGGAGCCGTAGTCCTGGACACCTGCGGCGCGGGCCAGTTCGAGGTCGAGGGCCTCGCGGCGGATGCGCTGGTCGATGTAGAGGAGCACGGTGACGCCTGCGGTGATCGGGAAGGTGATCATGGAGCCGATCACCGCGCCGATGCCGCTGACGATGAGGAACGTCCAGCCGAGGTCGGCGCCGCCGCTGTTGAGCCAGCCGGTGATGCCTTCGCCGCTGAGGGCCGCGGCGAGGAAGGTGAACGGGATGACGATGATCGAGGCGACGACGTTCGCGATGATCGTGGCGAGCAGCTGGATGCCGAAGATCCGCCACCAGGTGCCCTGGACGAGCTTCGCGGAGCGGCTCATGGCCTTCTTGATGCCCTGCTTCTCCAGCATCAGGGCGGGCGAGGCCAGGGAGAAGCGGATCATCAGCCAGAGGGCGACGATGCCGGCGCCGATGACGCCCAGGACGGTGAGGGCGACGCCTGGCCCGGTGCTCCCGGAGGCGGTGATGAGAATGCCGGGCAGGGTGCCCGCGGTGACGATGGCGGCGGTGATGAGCAGCAACAGGCAGATGAGGCCGAACAGTTTGACGATCTGAGGGCGGGCGTCCCGCCAGGCCTCGCCGATGGTCACCGATTTGCCGAGTACGGCGCGGCTGGTGACGGTGGTGAGCAGTGCGGTCGCGATGACGGTGCCGACCAGGGAGATCACGAAGACGACGGTGGAGTTGAGCAGGGCGTCGCTCATGGCGCGGCTCAGCTCGCTGAGGGTGGCGCTCGGGTCGTTGAGGGCCTGGGTGCTGGAGTCGTCGAGGACGAGGCCCTGGAACAGGACGACGATGATCTCGGTGAGGACCGCGACGGTCAGGGAGATACCCAGGACCGTGCGCCAGTAGGTGCGCATGGTGGAGACGGCGCCGTCGAGGATCTCGCCCACGCCGAGGGGGCGGAGCGGGATGATGCCGGGCTTGGCGGCGGGCGGGGGGCCGCCCCAGCCGCTTCCCCAGCCGCCGGGGGGCCCGTATCCGCCGGGGGCTGCGGGGCCGCCAGGGCCGTATCCGGCCGGGCCGTGGCCGCCGGGGGGCTGGGTGCCCCAGCCCGGGCCGGGGGGCGGGGGCGGGGGCGCCTGGCCGGGGACCGTCGGGCCGCTGGGGGCCGACCACTGGGCGGGTGGCGGCTGGTCCTTGGACCACTGCGGGCCAGGGCCCTGCGGGGCCTGGCCCGGCTGGGCCGCTTGGCCGGGCTGGTCCGCGGGCTGTGCGGGGCCGGGGCGGTCGGTGGGCTCGGCAGGGCCGGACTGGTCCGGCTTCTGCCCGTCGGACGGGGCGGATCCGGGCGAGGCCCAGCCCGGAGTGTCGTTCATCGTCGCTCCTTCACGGTGCCCGTCCGCGGTCGCGGCGGCAGGTTGGCAGCCATCGTGCCATGGGGTGGTCTTGGAATGACCGGCCGCGGTATGGGCTGCGTACCTTCAATTGTCCGCTCCACAGGGGGCAGACTGACCGCATGGCTGATCAGTACGCGTACAGCGGCGATGACAAGCGGCCGACCGAGATCCCCGCGATCCGTTGGGAGGAGCCACCGGAAGGACCCGTTCTGGTCCTTCTCGATCAGACGAGGTTGCCGGCCGAGGAGGTCGAACTGGTCTGTACGGACGCGTCCGCGCTGGTGGAGGCGATCCGCTCGCTCTCCGTGCGCGGGGCGCCGTTGCTCGGTATCGCGGGGGCGTACGGTGTCGCGCTCGCCGCCGTGCGGGGCTTCGACGTGGACGAGGCCGCGGCCGCGCTGGCCAGTGCCCGGCCGACCGCGGTGAACCTGGCCCTCGGTGTGCGCCGGGCGCGATCGGCCCACGAGGCGGCGCTCGCCAAGGGCGGTGATGTCCGGCAGGCGGCCTCGGCGGCGCTGGCGGCGGCGCGGCAGTTGCACCGGGAGGACGCCGAGGCCAGTGCGCGGATGGCCGAGCACGGGCTGGCGCTGCTGGACGAGTTGCTGCCCGGTGGCGGGCACCGGATCCTCACCCACTGCAACACCGGTTCGCTGGTGTCGGGCGGGGAGGGGACGGCGTTCGCGGTGGGGCTCGCGGCGCATCGGGCGGGGCGGCTCCGGCGGCTGTGGGTGGACGAGACGCGTCCGTTGCTGCAGGGCGCTCGGCTGACGGCGTACGAGGCGGCGCGGAGCGGGATGGCGTACACGCTGCTCACCGACAACGCGGCGGGGTCGCTGTTCGCCGCCGGGGAGGTGGACGCGGTGCTGATCGGGGCGGACCGCATCACGGCGGACGGTTCGGTGGCGAACAAGGTGGGGAGCTATCCGCTGGCGGTGCTCGCGCGGTACCACCATGTGCCGTTCATCGTGGTGGCGCCGGTGACGACGGTGGATCCGGACACCCCGGACGGGGCGTCCATCGAGGTCGAGCAGCGTCCCGGCCACGAGGTGACCGAGGTGGTGGCGCCGCAGGTGCCGGTCGCCGGTGCGCAGGAGGCGGGGGGCGGCATTCCCGTGGCGCCGCTGGGAACGCAGGCGTACAACCCGGCGTTCGACGTGACCCCGCCCGAGTTGGTGACGGCGATCGTCACGGAGGAGGGTGTGGTTTCGCCGGTGACGGCGGAGGCGCTCGCCGAGGTGTGTGCGCGGTCGCGGAGGGTGACGGCGGGCTGAGCTCAACGGCTGCCGGAGCGGGTGCGGGGCGGGCGGGCTCCGGCGGTCGCGTCCCCCTCCCGTGCGCCGGCGGCCCGGTCGGCGGGCGTCGTGGAGATCAACTATGGGCGGGCGAGGGCAGACAGTAGCGCTTGCTGCGACTATGGTCACTGGCCGGTGACCTACCTCACCACTGCCTTCGCCACCGTTATGAGAATGGGATGATGTCGTTTATGAAGGGACGAGTCCTTGTCGTCGACGACGACACCGCACTGGCCGAGATGCTCGGCATCGTGCTGCGTGGTGAGGGTTTTGAGCCGTCTTTCGTGGCTGACGGTGACAAGGCGCTGGCCGCTTTCCGTGAGGCCAAGCCCGATCTGGTGCTGCTGGACCTGATGCTGCCCGGTCGGGACGGCATCGAGGTGTGCCGTCTGATCAGGGCGGAGTCCGGGGTGCCGATCGTGATGCTCACGGCGAAGAGCGACACGGTCGACGTCGTGGTGGGCCTGGAGTCGGGTGCCGACGACTACATCGTGAAGCCGTTCAAGCCGAAGGAGCTGGTCGCCCGGATCCGGGCGCGGCTGCGGAGGTCGGAGGAGCCCGCTCCGGAGCAGCTCGCCATCGGTGACCTGGTCATCGACGTGGCCGGGCACTCCGTGAAGCGGGACGGGCAGTCGATCGCGCTGACGCCGCTGGAGTTCGACCTGCTGGTCGCGCTCGCGCGCAAGCCGTGGCAGGTGTTCACGCGCGAGGTGCTGCTGGAGCAGGTCTGGGGCTACCGGCACGCGGCGGACACGCGGCTGGTCAACGTGCATGTGCAGCGGCTGCGCTCCAAGGTCGAGAAGGACCCGGAGAAGCCGGAGATCGTGGTGACCGTCCGTGGCGTCGGGTACAAGGCAGGACCGAGCTGACATGTCCGGCGACAGTGCCGCTTCGGCGCCCGGACGGTCCGGGGCCCGCCCGGGGCGGCCTGTCGGGCGGAAGAAGACGGGGTCCCGCTGGGGACGGTTCCTGGAGAGCGGGCTGCTGCTCCAGGGCGGGGTACAGGGCAGTCCGGTCATCCGCCTGTTCATGCGGTGGGTGCGCCGGCCGCTGCTGCCCGTCATGCGGCTGTGGCGGCGCAACATCCAGCTCAAGGTCGTCGTCACGACGCTGCTGATGTCGCTTGGCGTGGTGCTGCTGCTGGGCTTCGTCGTCATCGGGCAGGTGCGCAACGGCCTGCTGGACGCCAAGGTGAAGGCGTCCCAGAGCCAGGCCACCGGCGGTTTCGCGGTGGCCAAGCAGCGGGCCGACGAGGCGGCGAGCGGGACCGGCGACGATGTCGCCACGGCGGACGGCCGTCCCGCGCAGAACGTCATCCAGTGGATGAGTGATCTGGTGTCCTCGCTGTCCAGCGGCGGGCAGGGCGCTTTTGACGTGGTCACGCTTCCGGCTTCCGACGCCGACGGTGCCGGCGGACGTGGTCCGCGTGCCTCCGGTGAGGTGGACTGGAGCAAGAGCGTGCCCGCGGCGCTGCGGGAGCGGATCGGCAGCAGTACGACGGCCGCGCAGAGCTACAGCCGCGTCATCTACAACAACGACACCAAGGACTCCCAGCCCGCCCTGGTCATCGGCAAGCAGGTCAACGACCCGAACGGCGATCCGTACCAGCTCTACTACCTCTTCCCGCTCACCCAGGAGGAGAAGTCGCTGAGCCTGGTCAAGGGGACTCTGGCGACGGCCGGGCTGTTCGTCGTGGTGCTGCTCGGGGCCATCGCGTGGCTGGTGGTGCGCCAGGTCGTCACGCCGGTGCGGATGGCGGCGGGGATCGCCGAGCGGTTGTCGGCCGGGCGGCTTCAGGAACGTATGAAGGTCACCGGCGAGGACGACATCGCGCGTCTCGGCGAGGCCTTCAACAAGATGGCGCAGAACCTTCAGCTGAAGATCAGCCAGCTGGAGGACCTGTCGCGCATGCAGCGCCGGTTCGTGTCGGACGTGTCGCACGAGCTGCGTACGCCGCTGACGACCGTACGGATGGCGGCGGACGTCATCCATGAGGCGCGGGAGGACTTCGACCCGATCACCGCGCGGTCGGCGGAGCTGCTCGCCGACCAGCTGGACCGGTTCGAGTCGCTGCTCGCGGACCTGCTGGAGATCAGCCGGTTCGACGCGGGTGCCGCGGCCCTGGAGGCGGAGCCGATAGACCTCAGGGACGTCGTGCGGCGGGTGGTCAGCGGGGCCGAGCCGCTCGCGGAGCGCAAGGGCACGCAGATCCGGGTCTTCGGCGACCAGCAGCCCGTCGTCGCCGAGGCCGACGCCCGGCGGGTGGAGCGCGTGCTGCGCAACCTCGTCGTGAACGCCGTGGAGCACGGTGAGGGCAGGGACGTCGTCGTCAAGCTCGCCGCGGCCGGCGGCGCGGTCGCCGTCGCGGTGCGGGACTACGGGGTCGGGCTGAAGCCGGGTGAGGCGACCCGGGTGTTCAGCCGCTTCTGGCGGGCCGACCCGGCACGCGCGCGGACCACGGGTGGTACGGGGCTCGGGCTGTCCATCGCCCTGGAGGACGCGCGGCTGCACGGCGGCTGGCTGCAGGCGTGGGGTGAGCCGGGCGGCGGTTCGCAGTTCCGGCTGACGCTGCCCAGGACCGCGGACGAGCCGCTGCGGGGCTCCCCGATACCGCTGGAGCCCAAGGACTCACGGCGCAACCGGGGACTCGACGACGCGGGTCTGCCCTGCGGCGGCGGGGACGGCGAGAAGCGGGCGACCGTGCCGGCACAGCCGGCGGGCGGTCCGGTGCCGTCGGGGCCGACCCGCAACCCGATACCGCCGCGGGCGTCCACCGTGGCGCCCACGGCCGATCCGACGGCGCTGCCCGGCAACGGCGCGCGCGTGGTGCCGCGGCCCGCCTCGGGCACGCGGCGGCAGGACGAGTCGGTGCCAGCGGAGTCGTCGGCTCGTGGCGGGGGCGCGGAGAGCACGGCCGGTGACGGCGGTGCGAGTGGTACGGCGCGGACGGCTCGTGACGAGGGCGGGGGTGAACCGGCCGGAACGGCTCGTGACGGGGTCGGCGGCGGCCCTGCGGGGGCGGCCCCGGGACCGGCCGTGAGCGGGCCGCGGGACAAGGACAACGGCTCCGCGGGCTCGGGCAGGGAAGCCGAGCCGGGAGACGCGAACAGGCAAGGGGAGGCATCTCGTGGGCGCTGACCGCGAGGGGCGCGGTCGGCGTACGCCCGCGCGCGTGATGGCGTACGCCGCCGGTGGCGTGCTGGTGCTGGCGGGGTGCGCCTCGATGCCGGACAGCGGGGATCTGCGGGGCGTGGAGTCGACACCGCGCCAGGACACCCAGGTGCGGGTGTTCGCCGTGCCGCCGGGGGAGGACGCGCCGCCCTCGGAGATCGTGCAGGGCTTCCTGGAGGCGCTCACCAGCGACGATCCGCACTACAAGACCGCGCGCCAGTACCTGACCGGCGAGGCGGCGAAGACCTGGCGGCCGGAGCTGTCCACCACGGTGCTCACGGACGGGCCGGGTGCCAAGGCCGAGGGTGCCGGCGGCCGGGAGGACACCGGCGAGATCTCGTACACGCTGACCGGCACCAAGGTGGCCACCGTGGACGCGCAGCAGTCGTACGCGCCGGCGACCGGGGCGTACGGCAGGACCGTGCACCTGACGCAGGACGAGAAGAGCGGGCAGTGGCGGATCGACGCGCTGCCTCAGGGCGTCCTCATGGGCCAGTCGGACTTCCAGCGCAACTACATGTCCGTCAGCAAGTACTACTTCGCCTCCAACACCATGGCGGCCGGGGCGGACACGCAGCCCACGGCGGTCGCCGACCCCGTCTACATCCGCCGCCGGGTGGACCCCACGACACAGATGGTGCGCTCCCTGCTCAACGGGCCCACCCGGTGGCTCGGGCCCGTGGTCAGGTCGAGCGTCCCCACCGGTACGGCGCTGGCGAAGGACGCCGGAGCGCTCACGCCCGACGAGCGGAACAAGCTGACGGTCCCGCTCAACGACAAGGCCGCGGGCATCGGCACCAACAGGTGCCAGGAGATGGCGGCCCAGACACTCTTCACGCTGAGGAACCTCAGCCCCGCGGTGGACGAGGTCGCGCTGCGGGCCGGCGGGGCCGAGCTGTGCTCGCTCACGCAGGAAGCGGCCGACGCGGCGGCCTTCCGGACCTCGGCGCGCCACCCCGACTACCTGTACTTCGTCGACGCCAAGGACCGGCTCGTACGGATCCCGGCCGGCAGCAGCGACACCAAGCCGGACACGGCACCTGGGGCGCTGGGCGAGGGCGACACGGCGCTGCGGGCGGTGGCGGTGTCGCGCGACGAGCACACCGCGGCCGGTGTCGGCCTCGACGGCAGGTCGCTGTACGTGGGATCGCTGGTCTCGGGCGGTTCGCTGGGCGAGCCGGTGCTGCGCAGCCAGGGCCGGACCGAGGAGGACCGGCTGACGACGCCCAGCTGGGACGCGGACGACGGCCTGTGGGTGGCCGACCGTGACCCGGACAACCCCCGGCTGCTGCTGCTCGAGGAGGGCAAGGGCGATCCGCTGGAGGTGCGCACACCGCACCTGGACGGGCGGATCCAGTCCGTGCGGGTGGCCGCCGACGGCGTGCGGATCGCGCTCGTCGTGGAGAAGGGCGGCAAGAAGACCCTGCTCATCGGGCTGATCGAGCGGGAGGAGAAGCCGGGCGAGAAGCCGGCCGTCAGGGTGGTCGAACTTCGCTCCGCGACGCCGGAGTTGGAGGAGGTCACAGCCATGTCGTGGGCCGGTGACAGCCGGCTCGTGGTGGTCGGGCGCGAGCACGGGGGCGTGGAGCAGATGCGGTACGTCCAGGTCGACGGCTCCACGCCGGACGTGCCGGCGCCCGCCGCGCTGACCGGCGTCAAGGAGGTCACCGCCGCCGAGGACGACCGGCTGCCGCTGGTGGCGTACTCGGTGGACGGCATCGTCCGGCTGCCGTCGGGCGCGCAGTGGCAGAAGGTGACGGAGGGGACGGCGCCGGTTTATCCGGGGTGAGCGCCGGTTTGTAGTACAGGTTTGTAGTACCGGTTTGCAGCGCCGGTTCGTCCGGTGTGAGGCGTCCCGGTGGGGATGCGGTGGGTCCTGGCCGGGGCCGGTGGAAACCGGCCGTCGGCTCGGGGCGACGCGTTGTCCACAGGGAGTTATCCACAGGGGTGGCCGGGTGCCCTCGCTGTTGGCACAGTGGTGGCCATGCGGGGCTGGTGGCAGGACCTCACCGACCTGGTGCTGCCGGGCGAGTGCGGGGGCTGCGGGGCGCCTCGTACGGTGCTGTGCGCGAAGTGCCGTGCGGTGCTGAGCGGAGCGGTGGCGCATCGGGTGCGGCCGGTGCCGGAGCCACCGGGACTGCCGGTGGTGCACGCGGCGGCTCGGTACGCGGACGAGGTCCGGGCGACGCTGCTGGCCCACAAGGAACGGGGCGCTCTGGCGCTCGCCGGTCCGCTCGGGGCCGCTCTGGCGGGGGCGGTACGGGCGGGAGTTCCAGGAGCGCGGAGTGGGCCCTGGCCGGGGGCCGGAGGGGTGCGGTCGCGGGGCATCGGGGCGGCTGTGCTGCTCGTGCCCGTTCCGTCCGGGCGGCGGGCCGTGCGGGCCAGGGGGCATGATCCGGCGCGGCGGATCGCGCTCGCGGCGGCTGGTGAGCTGCGGCGGAGTGGGGTGCCGGCCAGGGCGCTCGGCGTGCTGCGGCAGCGGCGGGCCGTGGCCGACCAGTCGGGGCTCAACTCACGGCAGCGGCTGGACAATCTCGCGGGCGCGCTGGCGGTGGCGCCCGGTGGTGCCCGGCTGCTCTCCGAGGGCCTGGTCGTCCTCGTCGACGACGTGATGACCACAGGGGCCTCGCTGGCGGAAGCCGCGCGTGCCGTGCGGTCGGCGGCGGGGCTGGTTTCGAACGCTGCGGGAACTGGGGCCGTGTACAGGGGAGAGACCTGGGAAAGCAGAGAAGAACAGAACATCGGATCAACGCGAGAGAGGACGAGCCGATGGCCCGCCCGGCAGGGAATCACGGGTGCGGGCGGCGTCGGCGGAGTCGTTGACGTGGTGTGCGCGGCCGTGGTCGCGGCACCGCCGGACTCTTTCGAAATAAACCGGAACTGACTGAGAACTTGCGTCGTTGCAGGTAACGAGAGGGCCTATTCACCTGAACGGAGGTACGCCGCAGTAGAGGGTGACGACATCCGTCCGGGCGAGATATGTTCGGTTGAGAGGGAAAGCCGCAGGCCACACCTCTCAAAACCGAATGCCGTGCTGCGGGTTTTTCTTCATCACTCGCGACGGTGGAGTGGAGATCTCGCTCACGGGGGAGGAGGTGGAAGTCACCGAGAGTCCGAGGTTCCGGGCCTCACCGGAACCTGGTGCAAAAGGGAGATGCTCCGCACCGAAGCGGAGTGATCCGGGAACGGAGTTCTGCGTGGACATCGTCGTCAAGGGCCGCAAGACCGAGGTGCCCGAGCGGTTCCGGAAGCACGTGGCCGAGAAGCTGAAGCTGGAGAAGATCCAGAAGCTCGATGGCAAGGTGATCAGCCTCGACGTCGAGGTGTCCAAGGAGCCCAACCCCCGGCAGGCCGACCGCTGTGACCGAGTGGAGATCACGCTCCGCTCCCGCGGTCCGGTGATCCGGGCGGAGGCAGCGGCGAGCGATCCGTACGCGGCGCTCGACCTGGCGGCGGAAAAGCTGGAAGCCCGGCTGCGCAGGCAACACGACAAGCGGTTCTCGCGTCGTGGCTCGCGCCGGATCCCGGCCGCCGAGGTCGCCGATCACGTCCCGGGCGTGGCGACGCTCAACGGCAACGGCTTGGTGCCGACCCCGGAGGAAGAGCCGGCGGCCGTGCCCACGAAGAAGATCGGCTCACTGGAAGTACAGGGTGACGGCCCCATCGTCGTCCGCGAGAAGACCCACGTCGCAGCACCCATGACCCTCGACCAGGCTCTCTACGAGATGGAGCTGGTCGGGCACGACTTCTACCTGTTCGTCGACTCCGAGACCAAGGAACCGAGTGTCGTCTACCGACGGCACGCCTACGACTACGGCGTGATCCACCTCAGCACGGACACGATGGTCACACAGGTGCACGCCCCCGACGCGGGCGGTGCGCTCGGCGGCTGACCGTGCCGGGTGACAGCGGAGCAGGTGCCCCTGGAGCGCGTGTGCGCCCCCAGGGGCACCCCTGTGCGACCACTGCGCGCCCCGCTCGGTCGTCCCGGTGCCGTCCGGGCATGAAATCATGGTGGCCACGACCCAATCGGTGGGTCGTTGCTCTGGGTTGGCGATGGCTCAGGACCACAGGCCGCAGCCTTCAGGGGGAGGAACGATGGCGGACAGCTTCGGACCGATGCGTGACGAGGATGCCGACGACGGCGTTGTCGGCATGGGCCCGGACACGGACTCTCCACGCAAGGAACCGATCAGAGTCCTTGTGGTGGACGACCACGCCCTGTTCCGCCGTGGCCTGGAGATCGTGCTCGCGGCCGAGGAGGACATCCAGGTCATCGGGGAGGCCGGCGACGGCGCCGAGGCCGTCGAGAAGGCCGCCGACCTGCTGCCCGACATCGTTCTGATGGACGTGCGGATGCCCAAGCGGGGCGGGATCGAGGCGTGCACCTCCATCAAGGAGGTCGCACCCAGCGCCAAGATCATCATGCTGACGATCAGCGACGAGGAAGCCGATCTCTACGACGCCATCAAGGCGGGTGCGACCGGCTATCTCCTCAAGGAGATCTCGACGGACGAGGTGGCCACCGCCATTCGCGCGGTGGCCGACGGGCAGTCGCAGATCAGCCCGTCCATGGCGTCGAAGCTGCTCACCGAGTTCAAGTCGATGATCCAGCGCACGGACGAGCGCCGGCTGGTGCCCGCGCCGCGGCTGACGGACCGCGAACTCGAAGTCCTCAAACTCGTCGCGACGGGGATGAACAACCGGGACATCGCCAAGGAGTTGTTCATCTCCGAGAACACCGTGAAGAACCATGTGCGCAACATCCTGGAGAAGCTGCAGCTGCATTCCAGGATGGAGGCGGTGGTGTACGCGATGCGAGAGAAGATTCTCGAGATTCGCTGACGGTCAGGCGGTCGTCCGGGCGAGCTCCCTCACGAGAGGCTCGCGCAGGTGTGGTGCGTCGACCCGCTCCACGCGTACGTCCGTGCAGTCCACCCAGGTCGCCGCCTCGGCCAGGGCCTGGGCGACCGCCGGGACCGCCTTCGGGCCGTCGAGCGTGACCTGCCTGGCCACCAGAGTGCCGCCCTCGCGGGCCGGGTCCACGCGGCCGACGAGTCGGCCGCCGGCCAGGACCGGCATCGCGAAGTAGCCGTACACCCGCTTCTGCTTGGGGACGTAGGCCTCCAGGCGGTGGGTGAAGCCGAAGATCCGCTCCGTGCGCGCCCGCTCCCAGATCAGGGAGTCGAAGGGCGACAGGAGGGTGGTGCGGTGGCGGCCGCGCGGAGGTGTCTCCAGCGCCGCGGGGTCGGCCCAGGCCGGCTTGGACCAGCCCTCGACCGTGACCGGGACCAGGCCCGAGTCGGCGATCACCGCGTCGACCTGTTCGCCCTTGAGGCGGTGGTAGTCGGCGATGTCCGCGCGGGTACCGACGCCGAGGGACTGGCCCGCCAGGCGGACCAGGCGGCGTACGCACTCGGTGTCGTCGAGTTCGTCGTGCAGCAGGGGCTGCGGGACGGCGCGCTCGGCGAGGTCGTAGAGGCGCTTCCAGCCGCGGCGCTCCACGCAGACCACCTCGCCGTACATCAGGGCGCGTTCGACGGCGACCTTCGTGCCGGACCAGTCCCACCAGTCGCTCGTCTTCTTCGCGCCGCCCAACTCCGTCGCGGTGAGGGGGCCTTCGGAGCGGAGCTGCTTGATGACCTGGTCGTAGACACCGTCCGGGAGGTCGTGGTTCCAGTGCGGGCGGTTGCGGTAGGCGCGGCGGCGGAAGGCGAAGTGGGGCCACTCCTCGATGGGGAGGATGCAGGCCGCGTGGGACCAGTACTCGAAGGCGTGAGTGTCTCTCCAGTAGGCGTTCTCGACTGTCTTTCGGCCTACCGCGCCCAGGCGGGCATACGGGACGAGCTCGTGGGAGCGGGCCAGGACCGAGATGGTGTCGAGCTGTATCGCGCCCAGGTGGCGGAGGACGCCGCGGACGCCGGAGCGGCGGTCGGGGGCGCCGAGGAAGCCTTGGGCGCGGAGCGCCAGGCGGCGGGCCTCGTCTGCGGAGAGCTCTGCGGTGGGGCGCGGGGTGGTCATGGGTCCGCACGATAGGGGGTGGGACTGACAATGGGGCGTGACCTGCGGGGTTGGGTGTCCGGTGCTGGCGTGGGTGTGGGGGCGGGGTGGGTGCGCAGCACGGCGGTGCGGGGTGCCGCTGCGCCCACCCGTGCCGCCCCCAGCGGCACGCATGCCCGCAGCTCGGGCGGCACGCATGCCCGCAGCTAGGAGGGGGCGGGGAGGTACGGGGCCGTTGAGGGGAGGCTCAGGTCTGAGGGGAGGAGGGAGCCCACCCAGGAGTCCCGGCGTACTCCCTTGTTGTTGACGGCGGCGCGCAGGGTGCCTTCGATGGTGAAGCCGGAGCGTTCCGCCACGGCGCGGGAGGCGTGGTTGCCCACCTCGGCGCGCCATTCGACGCGGTCGAGCGCGGCGTGGACGAAGGCCCAGCGGCAGGCGGTGAGGACGGCCTCCGTGATGTAGCCGTTGGCGCGGTGCTGCTTGGTGGCCCAGAAGCCGATCTCGCCGACGCCCAGGGCGCGCATGGTGATGCCGAGCATGCCCGCCAGTTCTCCGGAGTGGAGGAAGACGCCGAGAGTGAACATGGACCCGTCCGCCCAGCCGTCCGGGACCATCTGTTCCGTGAAGCCCTGGGCGTGCTCCAGCAGGTAGGGCGAGGGGATCGTGGTCCAGCGCTGGATGTCGGGGTCCTGGCAGGCGTCGTACACCGCGTCGGTGTCCTGGGGGCCGACCGTGCGCAGCAGGAGGCGGTCCGTGGTGAGGGTGACGGGGTCCATCGGCCGATTCTGCTCGGAGGTCGCAGAAGGCGCCATCTGCTGGCGGTGGGTGAGTGTCTTGTCACGCTTCGTTTAATTCGGTCGGGGGATGCGGCACTATCCGCGGCGCCCGGACGTTGTCCCCTTTGAAGCAGACGAATCAGAATTGAAGCAGCGCACGGTCGCCGTCACGGCAGGCCCTCCCGGCGCGGTGGGGTCCTCGCATACGATGGCCGTTGCTCAGTAAGTCAAGTGGTAACCGACCGTCCCAGGCCCGACCGGCAAGGAGACCAACCCCCGTGTCCGTCCTCTCGAAGATCATGCGTGCAGGCGAAGGCAAGATCCTGCGCAAGCTGCACCGCATCGCGGACCAGGTCAACTCCATCGAAGAGGACTTCGTCGACCTCTCCGACGCCGAGCTGCGCGCCCTCACGGATGAGTACAAGCAGCGCTACGCCGACGGCGAGACCCTGGACGACCTGCTGCCCGAGGCGTTCGCCACCGTTCGCGAGGCCGCCAAGCGCGTCCTCGGCCAGCGTCACTACGACGTGCAGATGATGGGCGGCGCCGCCCTGCACATGGGCTACGTGGCAGAGATGAAGACCGGTGAGGGCAAGACCCTCGTCGGCACGCTGCCGGCGTATCTGAACGCCCTGTCCGGCAAGGGCGTCCACATCATCACGGTCAACGACTACCTGGCCGAGCGCGACTCCGAGATGATGGGCCGCGTCCACCGGTTCCTGGGCCTCGAGGTCGGCTGCATCCTGGCCAACATGACGCCGGCTCAGCGCCGCGAGCAGTACGCCTCCGACATCACGTACGGCACGAACAACGAGTTCGGCTTCGACTACCTCCGCGACAACATGGCGTGGTCCCAGGACGAGCTCGTCCAGCGCGGCCACAACTTCGCCATTGTCGACGAGGTCGACTCCATCCTCATCGACGAGGCCCGTACGCCGCTGATCATCTCCGGCCCGGCCGACCAGGCCACCAAGTGGTACGGGGACTTCGCCAAGCTGGTGAAGCGCCTCAAGCGCGGCGAGGCCGGCCAGCCGCTCAAGGGCCTCGAGGAGACCGGCGACTACGACGTCGACGAGAAGAAGCGCACGGTCGCCATCCACGAGTCCGGTGTCGCCAAGGTCGAGGACTGGCTGGGCATCGACAACCTCTACGAGTCGGTGAACACGCCGCTGGTGGGCTACCTGAACAACGCCATCAAGGCCAAGGAGCTCTTCAAGAAGGACAAGGACTACGTCATCATCGACGACGAGGTCATGATCGTCGACGAGCACACCGGACGTATCCTCGCCGGCCGCCGCTACAACGAGGGCATGCACCAGGCGATCGAGGCGAAGGAAGGGGTGCCGATCAAGGACGAGAACCAGACGCTCGCCACGATCACCCTCCAGAACTTCTTCCGCCTCTACAAGCGCCACGACCACAACGAGAAGGAACAGCCCGGCCTGTGCGGCATGACCGGTACGGCCATGACCGAGGCCGCCGAGTTCCACCAGATCTACAAGCTCGGTGTGGTGCCGATCCCGACCAACCGGCCGATGGTCCGCAAGGACCAGTCGGACCTGATCTACCGGACCGAGGTCGCCAAGTTCGAGGCGGTCGTCGACGACATCGAGGAGAAGCACCGCAAGGGGCAGCCGATCCTCGTCGGCACGACCTCGGTCGAGAAGTCCGAGTACCTCTCGCAGCAGCTCAGCAAGCGCGGCATCCAGCACGAGGTGCTGAACGCCAAGCAGCACGACCGTGAGGCGACGATCGTCGCCCAGGCCGGCCGCAAGGGCTCCGTCACCGTGGCCACGAACATGGCCGGCCGTGGTACGGACATCAAGCTCGGCGGCAACCCCGAGGACCTCGCCGAGGCGGAGCTGCGTCAGCGCGGCCTCGACCCCGAGGAGCACATCGAGGAGTGGGCGCACGCCCTGCCCGAGGCGCTCAAGCGGGCCGAGAAGGCCGTCCAGGCCGAGAAGGACGAGGTCGAGAAGCTCGGCGGGCTCTACGTGCTGGGCACCGAGCGCCACGAGTCGCGGCGGATCGACAACCAGCTGCGCGGTCGTTCCGGCCGTCAGGGCGACCCGGGCGAGTCCCGCTTCTACCTCTCGCTCGGCGACGACCTGATGCGGCTGTTCAAGGCCCAGATGGTCGAGCGTGTGATGTCGATGGCGAACGTCCCCGACGACGTGCCGATCGAGAACAAGATGGTCACGCGCGCGATCGCCTCCGCCCAGTCGCAGGTCGAGCAGCAGAACTTCGAGACCCGTAAGAACGTCCTCAAGTACGACGAGGTCCTCAACCGCCAGCGTGAGGTCATCTACGGCGAGCGGCGCCGCGTCCTGGAGGGCGAGGACCTGCACGAGCAGGTGCAGCACTTCATGGACGACACCATCGACGCCTACGTCCAGGCGGAGACGGCCGAGGGCTTCCCCGAGGACTGGGACCTCGACCGGCTGTGGGGTGCCTTCAAGCAGCTGTACCCGTCCAAGATCACGATCGAGGAGCTGGAGGAGGCCGCCGGCGACCGGGCGGGCCTGACCGCCGAGTTCATCGGCGACTCCATCAAGGACGACATCCACGAGCAGTACGAGGAGCGTGAGGCGCAGCTCGGCTCCGAGATCATGCGTGAGCTGGAGCGCCGGGTCGTGCTGTCGGTCCTGGACCGCAAGTGGCGCGAGCACCTCTACGAGATGGACTACCTCCAGGAGGGCATCGGCCTGCGCGCGATGGCGCAGAAGGACCCGCTGGTCGAGTACCAGCGCGAGGGCTTCGACATGTTCACCGCAATGATGGAGGGCATCAAGGAGGAGTCCGTCGGCTACCTGTTCAACCTGGAGGTCCAGGTCGAGCAGCAGGTCGAGGAGGTTCCGGTCGAGGACACCAAGCCGGTGGCCGACCTGGAGAAGCAGGACGCGGTGCCGGCGCAGGCGGGCTCCCGGCCGGAGATCCGTGCCAAGGGGCTCGACGTCCCGCAGCGGCGCAACCTCCACTTCTCCGCGCCGACGGTCGACGGTGAGGGCGGCACCATCGAGGGTGACTTCACCGAGGACGGCGAGCCGGCGCGTTCCGAGTCCGACGGCCTCACGCGCGCGGAGCGCCGGAAGCAGGCGAAGGGCCGGGGGCGCCGTAAGAAGTGACGGTGGCCGAGGCACCGTAGCGGCTTGAAGGGCCGGACACCCGAGGGTGTCCGGCCCTTCGGCTTGGGGTGGGCCGGCCGGGCGTCCGTTGCCTCGGCCGGCGCGTCCCTCAGTCGGCCTCCGCCTGGGGTGGGCGGGGGCCGCCCAGTTCCACCGCCGTGCAGCGCCAGCGGAGGTCCTGGCCGAGTTCCAGACGGAAGGCCATGGCGCGGAGGCGGTCGCCGGCGCCGATGCGGGCGAAGGCCTCGATGGCGCCGGCGCGGGGTTCGAACCAGCCGATGTCCCGGATGACGGGGCGGGCGCCGCGGGTGCGCAGGGGGCCGCGTTCGGCGAGCCAGGCCAGTTCGTCGTAGGCGCGGCCCCGGGTGTGGCGGAGCATCGAGTGGACGGGGCGACGTCCGCTGAGCACGGCGAGCAGGAGGTCGGCGAAGAGGTCGGTGGGCAGGAGCGGCTGGGGGATCGGCCGGCGGGGGCTCTGGGCCGGGACGCGGGGTGCGGTGTCCGTGGGGGTGCGGGGCGTCGGCCGGGGTGTTGCGCGGGTGGTGGTGGCGGTGGTGGTGCCGGCGCCGGTGCGGGGTGTGCGGGTGCGGGAGGGGGTCGGTGGGCGGTTGTCCGCGGGGCGGGTGTGGGCCTTCTTGGCGCGGCCGGGGGCCGGGGGACGGTCTCCGGCGGCCGTGGTGCGGGCGTGGCCTCCGCCGGGGGTGCGCGGAGGGGCTGCGCCGCTGGGCGGGCGCGGGGTGGTGGTGCTGGGGGTGCGTGAGGTGGTGCTGTCGGGGGTGCGGGGAGCGGTGGCGCCGTGGGTGTGTGAGGTGGTGCTGCTGGGAGTTCGGCGAGCGGTGCTGGCGAGGGTGCGCGGGGTGGTGTCGCTGGGGGTGCGGGGGGTGGTGCTGCCGGGGGTGTGCGGGGACGTGTCGCCGGGGGTTCGCCGAGCGGTGCCGTCGGGAGTTCGTGGAGCGGTGGCGCCGGGAGTGTGCGGGGTGGTTGCTCCGGGGGTGTGTGGGGTGGTGCTGCTGAGGGCGTGTGAGGAGGCGTCGCCGGGGGTGCGCGGAGGGGCTGCGCCGCTGGGCGGGCGCGGGGTGGTGGTGCTGGGGGTGTGTGAGGAGGCGTCGCCGGGGGTGCGTGGAGCGGTGTCGTCGGGAGTTCGCGGGGTGGTGGTGCTGGGAGTGCGTGAGGTGGTGTCGCCGGGGCGGTGGGGCGGAGGGTGGCCGGGCCGGCGGTGTTGTGCCCTGGTCATGACCTTGTGCATGGGGGGTCCCCGTTTCGTGGGCCGGTGATACCCGTGAGTAACTTCGGGTTGGTGATCTTGTACGGGGCGGACGGGGGCAGGGGCAAGGCAGGGGGCCTCGGGTCGGGGGCGCAGGATTGTTCACCTATCTGGGTGATTCGGAGGCTGAGGGGCCCGTCAGGGCGGGGGTGTGCCGGGTGAATTCCGAGCCCGGGGTGGACGCGTCCGGCGTCACGGGCGGGAACTCGAAAGGGGACCCCCGCACGTATCCTGGAGGCCCTCCGGGGCCTTCCCGGGCCCTCCGACCTGAACCGACCACGAAAGCGGCCAGCCATGCGTGTCTACGTGCCCCTGACCCTCCCCGGTCTCGCCGAGGCGTACAAAACGGGTGAGCTGGGAGCCGGGCCGTTCGTGGCGTACGCCGTGACGCCCGCGCTGCGTGAGTGGTATGTCTCCGACGACATCGAGGAACTGGAGTACGCGGCGCTGAACCGGGCCGCGCTGGCCTCGTTGCGGATGCTGGCGATGGAGCCGGGGGTGCCGCGGCGCCGGGTCGTGGTGGCCTTGGACGTGCCCGACCGGGCCGCGCATGCCGATCCCGACCGGGGGCTCGATCAGGGGGCACTGGGGGAGGTGCGGGTCTCGGGGGCCGTGGCGCTGGCCAAGGCGGCGGCCGTGCATGTCGACGCGGATGACGCTGAGGCCGATGTGACGGCTGCTGCCGCGGCGCTGGGGGCGGCGGACGCCGGGGACGACGACGCGCAGTTCGTCGTGGACGGTGCGGAGGATCACGAGCTGCTGTGGTTCGCCACGCAGGAGATTCCGAACCTGGTGGGGCAGGGGGACTGAGCGGTCCGCGGGCCCGGGCGCCGGGGGCGCGTTGAGGCGCTGTTCTCTTGATTGTCAGTGGGTGCGGGTACGTTTTCGGGCATGGGGATGAAGACGGGCGCGCACATTGTCTGGGACTGGAACGGCACGCTGTTCCATGACATCGACGCGATCATCGGGGCGACGAACGCGGCCTTCGCCGAGCTGGGGCTGGAGTCGCTGACGCTGGAGAAGTACCGGGAGCTGTACTGCGTGCCGGTGCCGAAGTTCTACGAGCGGCTGCTGGGGCGGCTGCCGACCGAGGCCGAGTGGGAGCTCATGGATGAGATCTTCCACCGGTACTACACCGAGCACCGCGCGGCGTGCGGGCTGACGGTGGGGGCCGTGGAGCTGCTGTCGGGGTGGCGGTCGGCGGGGCGCAGCCAGTCGATTCTGAGCATGTACGGGCACGAAGAGCTCGTGCCGTTGGTGCGGGGGTTCGGGATCGAGGCGCACTTCATACGGGTGGACGGGCGGACCGGCCCTTCCGGGGGCAGTAAGGCCGAGCACATGGTGCGGCATCTCGCGTCGCTGGCGGGGGTGGAGGCGGGGCGGACCGTGGTGATCGGGGATGCGGCGGATGATGCGGTGGCCGCGCTGCATGTGGGGGCTCGGGCCGTGTTGTACACCGGGGGGTCGCACAGTCGGGTGAGTCTTGAGGCGGTGGGCGTGCCGGTCGTGGACACGCTGGAGGAAGCGGTCGCTGAGGCGGAGCGGCTGGCGGCGTAGCCCAAGGTGCTCGGCGTCGGTGCTGGGGGCGGGGCGTTTCGCAGCCCGGCGTAGCGGGGTGCCGCTGCGCCCACCCGTGCCGCCCCCAGCGGCACGCATGCCCGGAGCGGGGTGCCGACTGTGCAGAACGTCAAACTTCCTGGCCTGGTTTTGTACACATACGGCTCATGACGGGGCCCCTGTAAGGAGCGATAGCCTTGGTGGCGTGATCAGCGCGATAGTTCGCGGGGACGTCGTCGTCCCTGCCCTGCGCCCGGAGTGCACGGACCACATCCGTGACCGGGCGGCGGTCGCTGGTCTTCGCGGGCGGTACGGGGCATCGATGACTCCCGGGACGCCGAGCACCACCGGGACCGAGGCGTCGCAGAGAGCAGCGTCACACCCGTGGGGCAGCTCAAGAATGGCTCAGACACCCCCGCTCCTCTCCTCTGGCGGCATAGCGTCGGAACAGACCGGATACCCCGTGTCACGGCGTGACGTCGTCAGCGCAGAGACCGTACTTCCTTCTACGTCACGCAACGGCGCGCGACAGGAGCCAGAGGACAATGCAGACCAAGCTGGACGAAGCCAAGGCCGAGTTGCTCGAGAGGGCCGCCCGGGTTGCTGAGAACAGCCCGGTCGGGGGGCACCTACCGACCGGGTCGACGGGCGAGGAGACCCCAGACGCCCAGGAAGCCCCGGACCGCGAGTCCCTGATCTCGTTCCTCCAGCGTTACTACCTGCACACGGCCCCGTGGGACCTTGCCGACCGCGACCCGGTCGATGTCTTCGGAGCCGCCGTATCCCACTACCGGCTGGCCGAGAACCGCCCCCAGGGCACGGCCAACGTGCGGGTTCACACGCCCACCGTGGAAGAGAACGGGTGGACGTGCAGCCACACCGTCGTCGAGGTCGTCACCGACGACATGCCCTTCCTCGTCGACTCCGTCACCAATGAGCTGACCCGGCAGGGACGCGGGATCCACGTCGTCATCCACCCGCAGTTCGTGGTGCGGCGCGATGTGACCGGCAAGCTCATCGAGGTGCTGCCCACGCCCGCGACCGGCGCCGGCGACCTCCCGCACGACGCGCACGTCGAGTCCTGGATCCACGTGGAGACCGACCGCGAGACGGACCGGTCCGATCTGAAGCAGATCACCGCCGACCTGCTGCGCGTGCTGTCCGACGCCCGTGAGGCCGTCGAGGACTGGGGCAAGATGCGGGAGGCGGCGACCCGGCTGGCGGAGGGGCTGCCGGACGAGTCCATCCCCGGCGACCTGCCCGGACCGCAGGTCGAGGAGGCCCGCGAGCTGCTGCGCTGGCTGGCCGACGACCACTTCACGTTCCTCGGCTACCGCGAGTACCAGCTGCGCGACGACGACTCCCTGGCCGCCGTCCCCGGCACCGGGCTCGGCATACTGCGCGCGGACCCGCAGCACGCCGCCGAGGAGAGCCACCCGGTCAGCCCGTCGTTCGAGCGGCTGCCCGCCGACGCCCGGGCCAAGGCGCGCGAGCACAAGCTGCTCGTCCTGACCAAGGCGAACAGCAGGGCGACCGTGCACCGGCCGTCGTACCTGGACTACATCGGGGTGAAGAAGTTCGACGCCGACGGCAATGTCGTCGGCGAGCGGCGCTTCCTCGGGCTGTTCTCCTCCGCCGCGTACACCGAGTCCGTGCGCCGCGTCCCCGTCATCCGGCGCAAGGTCGCGGACGTCCTGGAGCGCGCCGGGTTCTCGCCCAACAGCCACGACGGACGCGACCTGCTCCAGATCCTGGAGACCTACCCGCGCGACGAGCTCTTCCAGACCCCCGTCGACGAGCTGCGGTCCATCGTCACCTCCGTTCTCTACCTCCAGGAGCGCAGGCGGCTGAGGCTCTACCTGCGCCAGGACGAGTACGGCCGCTACTACTCCGCCCTCGTCTACCTCCCGCGCGACCGCTACACCACGGCCGTACGCCTCAGGATCATCGAGATCCTGAAGGAGGAACTGGGCGGCATCAGCGTCGACTTCACCGCCTGGAACACCGAGTCGATCCTCTCCCGGCTGCACTTCGTGGTCCGGGTCCCGCAGGGCACCGAGCTGCCGGAGCTGTCCGACTCCGACAAGGACCGCATCGAGGCCCGGCTGGTGGAGGCCGCCCGCTCCTGGGAGGACGCCTTCGCCGAGGCGCTCAACGCCGAGCTCGGCGAGGAGCGCGCGGCCGAACTGATGCGCCGGTACGCGCACGCCTTCCCCGAGGGCTACAAGGCCGACCACAACCCGCGCGCCGCGGTCGCCGACCTCGTCCACCTCGAGCAGCTGAACGCCGAGGAGGGCAAGGACTTCGCGCTCAGCCTGTACGAGCCAGTGGGCGCCGCCCCCGAGGAGCGCCGCTTCAAGATCTACCGCACGGGCGACGCCATCTCCCTCTCGGCCGTGCTGCCGGTCCTCAACCGGCTCGGCGTCGAGGTCGTGGACGAGCGGCCGTACGACCTGCGCTGCCCCGACCGCAGCGTGGCCTGGATCTACGACTTCGGCATGCGCATGCCGCGCTCGCAGAACGGTGGCGGGGACTACCTCGGCGACGACGCCCGCGAGCGCTTCCAGGACGCCTTCGCCGCCACCTGGACCGGCAAGGCCGAGAACGACGGCTTCAACTCCCTCGTGCTGAGCGCCGGCCTCACCTGGCGCCAGGCGATGGTGCTGCGGGCGTACGCGAAGTACCTGCGCCAGGCGGCTTCGACGTTCAGCCAGGACTACATGGAGGACACCCTCCGCAACAACGTCCACACCACCAGGCTGCTCGTCTCCCTGTTCGAGGCGCGGATGTCGCCGGACCGGCAGCGCGCGGGACACGAGATCGTGGACGCGCTGCTGGAGGAGGTCGACGCGGCCCTCGACCAGGTCGCGAGTCTGGACGAGGACCGGATCCTGCGGTCCTTCCTCACCGTCATCAAGGCGACCCTGCGCACCAACTTCTTCCAGGAGGCGGCGGGCGGCAAGCCGCACGACTACGTCTCCATGAAGTTCGACCCGCAGGCCATCCCCGACCTCCCGGCGCCGCGTCCGGCGTTCGAGATCTGGGTGTACTCGCCGCGCGTCGAGGGTGTGCACCTCAGGTTCGGCAAGGTCGCGCGCGGTGGTCTGCGCTGGTCCGACCGGCGTGAGGACTTCCGCACCGAGATCCTCGGCCTGGTCAAGGCGCAGATGGTGAAGAACACCGTCATCGTGCCGGTCGGCGCCAAGGGCGGCTTCGTCGCCAAGCAGCTGCCCGACCCGAGCGTCGACCGGGACGCGTGGCTGGCCGAGGGCGTCGCGAGCTACAAGACGTTCATCTCCGCGCTGCTCGACATCACCGACAACATGGTGGCCGGCGAGGTCGTGCCCCCGGCGGACGTCGTCCGGCACGACGAGGAGGACACCTACCTCGTCGTCGCCGCAGACAAGGGCACGGCGACCTTCTCCGACATCGCCAACGGGGTCGCCGAGAACTACAACTTCTGGCTCGGCGACGCCTTCGCCTCCGGCGGCTCCGCCGGCTACGACCACAAGGGCATGGGCATCACCGCCCGCGGCGCCTGGGAGTCCGTCAAGCGGCACTTCCGGGAGCTGGGCGTGGACACCCAGACCGAGGACTTCACGGTCGTCGGCATCGGCGACATGTCCGGTGACGTGTTCGGCAACGGCATGCTGCTCTCCGAGCACATCCGGCTGGTGGCCGCCTTCGACCACCGGCACATCTTCATCGACCCGAACCCGGACGCCGCCACCTCCTACGCCGAGCGCCGCCGCCTGTTCGAGCTGCCCCGCTCCAGCTGGGAGGACTACAACAAGGAGCTGCTGTCGGCCGGCGGCGGCATCTTCCCCCGTACGGCCAAGGCGATCCCGGTCAACGCGCACATCCGCGAGGCCCTCGGCATCGAGGGCAAGGTCACCAAGCTGACCCCGGCCGACCTGATGAAGGCGATCTTCAAGGCGCAGGTCGACCTGCTGTGGAACGGCGGCATCGGTACGTACGTCAAGTCCTCGGCCGAGTCGAACGCGGACGTCGGTGACAAGGCCAACGACGCCATCCGCGTCGACGGCAAGGACCTGCGCGTCAAGGTCGTCGGCGAGGGCGGCAACCTGGGCCTGACCCAGCTCGGCCGGATCGAGTTCGCGCTGCACGGCGGCCGGATCAACACCGACGCCATCGACAACAGCGCCGGTGTGGACACCTCCGACCACGAGGTGAACATCAAGATCCTGCTCAACGGCCTCGTCGCGGACGGCGACATGACCGTCAAGCAGCGCAACAAGCTGCTCGCCGAGATGACCGACGAGGTCGGCCGCCTGGTGCTGCGCAACAACTACGCGCAGAACACGGCGATCGCCAACGCCCTCGCCCAGTCCGGCTCCATGCTCCACGCCCAGCAGCGCTTCATGAAGCACCTGGTCAGGGAGGGCCACCTCAACCGGGCGCTGGAGTTCCTGCCCACCGACCGGCAGATCCGCGAGCGGCTCGCCCAGGGCCAGGGTCTGACCGGCCCGGAGACGGCCGTACTCCTGGCGTACACGAAGATCACGGTCGCAGAGGAGCTGCTGCACACCTCGCTGCCGGACGACCCGTACCTGAGCACCCTGCTGCACGCGTACTTCCCGACCGAGCTGCGCGAGCAGTTCCCCGAGTACCTCGTCAGCCACCCGCTGCGCCGCGAGATCACCACGACCGTCCTGGTCAACGACACGGTCAACACGGGCGGTACGACGTATCTGCACCGTCTGCGCGAGGAGACCGGGGCGTCGCTCGAGGAGATCGTGCGGGCGCAGACCGCGGCCCGGGCGATCTTCCGCCAGGGCTCGGTGTGGGACGGGGTGGAGGCGCTCGACAACAAGGTCGAGGCCGAGGTCCAGACCCGCATCCGGCTGCATGCGCGCCGCCTGGTGGAACGGGGCACGCGCTGGCTGCTCAACAACCGGCCGCAGCCGCTGGAACTCGCTGAGACGGTCGACTTCTTCGCCGACCGGGTCGAGCAGGTCTGGGGACAGCTGCCGAATCTGCTGCGCGGCGCCGACCTGGAGTGGTACCAGAAGATCTTCGACGAGCTGACGGGTGTCGGTGTCCCGGACGAACTCGCCACCCGGGTGGCCGGATTCTCCTCCGCCTTCCCGACGGTCGACATCGTCTCGGTCGCGGACCGCATGGACCGGGAGCCGCTGGACGTCGCCGAGGTCTACTACGACCTCGCCGACCGGCTGCGCATCACCCAGCTCATGGACCGCATCATCGAGCTGCCCCGCGCCGACCGCTGGCAGTCCATGGCCCGTGCGGCGATCCGTGAGGACCTGTACGCGGCGCACGCGGCGCTGACCGCCGACGTCCTGGCGGTGGGCAACGGCACCTCGACGCCCGAGCAGCGCTACAAGGCGTGGGAGCAGAAGAACGCGGCGATCCTCGGCCGGGCCCGCACCACGCTGGAGGAGATCCAGGGCTCCGACGCGTTCGATCTCGCCAACCTGTCGGTGGCGATGCGCACGATGAGGACGCTGCTGCGCACGCACTCGTAGGGGTACGGCCTCTTGGGCGCCCCGGGCCGGTTTCGGTCCGGGGCGCCTTTCGCATGCCTCAGGTTCCTCGCGGGTCTCTGGGCGGTTCGAGTGGAGGACTGACCGTTTCGGGCTGAGGCTTGTGCCGTGAGACCCGCTCTCGTCGCGCAGGCCGCCGCCGTGGTGGCCGCCGTGGCGGTCGTCGTGCTGCTGATCCTCGTGATCGTCCGGCTGCCCTGGGCCGGGGATCTCGGTGTGCACGCGGCGACCGTCCAGCGGCTCCGGCACAACCTCCTGGACCCCGGCAATCCCCTCGTCGACGCGGACACGCCGAGTCCGTACTACTCGCCCTGGATGGTGGTGCTCGGCTGCGTCGCGCGGGTGAGTGATCTGTCGGTCTTCTGGGTGCTGCGGATCGGGGCGTTCGCCGGGCTCGGGCTGCTGGTGACAGGGGTGTGGCGGTATGTGCGGACGCTGAGCGACCGGCGGGCCGCACCCGCGCCGGCCTTGCTGAGCCTGCTGTTGCTGTGGGGGACGGCGCTCTTCAACTGGAGCGGCTTCTACGGGCTCAACTCGCTCGCCCTGACGGTGTCGTACCCGAGCGTCTTCACATTGGGGCTGGCGTTTCACCTCTGGGCCTGGCTGGGGCGGGCGGTACGGGAGGACGGGGGGTGGGGGGTGTGGCTCGGGCTGGGGGTGCTGTGGGCGGTGATCCTGCTGTGCCACCAGTTCTCCGGGGTGGTGGCCTCGCTGGGGGCGGTCGCGACGGTGCTCGCCGCGCGGCCGGGGCGGGCGGTGTGGGGGCGGCTGGGGTGTGGGGTGGTGCTGGGGCTCGTGGTGCTGCTGGTGTGGCCGTACTACGACTTCTTCGCGCTGGTCGGGGCGTGGGACGGGCTGGAGTCGGTGCATCGGCCGCTGTACGAGGACCTGTTCGGGCGGTACTGGCTGGTGCTGCTCGGGGTGGTGGCCCTGGGGGTGCGGTGGTGGCGGGACCGGTGGGATCCGCTGGTGCTGTTCTTCGTGCTGGGGTTCGTGGTGGTGGCGGTGGGTGGGGTGAGTGGGCAGTACGCGTGGGGGCGGGTGTTGCCGGCGGTGTTGATTCCGGCGCAGGTCGCGGTGGCTCTGGAGGTGGGGGAGGCCGGGCGGCGGGCGGTGCGGGTGGGGTGGGGGTGTGTGCTGGGGGTGGCGCTGGCTGTGGGGGCATGGACGCAGGTGGGGACGGTGGGGTACGTGGTGCGGCCGGGGGATCTGCCGGTGGCTGTCGCGGAGAAGTACCGGGAGCCGTGGGTGGGGTATCAGTGGATGACGCGGTGGGTGAAGTACGGGGATGTGGTGATGGCCCGGGAGGGGCGGCCTTCCGCGCAGATCCCGGCGTATGGGGCGTACACCGTGGCGCCTGGGTATCCCGACTTCTTCCTGCCGGATGAGGGGCGGAGGGGGGAGGCGGTGCGGAGGTATTTCGGGGGTGGGGTGTCGGAGGGGGAGCGGGGGGAGATTCTGCGGGAGTACGGGGTGCGGTGGGTGATGGGTACGGGGGCGGATGGGCGGCGGGGGGTGGGGTTGCGGGAGGTGGGGCGGGGGCCTGGGGGGCAGGTGTTGTACGCGGTGGTGCGGTGAGGTTGGGCGGGGGTGAGGGAGTTGTTCTTATCCGCGTTGGGGTGCCGGGGCGGTTGGTGCTGGGGGCGGGTGGGTCCGCAACCCGGCGGAGCGGGGTGCCGCTGCGCCCACCCGTGCCGCCCTTAGCGGCACGATTGCCCGCAGCTCGGCCGCAGCTCGGCCGCAGCTCGGCCGCAGCTCGGCGGAGCGGGGTGCCGCTGCGGCCACCCGTGCCGCCCCTAGCGGCACGCATGCCCGTAGCGGGGTGGGGCGGGACGCATGCCCGCAGCGCGGATCAGCAGCGCAGCGCAGCTCAGCTCAGCGCAGTGCGCTTGCCACCAAGCGGGCTGCTCGCTTTACCCGGGGGCGGGCCAGGCGGCGGACTGTGGGGCGGATCAGGTTTGCTGTGGCTCCCGTGGGTTCCCAGCGGGCCTGGAGGCGGCCGGGGTTGTGGCCTTCGGGTTCCAGGGTCAGGTGGTGGTGGGGGACCTGGGTGGTGAAGGCGGGGAAGGTCAGGGGGGCCAGGAGGAGGCCGGTGTGCGAGACGCCCTGGTGTTGCAGGCGGAGCAGGGGGTGGCGGACTCCGGAGAAGCCGTAGAAGGGGAGCAGCGCTGCTCCGAGGTCGAGGTGGGCGTGGCCCTCGAAGACGCCGGGGCTGACCGGGGAGAGGCGGAAGTGGACGTGGACGCGGTGGCCGCCGGGGGCGATGAGGAGCGTGGCGCGCTGGGGGCCGACGGGCAGGCGCAGGGCCGGGTCGTACGTGCGGATCGCGAGGTCGACGGAGGCGCCCGGGCCCCGGGTGATCTCCGTGATCTCGTGGCGGAACTGCGCGCTCGGGAAGGGACGGGTCTCCAGATCCAGGTCGGAGATGTCCAGTTCGCGGCGGGCCCACTCGGAGTCCGGGACGCGGTCGCCCCAGTACGTGCGGCCCTCCCCGTCCGTCGTGATCTGCCTCGGCCCCACGCCGTGGCCCAGGCCTCGTGCCGCAAGCCGGGCCTCCGGCAGGCGGCGGTCGCGGATCAGCTGGAGGACGACGCGTTCGGCGCGCGGGAGGCGGGCGAACGCGCCGGGGGCGAGCGTGTCGAGGTACGGGGTGACCAGGTCCGCGAAGGACGCCAGCCATGCCTCGTCCCGGTAGGGCAGGTCACCGGCGTACATCCGGAAGTCGTGCTTCAGGAACTTGTGGTCCTTGTCCTCGCGCAGCGACTCGTGGCCGCTCTCGGACAGGAACGCGTCGATGAGGTGCTGGACGTGGACACGGTCGCGGACGTTGGCGAGCTTGTGCCGCTGGTTCGATATCGAGGCGGCCTCGGAGGCGGCGTAGGGCGCCACGTACCAGCGGTAGACCGGCTCCGGGACGATCGTGAAGCGCTTGGCCAGGCAGTACGCCTGCGCCGAGAACAGCTGGTCCTCGTAGTGGACGCCCTCGGGGAAGCGCAGGCCGTGCCGGTCGAGGAAGGCGCGGGCGTACATCTTGCTCGTCGCCAGGTGCTCGAAGAGCAGGCGCGGGTCGGCCGCGATGCCGTCGAGGGTGCGGCGCTCGGCGACCAGGTGCGGCATCCAGGTCGAGCGGCGGCCGTTGTCCACCCGGACCCGCCGCACCGCCCCCATCGCGAAGTCGATCTCGCGTTCGCGGTGCGCGGCGAGCAGCAGGGCGACGGCGTCGTCGGGGAGTTCGTCGTCGCTGTCGAGGAACATCAGGTACGGCGCGCGGGCGATGTCCAGGGCGCGGTTGCGCGGGACGCTGCAGCCGCCGCTGTTCCGCTCCAGGCGGAGATGGCGGACGCGGGGGTCCTGGGCCGCGAGACGCCGTGCCACCTCCGCGCTTCCGTCCGTGGAGTGGTCGTCGCTGATGATGATCTCGACGTTCGCGTGGGTCTGCCGGCGGACCGAGTCGACCGCGCGCGGGAGGCGTTCGGCGTCGTTGTAGACGATGACCGTCACGGTGACGTCGGGGGTGCTCATGCGGTCGCCTCCTGCGGGGTCGGGGCCGGGGTACGTGCATCGAGCGGCAGCACCGGCGGCAGGGAGCGTTCGTCCTGGCCGAGGAAGACCCGGCGTACGACGCGCTCGGCGGCGCGTCCGTCGTCGTACTCGCAGAACCGGCGCCGGAAGGCGGCCCGGGTCTTCGCCGCGCCCTCGTCGCGCCAGGCCTCGGTGGTGAGGATCTCCGTCAGTTCCTGCTGGGTGCGGGCGACCGGGCCCGGCGCCTCCGCCATCAGGTCGAAGTAGACGCCACGGGTGGTGCGGTACGTCTCCCAGTCGTCGGCGTGGATCACGATCGGCCGGTCGAGGTTGGCGTAGTCGAACATGATCGAGGAGTAGTCCGTGACCAGGGCGTCCGCCGCCAGGCACAGATCCTCGACCGGGTCGTAGGAGGAGACGTCGATGATCCGGCCCGTGCGGCGCAGGTTGGTGAGCGGGGAGGCCGCGCCGCCGTAGAAGTAGTGGCCGCGCACGAGCAGGACGGTGTCATCGCCGAGGCGGTCGGCGAGGGCGGCGAGGTCCAGGCGCGGGGTCCAGCCTGCCTCGTAGTCGCGGTGGGTCGGCGCGTAGAGGACGGCCCGGCGGCCCGGGTCGATGCCGAGGCGGTCGCGGACGGCGCGGATGTCGTCGGCCGTGGCCGTGTAGTAGACGTCGTTGCGCGGATAGCCGTGGTCGAGGGAGACGTAGTGCGAGGGATACGCGCGCTCCCACATACGGGTGGTGTGGCTGTTGGCGGAGACGCTGTAGTCCCACTTGTCGATGCGCTCCAGCAGCGCCTTGAAGTCCAGGCCCTGCGCGGCGGCCGGGTACGCCATCTGGTCCAGGCCCATGCGCTTCAGGGGCGTGCCGTGGTGGGTCTGGACATGGATCGCGTCCGGGCGTTTGACCACCGCGCCCGGGAAGTTGACGTTGTTGACGAGGTACTTGGCGGTCGCCAGCACCTCCCAGTAGCGGCGGCTGCCGGGCACGACATGGTCGGTGCCAGGGGGGAGGAGGGCCTCGTTCTCCTGGGTGACCACCCACACCGGGTGGATCTGCGGGGCGAGTTCGGAGAGCTCGGCGGCGATGGCGGCGGGGTTGCAGGCGACGCCGCGGTTCCAGTACGCCGCGAACACCGCGAGGTGGGGGTCGACCGGGCGGGCGAGTGCCCGGCGGTACTGGTGGTCGCGGAGCTTGGCGCCGGCCTGGCGCTTGCGGCTCCGTACGGCCGACCTGGCGGTGCGGCGGGTGCGGTTGACGGCCTGGAAGGCCCGGTACCTGCCGTAGGCGCCCTCTTCGAGCAGGGAGCGGCGGACGCCTTCGAGACCGGCGGGGCGGCTGTAGCCCTCGGGGCGGCGGCGCAGGGCGGCCAGGGACGCCCGGCGGAAGAACTCCCGGGCGACCTCCTCCTCCATGCCGCCGCGTGCGAAGACGCGCAGGCAGTCGCGGACCATGACGTCGTAGAGGACGGCGTGGGCTGTGGGGCGGCCCCGGGTGAGGTCGAGGAGGGACTCGTAGCGCTCGACGAGGCCGTAGCGCTGCTCGGGAGTGACCGGCGGCAGGCTCGCGGGGCGCAGGGCGCGGTCCTCGTAGGCGACGTGCGGCAGGCAGGCGACGCGGTCGGCGAGCAGCAGGGCGGCCAGGGCGGCGTGCGGCTCGTCGTCGGTGGTGAGCTGCTGCTCGTGCGCCCGCCAGAAGTCCGCGCGCAGGACGCGGGTGCCGAGCAGCGGGGTGAGGCGCAACAGGGGCGCGCAGACGTCGAGGGCGACATCGGCGCGGCCCGCCCGGGCCAGCAGGGAGCCGTTCGGGGAGGGCATGCCGGAGGTGTGCCAGGTGCTGCGGACGTGGTCGAGGAGCAGGACGTCCACCTCGGCGGGCAGTTCGGCCACCCGCTCGGCGA
This sequence comes from Streptomyces sp. NPDC041940, assembly GCF_055589465.1. Taxonomy (NCBI): domain Bacteria; kingdom Bacillati; phylum Actinomycetota; class Actinomycetes; order Kitasatosporales; family Streptomycetaceae; genus Streptomyces; species Streptomyces sp. NPDC041940. Next base: position 33,973 of record NZ_JBVJBP010000009.1, read on the forward strand.
CCGTGCGCGGGGCGCCGGCGGGCAGGCCGTCCTTGGCGTGGACGAAGTGCAGCCAGCGGCCCGAGGCCCGGGCCGCGCCCGCCGCCCGGGCCGCCGCGTCGCCCATGCCGTCCGGCACCGGCAGCACCTGGACGTCCGGGGTGTGCCGCTCGGCCGTCTCCCGGGCCCAGTCGCCGACCGCGGCCACGATCACCTCGGCGTCGGGGAGGGGATGCGCGGCGAGGGAGTCGAGGAGTTCCGTCAGATGGTCCTGAACGTTCGCCCCGTGGACGATGAGGCTGAGCTCGGCCATCGCGAGGGCTCCTTCACGCCGGTGCACCGTATGCGGTCATCGTGTCATCAATACGACAAAACGGCCGACCGGAGTACGCCTCACGAGCGAACGGGAACCTTCGTCTCCGGCTTGGGCTTGGGCTTCGCGGACTTGTCCCCGGTGAACGCCTCGTACTCCTTGAGGACGTCCTCCGTCGGCCCGTCCATGAGCAGCTCGCCGCGCTCCAGCCACAGCACCCGGTCGCAGGTGTCGCGGATCGACTTGTTGTTGTGGCTGACCAGGAACACCGTGCCCGCGTGCTTGCGCAGCTCGCGGATGCGCTGCTCGGAGCGCTTCTGGAAGGAGCGGTCGCCGGTGGCCAGCGCCTCGTCGATCAGCAGGACGTCGTGGTCCTTGGCGGCGGCGATGGAGAACCGCAGCCGCGCGGCCATGCCGGAGGAGTACGTGCGCATCGGCAGGGTGATGAAGTCGCCCTTCTCGTTGATGCCGGAGAAGTCGACGATCTCCTCGTAGCGGTCCCGGATCTGCTCGCGGGACATGCCCATGGCCAGGCCGCCGAGGTGCACGTTGCGCTCGCCGGTCAGGTCGTTCATCAGAGCCGCGTTGACGCCGAGCAGGGAGGGCTGGCCGTGGGTGTAGATACGGCCGTTCTCCACGGGGAGGAGTCCGGCGACGGCCTTCAGCAGGGTCGACTTGCCGGAGCCGTTGGTGCCGATCAGGCCGATGGCCTCGCCCTTGTACGCGACGAAGGACACGTTCCGCACGGCATGCACCCGGCGCACACCGGCCGCCTTCTCGGTCTTCTTGCGGCGCACGATGCGGTTGAGGGCGGCGGTCGCGGAGCCGCGTCCGGCGCCGGTGCCGTTGACGCGGTAGACGATGTCGACGCCGTCGGCGACGACGGTGGGGATGGTGGGGACGGTGGGGACCTTTTCGTTGAGGTTGTCAGCCACGGCCGTACGTCTCCTCAGCCTTCCAGAAGTAGATGAAGCCGCCGACTCCGGCGACCAGGGCCCATCCGGCGGCGAGCGCCCACACGTGGGCCGGGAGCTGGCTCGCGTGGAAGCTGTCGATCAGGGCGAAGCGCATCAGGTCGATGTAGATCGCGGCCGGGTTGGTCTCCAGCAGGATCGTCACGGCGCGCGGCAGGCTGTCCTTGTCGGCCAGCTTGTCGATGCTCCACATGACACCCGAGACGTACATCCAGGTACGCAGCACGAACGGCATCAGCTGGGCGATGTCCGGCGTCTTGGCGCCCATCCTGGCCATGACCATGGAGACGCCCGCGTTGAACGTGAACTGCAGGAACAGCGCCGGCAGCGCCAGCAGCCAGGACACGCCGACCGGCACTCCGAAGCAGAGCAGGATGACGACCAAGGCGCCCATCGAGAACAGCAGCTGCTGGAGCTGCTGGAGGCAGAACGACAGGGGCAGGGCGGCGCGCGGGAAGTGCAGGGCGCGGACGAGGCCGAGGTTGCCGGAGATGGCGCGGGTGCCCGCCATGATCGAGCTCTGTGTGAACGTCCAGATGAACACGCCCGTGACCAGGAACGGGATGTAGTCCGGCACGCCGTGCTTGGTGCCGAGCAGGACGCCGAAGATGAAGTAGTAGACCGCCGCGTTCAGCAGCGGGGTCATCACCTGCCACACCTGGCCCAGCTTCGCCTGGCTGTACTGGGCGGTGAGCTTGGCGGTGGCGAACGCGGTGATGAAGTGGCGGCGGGCCCACAGCTGCCGGACGTACGCGGGCAGGGAGGGCCGGGCGCCGCTGACCGAGAGGCCGTGGCGGGCGGCGAGGGCCGCGAGGTCGTCGCCGGCGGGAGCCGGGGCCGGGGTCGGTGGCTGGGGCGGTGTGTCGAGGACCTGGCTCACATCCGCTGCTTTCGTTCGGGGGAGGTTCGGGGGGTGTGGGGCCCGGGGTCGTGAGGAGCGGGAAAGTGAGGTTTTTACCAGACTCTTCACGAATTCTTACGTCGGGACGGGACCGTATCGTCGCAACGCGAGCGTAGGCCTTGCGGACGTCGGAACGCAACCGTTTCGTCGTGACGCCCCTATGCTGTCGGCATGACGACGAACGCGAACGCCGACGAGCCGCCGCCGCAGCAGTCGCAGTCGCAGCCGCGTCCGCGCCGCCGGGCCCCCGCGGGGGCGGCCGTGCTGCGGGAGGATGTGACGGACGCGATCCGGGCGGCCGTGTTCGAGGAGCTCGCGGCCGTCGGCTACGCGCGGATGTCCATCGAGGGGATCGCGCGCCGGGCGGGCGTCGGGAAGACGGCGGTGTACCGCCGCTGGCGCTCGAAGCTGCACCTCGTGCTCGACATCGTCTCGGCGCTCGCCGTGCAGGGCCTGCCCGCGCCGGACACCGGCTCCCTGGAGGGCGACCTGCGGCTGCTGTACGAGGTGACGTCCCGCGCCCTGCGCCACCCCGTCGCCTCGCAGATCATCCCCGACCTCCAGGCCGAGGCGGCCCGCAACGCCGAGATCGCCGAGGCCCTCCAGAAGGCCCTGCGCGAGGGCCAGGACGGCGTCGCGACCGGCATCGTCACGGCAGCGGAACGCCGCGGCGAGCTCCGCGAGGGCCTCGACCACGACCTGGCCCTCGACCTGATCTCGGGCCCCCTGTACTGGCGCTCGGTGGTCATCCGCAGCCCGAAGCTCCCGCAGGGGTACCTGGGATCACTGGCCCGGGCCACGGCGGGGGCGTTGCGGGCGTTGTGAGAGGCCGCCTTGCCGGTAGGTGACGCGGCTTAGGCCCGCCCCGCCTACAGGTTCAGCCCCGCCTCGCCTCGGGGTGCAGCCGAACCCACCCTTCCCAGGCCGACGTGATCATGTCCTGGATGTCGTGCCGGGCCTTCCAGCCCAGTTCCGTGGCGGTGAGGTCGGCCGAGGCGACGACGCGGGCCGGGTCGCCGGGGCGGCGGGGGCAGACCGTGGGCGGGCGGTCGTAGCCGGTGATGGCGTTGATGCGGTCGATCATCTCGCGTACGGAGACGCCCTCGCCCCGGCCGATGTTGAGCGTGAGGTCGCGGCCGGGGGAGGAGCGCAGCGCCCGGGCCGCCGCGACATGGGCCTCGGCCAGGTCGACGACGTGGATGTAGTCGCGTACGCAGGTGCCGTCCGGGGTCGCGTAGTCGTCGCCGAAGACGCGCGGCGGCGCGTCCTCCGTGAGCTTCTCGAAGACCATGGGCACGAGGTTGAAGACCCCGGTGTCCGCGAGCTCCGGGCTCGCCGCGCCCGCCACGTTGAAGTAGCGCAGCGACGCCGTCGACAGGCCGCTCGCCCGGCCCGTCGCCCGGACCAGCCACTCACCGGCCAGCTTCGTCTCGCCGTAGGGCGACATCGGCACGCAGGGCGTCTCCTCCGTGACCAGGTCCACATCCGGCATGCCGTACACCGCCGCCGAGGAGGAGAACACGAAGGACGGCACCTTCGCCGCCGTCACCGCGTCCAGCAGGATCCGCAGGCCCTCGACGTTCTCCCGGTAGTAGCGCAGCGGCTGCTCGACCGACTCGCCCACCTGCTTCTTCGCCGCGAGATGGACGACACCGGTGACCGAGTGGTCCGCGAGGACGCCCGCGAGCCGCTCGGCGTCCAGCGTCGAGCCCACCACCAGCGGCACCCCCTCGGGCACCCGCCCGGCGATACCGGTGGACAGGTCGTCGTAGACCACGGCCCCTTCTCCCGCCGCGGTCATCGCCCGTACGACGTGCGCGCCGATGTAGCCGGCGCCGCCGGTGATCAACCAGGTCATGTGCGACCGTCCCCTCGTCAGTTGGCCCGTCGTGTTCTCAGTGAAGCAGGCGGCTTTCAGTGAAGCAGGCGCCGCAGTCTCGCGCGTGCGACGGACAGTACGCCGCGCACGCCGGGCGCCACCCGTAGCGCCAGCGCGCCGGAGTGGGTGGCGTACGGCTGCACGAGCACCACGCCGTGGCGGGCGCTCGGTACGGCACTGCGGCGCAGCAGGCCGGCGCCCGCGAGCGCGTGCGCCGAGACCTCGCGGCTCACCCCGTCACGGAAGCGGAGGCGAAGGCGCAGGTCCCAGATGCCCGTACCGAGCGCCGCCAGCGCGGGGAGGTCGAGGTCCGCCTCGGACGACCAGCCGTCGGCGGCCTCGGTGAACCGGGTCGTGGCGCGGACGGTGACCTCCCCGTCGTCCCGGTGCCGCCACTCCACCTCCACCGCCTCCGGGCCCGCCCGCGCCACCCGGCCGTACAGCTCGTGCAGGCGCAGCCGCAGCCGGGCGCCCCGCGCGCGTGGCCGCAGCTCCGCGTCCACGGCGAGGGGCAGCGCGCGCACCGGCCGGGTCAGCAGGGGCTCCAGGGAGACCTGCGGGAGGTCGTCCGACCAGACGGGCGTGCCGTCCGCGGCACGGGCGTACGGCGGACAGAGCCGGGCCGGACGGGCCGCCAGTTCCCGCAGCCGGGGCAGGTCGCACGGCTCCGGGGAGGCCAGCACGACCCGCCCGGCCAGCCGGCCCGGAGCGGCCGGGTCGCGCGCCCAGTCGTCGGCGTCGTACTCCGCGAGATGCGCCCGCGTCACCTCCCACCACGCGCGCCGGTAGGCGGCGTCACGCAACCCCAGCTCGCGCACGTACATCCGCAGCTCGTGGTCGAGAAACCTGGCCCGCGCGGCCCGCGCGAGTTCCTTCTGCCCGGCGCTCAGCAGGGTCTCGTACGCCTGTCGGCACGCCTCCGTACGGGCCCGCCAGTTGCCGACGCCGGTTCGGTCCAGGGAGATCGACAGCCGCTCGGCGGACCAGCGCACGTGCCAGACGTACACCAGGTCCGGGACCAGGGCGATACGTGGGTCCGCGGCCAGCACACGCGCGCTGAAGACGATGTCCTCGTACGGGAAGCGGCCCTCGGGGAAGCGGATGCCGTGCTCGCGCAGGAAGTCGGTGCGGTAGAGCTTGTTGACGCAGAGCGGGTCCTGGACCAGGTGCGGTCGCAGCGCGGGGCGCGGTACCACGGCGTGGAGCGCGTAGAGGCGCGCCTGCCAGGGCACTTCACGCCCCGACGGCAGCTCCCGGCGTACGCACAGACCGCCCGCGACCTCCGCGTGCGCGCCCGTCGCGGCCCCGAGCAGCGCGTCGACCGCGCCGGGCGGCAGGACGTCGTCGCTGTCCAGGAACATCACGTACGGCGAGGTCACCGCGTCGAGCCCGGTGTTGCGCGGGGTGCCGCAGCCGCCGCTGTTGACCCGGCGGCGGATCACCCTCAGGCGGGGCTCCGACGCGGCGAGCCGGTCGAGGAGGCCGGCGCTGCCGTCCGTCGAGCAGTCGTCGACGGCCACGACCTCGCGCACGGCCGGGCCCTGCGCGAGCGCCGAGCGCACGGCGTCCGTCACATGGGCGGCGTCGTCGTAGCCGATGACCACGACGGCGACCTGGGGGCGAGGCCTGTCGGCATCCACAGCGGCATTCATTACAAAGGATCGTAAGTCGGGTGAATGCCGCGAAAGCGATAAAACGCCCTAAGCTGCTACATCCGCCCGTCGCCCGGCGACCCGCCCGGCACCTCCGAGAGCGCCGCCGCGTCCAGTGCCGTGGTGAGCTCGTCGAGGCGGGCGCGCAGGGCGCGGACCTCGGTGGCGTCGAAGCCGGTCGCCCCGGCGATCCGGCGCGGCACCTGGAGCGCCCGCGTCCGCAGCGCCGTGCCCTCCTCGGTCAGCCGCACCTCCACCGACCGTTCGTCGCGCGCGCTGCGCTCCCGGCGCACGAGGCCCGCCGCCTCCAGCCGCTTGAGCAGCGGCGACAGGGTGCCGGAGTCGAGGCGCAGGTGCTCCCCGAGCTTCTTCACGGGCAGTTCGCCCTGTTCCCAGAGCACCAGCATCACCAGGTACTGCGGGTAGGTGAGCCCGAGGTCCTTGAGGATCACGCGGTAGACGCCGTTGAAGGCGCGGGAGGCCGCGTGCAGGGAGAAGCAGATCTGCTGGTCCAGGCGGAGCCAGTCGTCGTCCGGCGTGTTCATGGCTCCAGGGTAGCTCGGACCCACCATTCAATTGCGCACAACTTAATTGTGTGCTCTAATCATGAATGTCAGGCGGCCCGGAAGCGGGCCGCCGGAACGTGATGCGAGAGGGAGATTTCCATGGACGCGCTCTACACCGCTGTCGCCACCGCCACCCACGGCCGCGAGGGCCGTGCCGTCAGCTCCGACGGCACGCTCGACCTCGCGCTGGGCATGCCTCAGGCGCTGGGCGGCAACGGCCAGGGCACCAACCCGGAGCAGCTCTTCGCCGCCGGTTACGCCGCCTGCTTCGGCAGCGCCCTCGGCCTCGTCGGCCGCTCGGCCAAGGTCGACGTCAGCGACGCCGCCGTGACCGCCGAGGTCTCCATCGGCAAGCAGGGCGAGGGCTTCGGCCTCGCCGTCACGCTCCGCGTCGAGCTGCCCGACAGCGTGGACGAGGCGACCGGCCGCAAGCTGGTCGAGCAGGCCCACCAGGTCTGCCCGTACTCCAACGCCACCCGCGGCAACATCGAGGTCGACCTCGTCATCGAGTAGTCACCAGCGCGTCACCCCCCGACCCGCGCCAGCACCTCCCCAGTCTCCCCGCTCCACGCCACCACCACGGCCTCCTCGGGCACCGGGTGCCAGCGCGTGAGCAGCAGCCAGCGCACGTGGTAGCGGCGGACGACGGCGGCACGCCCGGCGCGGGTCGAACCGGGGGCCAGATACGCCCGGACGTCAGACAACCGGCGCTCCCGCTCCCGCTCGTCCAGGGCCGGGTCGGGCCGGACAGGCGCGGCGAGGTTCGGCCCGTACCCGGCGAGGGAGCGGCCGGACCGGTACCCGTCGGTGATCACCACCTCGCCCGGACCGATGTGCCGTGCCGCCCAGTCGTACGCCGGCCAGCGTACGGGCTGTGCGAACCCCACCGGGTCGAGGGAGCGCGGCACGACCGCCCCGGCGTGCACGGTGACGAACCCGGCGCACGCCCCGGCCGCCGCCGCCCCGCCCAGCACCTTCCGGGCCCGCCGCCAGGGCCGGGGCGCCGCCAGCTCCACCGCGAGCGCGCACTGAAGCGGGACCAGGGCGGCCCACAGGGCCATGGCATACGTGTAGTGCCCGCTCACCCAGCCGTACGCCACCAGCGGGCACTCCAGCAGGAACATCAGCACCAGCGGATCACGTGAGGACCCACGCGCCCGCACCCACAGCGCGGGCACCCCGAGCAGCGCCAGCCAGGAGCCGGCGAACGTCTCCTCGTACAGCCGCCGGTGCGTGCCGTCCGTGCCGGAGTCGCCCACCAGCGCCAGGACGTCGTAGTACGGCCACGACACCGCGACCGCCCCGCAGACGGCCCCTGCGAGCGCCCAGCGCGCCACGACCGGCCGGCGCCACCCGCGCTGCCGGGACGCCACGACCGCCACCGCGCCGAGGAGCGCCGAGGCGCCTGTGACGGAATGGGTGAGCAGGATCAGCCCGTACAGGGCGCCGAGCCCCGCGTACCCCGCCCCGCCGCCGAGCCCGCTCGGACCGACGAACCGCACGGGGGCGTCCGCACGCGCCCGCGACGCCGTCCAGGCCCACGCCCAGAGCGTCAGCCCGATCGCGAGCGCGGACGGATAGCCCAGGTTCGTCGTCATCGGCATCAGACCGAGGCGGCCGCTCCCCAGGATCCGCGCCGTGCCCCACAGCAGCGTCATGAACAGCAGGGCCAGTACCGGCGCCCAGGGACGCGGGGTGAGGGTCCGGACGAAACGGCCGAGCCCCGTCAGCAGCACCAGCAGATGCACCGGCCCCGCGAGCTTCACGACCGCCCAGCCGGACAGCCCCGTCAGCTGGGCCAACACGCCCTGCGCGACGGCGTACGGGCCGTAGTACGGGCTGCCCTCGCCCGGCAGGTCGGCCATGGGGTGGGCCGGATGGAGCAGATCGGCCCCGAGCCGCTCCACGACCGCCGCGTGCAGTCCGGCGTCGCAGCACAGCGGGACCCGCCAGTACGCCAGCGTCATGACCAGCCAGAACAGGGCGCCGAAGAGCTGGTACGGGGTGAGGCGCCCGATCCGTCCGCCGCGCAGCGCCGTCGCACCGCGCACGGTCCGCCGGACCAGGACCGAGGCGCTCACAGAAGTGGGGGCGGGCATGCGCCAGATGTTCCCGCCCCACGCATGCCCTGACCCCGGGTCACCTCATCGGATCAGTCGCAGAGCGCCCTCTCCGCCGTCGCGGGCCAGCGCGCGAACCGGAACCCCGTCCGCTCGACGGACCCCGTGAGGTTCCGCCAGAACCGCTCGGCGGTGAGCGGTGCGCGCACCGACTCCCTCAGTTCGGCCAGTTCGCCGCAGTCCAGCGCGGCCCGGGCCGCCACGACCGTCTCCAGCGAGGCCCCGGCCCGCAGCAGATCGCGCTGCGGCGGGTGCCGCGGCGCCCACTCCGCGAAGACCCAGTGGTTGCGCAGGAACTTCTCGTGCCCGGGCCAGCTCCACCGCTCCAGCGCGAGATGCGCGCCGACGGGACTGGCCAGCCCCCAGGCGTCGTTGACATAGGCGTCGAGCGGCGCCGCGGCTCCCGTGACGCCGAGATGACGGCCCACGATCACCAGGTGGTACCGGGAGTCCGGCCGCATCGGCGTGGCGTGCAGCCGCCGCCCGGCGTCGAAGTACAGCAGCGTCGGCCCGGGCGCCCGCACGGCCCGCGCGAGCATGCCCCGCCCCTCCGGCAGGGCGGGCCAGTTGGCCACCCAGGTGCCGGTGCGCACCGGGTTGTGGTCGCCGAGGGCCTCCACGTCGGAGCTGCGCACATTGAACGACCCGGGTGTGCCGCGCACGTCGAAGGGCGCCCGCAGCGGGCTGACCGTCGCGCACAGCCACACCAGCAGCAGCGCGCTCGCGACGCCGGTGAATCGGTTCGCCGGAACGACCAGCACCGGCAGGAGCAGCAGCAGCAGGGCGGGCAGGATCATGCGCGCGTGCATGTAGTCACCGCCGACGCGGATGACGTACGCGGACAGCAGCAGGCCCGCGACCAGTGGAGCCAGCACCACCGCGAGCGAGGTCCGCCCGGGGGCGCGGTACCGCCGCTCCCGGCGCGTGCGCCGCACCAGCAGCACGGCCAGCGCGCCGAGCACGGGGACGACGGGCCACAGCCAGTAGGGCCCGAGCGTCTCCTGTACATAGCCGGCGCCCCGGCTCCAGTCGCTGGCGCTCGCCTCCTTGGCGATGGCGGGCAGCGGCACCAGGATCCCGTAGTACCCCGCCCGGAAGACCTCGTACGCCAGCGGCAGCGCTCCCGCCGAGGCGAGCATCGCGGCGGTGCCCCGCCGGGAGGGACGCAGCACCCACCACTGCGCCGCCAGGAAGCACGCCGTGACCACCGCGAGATCGGGCCGGACCAGCGGACCCAGCCCGAACACGAAGGCGGCCGTGTACACCGGCCGGGGCCGCTGCCCACGCCGGGTGCGCGTCAGCAGCCACCACGACAGGCCGGTCCAGAAGGCGCCCAGGCCGCTCTCCAGGCCCGAGGTCATGTACGACCAGAACGGCGGCACGGCCAGCAGCACGAACACCCCGGCCGGGAGCAGCAGCCGGGCGCCCCGGTGCAGCCGGCACGTGGCGTACAGGGCGAGCCCGAACCCGGCGGCGCTCAGCAGCAGTCCGAGCCCGACCGCGAGGAACGCGGGGTCCTCGCCGGTGACCCAGGCGGCGAGCGCGAGCAGCCACTGCCACAGGGTGCCGGTCGAACTCTCCGCCCGCTCTCCCACGTTGAACACGGGCCCGTTGCCCGCCAGGATCTGCCGGACCGGACGCAGATAGATCAGCCCGTCGTCGCAGATCCAGCGGCGCCGGTAGCCCAGCACGAACAGGGCCGCGGTGGGCACGGCGACCAGCGCCGCGTGCCACCAGTGCACCGGCCGCGGCCGCTCGGCGGCGGCCGGCGGCCGGGCCGAGGCGGCCCGCTGGCCGGGCAGGGACGGGACGGCCTCGGGGGTGGCGGGGGTTCTCATCGCTCGACCAGCGCCTCGGACCTCGCACCGGCACCCGCGCGGGCCGCGGGCAGGAGCGAACCGCCCCGTTCGCCCAGCATCAGCAGGCGTACGACCCGCTCGGCGGCCCGCCCGTCCTCGAACTCGCAGTACCGCTCCCGGAAGCCCGCCCGCAGCCGCTCCGCCTCCCTGTCCTGCCAGGTGCCGGACGCGAACAGCCAGGCCAGCTCCCGGTAGGAGCGCGACACATGCCCCGGCGCGTCGGCCGTGATGTCGAAGTAGGCGCCCCGGCTGGCCGCGAACGCGCCCCAGTCGTCGGCGTGGACCACGATCGGCCGGTCCAGGAGGGCGTAGTCGAACATCAGGGCCGAGTAGTCGGTGACCAGCGCGTCGGAGGCGAGCAGCACGTCCTCGACGTGCGGCTCGTCGGTCGCGTCCACCAGCACGCCCCGCCGGTGCAGTTCGGCCAGCCCCAGGCCGCGCGCCACACTCTGGGCCAGCGAGGGGTGCAGCCGGACGACGAGGGTGTGGCCGGGGCCGAGGTCCTCGGCGAACCGGGCCGGGTCGAACCGGTCGACATGGCCGCCCTTGCGGTAGTCGCGCCGGGTCGGCGCGTACAGCACGACCGTGTGCCCGGCGGGGATGCCGAGCCGCTCGCGCACCTCCGGGCCCCGGCCGGGGTCGGGGCCGACCAGGACGTCGTTGCGCGGACTGCCGGTCCGCAGCGAGGCGAAGTGGCACGGGTAGGCCCGCTCCCAGGCCCGTTCCGCGTGCATGCCCGCGACCAGGCTGTAGTCCCAGCGGTCGGCCCGGCGCAGCATCTGCGGCACGTCGAAGCCGTGCCGGGCGCCCGGCTTGGTCAGCAGGTCGGCGCCCATGTACTTGAGCGGGGTGCCCTGGTGGGTGTGGATGTGGACGCTGCCGGGCCGCTTGGCGAGGGTGCCGGGCCAGTTGACGTTGTTCACCCAGTACGTGGCCCGTGCCATGACCTCGTGGTAGCGCCGCGAGCCCGGTGTCACATGGTCGATGCCGGGGGGCAGCGCGTCCACCGCGTCCTCCCGGACCACCCACACGCCCCGGATGTGCGGGGCGATCTCGCGGGCCTTGGCGTGGATCGCGGCCGGGTCGCCGGACACGCCCCGGTGGTGGGTCGCCGAGTAGACGGCGAGGTGCGGATCGAGCGGGCGCTTCGACTGGGCCGCGTACCAGGTGCGCAGAGCGGTCCCCGACGCCTTCCGCACCACCCGCCGCTTCCTGCCCAGGGCACTCGCGCGCAGGTCCCGCAGTCGCCGCACCGCCGCGTACGAGGCGTAGGGAGCGGAGGCCAGCAGCCGCATCTCGACCCCGCGCCAGCCGTCCGGCTCCGGGAAGCCGCCCTCGGGGAGGTGACGGCTGCGGAAGGAGCGGATCTCGCGGTAGAAGTCGCCCCGGTCCGCGGGCCGCACCCGGTCCTCGCGGGCCAGCACGAACAGCATGTGGTCCAGCGCCCGCTCCAGCAGCGGCGGACGCGCCCAGCCGAGGTCGGGGCGCTGCTCCAGGAACGCGAACAGGCCCTCGTACTGCGGGAAGATCTCGAAGTGCCGCCGCCCCGGCGTCCTGGTGATCGCGCCCTGCCTGCGCTGCCGGTACTCGACCCCGATCCGGCCCAGACAGGCGATACGGTCCGCCAGCACCATCGACCGGTAGGTGACCGGCGCGTCCTCGTACAGCCCCGCCGCGTACTCCAGGCCGTGCTCCTCTAGGAAGGCGCGCCGGTAGGCCTTGTTCCAGGCGACCAGGAACAGGTTCAGGTACTGCGGGCTCTCCCGGATGCCGAACGTCTCCGTGCCCGCCGCGGCCAGCAGGTCCGCCGCCTCACTGCGCCCGCCCCTGCCCCACCAGTGGGTGCGCACATGGTCGAAGACCAGGATGTCCGGGTCACCGGTCGCCTCCAGACGCGCCGCTACGGCGGCCAGCAGGCCCGGCGTGTAGCGGTCGTCGCTGTCGAGGAACAGGACGTAGTCGCCGGCCGCCCGCTCCCGTCCGGCGTTGCGGGCCCGGCCGAGGCCCACGTTCTCGGGCAGGTGCAGCACCCGCACCCGGGCGTCGCGGGCGGCGTACTCGTCGAGGATCGCGCCGCTGCCGTCGGGGGAGCGGTCGTCCACGGCGATCACCTCGAAGTCGCCGTACGACTGGGAGAGCACCGAGTCGAGGCACTCGCGCAGGAAGCCCTGCACCTTGTAGACGGGGACGATGATGCTGAAGCGGGGCACTTCTTCGGTCAGCTCCTCACGAGGGTGGCGGCGGGGGCCGGGACGCGCTCCGCGAGCGGGATCACGGGCGGGATCGACTCGGGCGGCTCCCCCAGCAGCACCCGGCGTACGACGCGCTCGGCGGCCCGCCCGTCGTCGAACTGGCAGAAGCGCTCCCGGAACGCGGCACGCAGGGCCGTCGCGGACTCGTCCGCGTAACCGCCGTCGACGAAGGCCGCCGCCAGCTCCCCGGGCGTACGGGCGACGCGGCCGGGCGGGGTCTCCATCAGGTCGAAGTAGACGCCCCGCGTTTCCCGGTAGACGTCCCAGTCGTCGGCGTACACGACGATCGGGCGGTCCAGGTTGGCGTAGTCGAACATGATCGACGAGTAGTCGGTGACCAGCGCGTCGGCGGCCAGGCACACGTCCTCGGAGGACCGGTGCCCGGTGACGTCGATGATCCGGTCGCCGCCCCGGCCGGGCCCCCGGTCGTAGAAGTAGTGGGCGCGCAGCAGCACCACGTACTCGTCGCCGAGCGCCTCGCAGAACTCGGCCAGGTCCAGGCCGGACGCGAAACCGGTGGCGTAGTCGCGGTGCGTGGGAGCGTAGAGGATCGCCTTCTTGCCCTCGGGGACGCCGAGTTCCTTGCGGACGCGGGCGACGTCCTCGGCGGACGCCGTGTAGTAGACGTCGTTGCGCGGATAGCCGTACTCGAGGGTCTCGTGCGCGCCGGGGAACGCCTTCTCCCACATCTCGGTGGAGTGCCGGTTGGAGGTGAGGTTGTAGTCCCAGCGGTCCATCCGCGCCAGCAGCCTGGCGAAGCTCCCCGTCGCCGCGGCCACCACGGGATACGTCGCCTGGTCGGCGCCCATCGTCTTCAGCGGGGTGCCGTGCTGGGTCTGGAGGTGCGTGCTGCCGGGGCGTTTGACCACGGCGTCCGCGAAGTTGGCGTTGTTGACCAGGTACCGGGCGCGGGCCAGCGCCTCCCAGTACTTCCGGCTGCCGATCACCGCGTACTCCACGTCCTTCGGCAGGCCGTCCACCGCGTCCGGCTCCACCAGGAAGACCGAGCGCAGGTGCGGGGCGAGTACGCGGGCCTTGGCGTGGATCGCGGCCGGGTTGCAGGCGTAGCCGCGGCCCCAGTACGCGCAGTACACGGCGAGGTTCCTGTCGAGCGGGAGGCGCAGGTTCGCCGCGTAGCGCAGGCGGGTGCGCAGCCCTCGGGGGCGCGGGAGCAGTGCGGTGGCCCGCAGCGCCCGCTGGTTGACAGCGCGCAGGGCGCGGAACGCGGGGTACGAACCGGCCGCCAGCAGCCGGTGCTGGACGCCGAGGCTGCCGCCGGGCGGCCGGTAGCCGAGGGGGCGGTGCCGCCGGTAGAGCGCGCCCGCCCGGCGGAAGAAGGCGCGGCGCCCGGCCGGCAGCCGCCGGGGGTGGGCGGCCGTCTTCAGTACGGCGGCGAAGAGCTGGGTGAACAGCGGCTTCAGCCGGTCCGCCGGCAACTCCTGCTCCGCTGCCCGCGTCAGCACCAGCTCGGCCTGGTCGAGCAGCTCGGCATGGTGCTCGCCCGGAAGGTTCAGCCGGTTGCCCTGCCGGCGCACCAGATGCCGGACGACGACCGTGCGCAGGGCCGCCACCCGCTCCGCCCGCAGGGCGACCAGAGCGCCGAACCCGATGTCGGTGAAGTGGCCCTCGGGGAACGTGATGTCCCGCTCGGTGAGGAAGGCCCGGCGGTAGACCGCGCTCCACGCCGGAAGCGTCACGCCCGTCAGCTCCGGGGCCCGGTCGAGGGAGAAGACCCCGTCCGGTGTCCTGGCCAGCAGGGGCGCGGCCGGGTTGGCAGGCTCGCCCTCCCACCAGGGGGCGCGCTCGTGCTCGACGTACAGGACGTCCACCGGCGCGACCCCGTCGCCCACCGCGCTCAGCCGGGCGTCCAGCGCCGCCAGCGCCCCCGGGACCAGGACGTCGTCGCCGTCGAGGAACAGCACATGCCCGCCGACGGCCGCCCGCAGCCCGGTGTTGCGCGCCCCGGCCAGACCGGCCGACGGCGGGGAGTGCACCGGCGTCACCCGGGAGTCCCGCTCGGCGTACCCGGCGACGACCTCGGCCGCCGGCGCGTCGGGTGCGTCGCACACCGGGATCAGCTCGAAGTCGCCGAACGACTGGGCGAGGACCGAGTCCAGCGCCAGGGACAGCCGGCCCGCGACCCCATGGGACGGGACGACGATGCTGAAGCGGGGCATTCTGCTCTTTCTGTCAGGGGCTTGGGGACCTGGGGGCTTCTCAGGACGAGGGACCGGCCGGGCGCGGCACCGTGGCGAGCGGCTCGCGCGTCAGCGAGGCCGCCGCCGACGGCACCGGACGGCGTTCGCCGAGCGGGACGACGGGCGGCAGCTCCGACTCCCCGAGAACGACGCGGCGGACGACCCGCTCGGCGGCCCGTCCGTCGTCGTAGGCGCAGAACCGCTCGCGGAACGCCGCGCGCAGCTGGGTCGATCGGGAGCCCCGCCAGTGGCCGGTGGCGAAGATGTCGATCAGCTCGTCCTCGCCGCGCGCGAGGGCGCCCGGCGGGGAGGCGCGCAGGTCGAAGTAGGTGCCCCGGGCCGCCTCGTACGCCTCCCAGTCATCCGCGTGGATCACGATCGGCCGGTCCAGGTTGGCGTAGTCGAACATCAGCGACGAGTAGTCCGTGACCAGGGCGTCCGAGGCCAGGCAGAGCGACTCCACGCTCGGGTGGTCGCTGACGTCGACGACCCGGCCGCGGGTGGTGGTCAGCGGGGCGCCGTAGGCGTGGTGGGCGCGGGCCAGGACGATGAAGCGCGGGCCGAGGCGCCGCACGATCCGCTGGAGGTCGAGGGTGCGGTGCTGGGAGCGGCGGTAGTCGCGGTGGGTCGGCGCGTAGAGGATCGCCACCGTGCCCTCGGGGATGCCCAGGGAAGCGCGCAGCCGGGCCACGTCCGCCGGGGTCGCCGTCCGGAACACGTCGTTGCGCGGGTAGCCGTACTCCAGCGTGGTGTAGCGGCCGGGGTGGACGCGCTCCTGGGTCAGGGTGGTGTGGCGGTTGGCGGACAGCACGTAGTCCCACTGGTCGACGCCCTTGAGCAGCCGGGCGAAGTCCCTGCCGCGGGCCGCCGCCGGGCGTTCCTGGAGGTCCAGGCCGATGTGCCCCAGCGGGGTGCCCTGCCCGGTCTGGATCAGGACCTGGCCCCGGCGCTTGACCAGGCGGTCGTCGAAGTCGGTGTTGCTGACCAGGTACCGGGAACGGGCGAGCGCCGTCCAGTAGGCGGCCGTCCCGGGGACGAGGCAGCGCGGGCCGGGCGGACTGGCGTGGTGGTGCTCCGGACGGGCGATCCACGCCGTGCGGATGTGCGGCGCGAGGTCGCGGATCGTGGATTCCAGCGCGCCCGGGTTGCAGCCGTGGCCGCGGCCGTCGTAGGCGGCGAAGACGGCCCGGTCACGTACGGGGAGGCAGCGCTGGATGCCGTAGTGGACCCGGAGTGCGGCGGCCCGCAGACCGTGCAGCAGCGTGCCGGTGGTTCTGGCGGCGGCGCGGTGCAGGGCCGCCGTCAGCCGCAGCGTGCGGTAGGTGCGGTGCATGCCGAAGCGGATCAGGGTGTGGTGCACCCGGGCGCGCAGGGGGACGGGCGGGCCCGGGGTGCGGTAGCGGCGGTAGTGGGCGCGGGCCCGGCGCAGGAAGTCCGCCCGTGAGCCGCGCGGCAGCCGGTCCGGCCGGGAGTACACGATCGCCAGGTGGTGGACCATGCGGCGGAACAGCGCCGGCCGCCACCGGTCCAGCTCGGGGCGCTGGTCGAGATACGCGAACACCCGGTCGTACTGGTCGAAGACGTCGAAGTGCCGCTCGCTGGTGGTGCGCAGGATGCTGCCCATCCGCCGCTGCCGGTAGTGCACGCAGACGCGGTCGAGGGTCGCGATCGACTCGGCCGTCATCAGCACCGGGTACGTCCACGGCGCGTCCTCGTAGTAGCCGGGCGGGAAGACGAACCCCTTCTCCTCGACGAACTCCCGCCGGTAGGCCTTGTTCCAGGCGACCATCAGCAGCTTCAGCAGACCCGGCCGGTCCTCCAGGCGGAACGGGGCCGGGCCCTCCTCGGAGAGCCGCAGGGCCGCCTGGTTGCGGACCGCCTCGCCCGTCCAGTAGGTGCGCGCGTAGTCGAAGACCAGGACGTCCGGCTCGCCGGTCTCCTTCAGCCGGTCGGCGATGGAGCGCAGCGCGTCCGGCGTGAGGGTGTCGTCGCCGTCGAGGAACAGCAGGTAGTCGCCGCCGGCGTGCGCCACGCCGGCGTTGCGGGCGGGGCCGAGGCCGACGTTCTTCGGCAGATGGACGGGCTGTACACGCGCGTCACGGGCGGCGAACTCGTCGATGATCGCGCCGCACGCGTCCGGCGAGCAGTCGTCGACGACGATCAGTTCCAGATCGGGACAGGACTGGGAGAGCACCGACTCCAGGCACTCGTGCAGGTACGCCTGAACCTGGTATGCGGGGACAATGACACTGAACCTGGGCAAGAGGCATCCATCGGTCGGCGCGGGCGTTCGGCCCGGGAACGGCCCAGAGGGCCACTTGGTTACGGCGGCTACGTCATCCGGGGGAATGTGGAAGGGGCGGACCGCCACCGGCCCGCCCCTCCAACTGCCTTGCTATTACGGCTACTTGACCGCCCCAGCCATCACGCCGGACACGAACTGCCGCTGGAACGCGAAGAAGACGGCCAGCGGGACCACCATCGAGATGAACGCGCCGGGTGCCAGCACGTCGATGTTGTTGCCGAACTGCCGTACCTGCGTCTGGAGCGCGACCGTGATCGGCTGGCTCCCGGAGTCCGAGAAGATCAGCGCGACCAGCATGTCGTTCCACACCCACAGGAACTGGAAGATGCCGAGGGCGGCGATCGCCGGGCCGCCGAGCGGCAGCACGACTCGGAAGAACAGCCGCAGTTCACCCGCCCCGTCCAGGCGTGCCGCCTCCAGCAGCTCTCGTGGGATCTCGGCGAAGAAGTTCCGCAGCAGGAACACCGCGAACGGCAGACCGAATCCGACGTGGAAGAGCACCACGCCGAGCACCGAGCCGAAGATGCCGATGTTGCCGAAGAGTTCGGCGATCGGGATCAGCGCGACCTGCACCGGTACGACCAGCAGGCCGACCACGGCCAGGAACCACCAGTCCCGGCCCGGGAACTCCATCCACGCGAAGGCGTAGCCCGCCAGCGAGCCGATGATCACGACCAGCAGGGTCGCCGGGACGGTGATCCACACCGTGTTCAGCAGGGAACCGGTGATGTCGTCGTTCTCCAGCAGCTTCGCGTAGCTGTCGAAGGTGATCTGCGTGGGCTCCGTGAACACCTTCCACCAGCCGCTCGCCGCGATGTCCTCGGGCGAGCGGAGACTGGCCAGCAGCAGACCGATCGTCGGCACCAGCCAGAACAGGCCGACCAGGATGAGGAACACCCTCACCAGCCCACCGCTGACACTCTCGGCGAGCCGGGACCCCAGCGACTGCTTCGCCTTCATCGCCGCACCTCCCGCCTCAGCCGACGCACGTTGAACCACATCACCGGGATCACGAGCAGCAGCAGGAACACCGAGATGGCGCTGGCGATACCCGGCTGGTCCTCGGAGAAGCCCTTGCGGTACAGCTCCAGGGCCAGGACGTTCGCGTCGTCCTGGGCGGAGCCGGGGGCGATGATGAAGACCAGGTCGAAGACCTTCAGCACATTGATCATCAGGGTGACGGTGACGACCGCGAGGACCGGCGCCAGCAGCGGCACCGTGACCCGTCTGAACACCTGCCACTCGCTCGCTCCGTCGACCCGGGCGGCCTCCAGCAGCTCCCGGGGCACGCTCGCGAGCCCGGCCGCGATCAGCACCATCGCGAAGCCCGCCCACATCCAGATGTACGAGCCGATGATGGACGGGGTGACCAGGGACGGGCCGAGCCAGTCCAGGCCGTTGTAAGGCTCCTTGAAGTTGCTTGCCGGAAGCCTCAGTTGGGCCCTGTCCGCCGAGGCCGGCAGGGTGAAGGTGCCGTCGCCGGCCGCCGTCGCCGACGCCACCACCCGGCCGTCCTTCACCGCCTCGACCTTCATACCGGCGTAGCCCAGTTCGGCCGCGTCGACCCCGCCCAGCGTGCCCACGCCCTTGCCGCGGGTGAAGTCCTGCCAGGTCGTACCGGTGATCTTGTCCGGCTCGGGCCTCGGCGCCACTGCGGCCTTCGCGCCGTCGGGCATCAGATCGGGCGCCACACCCACCAGCGGCAGCGAGACGGTCTCGCCCGCGCGGACGGGCGACTTGGTGATGAACGCGCCGCCGCCGGCCGGCTCCAGCGGCGACTCACGGCCCGGGTGGGCCTTCGGGAACGCCGACGCCTGGGCGAACGTGTCGTGCACGCCCACCCACACCGCGTTCGCCACGCCCTTGTCCGGATCCTGGTCGTACACCAGGCGGAAGATGATGCCCGCCGCCAGCATCGAGATCGCCATCGGCATGAAGACGACCAGCTTGAACGCCGTACCCCAGCGCACCCGTTCGGTCAGCACCGCGAAGACCAGGCCGAGCGCCGTCGCGACCGTCGGCGCGAACACCACCCAGAACACGTTGTTCTTCAGCGCGGTGCGGATGCCGTCGTCGGTGAAGAGCGCCTTGTAGTTGTCCAGCCCGGCGAAGCTCTCGCCGGGCTGGTCGTAGAAGCTGCGCACGACCGAGTACCCGATCGGGTACACCACGAGCGCGCCGAGCAGGACGAGCGCGGGCAGCAGGAACAGCGCCACGACGGTCCTGCGGGTGCCGGTCACGCTCTTGCGCGTCTTGGGAGCGGCAGAGGGCCCGTTGCCCCCTGCCGCCGTGGCCGACGTCATGACATCAGTCTCCGTAGGCCGCGGCCGCTTCGGCCTCCAGCTTCGCCTGGGTACCCGCGATGTCCTTCGGGTTCTTCAGGAAGTCCTGCAGGATCTTCCACTCGCCCTTGCCCGGTGTGCCGCCGAAGGCCTGCGGGGTCTGGTCGGACATGTCGAAGCGGAAGTCGTCACCGGCGCCGATGAGCGCCTTGGCGATCTTCTGCTGCACCGCGTTCGGGTACGCGGAGTCCGGCACGTTCTTGTTCGGCGAGAGGTAGCCGCCCAGCTTGGCCTGGATCTGTGCCGCGTCGGGCGAGGCGAGCCAGGTGGCCAGGGCCTGCGCCCCCTTCGAGTCCTCCAGGATCACGGCCGCGTCGCCGCCCGAGACCACCGGCCCGTTGTCACCGACCGCCGGGAACGGGAACACCTTCGCGTCCGTGCCGACCTTCATGCTGGAGGGGATGTTGACCTGCGCGAAGTCGCCCGCGGCGACCATGGCGGCCTTGGGCTGGTCCCCGCCGGTGAAGACCTGGGTGACGGAGGCCGGGAAGTCGGTCTGCAACGCCCCGTTCGCCCCGCCCGCGATGTAGTCCGGCTTGCCCCAGACCTGCGCGAGCGTGGTCAGCGCGTCCTTCACGGACGGGTCCGTCCACTTGATCTCGTGCTGGGCCAGCTGGTCGTACTTCTCCGGGCCCGCCTGGGAGAGGTAGACGTTCTCGAACCAGTCGGTCAGCGTCCAGCCCTCGGCGCCGCCGACGGAGAACGGGGTGACGCCGGAGTCGTAGACCGTCTGCGCGGTGCTGAGCAGATCCGGCCAGGTCTCGGGCTCGCTGGCCCCGGCGTTCTCGAAGACCTGGTTGTTGTACCAGATCAGGGACTTGTTGGCGGCCTTGTAGTAGACGCCGTACTGCTTGCCGCCCACCTTGCCGATGTCCTGCCAGCCCTGCGAGTAGTTCTCGCCGAGCTCCTTGAGGGCGTCGGAGCCCAGCGGCTTGGCCCAGCCCTTGTCCACGGCCTGCTTGATGGCGCCCGGCTGCGGCAGCATCGCGATGTCCGGCGGCTGCCCGCCGGCCACCTTCGAACCGATGAAGTTGATGATCGGGTCCTGGGCGGGCACGAAGGTGACCTTGGCGCCCGTGCGCTTCTCGAACTCCGCCAGGACCTTCTTGAAGTTGGCCTGTTCGGTACCGCTCCACACGGCGGCGATCTCCAGGCTCGTCCCGTCCAGCTTCGGCAGGGTGACGTTGTCGGCGGTCTCCTCGGCGGTGCCCTGGCTTCCACCGCTCTTGTCGCCGTCGCCTCCGCAGGCGGTGAGCGAGAGCGCGAGCGCTCCCGCGGCCACGGCGGCCGCGGCCTTGGCGGTTCTGCGGTGCTGGAGGGTCGCCTTGTCCCGCTTGGGCGACCAGCGTGTCCGGATGGTGCTGCTCGTCATGCGCATGACTGCCCCGTTCTTCGTTCCTCGTCGAACGTCGAGCGCGCTCCCGTGCGGTCTGGTCTACGCCCGGGTGTGCGGGGGCGGCAAGATGGCGTCGGCTGTCAAGCGGGGGATCGTGACTCCCTCGTGACCAGGGACTGAACCTCTGATCCACGGGCGGGGTCGGCTTCCGGCCAGTGCCATGCACGCGTGCTGACGACTGCTAGAGAAGGGACGGCACTTCTGCCGCCGAGACCTCCCTCGCCGCCCTTTCCAGCGCGCTGGCCAACAGTGCCAGGTCGGTCGGGCCGTTGCCGAGCTCCCGCACCGGGCGCCGGGCCGGAGGGTCACCCATGCGGTGCCATTCCAGCGGTACGACCGTGGGGCGCAGGGTCGCCGTCCGGGGGATACGGCCGGTGACCCGCCCGCCCTGCAGCGGCGTGACCCGCCCGTCCGCGCAGGTCAGGCTGCCCCGGCCGGGCGCGGGCTCGTCCGGACCCGGCGCCGGGGCCTCCAGCTTGACGCGCAGGGTGGCCCGGCGGGCCGGTTCCGTCTCCGCCGTACGGGGGCAGGGGCCGGAGGCCGTCACCAGGTGGACGCCCAGCCGCTCGCCCTCCCGGGCCACGGCTTCCAGCGCGCGCATCACCGAGCCGGCCGCGGGCCGCCCGGTCGAGCCGAGCGCGGGGGAGACCAGGGCGTCCAGATCGTCGACGACCACGACGAGCCGGGGCAGCGGTGACGCCGCCTCCTGCTGCCGCCGGGCCGCTCCGGGCCGCAGCCGCATGGTCGAACTGGACGGGGAGTCGAGATCCCCGGCACCGGCCCCGGCGGCGGCCTCGGTACGGTCGCCGCCCCGGGCCGTGGCCGTGCGCTGGGCGACCACACGGCCCGACAGCTCACGGCCGCTGTGCCACTCGGCGAAGTCGGACCGGCCCAGCAGCTCGGCCCGCCGCTTCAGCTCGGCGCTCAGCGACTGTGCGAACTCCCGCATCCGGACCGGGTCGTGGGCCGAGAGATGCGTGGTGACATGCGGTACGTCCGTACACACCCGCAGGCCCTCGCCGTGCCCGCCGCCCGAGCCCGAGCCGGGGCCGGGACCGCCCCGGCCGTCGACGAGCACGATGCCCAGCCGGTCCGGCCGCTCGGCGGCGGCCAGGGACGCGACGACCGCCCGCAGCAGCTCGGTGCGGCCGCTGCCCGGCGGGCCCTCGATCAGCAGATGCGGTCCCTGGGCCGCGAGGTCCGCGCCGACCGGGCCGCGCGGCCCGGCGCCCAGCACCGCGCGCACCCGACCGCCCAGCGCGTCCGCGTCGTCGGCCGCGTCCGCCCAGCGCGCCATCAGCGACGCCGGGGTGGCCCGGGCCAGGCCCAGCTCGTCCAGCAGCCGGGCCGCCTGGGGCAGCGGCGCGGAGACCCGCGGCTGCCGCTCGCTCGTCGCGGCGTCCGTCCGCAGGGGCGCCAGCGCCCGGGCGAAGCGCTCGGCCCAGGCGGGGGAGACCGCGTCCACGGTGGCGACCGTGCCGTGACCGGCCGGCGCGGAGCCTGCTCCGGCGCGGGCCACGCGCATCAGCCGCAGCGCCGTCGCCACGTCCCCGCTGAGCAGCGCGACCGCACCGCACTCCCGGAACGTCGGCGACACCGCGCAGGCCGCCTCGTAGGTCTCCGTCACCGGCGAGGCCGGGGAGGCGGCGGGGGTCTCGGCCAGGCACAGCACGTGTATCCCGGCCTGCGGGCCCTCGGCCGCCAGCCGCGCCACGGCCTCGCGCAGATCGGCTCCGCCGGGGTCGCCGTCCACGACGAGCACGGTGAACGGGCCGGGGAAGGGGGCGGAAGCGTCCGTATCAGGTCTGTCGTCCGGGGCCGGGTGGCCGGTGACGGGGTCGGCGCTCGCCGCCCCCGTGTCCGCCAGCTGGTCCTCCAGACGGCGGAGGAGCTCGTCGGTGCGGGCCGCGGCCTGTTCCCGGTCGTGGGCGAGGAGCAGCCGGCAGTCCTGGCCGTGCCCGGGCCGGACATGCGGCAGCCAGCCCAGCCAGGACCACTCGGCGGTGCGCTCGTCCAGCGGGCGGGAGCGGTCCGCGGCGAGCAGGACGATCTCCAGCATGTCGGGGGAGTGCAACGTGGCGAGCTGGGCCAGCAGGGCACGGGCCAGCCCGCCGAGCCGCGCCCGCGGCCCGGCGAGACCCAGCGCACCGGCCTCGCGCAGCCCGGCCGTCACCGGCACCGCGGGCAGCAGGCCCGAGCCGTCCGGCACCGCCCGGTCGGCCGTGCCGAGGCGCACCGCGAGCACCTCCGGGTGGCCCGGGCCGCGCTCCCACAGCCGGGGTCCCGGGCCCAGTGCCGTCAGCAGCAGAGTGGCCGGATCCGGCCAGGTCTCCGGCGCCGCCGGCACGACGGCCGGGCGCTCCGCCGTCCCGCCGGGCGGCTCGTCCTCGTACACCTCGCGCGGGTCCGGCCCCTGCTCGCCACGCCCTCCGGCCAGCCGCCGGGCCCACGCCCCGAGCCCGCCCCGCCTGCGGGTCCCTTGAGGTATGTCGGTCCCCCGGAGGGGCGTGCCCTTGCGCCCCCGCCCGGAAGGTTCGTCCGGGAAGCCGGCCGGAGTGCCCTGCCCGGGGGTGCCATCGGAGCGAGCGTCTCGGCCCGCGTGCGGCGACCCGGCCGGGTCGCCCGGACGCGGGCTGCCGCCGGAGCGGGCCCCCCGTCCCGTCCCGGCAGCCGCGGAGGCCGGCCCGTCGACGGTTCCGGCACCAGGGCCGGTGCCGTACGCCCCACCGGTGCCGTCTGTCCTGCCGGTGCGGTGGGCCCCACCAGTGCCGTCAGCCCTGTCGGCGGCGTACGCCTCACCGGTGCCGTACGCCCCGCCGCCCGGGTACGCCCCGCCACCGGCGAATCCCCCGCCCGGCGCCCCCGCTCCGAAGCGCCCCGCGTGGGTGTCGCCGTCGCCGAGGCCCGCCTGCGACGACGCGTCGCGCTGCCGGGAGGCGTGGTCCGGGCCGTCCGGGGAGGTCATGGGCGACGACGAGCCCTCGGCGGCGCCGCGCTGCTGGGGCGGCCGGGCCACGCCGTCCGGTGAGGACGGGCGCCCTTCACGGACGGAGGCGCGCGAGGTGTCGTCGGGCAAACCGGCGGAACCTCCCGGGGCCCGTGAGACCCTCCGCCCACGCCCACCGGCGCCCGGCCTGCCCTCCGCGGCAGCCCCCGCACCCCTGCTCTCGACCCGGGGCGCCCCGCCCTGCCCCGGCACCACGGCCGGGTCGCCGGAGCCCCGCCCGGCAGTACCCGATGTGCTCCAGGCCGCCGAGCCGTAGGCATGCCGCGTAGGACCGGAAGGCCCGGCCGGCGTCGGGTTCGTCGTGTGCGGGTGGGCCGCCGAGCCGTCGTCCCCGGCGGGGTCCGGCACGCGCACGTGACCCTCCCCGTCCGGCGTCGTGCCGACCCGGGCGCCCGGTCCTCCGGCGGGAGCCAGCCGCAGGGCCGACTCGCCGATCCGCAGCAGCGCCCCGGGCGCGAACCGGACCGCGCGGCCGCTCACCGGGCGGCCGTCCAGCGTCGTGCCGTTCGTGGAGTCCAGGTCGGCGACCGCGACGCGGCCGTCGGCCCCCACGGTCACCGCGCAGTGCAGCCGCGAGACGTCCGGGTCGTCGAGGGGCACGTCGGCGTCGGCGGAGCGGCCGACGCGGATCTCGCCGCCGTGCAGCAGATGGACGCCGCCGGCGTCGGGGCCGGCGACCACCTGGAGCTGGGCCGGGGCGTCGTCCAGCTCGGGGTGCGGCTCCGGCTCGCCCGGCGCGCCCACGGACAGCACCGCGCCGTCGGTCAGCGGGGGCTCGCCGAGCGTGCAGCGCTGGGCGTCGAGCCGCTGCTCCCCGGCGTACAGCACCACCGTGCCCGAGCCGTCGCCGCCGGAGACCACCTGGGCGAGCCCCGAGGCCACCGCCGCGAGCGCCGTACCGGCGGGCGCCGTCACCAGCACGTCGCTGCGTGGGGCACGGCCCTGCGCCGGCGCCGACGGGCCCAGCGGGTCTACGACGGTCAGCCGGATCTGCATCGCCGTCAGCGGTCCCTTCTGCCCGGGCGCGGAGTCCCCCACCCCGCCCCAGCACGTCGGCCAATACTGCAGGCATCCTCGCACCTGCCACTGACACCGCGCCCCTCGCTCGGGAAAAGGTGATCTTGATTGGTCGGCTCTGCCCGCAAAAGTGCCTGAGAGATGACCCACAGGCGACCTCTTGAGATCAGTCACGTTCGTTATCAGCAACCACAAGACCGAGGTGAGCGTCTTCGCTTCGAACGGATGTGAGAGCGGCTACGTAAGACCCACAGAAAGCCGACACCCCGGTCCCCGGCATGGCGGCACTACAGTGGGTCGGACACAGGCCAGCAGGCAAGGCAAGCAGCAGGGAGCGCATGACGTGCGGCCGGTAGGCAGCAAGTACCTGCTCGAGGAGCCGCTCGGACGCGGCGCCACGGGCACCGTCTGGCGAGCCCGCCAGCGCGAGACCGCGGGCGCCGAGGCGGCCGTGCCGGGACAGCCCGGCGAGACCGTCGCCATCAAGGTCCTCAAGGAGGAGCTGGCGAACGACGCGGACGTCGTGATGCGGTTCCTCCGGGAGCGCTCCGTCCTGCTCCGGCTGACCCACCCCAACATCGTCCGGGTCCGTGACCTGGTGGTCGAGGGCGATCTGCTGGCCCTGGTCATGGACCTCGTCGAGGGCCCCGACCTGCACCGCTACCTGCGCGAGAACGGCCCCTTCAGCCCCGTCGCCGCGGCCCTGCTCACCGCGCAGATCGCCGACGCGCTCGCCGCCAGTCACGCCGACGGTGTCGTCCACCGCGACCTCAAGCCGGCCAACGTCCTGCTCCAGCAGTACGACGGCCGGATGCACCCGCTGCTGACCGACTTCGGCATCGCCCGCCTCGCCGACTCCCCGGGGCTGACCCGCACCCAGGAGTTCGTCGGCACCCCGGCGTACGTCGCGCCCGAGGGCGCCGAGGGCCGTCCGCAGACCTCCGCCGTGGACATCTACGGCGCCGGCATCCTGATGTATGAGCTGGTCACCGGCCGTCCGCCGTTCGCCGGCGGCTCCGCCCTTGAGGTGCTGCACCAGCACCTGAGCGCCGAGCCGCGCCGCCCCTCCACGGCCCCCGACCCGCTGTGGACGGTCATCGAGCGCTGTCTGCGCAAGAACCCGGACGAGCGGCCCAGCGCCGAGAACCTCGCCCGCGGCCTGCGCGTCGTCGCCGAGGGCATCGGCGTGCACGCCAACTCCGCGCAGATCGCCGCCGCTGAGGGCGTCGGCATGCTCCTGGCGCCCGACCCGGCGCCCGCGCCCGTACCGGACATGTCCGGCGAGGCCGACCCCACCCAGGTCCTCCCGCAGGGCGCGGGTTCGTACGACCCGAACGCGGCGACCAGCTTCATGCCGCAGACCGGCGGCCCGGCCGGTGCCGGCGACCCCACCTCGGTCCTGCCCCACCGGGGCGCGGCCGACCCGACCGCCGTCATGCCGCCGGTCCCGCCGGGATCGCCCGGCCACCCCGGTCAGCAGGGCCAGGGCGGCGGGCCCGAGGACCCGCACCCCTGGCAGAACCAGCTGCGGGCCGCCCGCGACCGCAACGAGCAGACGCAGGTCCAGAACTACCTCGACCCGGGGCAGGACCCGCTGCGCCGCCGCCCCCAGCGCCAGGTCGCCCGGCCGCAGCAGCCTCCGCAGCGAGGTCGGCAGCCCCAGCCCGGACCCGGCTACGGCCATCCGCAGCAGCAGCCCCAGCAGTACGCCCCGCAGCATCAGGCCCAGCAGCCGCAGCGCTACGCCCCGCCCCCGCCGCCTCCTCAGCCGCAGCAGCCGCAACAGCCCCAGCGGCCGCAGCGCGAGCCCCGGCAGCCGCGGCAGCGCAGCGCGAATCCGATGCGGATCCCCGGGCTCGGCTGTCTGAAGGGCTGTCTCTTCACGATCGTCATCCTGTTCGTCGCCGGCTGGCTGATCTGGGAACTGAGCCCGCTCCAGGAGTGGATCGGCACCGGCAAGGGCTACTGGGACCAGCTCGCCGACTGGTTCAACGCCGTGACCGGCTGGTTCGAGAAGCTCGACAACGGCGGGGGTGCTTGAGCACGAATCGCCCCGAACCCTCTTACGGGGTTGGTGATTTGTCGACACCTGGCGGGTGATTTCCGCCCGGGCGGTGAAGGTTGGCTCTTCCTGCGCGTAGTTTTAGCGACAACACGCGTCGGTAGGAGCAGCCTTGGCACGGAAGATCGGCAGCCGGTACACCGCCCACCAGATCCTGGGGCGGGGCAGCGCCGGCACGGTGTGGCTGGGCGAGGGTCCCGAGGGCCCGGTCGCCGTCAAGCTGCTGCGCGAGGACCTCGCGTCCGACCAGGAACTCGTCGGACGCTTCGTGCAGGAGCGGACGGCGCTGCTCGGCCTGGAGCACCCGCACGTCGTGTCCGTGCGCGACCTGGTGGTGGACGGCAACGACCTGGCGCTGGTCATGGACCTCGTCCGCGGTACTGATCTGCGGACCCGGCTGGAGCGGGAACGCCGGCTGCCGCCCGAGGCGGCCGTGGCGATCGCGGCCGACATCGCCGACGGGCTGGCCGCGGCGCACGCCGCGGGCGTCGTGCACCGGGACGTGAAGCCGGAGAACGTGCTCCTGGACATGCGGGGCCCGCTCGGCCCCGGTGGCTCCCACCGCGCGCTGCTGACCGACTTCGGCGTGGCGAAGCTCATCGACACCCCGCGCCGGACCAAGGCCACGAAGATCATCGGCACGCCGGACTACCTCGCCCCGGAGATCGTCGAGGGCCTTCCGCCGCGCGCCTCCGTCGACATCTACGCGCTCGCCACGGTCCTCTACGAGCTGCTCGCGGGCTTCACCCCGTTCGGCGGCGGCCATCCGGGCGCGGTGCTGCGCAGGCACGTCACGGAGACGGTCGTCCCGCTGCCCGGCATCCCCGACGAGCTGTGGCAACTCCTCGTGCAGTGCCTGGCCAAGGCGCCGGCCTCGCGGCTGCGGGCCTCGGAGCTCGGGGCGCGGCTGCGGGAGCTGCTGCCGATGCTCGCGGGCATGCCGCCGCTGGAGGTGGACGAGCCCGACCCGGAGGCCGCGGAGGAGGACGACCGCGAGGAGCAGCCGGCCGGACCCGCCCCGGCCGGGGAGCGGATCCGGCGGCGCGGCGCGGTCCCTCTCGTCCCGGGTGCGAAACCGGCCGACTCCAACCGCGACACCCACACCTCGATGCGCGTCCCCGCCCCCGACGAACTGGCCGGCGGCGCCCACGGCACGGCCCGCGCCCCGCGCACCACCGGCACCCCACGGCCCGGCTCGGCCCGCAACCGCGCCGCCGCCCGACGCCGCCGCGTGGCACTGGGCGCGGCCGCGATCGCCCTGGCGGCCGCGATCGGCGTCGGCGCGTGGCTGTCCACCTCGGACGACGACACGAGCCCCCCTCCCCAGGACACGAGGAACTCGGCCCCACAGTCGCCCTGACCCGGCCCGGAGCGCGGGGGTGGCCCGTCCGTGGTCTCCCCGGCCCGTCGGCTCCGACCGCCCGGCGATGGCCGCCGGGCGGAGCCGTTACGCTGGAGGCGTGGCAGTCGTCGATGTATCCGAAGAGCTCAAGTCCCTCTCCTCGACCATGGAGTCGATCGAGGCCGTTCTGGACCTCGACAAGATGAGGGCAGACATCGCCGTGCTCGAGGAGCAGGCGGCCGCGCCGTCCCTGTGGGACAACCCCGATGAGGCGCAGAAGATCACCAGCAAGCTGTCCCACCTCCAGGCCGAGGTGCGCAAGGCCGAGGCCCTGCGCGGTCGCCTCGACGACCTGGGCGTCCTCTTCGAGATGGCCGAGGAGGAGGACGACCCGGACACCCGCGCCGAGGCCGAGTCCGAGCTCACGGCCGTGAAGAAGGCGCTGGACGAGATGGAGGTCCGCACCCTCCTCTCCGGCGAGTACGACTCCCGTGAGGCCCTGGTGAACATCCGCGCCGAGGCGGGCGGCGTCGACGCCGCCGACTTCGCCGAGAAGCTCCAGCGCATGTACCTGCGGTGGGCCGAGCAGCGCGGCTACAAGACCGAGATCTACGAGACGTCGTACGCGGAGGAGGCCGGCATCAAGTCGACCACCTTCGCCGTCCAGACGCCCTACGCGTACGGCACGCTCTCCGTCGAGCAGGGCACCCACCGGCTCGTGCGCATCTCGCCCTTCGACAACCAGGGGCGCCGCCAGACCTCCTTCGCGGGCGTCGAGGTCCTGCCCGTGGTCGAGCAGACCGACCATATCGAGATCGACGAGTCCGAACTGCGCGTCGACGTGTACCGCTCCTCCGGCCCCGGCGGCCAGGGCGTCAACACCACCGACTCCGCGGTGCGCCTCACCCACATCCCCACCGGCATCGTCGTCTCCTGCCAGAACGAGCGCTCGCAGATCCAGAACAAGGCGACGGCCATGAACGTGCTCCAGGCCAAGCTGCTGGAGCGGCGCCGCCAGGAGGAGCAGGCCAAGATGGACGCCCTCAAGGGCGACGGCGGCAACTCCTGGGGCAACCAGATGCGTTCGTACGTGCTGCACCCGTACCAGATGGTCAAGGACCTGCGCACCGAGTGCGAGGTCGGCAACCCCGAGGCCGTGTTCAACGGTGAGATCGACGGGTTCCTGGAGGCCGGAATTCGCTGGCGCAAGCAGCAGGAGAAGTAAGTTTGTCGACAAGGCAACTGCCGCCATGAGCGCGGCGGTTGCCTTTTCTGTGTCCGGATGTCCACCTTTTACATCACACTCACAGAGTTCGACTCTCCGCATAGCCCTCAGAGTTGGACATGGCGCCCGCAAACGCCCTTGACGTGTTCTTGAAAAATGGGAAGGGTAAAGCGCGGCATGCGTGTCTCTGGGGCGCATGTGAACCGGGGGGCTTTTTTCACCGCAGCCGCCCTGTCGATCGCAGCCCCGAGCCCTGCCTCACTGACGAGCTACTGGGGGTAGCAACCACATGACGAAGAAGACGCGGATCCGTGTCGCACGGATAGCGGCCGGTGCCGTGATCGCGGCCGGTGCCTCGCTGACCGCCGCCGGTGCCGCATCCGCCGCGGAGACCGACAACTGCCTGCTCGGCATCCTGTGCGCCGCCGAGTCGCCCAGTCCGGCCCCGACGCCGACGGACCCGCCCACCGACATCCCCACCGACCCGCCCACGGACATCCCGACCGACCCGCCGTCGACCGAGGAGCCCACGGACGAGCCGACGGAGCCCACGGAGGAG
The DNA here is from genome assembly GCF_055589465.1 of Streptomyces sp. NPDC041940. Classification (NCBI taxonomy): domain Bacteria; kingdom Bacillati; phylum Actinomycetota; class Actinomycetes; order Kitasatosporales; family Streptomycetaceae; genus Streptomyces; species Streptomyces sp. NPDC041940. The sequence goes on from NZ_JBVJBP010000009.1 coordinate 63,921, forward strand.
CCCACCGAGCCGACCGAGGACCCGACCGACGCGCCGACCGACCCGGGTAACGGGAACGGCACCGGCGGCGGCAACGGCAACGGCAACGGTGGCAGCACCGGTGGCGGCAACAACACCGACCCCGACGGCGGCACCTCCCCGCAGGAGGAGGGCTCCTCCTCCCTCACGGACACCGGCTCGGACTCCACCCCGGCGGCCCCGCAGGGCCAGGCCCAGGCCCAGGCTCAGGGCAACGGTGCGGAGCTCGCCGAGACGGGTGCCGCGCAGACCACCTTCCTGGTGATCGGCGCCGCCACGATGATCGCCGGCGGTGTCGGCTTCCGCCTCCTGCCGCGCCTCGTGGGCGGCCGCGGCGGGGCTGCCGCCTGACGGTAGCCGCGTCCGTACGGACCGTAGGCACGGCGTGAAGCCGAGGGCCCGGAGCGCAATGCTCCGGGCCCTCGGCCGTGTCTGCGTGTCTGCGGTGCGCGGTGTTACGCGGTCTGGTGGGCCAGCAGCGCCACTGCCGCGATCAGCACCGTCAGCAGTGCGATCAGCGTCATCGGGTTCAGATTCGCGAGGAAGTTCTCCTGCTGCAGCCGCTCGCGGTTCGCGCGGCAGACGGGGCACCTGCCCTCGCTCACGGGGGCCGCGCAGTTCGCGCACACCAGCCGGTCGTACGTCATGCGCTCGCCCTCCTTGCGCCGGTTCTTGTGTGTAACGCTCGTGCGGGCGCGAACGTTCCCTCTCCACTGTGCCAGGTTCCTCCGGAGGGCGCGCGGCTCGCTCTCACAGGGGCGTACAAAACGGAACATCCATGGCGCAACCACAGTCGGTGACTGCGCCGCCCTCCCCGGTTCGCGTATGGTCACGCTCATCTACCCCCGGCGACCCGTGGTGCATCCGTGATCCGATTCGACAATGTCTCCAAGGTCTACCCCAAGCAGACCCGCCCCGCCCTCAGGGATGTCTCCCTGGAGGTCGAGAAGGGCGAGTTCGTCTTCCTCGTGGGGTCCTCCGGCTCCGGAAAGTCCACCTTCCTGCGGCTGGTCCTCCGCGAGGAGCGGTGCAGTCACGGGCAGGTGCACGTCCTGGGGAAGGACCTCGCGCGCCTCTCCAACTGGAAGGTGCCGCAGATGCGGCGCCAGCTGGGGACGGTCTTCCAGGACTTCCGCCTGCTGCCGAACAAGACGGTCGGCGAGAACGTCGCCTTCGCGCAGGAGGTCATCGGCAAGTCGCGCGGCGAGATCCGCAAGTCCGTCCCGCAGGTGCTCGACCTCGTCGGGCTCGGCGGCAAGGACGACCGGATGCCCGGCGAGCTGTCCGGTGGTGAGCAGCAGCGCGTCGCCATCGCGCGGGCCTTCGTCAACCGGCCGAAGCTCCTCATCGCCGACGAGCCCACCGGCAACCTCGACCCGCAGACCTCCGTCGGCATCATGAAGCTGCTCGACCGCATCAACCGGACGGGCACGACCGTGGTGATGGCCACGCACGACCAGAACATCGTCGACCAGATGCGCAAGCGCGTCATCGAACTGGAGAAGGGCCGCCTCGTCCGCGACCAGGCCCGCGGTGTCTACGGCTACCAGCACTGAGACCGCACCCTAGATCACGGAAAGGCATAACCAGTCGCCATGCGCGCCCAGTTCGTCCTGTCGGAGATCGGCGTCGGTCTCCGCCGCAATCTGACGATGACCTTCGCCGTCATCGTCTCCGTCGCCCTGTCGCTCGCCCTGTTCGGCGGGTCGCTCCTCATGAGTGACCAGGTCAACACCATGAAGGGCTACTGGTACGACAAGGTCAACGTCTCGGTCTTCCTCTGCAACAAGAGCGACGCCGAGTCCGACCCCAACTGCGCCAAGGGCGCGGTCACCGAGGACCAGAAGAAGCAGATCAACACCGACCTCGACAAGATGGCCGTGGTCGAGAAGGTCACGTACGAGTCGCAGGACGCGGCGTACAAGCACTACAAGGAGCAGTTCGGCGACTCCCCGCTGGCCAGCTCCCTCACGCCGGACCAGATGCAGGAGTCGTACCGCATCAAGCTGAAGGACCCGCAGAAGTACCAGGTCATCGCGACCGCCTTCGACGGGCGGGACGGCGTGCAGTCCGTTCAGGACCAAAAGGGCATTCTGGACAACCTGTTCGGTCTGCTCAACGGCATGAACTGGGCGGCGCGGGCGGTGATGGCGCTGATGCTCGTCGTCGCGCTGATGCTGATCGTCAACACCGTGCGCGTCTCGGCGTTCAGCCGGCGGCGCGAGACCGGCATCATGCGTCTGGTCGGCGCCTCGGGCTTCTACATCCAGGCGCCGTTCATCATGGAGGCCGCGGTCGCCGGGCTCATCGGCGGGGCGGTCGCGTGCGGCTTCCTGGTGGTCGCGCGGTACTTCATCATCGACCACGGTCTGGCGCTGTCCGAGAAGCTGAATCTGATCAACTTCATCGGCTGGGACGCGGTCCTGACCAAGCTGCCGCTCATCCTCGCGACAAGTCTGCTGATGCCCGCGTTGGCCGCGTTCTTCGCGCTGCGCAAGTACTTGAAGGTGTGACGCATGACAACAGGGGCCGTGCGGTCAACCGACCGTACGGCCCTTCCCCTTGTCCTAGACTCACCGGCATGTCAGGTCGTGACCCGTTCTGTCAGCCCCGCCGTATCCGCCGCGGGGCGGCCCTGACCTTGCTCTTCACGAGCGTGCTCGTCGCCGGCGCGGCCACCGGGTCGCTCCCGCAGGCCGACCGGAAGTCAGCTCCGGACGAGGCCCGTTCGGCCACCCCGGCCGGGCGCCACACCGATGTCGCCCGGGCCGCCGAGGAGGCCATGGCCGACGGCAAGTCCCCGATGGAGGCCGCGAAGCGCGCGGTCAGCCGCAGCGGGGACCGCTGGGGCGCCGTCTACTCCGAGGGCGAGTACGAGGAGTTCGAGGAGTCCCTCGACGGCCAGTACACCGGCGTCGGCCTGTGGGCCCGCAGCGGACGGGACGGCCGGATGGAGGTGACCAAGGTGCGCTCCGGCTCGCCCGCGGCCACCGCCGGGATCCGCCCCGGAGACCTGCTGCGCAGCGTCGACGGCGAGAAGACCGACGGGCGGCCCGTCACCGAGGTCGTCTCCTTACTGCGCGGGGACGCCACCGAGGCCACCGCCGGCACCACCGTCCGCCTCGGTCTGGAGCGCGGCACGCGCGCGTGGAGCGAGACCCTGCGCCGGGCTCAGCTCTCCACGGACTCGGTCACCGTCCGAGAGGCCGCCGGCGCGGTCACCGTGATCAGGGTCGACACCTTCACCAAGGGCTCCGGCGACCGGATCCGCGAGGCCGTCCGGCAGGCCCCGCGCGGCGCCGGCATCGTCCTCGACCTGCGCGCCAACCCCGGCGGCCTGGTCACCGAGGCCGTCACCGCCGCCTCCGCCTTCCTCGACGGCGGCCTGGTCGCCACGTACGACGTCGACGGCGAACAGCGCGCCCTGCACGCCGACCCCGGCGGCGACACGACGAGACCGCTGGTCGCGCTCGTCGACGGCGGGACGATGAGCGCGGCCGAGCTTCTCACCGGTGCCGTCCAGGACCGCGGACGGGCCCTCGTCGTGGGCTCCCGCACCTTCGGCAAGGGCTCGGTCCAGATGCCGAGCCGGCTGCCCGACGGCTCCGTCGCGGAGCTGACCGTCGGGCACTACCGCACCCCCTCCGGCCGGGGGGTCGACGGCCGGGGCATCACGCCCGACCTGGAAACCGACGACGGAGCCCTCCAGCGGGCCGAGACCCTGCTGCGCGGCCTCGCGGGCCCGTCGTAATCGACTTTCCCGGGGCCCCCTCCGTAGTGCGAAAATGGACGGCACTATGGCTAAGGAAAAAGGGCGCAAGATGATCGCGCAGAACAAGAAGGCGCGGCACGACTACCTCATCATCGACACCTACGAGGCCGGCCTGGTCCTCTCCGGGACCGAGGTGAAGTCGCTGCGCCAGGGACGAGCGTCGCTGGCCGACGGCTTCGTGCAGCTGGACGGCAACGAGGCGTGGCTGCACAACGTGCACGTGCCGGAGTACAGCCAGGGCACGTGGACCAACCACAGCGCCCGGCGCAAGCGGAAGCTGCTGCTGCACCGCGCCGAGATCGACAAGCTGGAGTCGAAGTCGGGGGAGACGGGCCACACCATCGTGCCCCTCGCGCTGTACTTCAAGGACGGCCGCGCCAAGGTCGAGATCGCGCTGGCGAAGGGCAAGAAGGAGTACGACAAGCGCCAGACGCTCCGCGAGAAGCAGGACCGCCGGGAGACCGACCGCGCGATCGCGGCGGTGAAGCGGAGGCAGCGCGGGGCGTAGGGAATACGCTGGCACCGACCCGCGTTGGTCACGTACGATGGTGACTGCACCCCACGGCGGGTGCGCGCCCCTCTCCGGAGGGATTGTCAACACAACATGGGGATGATCGGTTTCGACAGCGGCTGTCGAAGCAGGGGAAGCGTGTCGAGGAAGCGGCAATGATCTCGTAAACCATATGTCGCAAAAAATAATCGCCACTACTAAGCGCGATTCCCAGTCCTTCGCCCTCGCTGCCTAATAAGCAGTGAGTGAAGGACCCTAAAGGGTGTCAGCCCGGGAGTGTTCCCGGCCCGGATCCTGGCATAATCTAGGGAACTAAACCATCGAGCCCGGTCACGGGGCTCGCTGGGAAATCAAACAGTGGCTGGGCCCGTCGGCGACTTGTTCGCGTGATTGCCGGGGCCGAGAAAATCGCAGCGAACTGCACACGGAGAAGCCCTGATTCCGCACCGTTGGACGCGGGTTCGATTCCCGCCATCTCCACTCATCCCATGTGGGCACAGGCCCCGTCGCTTCCGAGCGGCGGGGCCTTTGTCATGGCCGGACTGTCACGGCCGGACGTCGTGGCCGTCGGCGCCGGCGAGGGTCCAGGGGATCGCCGGGTCGCTGCACGACGCCCGCAGGGTGCCCCCCTCACCCACGACCGTGAAGGTCACCTCCCCGACCGGCACCGTCACCCGGTCGCCGTCCCGCAGGCCGTACGCCCGCAGGGTCACCCCGGCGGCGTGGTCGTAGTCCGGGCGGTCGTCCACCGCGCCCACCGGGATCACGGCCCCGGGCCGCACCAGCAGCGGCACGCTCAGGAACCCGTGGCGTTCGTGCACCCAGCGCGGCCCGGTCACCGTCTCCCCGGTGAGGAAGTGGGTCCAGGTGCCCTCGGGGACGTAGTAGGTGACATCGCCCTCGTCGCTGAACACCGGCGCGACCAGCAGGTCCGGGCCGAGCATGTACTGCCGCTCCAGGTGCGCGCACCCCGGGTCGTCCGGGAACTCCAGCACCATCGCCCGCATCACCGGCAGGCCCTCGGTGTGGGCGGTCCGGGCCGCCTCGTACAGATAGGGCAAGAGCCGCAGCTTCAGCCGGGTGAAGTGGCGCGCGACCTCCACCGACTCCTCGTCGAACAGCCAGGGCACCCGGTACGACGAGGAGCCGTGCAGCCGGCTGTGCGAGGAGAGCAGGCCGAAGGCCAGCCAGCGCTTGAACAGGGCCGCTGTCGGGGTGCCCTCGAAGCCGCCGATGTCATGGCTCCAGAAGCCGAAGCCCGACAGTCCGAGGGACAGCCCGCCGCGCAGGGACTCGGCCATCGACTCGTAGGTCGCCTCGCAGTCGCCGCCCCAGTGCACCGGGAACTGCTGGCTCCCCGCGGTCGCCGAGCGGGCGAAGAGGACGGCCTCCTCCTCGCCGCGGTGCTTGCGCAGCACCTCGAAGACCGTGCGGTTGTACAGGTACGTGTAGTAGTTGTGCATCCGCTCCGGGTCGGAGCCGTCGGACCAGGCCACATCGAGCGGCACGCGTTCGCCGAAGTCGGTCTTGAAGCAGTCGACGCCCTGCGCGAGCAGCGCCTCCAGCTTGGCGGCGTACCAGTCACGGGCGGCCGGGCTGGTGAAGTCGACCAGGGCCATGCCGGGCTGCCACATGTCCCACTGCCAGACGTCGCCGTCCGGGCGCTTCAGCAGGTGCCCGAGCGCCTGGCCCTCGGCGAACAGCGGGGAGCGCTGGGCGATGTACGGGTTGATCCAGACACTGACACGCAGGCCCCGGGCCTTCAGCCGGGCCAGCATGCCCTCCGGGTCCGGGAAGACCCGCGGATCCCACTGGAAGTCGCACCAGTGGAACTCGCGCATCCAGAAGCAGTCGAAGTGGAAGACGGACAGGGGCAGCTCGCGCTCCCGCATGCCCTCGATGAAGGACGTCACCGTCTCCTCGTCGTACGAGGTGGTGAAGGACGTCGACAGCCACAGGCCGAACGACCAGGCGGGCGGCAGGGCCGGGCGGCCGGTCAGGGCCGTGTACTTGCGCAGGATGTCCTTCGGGGTCGGGCCGTAGATGACGTAGTACGTCAGCTCCTGGGTCTCCGCGCTGAACTGCACCCGGGACACGACCTCCGAGGCGACCTCGAAGGACACCTGGCCCGGGTGGTCGACGAAGACGCCGTAGCCCGCGTCCGTGAGGTAGAAGGGCACGTTCTTGTAGGCCTGTTCGCTGCACGTGCCGCCGTCGGCCTGCCAGATGTCGACGACCTGCCCGTTCTTCACCAGCGGGCCGAAGCGCTCACCGAGGCCGTAGACGGCCGTGCCGACCCGGAGCACCAGTTGTTCGCGCAGGTGGTGCGCTCCGGTCGCGTCCCGCATGATGCCCATGCTCTGGTGGCCGCTGCTGGTGAGCGCCCGGCCGCGCGCGGCGAACTCGACGTGCCAGGGGCCGCCGCGGGCCACCCGGACCGACAGCTCGCCCGAGGTCAGGGTCGTGTGCTCGTCGTCGTACGCGATCCGCGCGGCCGGCCGGGAGTCGGTGAGCTCGAACTCCGGGCCGCGGGGCTGCCCGCCCGTGAAGTGCGTCAGCGTCAGGCCGATGACGTCGGGCAGGGGGGTGTGGGCGCGGAGGGTCAGGACGGGGCCCGTCATCAGGTCGCCGCGGGAGCGGATGGGCCGGGTCGGCGCGTGGAACTCCAGCGCGCCGTCCGACTCGGTGACGTCGAGGACCTCGGCCGGGTGGGCCGCGGTGACGCCCTCGCGCAGCAGCCAGTAGCCGTCGGTGAACTTCATGTGGGGGTCCCTAACTTCCCGGCGCATGGTGTCGAAGCGCTTCGACAGGCGAAACGTATGCGGGGGGCGAGAGGGCGTCAATGGGCTGTGGGGCAATCGGTGAAGCGATTCGACGCCTGGAGCAGCGCCAACGCCAAGGCCAGGGCTGCCGCCGTCACCGGGATTCCGTAACCGGCCGTCGCCGACACATGCTCCACCGTCCAGCCGCCGAGCGCGCCGCCACCGGCGATGCCGCCCAGCAGGCCGGTCACCGCGAGGGTCATGCCCTCGTTCAGCCGGCCCTCGGGGGTGCGCCGCTGGACCAGCGTCATGGTGGTGACCATCGTCGGGGCCGTCGCCATCCCGGCGACCAGCAGTGCGCCCGCGAGGCAGAGGAGAGAGCCGGTGAGGCTCGCCGCGAGCAGCGGCAGGGTCAGCAAAGCGGTCATCGCGGCCACGCACCACGGCAGACGTGCCGCCGCCGGCCCGGCGGGTTTCGCCGCGCCGTACAGCAGGCCCGCCGCGCAGGAACCGGCCGCCTGGAGCGCGAGTACGGCACCGGCCGCCGACTGGTGCCCCTGCCGGTCGGCGAACGCGAGCGTGACGACCTCCGTCGAGCCGAAGATCCCGCCCATCGCCAGACAGACCGCGAGCAGCGGGGGCATGCCGGGGGCGCGCAGCGGCGCCTTCGCGGGGATGTGCTCGCGGACCGGCGGCTCCGTCGCACGCCGGGTCGTGAACAGGAGCATCCCCGTCAGCAGCAGCACCGCGCCGACCAGCGTGCCCGCCTCGGGGAAGAACGTCCCGCACAGGAAGGCCGCGAGCACCGGGCCCAGCATGAAGCACAGTTCGTCCGCCGCCTGCTCGAAGGAGTGGGCGGTGTGCAGGCCCTTCGGGTCGCCGGCCAGCAGATGGGCCCAGCGGGCCCGGGACATGCCACCGGTGTTGGGGGTCGTGGCGGTGGCCGCGTAGGAGGCGAACAGGGTCCAGTCCGGGGCGTCGTGACGCACGCACAGCAGCAGCGCGAGGGAGCCGAGCACGGCGATCACCGTCGCGGGCAGGGCCACCCGGGCCTGGCCGTACCGGTCGACGAGCCGCGCGGTCCACGGCGCGACCACCGCGGTCGCCGCGAGCCCGGTCGCCGTGACGGCGCCGGCCAGGGCGTACGAGCCCCGCGTCCCGGCGATCATGACGACCGCGCTGACGCTGAACATGCCCATCGGCAGCCGGGCGATCAGGTTCCCGGCGGTGAACGCGCGGGCGCCCGGCAGGCGGAAGAGGCGGCGGTACGGGGCGAGATGCGGCATGCCCCTACCGTCGCCCGGCGGTGATCAAGCGGTCCAACACCTGTTCCGTACGGACTCACGCACCTGGGTTGTAGGACCGCCTGACGTTTCTTCATACAGAGCTACAGAGATACAGAGCTACAGGTATATGGAGATTCCTGATGGTTCTATTGGCGCATGGAAAAGATGCTCAACGGGGAAATCCTTCACTCGTTTGCCGCGTTTCCGCCGAAGTGGGCCGACGGTTAGTCGGTACATGACCGAGGCGACCAGGAAAGACGGCTGGGCGGTAACGCTCGGCCCGTACACCTACATTCCCGCTCCGGCGCATTCGTCGGCCACCGTCAACGGCACGCTCACCAACGGCGGTTGCCCGGTCACGCTGCAGGTGACCGAGCCGGTTCTGCGCGATTTCATCGACACCATGAGTGTGCTCGAAAAGGATCTAGCGCGACGCTGGATCAGTGCGACGGAATGGCCCGCATTCGCGCTCGCAGAATAGTCGGGTCGCGCTATGTATGACAATAGAATCGAAGGCAGTGGCCGGCACCGGGCTCCGGACCGGGAATTCTTCACACCCCTGACACCGCCGGACCCGACCTGGGATCCGGCCGAGGAACTGGCGTTCATCCTCGAGGAGGCCCTCGGGCAGCAGGCGGCGAGGGTTCCCGCGCCCCGTGACGAGGTGATGGACCCGGACCCGGAGCCGGCACCCGCCCCGGCACCGGTCGCTTCGGGCACCCACATGCGGCGGCTCCAGGACATCACCGAGGAACTGGCGCCCGTGCGGGACATCCACCGGCGCCACCGCAAGGTCCGCATCCGCAAGAGACCCGGACTGCTCCGCACCACCAGCCTCTTCGTCGCCGCCCTGGCGGCCGTCATCGCCTCCGCGGTGAGCCTCCTGGGCGGCATGGTCGCCTACGACCCCCTGCGCCTGGTCGGCGTGTCCCCCGAGGGGAAGAGTTTCGGCAGCTGGTGGCCCCTGCTGGTGTACGGGCCCTGGCTGGTGGCCTCCCTCTCCGTGCTGCGGGCCGCGCTGCACCAGCGGCGTGCCGTGCACTCGTGGTGCGTGGTCCTGGTCTTCTCCTGCGTCGCCGTACTGCTCTGTGTCGCCCAGGCGCCGAGGACCGTGCTCGGCACCGCGGCGGCGGCCCTCCCGGGCGTGGCGGCCCTGGCCTGCTTCCAGCAGGTCGTCCGCCAGATCACCCTGACCCGCCCGCCCCTGCGCTCGGTACCCCGCCACCGCCTGGGCCAGTCCGGGCCACGGGACGTGCCGGGCGCCGAGACCGGCGAGGCGAAGGGCCAGGGCGAGGCTCCCGGGCGGGGCGCCGGCTCCTGAGTCCCCGCGCTGTCGGGGAGCGGCCTCGCCCCGCCGCTCCCCGCTGTAGGTTCGCCGCATGCCCGCCCACCTCGACCCCCGTCTGCTGCGTGGCTTCGTCACCGTCGCCGAGGAACTGCACTTCACCCGTGCCGCGGTGCGTCTTCACGTGGCGCAGCAGGCGCTCAGCCGGGATGTGCGGCGGCTGGAGCGGGAGCTGGGCGCCGAGCTGTTCGTGCGGACCACCCGGCAGGTGACGCTCACGCCCGAGGGGGAACGGCTGCTGCCGTACGCCCGTCGCGCGCTGCGGGCGCAGGACGAGCTGCTCGCCGCCTTCGACCAGGCCCGGCCCCTGCTGGTGGACCTCAACTCCCCGGGCCTGGTCACACCGCGCCGCGTGCTGCACCGGGCGCGCGAACTCGCCCCCGGCCACGAGCTGATGGCCCGATACGAGAGCGGCCTGACCGGAGCCGCGGGGGAGTTGCTCGCCGGACGGCTGGACGCGTCGTTCGGACGGTTCGAGGGGCTGGACCCGGCGCTGCGGGCCGGGCTCGACCACCAGCCCGTGCGGTACGAGCCGATGGCGGTCGTGCTGCCCGAGGACCACCGGCTGGCCGCGCTGGAGGCGGTGCCGCTCGCCGAGCTGGCCGGTGAGACCGTCTACGCGGGGGCCGGAAATCCGCGCACGCCGGAGTGGACCGGCCTCGCGCGGCAGCTGTTCGAGGGGCGGGGCATCGAGATCGCGCCACCCGCGCCGCTGGCCGTGGGCGAAGAGGAGTTCCAGCGCGTCATGGCCAGAACGCGCAATCCGGTCCTGGCCGTCGTGGGTTTCCCGGCGCTGCCGTCGATGGTGTCGCGGCCTCTGGTCGATCCCGTTCCGCTGTCCGTCGTGTCGCTGGTGTGGCGCAGGGGCCTGACCCACCCCGCGTTCGACGCGCTGCGACGGGCCGCAGCCCGGATCGCGGCGGCGGAGGGGTGGCTGGACAGGCCCGCTGACCATTGGGTTCCCGCCGAGGACGATGTCCGCATGGCGTCTCGCGACTGACACGATTCGGTACGCCGTCCACACGGAACCTCCGCGTGCGCTACATTCAACGCCTGAGCACGGTGTGGTAATGGGGGGCGCTCGGACGGGCGAGGGGGCCCGGTCCGACGGCGGGTGCTCAGGTCGTCAGCGCACCTGAACCATCCCGTGGGGGGAAGTGCGTGCGCGTGGAAAAGTGGCGAGAAGACGCCCAACCCGAGTGGCCCGAGGCCGCGTCGGTGACCGGTGAACTCCCCTCGGACGGCAGAGTCCGCCACCGGAGAGCCACGCAGGCCTTCGCCGGGAACGACCTCCAGGGGACCGCCCACCGACTGCCCGCCGGGACCGAGATCCTGGGCGGCATCCCCCGGCAGAGCGAGGGCGCGGCCGACTCGTTCGCCACGGACCCCGTATCCCGGACCGCCGTCCGCGACCCTTGGCAGGAGCCGGAGGAAGCCGACCCGTCCGAGCACAGTCACGACCCGCACGAGGTCACGGTCCAGCTCGACGCCGTACAGCTCGGGGACGGTTTCGTCCGGCAGGTCAAGGAAGGCCCCGGCGCGGGCTCCGAAGCCGCCGCCGACTCGCCCGTGTTCGTCGACGAGTCCGGCCGCCGCAGCCGCCGCTTCCGCCGGATCGGCATGGCCGTCGCGCTGGCCTGCGGGGTCTACGCCGTCGTCATCGTCGCCACGCTGATGTCGGGCAACTCCCAGGCGCCCTGGCTGCCGGTACCGGGCCAGAAGGAGGCCCCGCCGGCCGGGCAGGTCGACACCCCGCCGGTGCCCGAGCGGTCGGCACCCACCGACGGCACCGGCGCCACCGCCCCGGGCAGCACGCCGGCCACCGAGGAGGGCACGGCACCCGCGCCCGTCGGGAGCGCCGGCGAACCCGTGGCCCCTGCGGCCCCCGAGGCCCCCGGCCGTTCCGGTACGACCGCCAAGCCCTCGCCGACCGCGTCCCGGACCGCACCGACCCCGGGTACCGGCGGCACCGATCCGACCCCGAGCAAGCCGGCGGCCCCGCCGAGCACGCCGGTGACCGAGCCGTCGCCGCCCGGCGAACCCACGCCCCTTCCGACGGAGACGACCGGCACCGACACGGTTGCCGAGGGTCCGGCTCCGACCCAGCCGGTCGCGCAGTCTCCCGTGGCCGACCAGCCGGCTGCGGATTCGCCTGCCGCCGACCAGCCCGCGGCCTGAGCGCTCCGCTGAAGGTCCCGTGACGGGCCGCCGTTCGTTTCGCGGCGCCGTCGTGGCCGGTCGCGCAGTTCCCCGCGCCCCTTCAGGGCGCTTCCGTACCACCCGCTCCCCGCACCACCCGGAGTACCACCACCCATGGCATCCCGTACCCGTCGTTCCGGGCGCGCGTCCCGAGCCCGTGGCGGCTCCAGGCGCCGCCGCCTGCCCATGCGCCTGCTGCTTCCCGTGCTTCTCCTCGTCGCCCTGATGGCGATGCTCATGCTGCGCGGCTACGTGCACAGCGAGATCCTCGCCGACCACCGGGTCGGACCGCCCGCGTCGAGCGACCAGGTCCCGAAGGAGATCCTGGAGGGCGGGCCCGTCATAGACACCCGGGAGGAGAAGCCGACCGCGCTGGAAGTCCCGGACCGCGAGCTGGTGCTGACCTTCGACGACGGTCCGGACCCCGAGTGGACGCCCAAGGTCCTCGACATGCTGAAGAAGCACGACGCCCACGCCGTCTTCTTCATCACCGGCACCATGGCCTCCCGATACCCGGACCTCGTCCAGCGCATGGTCGACGAGGGCCACGAGATCGGACTGCACACCTTCAACCACCCGGACCTCGCCCTGCACAGCAAGAGCCGGGTCGACTGGGAGCTGTCGCAGAGCCAGCTCGCGCTGGCCGGGGCGGCGGGCATCCGCACCTCCCTCTTCCGCCCGCCCTACTCCTCGTACTCGCACCTCATGGACAACAACTCCTGGCCGGTGACCGAGTACATCGGCAGCAAGGGCTACATCACCATCGTCAACGACACCGACAGCCAGGACTGGCGCAGGCCCGGTGTCGACCAGATCATCCGCAACGCCACGCCGAAGAACGGTGACGGCGCCATCGTGCTGATGCACGACTCCGGCGGTGACCGCTCCCAGACCGTCGCCGCGCTCGACCGGTTCATCTCGGGGCTGCAGGACGAGGGCTACCGCTTCAACACCCTGACCGCCGCCCTGGACGCGCCCAGCGCGCACACCCCGGTCGCCGGGCTCGACGCGGTGAAGGGCAACGCGTGGGTCTTCCTCGTCCAGGCCTCCGAGAAGACGACCGGCGTTCTCGTCGCCGGGCTCGCCGTCGTCGGCGTGCTGGTCTTCGCCCGGCTCGGGCTGATGCTGATCCTCTCCGTCGCGCACGCCCGCCGGGTCCGCCGCCGCGGCTTCCGCTGGGGCGAGACCGTCACGGAACCGGTGTCGGTCCTCGTGCCCGCCTACAACGAGGCCAAGTGCATCGAGCAGACGGTCCGTTCCCTGGTCGCGAGCGAGCACCCCATCGAGGTGCTGGTCATCGACGACGGGTCGAGTGACGGCACCGCGCGCATCGTCGAGAACCTCGGCCTGCCCGGCGTACGCGTCATCCGCCAGCTGAACGCGGGCAAGCCCGCCGCGCTCAACCGGGGGATCGCCAACGCCCGGTACGACCTCATCGTGATGATGGACGGCGACACCGTCTTCGAACCGGCCACCGTCCGTGAACTGGTGCAGCCCTTCGGCGACCCGCGCGTCGGCGCCGTCGCGGGCAACGCCAAGGTCGGCAACCGGGACTCGCTGATCGGCGCCTGGCAGCACATCGAGTACGTGATGGGCTTCAACCTCGACCGCCGCATGTACGACGTGCTGCGCTGCATGCCGACCATCCCCGGCGCGGTCGGCGCGTTCCGGCGCAGCGCACTGGAGCGCGTCGGCGGCATGAGCGACGACACGCTCGCCGAGGACACCGACATCACCATGGCCCTGCACCGCGACGGCTGGCACGTCGTGTACGCGGAGAAGGCCCTCGCCTGGACCGAGGCCCCCGAGTCCGTCCAGCAGCTCTGGTCCCAGCGCTATCGCTGGTCGTACGGCACGATGCAGGCGATCTGGAAGCACCGCCGGTCCGTCGTGGAGAGCGGGCACTCGGGCCGCTTCGGGCGCGTGGGCATGCCGCTGGTGTCGCTGTTCATGGTCGTGGCGCCGCTGCTGGCCCCGCTCATCGACGTGTTCCTGCTGTACGGGCTGGTGTTCGGCCCGACGGAGAAGACCATCGGCGCCTGGCTGGGCGTCCTCGCGGTGCAGGGCGTGTGCGCGGCCTACGCGTTCCACCTCGACAAGGAACGCATGACCCACCTGATCTCGCTGCCGCTCCAGCAGCTCCTCTACCGCCAGCTCATGTACGTCGTGCTGCTCCAGTCCTGGATCACCGCCCTCACCGGCGGCCGGCTGCGCTGGCAGAAGCTGCGGCGCACCGGCGCGGTCGGCCTGCCCGGGCCGGGCAGCGGCACGCCCCAGCAGCCGGTGGGCGGGAGGCAGGCCTGATGACCACGCACCCCGAAGCCGTCGCCGCCGCCCCGGAGAAGGAACGGGCCGGCTCCACCGGCCCCGTCCGCGACCGGTACTTCGACCTGCTGCGCGCCCTCGCCCTTTTCCGTGTCGTGCTCTACCACCTCACGGGCTGGGCCTGGCTGCCGCTGGTGTTCCCGTCCATGGGCGTGATGTTCGCCCTCGCCGGCAACCTCATGGCCCGTTCGCTCAAGCGCCCGCCCGTCCAGGTGATCCGCGGCCGGCTGCGGCGGCTGCTGCCTCCGCTGTGGCTGCTGGGCGTCGTCGGCGTCACGGGCATGGTCCTCCAGGGCTGGGGGCCGGACGCCGACGGCCATCCCGGCTGGTGGTGGCTCCACCTCACCTTCTGGATCGTCCCGCTCAGCGACCCGCCGTACGCCGAGGGACTGCCCGGCGTCCACGGCTTCATCGGCGAGGACTGGGCCGCCGAACTCGCGGGCCCGCTCTGGTACATCCGCGCCTACCTCTGGTTCGTCCTGCTGTCCCCGCTGCTCCTGAAGGCCCTGCGCGCCCTGCCGGTGGTCACGCTCCTGGCGCCGATCGCCCTGGCGGTCGCCTTCGAGCACAGCTACCTCACCCTGCCCGGCGAGCGGTTCCCCTCGGCGCTCACCGACTTCTCCACCTTCGGCGCCTGCTGGATCCTCGGCATGGCCCACCAGGAGGGCGTCCTCAAGCGGCTGCCGCGCTACATCGTCCCGTCCGTGGCACCCGTCATCGCCCTGGCCGGGCTCTGGTACGCCCTGCACCACGGCTTCGGACCGGGCAACGACCTGGACAGCATGCCCCTGGCGCAGGCCCTGTGGTCCTTCGGCACCGTGTTCCTGCTGCTGCACGTCAGCCCGTCCTGGTCTGAGTGGCCGGGCCGGCTGCGCCGCTGGGCCGGGCCGATCACCCTGCTCAACTCCCGGGCCGTGACGATCTATCTGTGGCACAACACCTGCATCCTGATCGCCGCGACCCTGTGGGACCGGCTGTGGGGCTTCCCCGTGCTGGAGCAGAACGTGCCCGGGCTGCTGGAGAGCGTCTGGCCGGTGCTGGTCCTGGTCTGGCTGCTGATCGGCGGCTGTGTCCTGGCGTTCGGCTGGGTGGAGGACCTGGCGGCGAAGCAGCGGCCCCGGTTGTGGCCGACGCGTGAGCCCCGGGTGAGGGCTCGCGGGAGCCGGAGGCGAGCGGCGCGCGGCGGCTGATGCCCCTTTCCCCCGGGGCTCTCCGGTATGGAAAACTGCCCGAGTTGCGCATGTGAACGAATGCGATCGGTGAGTGACCGGGGGAGCGGTGGGATGAGTAAGCGGCAGACACAGAAGATGCTGCGGCTGATGGCGAGCGGAGAGCCGGTCGAGCTCACCAGCCCGATGGCGTCCGTGAAGAAACTCGCCCGGCTGGCCTTCGTCGCCCAGCAGTTCGGCTACGAGTACGCGGACGTCCGGCAGAGCAGCGGCCGCAACGGGGCGCTCACCATGCTGATCCTGCCCGACCCCAGCCCGCACGCCCGGGGCCGGGCCGCGCAGAACTGGGCGCAGTATCCGAACGCCGCCGACGGCGTCTCCCTCCCACCGCTCGTGCCCGACGCCTTCGAGCTCCTCAAGGCCCGGATCAACTTCGACCTCACCGGCAAGAGCGCCGAGAAGCGCATGGGCTACGCGGCCCTCGGCCTCACCGTCGGCTGCGTGATCCTCGCCCTCCGCTCCGGCGGGGACGCCTTCGCCTTCATCGCGGCGGGCGTGATCTGGCTGCTCATCATGGCGATCCTCGGCATCGGCCTCCTGGTCACCCGCAAGCGCAACGCGAAGTTCGCCGCCCGGCTGCATGCGGCCGGCTTCATGCCGGTGACGGACGAGAACGGGCGGATGCGGTATCTGCCGCCGGGGGCGCAGCCGCCCGGGCATGGCAACCCGTTCGGCGGGGGGCCGTACGGCGCCGGGCCGGGGGCCGGGGCGCCGGGGTACGGCGGGGCGCCGGGACAGGCCGGGGGAGTTCCTGGCCAGGCTCCCGGGATGCCGGGGCAGGCGCCCGGGATGCCCGGTCCGGCCGTGGGGGCGCCCGCGGGGTACGGACATCAGCAGCCCGGGCCGGCACCGGCACCGGGCCCGTACGCCCAGCCGGCCCCGGGCCCCTATGCCCAGCCGGCACCGGGCCCGTACGCCCAGCCCGCCCCCGGCGGCCCGTACCCGCCGCAGCCCGCGCCCGGTCCGTACGGAGCGCAGCCCCCTGCCACGCCGTATCCCCCGCAGCAGCAGCCCGGCCCCTACGCGCCGCAGCAGCCGCCCCACCCCGAGCAGAACCCCCACTGGCAGCACCCGCAACGCTGACACAATGCCACCGAACCTCTCATCCCGCCCGAGCGCGGGGTGAGAGCGAAGTTCCCTCTCGGTCACTCGGTGGCACAGTCACGAAACGCGCCTTCCCTACCTTCGGGACCAGCCACTCGACGTACGACCGAGTCCCGGAGCAAGTGGAGGCGTCATGACAGGCCCTGGCACGGCACCCGCACCCCCGAGCAGGGGCGGACGCTGGATCCGGCACTGGGATCCCGAGAACGAGACCTTCTGGAACGAGACCGGCGAGAAGGTCGCCCGCCGCAACCTCTACTTCTCCGTGCTGTCCGAGCACATCGGCTTCTCGATCTGGACCCTGTGGTCCGTGATGGTGCTCTTCATGGGCCCGGAGTACGGCCTGACCCCCGCCGACAAGTTCCTGCTGACCTCGATGGTCACGCTGGTCGGCGCCGTCGTCCGGGTTCCCTACACCTTCGCCGTCGCGATCTTCGGCGGCCGGAACTGGACGATCATCTCCGCCGGCCTCCTGCTGGTCCCGACCGTCGCCGCGTTCACCGTGATGGAGCCGGGCACCTCCTTCTCCACCTTCCTGCTCGTCGGCCTGCTGGCCGGCATCGGCGGCGGCAACTTCGCCTCCTCCATGACCAACATCAACGCCTTCTTCCCGCTGCGGAAGAAGGGCTGGGCCCTCGGCCTGAACGCGGGCGGCGGCAACATCGGCGTCCCCGTGGCGCAGCTGGCCGCGCTCGCGATCATCGGCGCCGGCGGCGGGCCGCGTGTGCTGCTCGGGATCTACATCCCGCTGATCGTCGTGGCCGCCGTCATGGCCGCGCTCTTCATGGACAACCTGGAGAACGTCAAGAACGACACCGGCGCCGCCAAGGACGCCGCGCGGGACGCCCACACGTGGATCATGTCCGTCCTCTACATCGGCACCTTCGGCTCCTTCATCGGCTACAGCTTCGCCTTCGGCCAGGTCCTGCAGAACGAGTTCGGCCGTACGCCGCTGCAGGCCGCCTACGTCACCTTCCTCGGCCCGCTGCTCGGCTCCCTGATCCGGCCCGTCGGCGGCTGGCTCGCCGACCGGTACGGCGGCGCGAAGATCAGCCTCTGGAACTACGTCGCCATGGGCGTCGCGACGGCGGTCCTGATCGGCGCCTCCATGGAGAAGTCGCTGGCGCTGTTCACCGGGGCGTTCGTGGTGCTGTTCGTGCTCAGCGGGCTCGGCAACGGCTCGACGTTCAAGATGATCCCGGGCATCTTCCAGAACAAGGCCCTGGCCAAGGGGCTGGAGGGGGAAGAGGCCGCGGCATACGGGCGGCGGCTCTCCGGAGCCTCCATGGGACTCATCGGCGCGGTGGGCGCGCTCGGCGGTGTCGGCATCAACCTCGCCTTCCGCCAGTCCTTCCTCTCCTACGGTTCCGGCACCGGCGCGTTCGTCGCCTTCCTCGCCTTCTACGTGGTCTGCTTCGGGATCACCTGGGCCGTATACCTTCGACGTACGGCTCCGCGGGTACCCGTCACCTCGGCGACCTCGGAGGCGAAGCCGCAGCTCAGCTACGCCAAGGTGTGACGTAACACCGCCGACATCATGCCGATCCGGGCCTGTCACGAGCCGTTGACAGGCTCGTTCGGCATACACGTACGCCGAACCCATGGAGTACGACGACTCGAATGCGGGACGAGAGCATGCACGAGGAACAACAGCGACCGGAACACGGCCCACTGGCGGGATTCACCGTGGGCGTCACGGCCGCGCGCCGGGCCGAGGAGCTGGGCACGCTGCTCCAGCGGCGCGGCGCCACCGTCCTGCATGCCCCCGCCCTGCGGATCGTGCCGCTCGCCGACGACAGCGAGCTGCTGGCCGCGACCAAGGAGATCATCCACCAGGTGCCGGACATCGTCGTGGCGACGACCGCGATCGGGTTCCGGGGCTGGGTCGAGGCCGCGGACGGCTGGGGGCTGGGCGAGGATCTGCTGGCGCGGCTGGGTGGCGTACGGATCATGGCGCGCGGGCCCAAGGTCAAGGGCGCGGTCCGGGCCGCCGGTCTCACGGAGGAGTGGTCGCCGTCGTCGGAGTCCATGGCCGAGGTGCTAGACCGGCTGCTGGAGGAGGGCGTCGACGGTCTGCGGATCGCGATCCAGCTGCACGGTGAGCCGCTGCCCGGGTTCGTGGAGTCGCTGCGCGCGGCCGGTGCCGAGGTCGTCGGGGTGCCCGTCTACCGGTGGATGCCGCCGGAGGACATCGGTCCGGTCGACCGTCTCCTGGACGCGGTCGTGTCCCGTGGCGTCGACGCGCTGACCTTCACCAGTGCTCCTGCCGCGGCCTCTCTTCTCTCCCGGGCGGAGGAGCGCGGACTGCTCCCCGAGGTGCTGGCCGCACTCGGCCACGACGTCCTGTCGGCCTGTGTCGGCCCGGTCACCGCGGTGCCGCTGCAGGGCCACGGCATCGACACGGTCCAGCCCGAGCGCTTCCGGCTCGGCCCGCTCGTCCAGCTCCTCTGCCAGGAACTGCCCGCGCGGGCGCGCTCGCTGCCGATCGCCGGGCACCGGGTGGAGATCCGCGGCCACGCCGTCCTGGTCGACGGCGACCTCAAGCCCGTACCGCCCGCCGGCATGGCCCTGCTGCGCGCCCTCTCCCGCCGCCCCGGCTGGGTCGTCGCCCGCGCCGAGCTGCTGCGTGCCCTGCCCGGCGCCGGCCGTGACGAACACGCCGTCGAGACGGCCATGGCCCGCCTCCGCACGGCCCTCGGGGCCCCGAAACTGATCCAGACGGTGGTCAAGCGCGGCTACCGCCTGGCCCTGGACCCGGCGGCGGAGACGAAGTACGCGGACGCGTGAGGCCGCGCGGGCCCGCGCCGCGGGTGCCGTGCGGCGGTTCGCTGGTCTTCGGGTGCGGGCGCGTCGTGGCTGGTCGCGCAGTTCCCCGCGCCCCTCAGGACGCGTCGGGCCCGTGCCGAGGGGTTTCCGGCGGGGGAGTGGGCAGGCACTGTATGAGGGAACGGTTTCCCAGCCCTCTCACTGGCATCTCACCGGCCCTCTCGCGACCGGGGTGAACCCCTAGGCGGTGACAGGCACATGGCATTGGGTACGGCCACGGCGGCCCCGTACGAGCTGCGGTTCGATGCCGGGCGGATCTGCCTGGATCTGCTCTCCACCACGCATCCGGAGGAGCGGCTCGACTCCGTGGCCGTGCTGCGCGCCTGGATCACCGGCTCCGGTCTCGTCCCGGCGGACACCGTCCTGGCCCACGCCGACGCCGCCTGGCCGGCCGCCTTCCGCGAACTGCGCGACCAGATCGGGAGGTTGGTGCGCGGCTGGTCGGCGCCCCGGGCCCGGGCGTACGACTTCGCGCTCGCGCGCGTCAACGACCTGGCCACTCCCGCACCCCCCGTCCCACGCGCCGTCCGCGACGGAGACGGCGAGCTCATACGGCGGTTGGACGGCCCGCCCGACTGCGCCGCCCTGCTCGCGGCCGTCGCCCGGGACGCCGTGGACCTGCTCACCGACCCCGTCGCCCGCGCGGCCCTGCGCCAGTGCGAGGGCGACAACTGCCCGATCGTGTACCTCGACACCTCCCGGGGGCGCAGGAGGCGCTGGTGCTCCAGTGAGGTCTGCGGGAACCGCGAACGAGTCGCCCGGCATCGCCGCCGCGCGGCACTCGCACGGGCTTAAGTCCCATTTGCCCATCACGGCCCGGCCGTTGCGTGGCGACTGCACTCAATTTCCGCGCCCTAAAAGACACTTATGCGAGCGCACTGTCGAAGTGATTTCGATTACATACCGTTTACCTACGCCACCGTAGGGAAGGCCTGGGTTGATCTTGCTCGTGTGGCGGAAATGTGAAGATCGCGGGGTGGGAATGTGACCCCATGTCCAGCTCGTCACGTCATCTCGAAGAAATCTGTCGCGTCTCGTTGAACGCCCAACCGCTCGCTTGCGTACGGCATGTGGAGCGACCGACTGGGGGAACCCCCGGACACCGGAGGTGGGCGTGCGCAAGGATTCCGTCGTGGCCAATGAACGTGCACCGAGGGCCCGACATCGCATGTCCCAGCCCTCGGAACCCGACGAGGAGCTGATGCGTGCTCTGTACAGAGAGCACGCAGGACCCCTGCTCGCGTATGTCCTGCGACTGGTCGCCGGAGACCGGCAGCGCGCCGAGGACGTCGTGCAGGAAACCCTCATCCGTGCCTGGAAGAACGCCGGTCAGCTCAATCGTGCGACCGGATCGGTACGCCCCTGGCTGGTGACGGTCGCCCGGCGCATCGTCATCGACGGCCACCGCAGCCGGCAGGCCCGGCCGCAGGAGGTCGACCCGTCGCCGCTGGAGGTCATCCCCGCGGAGGACGAGATCGACAAGGCGCTGTGGCTGATGACTCTGTCGGACGCACTCGACGACCTGACCCCCGCCCATCGGGAGGTGCTCGTCGAGACGTACTTCAAGGGGCGTACCGTCAACGAGGCGGCCGAGACTCTGGGCATACCCAGCGGAACCGTCCGCTCAAGGGTGTTCTACGCCCTGCGTTCGATGAAGCTGGCACTGGAGGAGCGGGGGGTGACGGCGTGATGAGTGTTTACGGGGGTAACCAAGGGTTCGGTACGGGAGGCATGGGTATGTCAGGACCCATGCAGGAATCCCCGGTGCCGAACGAGCACGAGACCGTCGGCGCCTACGCCCTCGGCATCCTCGACGACGCCGAAGCAACCGTTTTCGAAGCCCACCTCGCGGGCTGCGAATGGTGCGCCCAGCAGCTCGACGAGCTGGCCGGCATGGAGCCGATGCTCGCCGCCCTCGCCGACCTGCCCGGCTCCGGCACACCCGCGATCGGCGAGTCGCTGTCCGCGAAGCCCCGGCCGCGCCTGGTGGAGAAGCTCGTCGACGAGGTCGCCGAGCGCCGCGCCCAGAAGCGCCGCCGCAGCTTCTACATGGTGGCCGCGTCGGCCGCGCTGATCGCCGGCGGACCCTTCGTCGCGGTCGCGACGAACGGCGGCGGCGACGGCGGGGGCGCGGAGAACCGCCCGCTCTCCGCGAGCCCGGCCAAGGCAGCCTTCAACGGCATCTCCGACAAGATCACGGCCACCGACCCGACCACCAAGGTCACCGCGACGGTCGCCCTCCAGAAGAAGGACTGGGGCACCGGCATGGTCCTGGAGGCGAAGAACCTCAAGGGCCCGCTGAAGTGCGCCCTCGTCGCGGTCGGGAAGAACGGCGAGCGCGAGACCCTCTCCTCCTGGTCCGTCCCGAACTGGGGCTACGGCATCCCGGACGCCACGACCGAGAAGGCCAAGGAGCCGCTGTACGTCCAGGGCGGCGCCGCCTTCCAGCCCAACGAGATCGACCACTTCGAGATCGTGACCTTCGACGGCAAGCGTCTGGTCGAGGTCGACGCGTAGCCTTTCGGGGTCCCCTTCGCGTACGGTAGACGGCTGCCATGCACGTCAGAAGGGGGCCCGGTGGCCGCTCAGGCTCAACAGGAAGCCGCGCTCGCTGACTCCTTGAGAGACCGCGAGATCAGCGTCGAGCAGGAACACCTCGACCGGGTGTACCGACGCCTCGAGGAGAAGATCCACGAGGCCGAGTTCCTCATGAACGACGCGGCCCAGCGCGGCCAGGTCGGCACGCCCGGCGCCCTGGCCGAGCGGGACGCCCAGGTCTTCCGGGCCGGCGTCCACCTCAACCGGCTCAACAACGAGTTCGAGGACTTCCTCTTCGGCCGTATCGACTTGCTGACCGGCAAGGACGGCAAGAAGGGCCCCGACGGCGCGTACACCGCGGTGGAGCCCGCCGAGGGCGCGGTCCGTGAGGACGACACCGCCGACATCGCCGAGACCCTGCACATCGGCCGCATCGGCGTCCTCGACCAGGACTACGCCCCGCTGGTCATCGACTGGCGGGCCCCGGCAGCCGCCCCCTTCTACCGCTCCACCCCCGTCGACCCCGGCCGCGTCGTCCGCCGCCGCGTCATCCGCTCCAAGGGCCGCCAGGTGCTCGGCGTCGAGGACGACCTGATGCGCCCCGAGCTGACGGCCTTCCTCGACGGCCACGAACTGCCCGTCATCGGCGACGGCGCCCTGATGGCCGCGCTCGGCCAGGCCCGCAGCCACACCATGCGCGACATCGTCGCCTCCATCCAGGCCGAACAGGACCTGGTCATCCGCGCCCCCGCCGCCTCCGTGACCTACGTCGAGGGCGGACCGGGCACCGGCAAGACCGCCGTGGCCCTGCACCGCGCGGCCTACCTCCTCTACCAGGACCGGCGCCGGTACGCGGGCGGCATCCTGATCGTCTCGCCGACCCCGCTGCTCGTCGCCTACACCGAGGGCGTGCTGCCCTCCCTCGGCGAGGAGGGCCAGGTCGCCATCCGCGCCATCGGCTCACTCGTCGAGGGCAACGAGGCCGCGCTCTACGACGCCCCGTCCGTGGCCCGCGCCAAGGGCTCCTACCGCATGCTCAAGGTGCTGCGGAAGGCCGCCCGCGGCGCCCTGGAGCTGAACGACACGCCGACCCGGCTGCGCGTGGTCGCCTTCGGCCGCCGACTGGAGCTGGAGGCCCAGGAGCTGGAGGGCATCCGCCGCGCCGCCCTCGGCGGCACCGCCCCCGTCAACCTGCTGCGCCCGCGCGCCCGCAAGCTGCTCCTGGACGCACTGTGGGAGCAGTCCGGCTCGGCCAACCGCCACAGCGACCCGGAGCTGGCCGCCGAGCTGCGCTCCTCCTTCGACGAGGACATCACCTCCGAGGACTCCTTCATCACGTTCCTCGACGCCTGGTGGCCGGAGCTGACCCCGGCGGCCGTGCTGGAGGCCATGACCGACGAGCGGCGCCTCGGCCGCTGGGCCCGGCGCATCCTCAACCCCGGCGAGGTCCGCAAGGTCGCCCGCTCCCTCAAGCGCGACGGGCGCTCCGTGCACGACATCGCCCTGCTCGACGAGCTCCAGGCCATCCTCGGCGCCCCCGCGCGCCCCCGGCGCAAGCGCGAACTCGACCCGCTGGACCAGCTCACCGGTCTGGAGGAGCTGATGCCGGTGCGCGAGGAGTCCCAGCGGGAGCGGGCCGAGCGACTCGCCCAGGAGCGCACCGAGTACGCGCACGTCATCGTCGACGAGGCGCAGGACCTCACCCCGATGCAGTGGCGCATGGTCGGCCGCCGCGGCCGGCACGCCACCTGGACGGTCGTCGGCGACCCGGCCCAGTCCTCCTGGTCCGACCCGGACGAGGCGGCCCAGGCCCGCGACGAGGCCCTCGGCACCCGCCCGCGCCGCCGCTTCGAGCTCACCGTGAACTACCGCAACCCGGCCGAGATCGCCGACCTGGCCGCGAAGGTGCTGGCCCTGGCCATGCCCGGCTCCGAGTCCCCGAAAGCCGTCCGTTCCACCGGCGTCGAGCCCCGCTTCACGGTCGTCGAGGACAGCCTCGCCGAAACGGTCCGCGAGGAGGCGGCCCGGCTGCTGGAGCGCGTCGACGGCACGGTCGGCGTGGTCGTCGCCATGCAGCGCCGCGCGGAGGCCCGGCGCTGGCTCGCCGGGCTCGGCGACCGGGTGGTGGCACTGGGCAGCCTGGAGGCGAAGGGCCTGGAGTACGACGCGACGGTCGTGGTCTCCCCGGCGGAGATCGCCGACGAGTCCCCGGCCGGACTGCGGGTGCTCTACGTCGCGCTGACCCGGGCCACCCAGCAGCTCACGGTCGTATCCGCGGAGCGGGACGAGCCCGACGCGGCGGGGGTTCCGGACCTGCTCAGGGACTGACCCACGAGCCGGGGCCGGATACCCACTTGTCGGCGAAATGAACTCCCGGTACGGGAATGGCCTTACGGGATCTGTTTGTTAGCCTGGACGTGGCACCGGCCCGATCCAAGCCCCCGGGCCCAACCTTCGTCGCTACGAGCGACCACTTGCCGCGAGGCGAGCATGGCGGGTCGGTGCCACCTAATTCCTCATAAGGGACCTCGATTCTTCACAGGGGACCTGCGCAGAGACCCACGTCGGACGTGACGTGGGTCTCTTTTTGCTGGCCTGTTCCGCGAACAAAAAGTTCGCAATCGGAGGCGGCTACCAGCTACCCAGCGGTAGGTGCGACTATCGGACGGCACAACTCAGCGTCAGGTGAAAGCAGAGGAAGTCGGCCATGGCAACGGCGCCCAGCGTCTCCTACTCGATGACGGTCCGGCTGGAGGTGCCCGCGAGCGGAACCGCCGTCTCGCAGCTCACCACCGCCGTGGAGTCCTCCGGAGGCTCGGTGACCGGCCTCGACGTCACCGCATCCGGTCACGAGAAGCTCCGTATCGACGTCACCATCGCGGCCTCGTCGACCGCGCACGCGGACGAGATCGTCGAGGAACTCCGCGGCATCGAGGGCGTCACGCTGGGCAAGGTCTCGGACCGGACCTTCCTCATGCACCTCGGTGGCAAGATCGAGATGGCGTCGAAGCACCCCATCCGCAACCGTGACGACCTGTCCATGGTCTACACGCCGGGTGTGGCCCGCGTCTGCATGGCGATCGCCGAGAACCCCGAGGACGCCCGCCGCCTCACCATCAAGCGCAACACGGTTGCGGTCGTGACGGACGGTTCCGCCGTGCTGGGCCTGGGCAACATCGGCCCGATGGCCGCCATGCCGGTCATGGAGGGCAAGGCGGCCCTCTTCAAGCGCTTCGCCGACATCGACGCCTGGCCGATCTGCCTGGACACCCAGGACACCGACGCGATCGTCGAGATCGTCAAGGCCATCGCCCCGGGCTTCGCCGGCATCAACCTCGAGGACATCTCCGCCCCCCGCTGCTTCGAGATCGAGGCCCGGCTGCGCGAGGCCCTCGACATCCCCGTCTTCCACGACGACCAGCACGGCACCGCGATCGTCGTCCTCGCCGCGCTGACCAACGCGCTGCGTGTCACGGGCAAGGCCATCGAGAACATCCGCGTCGTCATGTCCGGCGCGGGCGCGGCCGGTACGGCCATCCTGAAGCTGCTGCTCGCCGCGGGCGTCAAGAACGCCGTCGTCGCCGACATCCACGGTGTGGTGCACGCCGGCCGCGAGGACCTGGTGGACGCCGCCCCGGACTCCGCGCTGCGCTGGATCGCCGACAACACCAACCCCGAGGGCCTCACGGGCTCGCTCAAGGAGGCCGTGCGCGGCGCCGACGTCTTCATCGGCGTCTCGGCCCCGAACGTCCTCGACGGCGACGACGTGGCCGCCATGGCCGACGGTGCCATCGTGTTCGCGCTCGCGAACCCGGACCCCGAGGTCGACCCGGCAATCGCCCGCGAGACCGCTGCCGTTGTCGCGACGGGCCGCTCCGACTTCCCGAACCAGATCAACAACGTGCTGGTCTTCCCGGGTGTCTTCCGCGGTCTGCTGGACGCCCAGTCCCGCACGGTCAACACCGAGATGATGCTGGCCGCCGCGACCGCCCTCGCGGACGTGGTGACCGAGGACGAGATCAACCCGAACTACATCATCCCGAGCGTCTTCAACGACAAGGTCGCGGGCGCGGTCGCCGGGGCCGTGCGGGAGGCCGCCAAGGCGGCGGGGACGTCCGCCCTCTGACTGTGAGTATCCCCACGGCAGCGTGGGGAACGGCGCGTCGCAGGACCTCTGTGAGCAGCGGAGCCCTATCGTGGCGGCCAGGCTCAGGCCCTCTTTTCGTGTGACTCCTGAAGGGTGTACTCACGACACGTGCGGGTGCCGGATTGGCTTTCCCGCCGCAGGTAGGGGCAGGATGCGTCTCTGGGCGCGAGGGTCTGACGACGGACCCGGTCCGGGGACTCACGGAGGACCCTGGCAGCATCGGCTTCGATCTGACGCCTCAACGGCAAGATGAACACGGGAGTAACAACATGAACCGCAGTGAGCTGGTGGCCGCGCTGGCCGACCGCGCCGAGGTGACCCGCAAGGACGCCGACGCCGTGCTGGCCGCGTTCGCCGAGGTCGTCGGCGACATCGTCTCCAAGGGCGACGAGAAGGTCACGATCCCCGGCTTCCTGACCTTCGAGCGCACCCACCGTGCCGCTCGCACCGCCCGCAACCCGCAGACCGGCGAGCCGATCCAGATCCCGGCCGGCTACAGCGTGAAGGTCTCCGCGGGCTCGAAGCTCAAGGAAGCCGCCAAGGGCAAGTAACCCTGCCGTCCGTACGCCGACGGCGTACGGACCACAGTGAGTGACATCAAAGGGGGGGGGGACCCAAACAGAGGGGCATCCGCCTCGTAGCCAACGCGCTTGCCTCACGGGGAGT
>NZ_JBVJBP010000009.1:90658-129930 GCF_055589465.1 Streptomyces sp. NPDC041940
CGCACAGGCGTCGGCGGCGCTGGGGGAGGAGGACCCCACAGGGCCTCCGCTGGGTTGGCCCCACACATACCTCCCCCCCCCCCAAGGGCAACCCCTCCCCTCCCTCCCTCCGTTTCTCCACCCCGCCCGGGTCCCCCCCCCCTTTGGCATCACTGCGCGTGCCTACGGCTGACGCCCGGGGAGATGCCCCCGGGCGTCGGTCGGGCGGGCGTCGGGCCCGCGTGAGGTCAGCCCAGTGCCTTGCCCGGGAGCTCGACCTTCGCGCCCAGCTCCATCAGCTTCTCCATGAAGTTCTCGTAGCCGCGGTTGATGAGGCCGATGCCGTGGACACGGGACGTGCCCTGGGCCGCCAGGGCCGCGATGAGGTACGAGAAGCCGCCGCGGAGGTCGGGGATGACCAGGTCCGCGCCCTGGAGCTTGGTCGGGCCCGAGACGACGGCCGAGTGGAGGAAGTTGCGCTGGCCGAAGCGGCAGTCGGAGCCGCCCAGACACTCGCGGTAGAGCTGGATGTGCGCGCCCATCTGGTTCAGGGCGGAGGTGAAGCCGAGGCGGGACTCGTAGACCGTCTCGTGGACGATGGACAGGCCCGTGGCCTGGGTCAGGGCCACCACCAGCGGCTGCTGCCAGTCGGTCTGGAAGCCGGGGTGGACGTCCGTCTCCAGCGCGATGGACTTGAGCTGGCCGCCGGGGTGCCAGAAGCGGATGCCCTCGTCGTCGATCTCGAAGGCCCCGCCCACCTTCCGGAAGGTGTTCAGGAACGTCATCATCGAGCGCTGCTGCGCGCCGCGGACGTAGACGTTGCCCTCGGTCGCCAGCGCCGCCGACGCCCAGGACGCGGCCTCCAGCCGGTCCGACAGGGCGTGGTGGGTGTAGCCGCCGAGCTTGTCCACACCGGTGATGCGGATCGTCCGGTCGGTGTCCATCGCGATGATCGCGCCCATTTTCTGCAGAACGCAGATCAGGTCCTCGATCTCCGGCTCGACGGCCGCGTTGGACAGCTCCGTGACGCCCTCCGCGAGCACCGCCGTCAGCAGCACCTGCTCGGTCGCGCCGACGGACGGGTACGGAAGTCGGATCTTCGTACCGCGCAGCCGCTGCGGGGCCTCCAGGTACTGCCCGTCGTCCCGCTTCTCGATGGTCGCGCCGAACTGCCGCAGCACGTCGAAGTGGAAGTCGATGGGCCGGCCGCCGATGTCGCAGCCGCCGAGGCCGGGAATGAAGGCGTGGCCGAGGCGGTGCAGCAGCGGACCGCAGAACAGGATCGGGATGCGGCTCGAACCGGCGTGGGCATCGATGTCAGCGACGTTCGCGCTCTCCACGCGCGTCGGGTCCATCACCAGTTCGCCGGGCTCGTCCCCCGGACGGACCGTCACACCGTGCAGCTGCAGCAGGCCCCGTACGACCCGCACGTCGCGGATGTCCGGAACATTGCGCAGCCGGCTCGGAGCGCTGCCCAGCAGCGCCGCCACCATGGCCTTCGGTACGAGGTTCTTCGCACCGCGGACACGGATCTCGCCCTCCAGCGGGGTTCCGCCGTGGACAAGCAGTACGTCTTCAGTGCCGTTGACGGTCATGAATCTCGCGTTCCGTGGAGTCGGGCAGGGGCCAGAAGGGAAAGGGTAATCGCCTTCCACCCCCCTTCTGTAAGCCTGAGTCAGACCCAGACACGTCATAGCTCTGTCACAACACGAACCGTTCCGTGCCGGGCACATGGGGTCACGGTCACTTTCGTGCGCGTGGAACGCACCGGTGCGCCCTGAGCTGCATGCCCTCGCGTCCCCTCATTGCCTCCCCACACGGAGGGAAGATGCGGGATCATGTCTGCCATGACCGAGGTGTCCTCGCTCACAGGGCGGTTGCTCGTGGCCACCCCCGCCCTGGCGGACCCGAACTTCGACCGCGCGGTGGTGCTGCTCCTCGACCACGACGAGGAGGGTTCCCT
This sequence comes from Streptomyces sp. NPDC041940, assembly GCF_055589465.1. Lineage (NCBI taxonomy): Bacteria > Bacillati > Actinomycetota > Actinomycetes > Kitasatosporales > Streptomycetaceae > Streptomyces > Streptomyces sp. NPDC041940. The sequence goes on from NZ_JBVJBP010000009.1 coordinate 92,601, forward strand.
CGGTGTCGTCCTCAACCGTCCCACCCCGGTGGACGTGAACGACATCCTGGAGGGCTGGGGCGACCTCGCCGGCGAGCCCGGCGTCGTCTTCCAGGGCGGTCCGGTGTCGCTGGACTCGGCCCTCGGGGTCGCGGTCGTCCCCGGCGGCGCGTCCGGGGAGCCCGGCCCGCTGGGCTGGCGCCGGGTGCACGGCGCGATCGGCCTGGTCGACCTGGAGGCCCCGCCGCAGCTCCTGGCCTCCGCCCTCGGCTCCCTGCGGATCTTCGCCGGATACGCCGGCTGGGGCCCGGGCCAGCTGGAGGATGAGCTGGTGGACGGCGCGTGGTACGTCGTGGAGTCGGAGCCCGGCGATGTCTCGTCCCCGTGTCCCGAGCGGCTCTGGCGCGAGGTCCTGCGCCGCCAGCGGGGCGAGCTGGCGATGGTGGCGACGTATCCGGACGACCCTTCGCTCAACTGATGCGTGTGAGCTTCAGTACCCTGGGGCCTATGAGCACTCTCGAGCCCGAGCGCGGGACTGGTACGGGGACCCTCGTAGAGCCGACGCCGCAGACCTCGCACGGTGACGGTGACCACGAGCGCTTCGCCCATTACGTCCAGAAGGACAAGATCATGGCGAGCGCCCTCGACGGCACCCCCGTCGTGGCGCTGTGCGGCAAGGTGTGGGTGCCGGGCCGCGACCCGAAGAAGTACCCCGTGTGTCCCATGTGCAAGGAGATCTACGAGTCCATGGGCTCCGGCGACGACGACAAGGGCAAGGGCGACAAGTAGCCCGCGCCCGGCCCGTGTGACCTGAGGCCTCCAGGGTGCGTTTTGCGTGCCCTGGAGGCTTTTGTGCTGTCCGGGCGTTGCACGGGACGCGTCAGCCGGTCACAGAGTGGTTGAGACCTCTTGTGGTCGTGTTCATGCAGTCCCTAGCCTCCGATGTGTTGTGCACAGCGAAACCTTCATTGCGCATGTTGCAACACTCCCTCGGAGGAGCACTTCATGAAGCTGTCCGTCCGTTTTGCCGGGCTCACGGCGCTCGCCACCCTGCTGGCCACCGCGTGCGCGCCCCAGACCTCCAGTAACTCCTCCTCCGACAAGGACGAGAAGACCGGCGCGCTGCGTGTCTGGCTCTTCCAGGAGGTCGGCAACACCCCCAAGGAGAAGGTCGTCGACTCGGTCGTCGCCGACTTCGAGAAGGCCCACAAGGGCACCGAGGTCAACGTCGAGTACATCCCGATCGACACCCGCGCCCAGCGCGTCAAGGCCGCCTTCAACGACCCCGCCTCCGCTCCCGACGTCATGGAGTACGGCAACACCGACACGGCCGGCTATGTGAAGGACGGCGGACTCCTCGACGTCACGAAGGACTTCGGCGACTGGAGCGAGGCGAAGGACACCGACCCGACCGCGAAGCAGTCGGTGACGGTGGACGGCAAGATGTACGGCGCCCCGTTCTACGTCGGCGTCCGCGCCCTGTACTACCGCACGGACGTCTTCGAGGAGCTGGGACTGAAGCCCCCGAAGACGATGGACGAACTGGCCTCCACCGCCCGTGCGATCCGTGCCGCGAAGCCCGACCTCTACGGGCTCGTCGTCGGCGGCGCCTACACCTACGGCGCGATGCCGTTCGTCTGGGCCAACGGCGGTGAACTGGCCAACGGCAAGGGCGGTTCGTACGCCTCCGGCATCGACAGCCCCGAGGCCCAGAAGGGCATCAAGGCGTACACGTCCCTCTTCGAGGACGACAACTGTCCGGCCGCCAAGTGCGCGGGCATGGGCGGCAACGACACGATCTCCGCCTTCGCCGCCGGGAAGGCCGGGATGGCGATCGGCGGCGACTTCAGCCACACCGCCGTCGAGGCCGGGAAGGTCAAGGGCAAGTACGCCGTCGTCCCGCTGCCGGGTGTGAAGTCCGGCTCGATCGCGCCCGCCTTCGCCGGTGGCAACAACATCGGCGTCCTGAAGAGCACCTCGCACCGCACGCTCGCCGTCGAACTCATGGAACAGCTCGCCTCGAAGAAGACGCAGACCGAGCTCTTCGGCGCGATGGGCTTCCTGCCGACCTTCACGGACGTACGGCAGCAGGTCGCGACGGAGGAGCCCTTCGTGAAGCCCTTCGTGCAGACGCTCTCGGCCGGCACCAAGTTCGTCCCCGCCTCGCCCGCGTGGGCCCAGATCGACTCCTCGCTCGTCCTGCCGACGATGTTCCAGGAGGTCATCGCCGGCAAGAAGGACGTGCCCGCCGCCTCCGAGAACGCCGCGAAGAAGATGAACGCCGCGTTCGGCTCCGCCGGGTGAGCCGGATGAACGACCGTAGGGAATCGGCGGGAGCCGACCTGGCGGGCGGTCCTGTCGGGAAGGTCTCGGCGGGAGCCGCGCGTGACCTGGCCGGGGGGCAGGCCGCGCATGCTCCCGCGAGCGTCGCCGCAGCGCCTGGCGGCCCGGCCGGGCCGACCGGGGACCGTTCCGGCGAGGCTCGCGCCGAGGAAGGCGGCGGTTCGCCGCGTCGGCCTTCGGGCCCGGGCGTCGGCGCGGCGCGGGCCGGGCGACCGGGGGCGCGCCGGGGCGGGGTGGGCAGGTCCGCGCTCCGCTCAGGCGGGTGGACGCCCTGGCTCTACCTCGCGCCCGCGCTCGTCGTGCTCGGCGGGCTGCTGGTCTACCCGATCTATCAACTCGGCCTGATCTCGTTCTTCGAGTACACCCAGGCCCAGGTCAGCGGTGGCGCACCGACCACCTTCCAGGGGTTCGCGAACTACGCCGAGCTGTTCGGGGACCCGCAGTTCTGGCAGGTGCTGCTCGCCACCCTGCTGTTCGCGGCGGCCTGCGTCGTCTCCACGCTCGCGGTCGGCTGCGCCCTCGCCGTGCTCCTCACGCGCGTGCGGGCCGTACCGCGACTCGCGCTGATGCTGGCCGCGCTGGGCGCGTGGGCGACCCCCGCCGTCACCGGCTCCACGGTCTGGCTGTTCCTCTTCGACCCGGACTTCGGCCCGGTCAACCGGATGCTCGGCCTCGGCGACCACTCATGGACGTACGGGCGTCTCAGCGCCTTCTTCCTCGTCCTGCTCGAAGTGGTGTGGTGCTCCTTCCCGTTCGTGATGGTGACCGTCTACGCCGGGATCCGCGCCGTACCCGCGGAGGTACTGGAGGCCGCCGCCCTGGACGGCGCCTCGCAGTGGCGCATCTGGCGCTCCGTACTCGCCCCGATGCTCCGGCCGATCCTGGTCGTCGTCACCATCCAGTCGGTCATCTGGGACTTCAAGGTCTTCACCCAGATCTACGTCATGACCAACGGCGGAGGCATCGCGGGCCAGAACATGGTCCTGAACGTCTACGCCTACCAGCAGGCGTTCGCGTCCTCGCAGTACAGCCTCGGCTCGGCGATCGGCGTCGTGATGCTGCTGATCCTGCTCGCCGTCACGCTGGTGTACCTGCGGCTGCTGCGCCGGCAGGGGGAGGAACTGTGAATTTTCCACGCGCCCGTGTCCGCCGCCCGGGGCGGCTGGCCGCCGAGGCCTCGGCCCTGCTGATCGCGGTCGTCGTGGCCTTCCCCCTCTACTGGATGGTGCTCAGCGCCTTCAAACCGGCCGGGGAGATCGAGTCGAGCGAGCCCCGGCCGTGGACTCTCGCGCCCTCCCTGGATTCCTTCCGGCGCGTCTTCGGGCAGCAGGAATTCGGCCGTTACTTCCTCAACAGCCTCGTCGTGGCGAGCTGTGTCGTGATCGCCTCCGCGCTGATCGCGTTTCTCGCCGCGACCGCCGTGACACGATTCCGCTTCCGCCTCCGGACCACCCTGCTGATCATGTTTCTGGTGGCCCAGATGGTGCCCGTGGAAGCCCTCACGATCCCCCTCTTCTTCCTCATGCGGGACTTCGGCCAGCTGAACACCCTCGGCTCGCTGATCCTGCCCCACATCGCCTTCTCGCTGCCCTTCGCGATCTGGATGCTGCGGGGGTTCGTGAAAGGTGTTCCGGAGGCGCTGGAGGAGGCCGCGTACATCGACGGGGCGAGCCGGGCACGATTCCTCTGGCAGATCCTTTTCCCCCTCGTCCTGCCGGGCCTCGTGGCCACCAGCGTGTTTTCGTTCATCTCCGCCTGGAACGACTTCCTCTTCGCCAAGTCGTTCATCATCAGTGACACTTCCCAGTCGACGCTGCCCATGGCGCTGCTGGTCTTCTACAAGCCCGACGACCCGGACTGGGGCGGCGTCATGGCCGCCTCCACGGTGATGACGATCCCGGTCCTGGTCTTCTTCGTACTCGTACAGCGGCGCCTGGTCTCCGGACTGGGCGGAGCGGTGAAGGACTGACGTGACCGATCTGATTCCGGCACCCCGAGGCCTCGTCACCGGCTCCGGCGAGGTGCGGCTGACGGCGCACTCCCGGCTCCACGCCGGTCCCGGGACGGAGGGCGTCGGCCACTGGCTGCGCACCGCCCTCCGGCAGGCCACCGGCCTGCCGCTCCACGAGGGGCGGGAACCCGACGACGCCGACCAGGACGCCGACCGCGACGGCATCACGCTCCGGCTCGCCCCCGAGGTCGGCCCCGAGGAGTACCGCCTCGTCAGCGACGCCGACGGCGTCCTCGTCGAGGGCGGCAGCGCGGCCGGTGTCTTCTGGGGCGCCCAGACGCTGCGGCAGCTCCTCGGCCCCGACGCGTACCGCAGGGCCCCGATCGGCCACGACCGCGCCCGGTCCGTGCCGCACCTCACGATCGAGGACGCGCCCCGATTCCGCTGGCGCGGCCTGATGCTCGACGTCGCCCGGCACTTCATGCCCAAGGAAGGCGTCCTGCGTTACCTCGATCTGATGGCGGCGCACAAACTCAACGTCTTCCACTTCCATCTGACGGACGACCAGGGCTGGCGCATCGAGATCGAGCGGCATCCGCGGCTGACGGAGATCGGCTCCTGGCGGGCCCGTACGAAAACCGGCCACCGCGCCTCGCCGCTGTGGGAGGAGAAGCCCCACGGCGGCTACTACACCCGGGACGACATCCGGGAGATCGTCGCCTACGCCGCCGAGCGGCATATCACCGTCGTCCCCGAAATCGACGTACCCGGCCACTCGCAGGCCGCCATCGCCGCGTACCCGGAACTCGGCAACACCGACGTCATCGACACCAACAGCCTCTCCGTCTGGGACACCTGGGGAATCAACCCGAACGTACTCGCACCCACTGACAACACCCTGCGCTTCTACGAGGGCGTCTTCGAGGAAGTCCTCGAGCTGTTCCCGTCGGAGTTCGTCCACATCGGCGGCGACGAATGCCCCAAGGAGCAGTGGCGGGACTCGGAGACCGCCCAGGCGCGCATCAGGGAACTCGGGCTCGCGGACGAGGACGAGCTCCAGTCCTGGTTCATCGGGCACTTCGACGCGTGGCTCTCCGCGCGCGGGCGCCGGCTGATCGGCTGGGACGAGATCCTGGAGGGCGGGCTGGCGAAGGGCGCGGCCGTCTCCTCCTGGCGCGGCTACGCCGGAGGCATCGCCGCCGCCCGGGCCGGCCACGACGTCGTCATGTGCCCCGAGCAGCAGGTGTATCTGGACCACCGTCAGGACCCGGGCCCCGACGAGCCGGTACCGATCGGGTGGGTGCGCACCCTGGAGGACGTCTACCGGTTCGAGCCCGTGCCGCCGGAGCTGACGCCCGAGGAGACCCGGCACGTGCTGGGCACCCAGGCCAACCTGTGGACCGAGGTGATGGAGGACCCCGCGCGCGTGGACTACCAGGCGTTCCCCCGGCTCGCGGCCTTCGCCGAGGTCGCCTGGAGCGCCCTGCCCGCCCCGGCGGAACGGGACTTCACCGGCTTCGAGCACCGGATGACGGCCCACTACCGGCGGCTCGACGCCCTGGGCGTCGCCTACCGGCCCCCCGCTGGTCCGCTGCCCTGGCAGCGGCGCCCAGGGGTGCTGGGGCGCCCGGTCGACGGCCCGCCGCCCAACCGCTGATACCTGCTCGCGGCTACCGAACAGCTCGAACAGGCCACGGAAAATGCGCACAAGGGTCACCGAAAGTGCCAATCGGCACGCACTGGTGAACCCGTGCGAAAACGGACCATCTCCCCGATGAGGTGGGCGAATGCCTCCTAGCGGACCCGTGTCTTCGGCTCTCGCCAAGATGTGCCAGAGTTGCCACGTCCGCCCTGTCAGCACGTACCGTACGGCAGCACAGGTGGGACCAGGTGGGGCAGCGGGAAGGGGCAGCCGGTTTGACCACGCACGCACCGCAGGCGGCGCAGGCCGTCACGCTGCCCACGACGCTGGACGAGGCCGTCGCGGCACTCACCGCCGTGCCCGCCGCCGTGCCCGTCGCGGGCGGCACCGACCTGATGGCCTCCGTCAACTCCGGGCAGCTCAGGCCCGCCGCGCTGGTGGGACTCGGCCGGATCAGCGAGATCCGCGGCTGGCAGTACCAGGACGGCCACGCGCTGCTCGGCGCGGGCCTCACCCACGCGCGCATGGGACGCCCCGACTTCGCGGCCCTGATCCCGGCGCTCGCCGCAGCCGCGCGCGCCGCGGGCCCGCCGCACATCCGCAACGCGGGCACCCTGGGCGGCAACATCGCCTCCGCCGCACCCACCGGTGACGCGCTGCCGGTGCTGGCGGCCCTGGAGGCGACCCTGATCATCGCGGGCCCGGGCGGAGTCCGCCGCGAGATCCCGGTGTCGCACCTGCTGGCCGGGATGGACATGCTGCGCGCCGGCGAACTCATCGGCTACGTGCGCGTGCCGCTGCTGCACGCCCCGCAGGTCTTCCTGAAGGCGACCGGCCGCACCGGCCCCGGGCGCGCGGTGGCCTCCGTGGCCCTGGTCCTGGACCCCGCGCGCCGGGGAGTGCGCTGCGCGGTGGGCGCCATAGCGCCGATGGCGCTGCGGCCCCTCGAAGCCGAGGAATGGGTCGGCCGGCTCATCGACTGGGACAACAACCGCGCGATCGTGCCGGAGGCGCTGAACGCCTTCGGGGAGTACGTCGCCACGGCCTGCATCCCCGACGCGGCCCCGGCCGAGGACGGCTCCGTACCGCAGCTTCCGCCCGCCGTACTGCACCTGCGGCGCACCGTCGCCGCGCTGGCCCGACGAGCACTGGGGAGGGCGCTGTCGTGACCGACGACCAGCACGGACAGGGCACACCCCGGGGCGGCAGCCGCTGGGACCCGCTGCCCCAGGGCGAGTACGACGACGGCGCCACCGCCTTCGTCGAGCTGCCCGAGGGAGGCATCGACGCCCTGCTGGCCGCCGACAGCCCCCTCGCCGCGCCCGGCCACGGCTACGTACCGCCGCAGATAACGGTCGACCCCGCCACGACCGCCGGAACCGACCCGGCCGCCACGAGCGCGTGGCCGGTGCCCGGCGCGCCCGTCGACGGCGCCCAGTGGCACGACCCGCACGCGGCACACCAGCAGCAGGGCCACGAGCTCGCGGAGCAGCCCTACGGGGCCGACACGCCGTACGGATCCGACGCGCCCTACGGCTCCGGCACGCCGTACGGATCCGACCCCGGGACGGGACAGCACGGCGGGGACGACCGGTTCACGTACAACCCCGGAGCCACCGGGCAGTGGAACTTCGAGGAGGCCGCGGCGGCGGAACCCGCGCCCGGCCATGACGTGACCGGGCAGTGGTCCATCCCCGTCGCCGGGGGCGACCTTCCGGACGAGTCGGGCGAGTTCACCACGTCCTCGCTGGTCGAGCAGTGGGGCGGCAACCCGCCGGCCACGCTCCCGGGCGGCGCGCCCGCGCCGTGGGCGACACAGGCGCCGGGCGAGCCGTGGGGGCAGCAGGTCCCGCAGGACGCGCCGGGCCACGAGCAGGCCGGGCCGGGCTACCCGCAGGAACACGAGCAGGGTCGCGGGCACGGGCAGCAGGGGCTCGCCGGACCGCCCTCCGCGTACGCACCGGACCAGAGCGCGCACGCCCCGGAGCAGCCGCCCGCCGGACCGCTGCCGCAGGAGACGGACCCGACGCACCGGACGCCGGGCAGCGGCCACGCGCCTGAGCCGTCCGGCTTCGCCGACCACGGTGTCGATCACGGTGCCGATCACGCGGCCGAGCCGTCCGGCATGCCAGGCCACGCACCGGAACCGTCCGGCCCCGCCGGACACCCGGACGAGTACCCCGCGCCCTCCGAGCCCGCCCAGCCGTACGAGGCACACGCCGAACACCCCGTGCCCCCGGAGGCCGTTCAGGAGGCCTCACAGGCCACTCCCGGGCCCGGTGAGGCCGACGGGCCCGCCGAGGACGCCCCGGACGCCGCAGAGGGCGCTGACGGCCCCGCCGAGCCGGTCGCCGTGCCCCTCCCCGACATGGCGGACGCGGACACGGACTCCGGCCCGGAGGCCGCCGACGGCGAGTCCCCGGACGCCCCGGCACCGGAGGTCCCCTCCGGCGCCGACGACGACGCGGCCGCAGCACCCCAGGACGCACCCACCCTCCCGCAGGAGGAACACCCCCTCGCCTCCTTCGTCCTGCGCGTCAACGGCACCGACCGCCCCGTCACCGACGCGTGGATCGGCGAGTCCCTGCTGTACGTGCTGCGCGAGCGGCTCGGGCTGGCCGGCGCCAAGGACGGCTGCTCGCAGGGCGAGTGCGGGGCGTGCAACGTCCAGGTCGACGGGCGGCTCGTCGCGTCCTGCCTGGTCCCCGCAGTCACCGCCGCCGGCAGCGAGGTCCGCACCGTCGAGGGCCTGGCCGAGGACGGGCAGCCCTCGGACGTCCAGCGGGCGCTCGCGCGCTGCGGCGCCGTGCAGTGCGGCTTCTGCGTACCGGGCATGGCGATGACCGTGCACGACCTCCTGGAGGGCAACCCGGCGCCCACCGAGCTGGAGACCCGCCAGGCGCTCTGCGGCAACCTGTGCCGCTGCTCCGGCTACCGGGGCGTGGTCGACGCCGTGAAGGACGTCGTCGCCGAACGCGAGACGCACGCCGCGCCCGCCGCGGGCGACTCCGACGAGGCCCGTATCCCGCGCCAGGCGGGCCCGGGCGCCGGCGGCGTCCACCCGTCGGCCTTCGGATCGCCCCCGGACGCGCACGCCCAGGGCGGCGGGCATGCCCCGGACTCGCACTCCCCGGACCCGCACGACCAGCCCTACGGCCAGGACGGAGGCCCCGCGTGAGCAACGAAGCAGCCACCGCTCAGCCCGCGGAGGCCGCCCCCGAACCGCTGCCGCACGGCCTCGGCGTCTCCCTCCCGCCCGCGGACGCCCGCGCCAAGACGGAGGGCACCTTCCCGTACGCCGCCGACCTGTGGGCCGAGGGACTGCTGTGGGCGGCCGTGCTGCGCTCGCCGCACCCGCACGCGCGCATCGTGTCGATCGACACCTCCCACGCGCGCGAGATGGCCGGCGTACGCGCCGTCGTCACCCACGAGGACATCCCCGGCAGCCCGTTGCACGGCCGCACGGCCGACCGCCCGGTCTTCGCCTCCGAGGTCGTACGCCACCACGGCGAGCCCATCGCCGCCGTCGCCGCCGACCACCCGGACACCGCGCGCATGGCCGCCGCCGCCGTCATCGTCGAGTACGACGTGCTCGACCCGGTGACCGACCCGGAGCATGCCTTCGAGGCCGAGCCCCTGCACCCCGACGGCAACCTGATCCGGCACATCCCGCTGCACCACGGCGACCCGGACGCGGCCGGCGAGATCGTCGTCGAAGGCCTGTACCGCATCGGCCGCCAGGACCCCGCGCCCATCGGCGCCGAGGCGGGCCTGGCCGTACCGCGCCCGGACGGCGGCGTGGAGCTGTACCTCGCCTCCACCGACCCCCACTCCGACCGCGACGCGGCCGCCGCCGCCTTCGGCCTGGAGCCCGAGCGCGTCAAGGTCGTCGTCACCGGGGTCCCCGGCGCCACGGCAGACCGCGAGGACCAGAGCTTCCAGCTCCCGCTCGGCCTGCTGGCGCTGCGGACCGGCTGCCCGGTGAAGCTCACGGCCACGCGCGAGGAGTCGTTCCTCGGCCACGCCCACCGGCACCCCACCCTCCTGCGCTACCGCCACCACGCGGACGCCGAGGGCACGCTCGTCAAGGTCGAGGCGCAGATCCTGCTCGACGCGGGCGCCTACGCCGACAGCTCAGCCGAGGCCCTCGCCGCCGCCGTGGGCTTCGCCTGCGGCCCGTACGTCGTCCCGAACGCCTTCATCGAGGGCTGGGCCGTACGCACCAACAACCCCCCGTCCGGCCACGTACGCGGCGAAGGGGCCATGCAGGTCTGCGCCGCCTACGAGGCGCAGATGGACAAGATCGCCAAGAAGCTCGGCATCGACCCGGCCGAGGTGCGGCTGCGCAACGCCATGGCCACGGGCGACGTACTCCCGACCGGCCAGACGGTGACCTGCCCGGCCCCGGTCGCCGAACTCCTCCAGGCGGTCCGGGACTTCCCCCTCCCGCCGCTCCCCAAGGACACCCCCGAGGACGAGTGGCTGCTGCCCGGCGGCCCCGAGGGCGCGGGCGAACCGGGCGCGGTGCGCCGGGGCGTGGGCTACGGCGTGGGCATGGTGCACATGCTCGGCGCGGAGGGCGCGGACGAGGTCTCCACGGCGACCGTCAAGGTCCACGACGGGGTCGCGACGGTCCTGTGCGCCGCCGTCGAGACCGGCCAGGGCTTCACGACCCTGGCCCGGCAGATCGTCCAGGAGACGCTCGGCGTCGACGAGGTGCACGTGGCGCCGGTCGACACCGACCAGCCCACGGCGGGCGCGGCCTGCCACGGCCGGCACACCTGGGTGTCGGGCGGTGCGGTGGAGCGCGCGGCCAAGATGGTCCGTACGCAGCTCCTCCAGCCGCTCGCCCACAAGTTCGGCATGTCCACGGAGCTGCTCCAGATCAACGACGGCAAGATCACGTCGTACGACGGAGTCCTCTCGACGACCGTCACCGAGGCGCTGGACGGTAAGGAACTGTGGGCCACCGCCCAGTGCCGCCCGCACCCGACCGAGCCGCTGAACGAGGCCGGGCAGGGCGACGCCTTCGTGGGCATGTCCTTCTGCGCGATCCGCGCGGTGGTGGACGTCGACATCGAGATCGGCTCCGTACGGGTCGTGGAACTGGCCGTCGCCCAGGACGTGGGGCGGGTCCTGAACCCGGCCCAGCTGGCCGCCCGCATCGAGGCGGGTGTGACCCAGGGCGTGGGCATCGCGCTGACCGAGAACCTGCGCACCCCGCGCGGCCTGATCCGCCACCCCGACCTGACCGGCTACGCCCTCCCGACGGCCCTCGACGCGCCGGACATCCGCATCGTCAAGCTGGTCGAGGAACGCGACGTGGTCGCCCCCTTCGGCGCGAAGGCGGCGAGCGCGGTGCCGGTGGTGACGTCCCCGGCGGCCGTCGCGTCCGCGGTACGGGCCGCCACGGGCCGCCCGGTGAACCGGCTGCCGATCCGCCCGCAGGCCGCGGTGGTGACGGAACGGTCCTGAGGGCCGCTCCGTGCCTGGAGGCGATTCGCGTCGAGAGGGAACGCGCGAGGGTCCTCTGAGCGTCATGTGAGGTGAGCGCGTCGTCATCGCTCGGCGCGCCGCTGTTCCGGGGCGTTGTCAGTGGTGGGGCGTACTGTTCTGGGCAGTGGGGGACGGCTGCCGGGCCTGGCCGGGCGGTCTGCCGTGCTCCGTCCGGGGACGCTGAGCAAGCACATGCGGGGGAGCCCATGAGTACGACCGACGCCGGTTCCGCGGTGATCACCCTGACCGAGTCCGAGCTGGACCCGTGGGTGACGCACGCGTCGACGCGGCACTGGCTGACCGGCCCCGGACTGCCCTCCGAGAACGCCGTGCTGAGCTTCGCGGAGCTGAGCCGGGAGGGCCTGCGCACGGTCGCGGACTCGACGGGCGATCCGTCGGACCGGCTGTCGGCGGAGCTGCGCGAGCAACTGGTGATAGGCGGACTGCTGGGCCCCGGAGGCCTGGAGACGGAGTCGGTCCTGCTGGACGGCGCGACGGGCGAGATCTCGACGACGTCCTTCCTGCACGACCGCCCCGACCTGATGGACCGCCGCCCCCTGGCCCCCTCGCTGCGCACCCTGGTCCGCTTCGCCGAGGCCACGGACGAACTGGCGGGCCTGCGCGGCCAGTTCGCCTCCTACGCGGGCCGCTACGGCCCGAAGGCGGTGGCACAGGCGTCCCAGCACCTCCTCGCGGTCTTCCGGGACGGCACGGACGGAGAGCCGGCCCCCTTCTGGAAGATGGCGGCCCTCATCCGCCCCCTGTCCCTGGTCGCGGGCCGCGGCGGCACCTCCGGCCTCTCCCTGGACCTCCCCCACCGCCTGCTGGACCAGGAGTTCGGCCCCGGCAAGGTGGCCCGCTTCGAGGACGTCGACTTCCCCGCGACCCTCACCCACGAGCCGACCCGCCGCTTCCTCCGCGAGGTGGGCCTGCCCGAGGACGCCCATGTCTTCTCCTTGGACACGGATGTCCCGCTGGCGACGCTGGCCGAGTACTACGCCGACGCGGACACCCCGAGGCAACTCCCTGCCCGAGCCCACCACTTGATACGCCTCGGCTGCCTGGTCGACGACAACAGCCTGGTCGTCGACGGCGAGACGGGCGCGGTCCTGAACTGGAGCGAGCCGGAGGCGACTCTCTACCCGCTGAACACGGACGTCTCCACCCTCGCCTTCACCCTCTGGCTCCTCCACCGCGAACGCGCCATCGACTCCCAGTCGGACCACGAGCTGACGACCGACACGTACGACCAACTGGCCATGACGATGCTCCAGGTGCTGTCGGCCGTCGACCCGACGGGCGTGACGGCGGGCGGATCGGGCCGCCACTACTGGACGGACGTGTTCCAGGACCAGGGGGGCGGGGTGCTCTGACGGTGCCGGCCGCCGCCCGGCACCCCGGCCCGGCCTGTGGTCAGGCGGCCTTGGAGGCAGAGCGGCGGCGTACGACGTGGACCAGGCCGCCGCCGAGCGCCACGGCGGCGGCCGCGGCACCGGCGAGGAGCGAGGCGCCCTCGGAGCCGGTGGTGGCGAGGCTGCCGCCGCTCGTGGTACCGGTGCCCGTGGTGCCGTTGGAGCCACCGGTCGTGGTTTCGGTCGAGGCCGAAGCCGTGGGGGAGGCCGTGGTGCCCGTGCCTCCGGCGGCCTGGCCCTCCGGGGCGTTGCCGTTGCCGCCGTTGCCCGAACCGCCGCTGGAGACGCCGCTCGTGGGGCTCGGCGCGGGCTCGTAGTCGCTCGGCAGATCGATGCCGATCAGGGCGGTGTTGTTGGCGCGGTTCCTGTCGTAGGCGGGGGCGATGTCGTAGACGGACGACGCCCTGATCTCGCCCTCGGTGTCCTGCGCGGACTTCTTGATCTTCAGCGTGAAGGTGTAGGCCAGCGACTGGCCGGTGTCGAGGGTGCCGTCCTCGGGCCAGCAGACGTACTTGGGCTTGCCCGGCGTCCCCTGCGGACCGCTCGGCCCGTCGATCCCGAACGGCGCGCAGTCCTTCGGCACACCGACGGCGACGGTCCCCGGCGGGATCTGCACCAGCAGGCCCGGCAGGTCGTCGCTCACCTGGTTCTGCACCCAGCCGGGGCCGTCGTTGCGCAGGGTCGCCGTGACCGACTGCTCGCCGCCGGCCAGTGCCTCCATCTCCTCGCCGACCGCGACGAGGTCGGCGGTGTTGTCGGCGGTCAGGGTCATCCGGCGGTAGCTCTCGTCGTATCCCTCGCCCGGCACCTCACCGGTCGCGCTCGTGCCGTACTCCACTGCCTCCATCAGGGCCTTGTCCAGCGCCTTGAACCGGACGCGCGTGGTGACGGAGGCGCCGGGCTCGATGACCGTGTCGAGTTGGCAGAGTGCCTGCCTGACCTGGTCCTCGACGGTCGAGTAGGTGCAGCCCTTCGCCTGCTCGGGGAAGTCGAGACCACGCGTCAGACGCACCCGGAAGGTGACCCCGTCCACGGCCGCCGTGCCCTGGTTGGTGAGGGTGACGGACCTGTCGTACACCTCACCCGGCTCGGGCGACGCGGACGGCAGGCTCGACACGACCAGCGCGGGCTCGCCCTCCTCGGCATGCGCCAGGGGTGCGGCGACTGCGGGAGCGGCGACGGCGAACACGGCAGCGGTCAGGACAGCGGCCGAGGGGCGGAGGTGCACGGCATTTCTCCTCGTCGGAATTCCTCGTCGGCCCGTGGGCACGACGACCGGAGCGTTGGCTACCGGTCATGTTCTGGACACATGAGAGTCGCCTGGGGTTGTGTGCGACTTTCCCGGGCGCGCTCCAGCCTGGTCCAGCCGGTCCATCCCCGTTCCCTCAGCACTCGACCAGCCGACGGGCCGACGGCACGGTCTCGAACACCAGGGCGTCCATCAGCCGGGCGAGAGTCGGCTCGATGTCGTCATCCCCGACGTACCGCTCGTCCTGCTCATGGCGGCCCTCGCGAGACAGGCGGCGACCTTGTCAGCCAGTTCGACCAGTGGGGAGTCGTCGTCGACCGTCGGCTGACTGCTCCCGTTGCGCCCTGATTGCGCCCTACCCCGGCCCCCAACACCCCCCGATGCTCGATTCATGGGGGACACATCTGAGTCGAGCATCATCCCGTTACCCGACCCCGACGGACACCGGCAGGCGCCGCCGGGCGTGCCGCAGCCGTGGGAGAAGACCGACCGGGCGCAGGCCGCGATGGAAGGCGCCACCGGGCCCGAGCCGCCCGCCCCGCCCGTCTGTCCCAACTGTGGGCTCGTCGGTGATCGGCGGATCACCTACTACGGCTGGCACGTCCTCCTCGAACCGGACATGCCGGTGCCCGCACACATGGTGCCCGCCTGGCACCGCTGGCACGTGGACTCCAACGGCACGGCATGGAACAGCCGCGCGGACGAGCCCACGCCCGGCACCGTATGCCGCGTACCGCACCGGATCGCCTGCCCCGGTCTGAGACTCGAGGAGATCGGCCTCTGGCGGTGGCTGGACGCTGTACGCGCGGAGAACGCGCGCCGGGCCTGGCGAAAGGCCGACGAGGAAGCCGCCCGGGAGCCGCTTCCGGACGCCGGTTGACGCTGTGGAGGCCGTGGCGGGATTCGAACCCACGTAACTCGCTTTGCAGGCGAGCCCCTGAACCACTCGGGCACACGGCCGTGTTCCCACTCGATGTACTGACCGTAGGCCGGTGGGGAAGTGGTGCTCAAGGGCGTCGGGTGTGCCGCAACGGGACTGCCATACGGCGTTCACAGAGCGGGGATCCGGCCAGGGGCGTACGACCAAGGTCGGGGTCGATCACCGTCTCGCGACAGGGGTCAACGGGGCGGGTGGACCTTACGCTGGCGAGCATGACCGTGCCCAAGCCGAGTGACCCAGAGGTCGTGGACGCCACCGCCGCCACCGAAGACTCCTCGGTCGCCGGGGCGGAGGAGTCCGTGCTGGGGCGGGCCTATCGGGCGTTGAGCGTCGGGATCGTCTCCGTCGTGCTGCTCATCGCCTTCGAGGCGACGGCCGTGGGGACGGCGATGCCGGTCGCGGCGCGGGAGCTGGACGGGGTGTCGCTGTACGCGTTCGCGTTCTCCGGGTACTTCACGACGAGTCTGTTCGGGATGGTGCTCGCCGGGCAGTGGTCCGACCGGCGTGGGCCCCTCGGGCCGTTGGCCGTCGGGATCTCCTCCTTCGGGGCCGGGCTGCTGCTGTCGGGGACGGCCGGGGTGATGTGGCTGTTCATCCTGGGGCGGGCCGTGCAGGGGTTCGGTGGCGGGCTGGTGATCGTCGCGCTGTACGTCGTCGTCGGACGGGCCTATCCGGAGCGGCTGCGGCCGGCGATCATGGCGGCGTTCGCGGCGAGCTGGGTCGTACCGTCGATCGTCGGCCCGCTCGCGGTCGGCACGGTGACGGAGCAGCTGGGCTGGCGGTGGGTGTTCGTCGGGATTCCGGTGCTCGTCGTCTTCCCACTGGCGCTCGCGCTGCCGCAGATACGGCGCCGGGCGGCCGGTCCGGTCGGGGAGGCCGGTTCGAAGTCCTTCGACCGTCGGCGCATTCGTCTCGCCCTGGCCATCTCCCTCGGCGCGGGGCTGCTCCAGTACGCCGCCCAGGACCTGCGGCCCCTCTCGCTCCTGCCCGGCGCCGTGGGCGTGGCCCTGCTGGTGCCCGCCGTGCTCGGGTTGTTGCCGAAGGGGACGTACCGGGCCGCGCGCGGGCTGCCGTCGGTCGTGCTGCTGCGCGGTGTCGCCGCGGGGTCCTTCATCGCCGCCGAGTCGTTCGTACCGCTGATGCTGGTGACCCAGCGCGGGCTCAGTCCGACACTGGCCGGGTTCTCGCTCGCCGCGGGCGGCGGGACGTGGGCGCTGGGCTCGTGGGTGCAGTCGAGGTCGCGGTTCGAGGCGTACCGGGAGCGGTTGACGACCGTCGGGATGCTGCTGGTGGCCGCCGCCATCGCCACAGCACCGAGTGTGCTCATCGACTCCGTGCCGGTCTGGACCCTGGCCGTCGCCTGGGCTTTCGGCTGCCTCGGCATGGGGCTCGTCATCTCCTCCACGAGCGTGCTGCTGCTCCAGCTCTCCGCCCCGGCGGAAGCCGGCTCCAACTCCGCCGCCCTGCAGATCTCCGACGGCCTCTCCAACGTCGTCCTGCTCTCCGCGGGAGGCGCCGCGTTCGCCGCGCTGGGCGGTGGCACGGTGACCCACACGGCCGCGCACGCCTCCGGCTCACATCCGGCCGCCTTCGCCGCGGTGTTCCTGCCGATGGCGGGAGTGGCGCTGGTGGGGGCCTGGGTGACGACGCGGCTGCGGGAGCGGTGAGGACCCCTTCGCTTGTGGGCCGTTGGGGCCGGGGCGGGGCGTAATGCGTTCGCCGGTTCCCGGGCGGACTCACTATCGTCACCGGCATGAGCGACTTCACCATTCCCCTCCCGCCGCACGTCCGGCAGGAGCTCGACGACCTCGCGGACGCCACCGGCCGTCTCCCCGAGGACATCGCCCTGGACGCCGTACTGCAGCGGCTGGCGCGGGAGTCGTCGACGGTGCGGGGCACGGCGGAGTCGCTCGCCGGCGCGCACGCCGACCTGCTGCGGAGGCTCGGCGAATGACCGACCAGACCAGGCAGACCGAGCAGACCGAGCAGACCAGGCACCTCACCGTCGCGGAGGTCACGGCGATCGCCCGCATCGCCTTCGGCGGGCGAGGCGACGGGCCCGCCCCCGAGGTCCGGGAGGCCGGACTGTTCGTCTCCGCCGTGCACCGCCCGCGCGCCCGGATGTTCGGTACGGCGGCCTACGAGGACCTGTACGAGCAGGCGGCCGCGCTGCTGCACGCCATCGCGACGAACCACCCGCTCGTCGACGGGAACAAGCGCACGGCCTGGCTGGCCGCCGCGACCTTCCTGGGCGTGAACGGCGTCGATCTCACGGGCTGCGACCAGGACATCGCGTACGACCTGGTCATCGATGTGGCCTCCGGGGACGAGAGCGACATCTCCGTGATCGCGGGGCGGTTGAGGGAGCTGTGACGTCGGTCCCACCCTTGGGGGACCCGGCCCGGTCCGCGCGTTGACAGACTCGGGCCGCCGGTAGGGTGGCCCGGTTGTCATACGTAGCCGAGCCGTTTGGCTCGCTCGCACGAGCCGCCCGACCCCCTTACGGAGACCGTGACTACCACCGCCGGCACCAGTTCTGCCTCGCACCACCTGTCCCCGGCGTTCCCCGGCCGCGCCCCCTGGGGTACCGCCAGCAAGCTGCGCGCCTGGCAGGAGGGCGCGATGGAGAAGTACATCCAGGAGCAGCCGCGGGACTTCCTGGCGGTCGCCACCCCCGGCGCCGGCAAGACGACCTTCGCGCTGACGCTGGCCTCCTGGATGCTGCACCACCACGTCGTCCAGCAGGTCACCGTCGTCGCGCCCACCGAGCACCTGAAGAAGCAGTGGGCGGAGGCGGCCGCGCGGATCGGCATCAAGCTGGATCCCGAGTACAGCGCGGGGCCGCTCGGCAAGGACTACCACGGGATCGCCGTGACGTACGCCGGTGTCGGTGTGCGGCCCATGCTGCACCGGAACCGGGTCGAGCAGCGCAAGACCCTCGTCATTCTTGATGAGATCCACCATGCCGGTGACAGCAAGTCGTGGGGCGAGGCGTGTCTGGAGGCCTTCGAGCCCGCCACCCGGCGTCTCGCCCTGACGGGTACGCCCTTCCGGTCCGACACCAACCCCATCCCCTTCGTGACGTACGAGGAGGGCAACGACGGGATCCGGCGGTCCGCCGCCGACTACACCTACGGGTACGGCAACGCCCTCGCCGACAACGTGGTGCGGCCCGTCATCTTCCTCTCCTACAGCGGCAACATGCGCTGGCGCACCAAGGCCGGCGACGAGATCGCGGCGCGGCTCGGCGAGCCGATGACCAAGGACGCCATCAGCCAGGCCTGGCGTACCGCCCTCGATCCGCGCGGCGAGTGGATGCCCTCCGTGCTGCGCGCGGCCGACCAGCGGCTGACCGAGGTGCGCAAGGCCATCCCGGACGCGGGCGCTCTCGTCATCGCCGCGGACCAGGACTCCGCCCGCGCCTACGCCAAGCTGATCCGCGAGATCACCGGCAGCAAGGCCACGGTCGTGCTCTCCGACGACACCGGGGCCTCGAAGAACATCGACGACTTCAGTGCGAGCACCGACCGGTGGATGGTCGCGGTGCGCATGGTGTCCGAGGGTGTGGACGTGCCGCGCCTCGCGGTCGGCGTGTACGCCACCACCATCTCGACGCCGCTCTTCTTCGCCCAGGCCGTCGGCCGTTTCGTGCGGTCCCGGCGGCGCGGCGAGACGGCCTCCGTGTTCCTGCCGACCGTGCCCGACCTGCTCTCCTTCGCCAACGAGATGGAGCGCGAGCGCGACCACGTCCTCGACAAGCCCAAGAAGCAGGGCGAGGAGGACCCCTACGCCGAGTCCGAGCAGGAGATGGACGAGGCGAACCGGGAGCAGGACGAGGACACCGGCGAGCAGGAGCAGTTCTCCTTCGAGGCGCTGGAGTCCGAGGCCGTCTTCGACCGGGTCATGTACAACGGCGCCGAGTTCGGCATGCAGGCCCACCCCGGCAGCGAGGAGGAGCAGGACTACCTCGGGATCCCCGGTCTCCTGGAGCCCGACCAGGTCCAGCTGCTGCTCCAGAAGCGGCAGGCCCGGCAGATCGCGCACAGCCGCAAGAAGCCGGACGAGGAGGCCGACCTGCTCGAAATGCCCGCCGAGCGGCGGCCGGTGGTCTCCCACAAGGAGATGATGGAGCTGCGGCGGCAGCTCAACGGGCTGGTCGGCGCGTACGTCCACCAGAGCGGCAAGCCGCACGGCGTGATCCACACGGAGCTGCGGCGCGTGTGCGGGGGGCCTCCGGCGGCCGAGGCGACGGCGGGGCAGCTGCGGCAGCGGATCGCCAAGGTGCAGGAGTGGGCGACCCGGATGAAGTGACGCCGGGTGCGGCCGCGGGACAGGTCCCGTGTTGTACGTACCCGGTTGTACGTACCCGGGCAAACGGAGGCACTCGCCTCCGGAACGTGCCCGGATTCTGGACGGAGCCTTCCGCTCAGCGAACCCACCCCGCTACTGTCCGGCCTACGCACACGCCCCGTGGCAGCGCCGCCGCGGAGCGCAGCCGTGAAGCGACGCGGTCCGGACTGGCCGGGCCGCCGGCCGATCGGCGGCCTCTGAAGCGCGTCGCCGACGGGACTCGGTGACGCACCAGCCGCCAGAGGGCCGCCGACCTCACCACTAAGGAGTGGGCGTCGTGACCGCGGAGACCTCTCAGACGCTCGACCGGGGACTGCGTGTCCTCAAGCTGCTCGCCGACACGGACCACGGGCTGACCGTGACCGAGCTCTCCGTCCGGCTGGGCGTGAACCGGACCGTGGTGTACCGGTTGCTCGCCACGCTGGAACAGCACGCGCTCATACGTCGTGACCTGGGCGGACGTGCCCGCGTCGGGCTCGGTGTGCTGGGTCTGGGGCGGCAGGTCCATCCCCTGGTCCGGGAGGCCGCGATGCCGGCGCTGCGGTCGCTGGCCGAGGACATCGGAGCCACGGCCCACCTGACCCTGGTCGACGGGGCGGACGCGCTCGCCGTGGCCGTGGTGGAGCCGACCTGGACGGATTACCACGTCGCCTACCGGGCCGGGTTCCGGCACGCCCTGGACCGGGGCGCGGCCGGCAAGGCGATCCTCGCGGCCCGGCAGCGCCCCATGGCGGACCCGGGCTACATCCTCACGCACGGGGAGCTGGAGGCGGGCGCGTGCGGGGCGGCGGCGC
Organism: Streptomyces sp. NPDC041940; assembly: GCF_055589465.1. NCBI lineage: Bacteria > Bacillati > Actinomycetota > Actinomycetes > Kitasatosporales > Streptomycetaceae > Streptomyces > Streptomyces sp. NPDC041940. The sequence goes on from NZ_JBVJBP010000009.1 coordinate 112,757, forward strand.
CGCTGCTGGGTGTGACGGGCGTCGAGGGCAGCGTGGGCGTGGTGATGCTCGCGGACGTGGTGCCGGAGCGGGTGGGGGAGCGGGTCGTCGAGGCGGCGCGGGAGGTCGCGGAGGCGCTGCGCTGACCTCCGCCGTGCCCACCGCCGGGTACCCGGGCAGGGTCCGGACGACCTGATCCGGGCCGGATCCCAGCCCCGAGTTAGATTGATCCCGTGTTCTCTCGTCTCACGTGCCCCCGGGCCATCGCCGTCTGTGCCCTGCCCGTCGCCGCCCTGCTCGCCACGGCGGTGTTCGCGCCGCTGCCGTTCTCGGTGGCGCAGCCGGGGATGACGGCGAACGTACTCGGGGAGAACAAGGGCGCCGAGGTGATCACCATCTCGGGCGCACCGGCCCGGGACACCCGCGGGCAACTGCGTATGACGACCATCGAGGCGACCTCCCCGGACACCCGTGTCTCGCTCCCCGACGTCATCGACGGCTGGTTCCGCACCGACCAGGCGGTCATGCCGCGCGACGCCGTCTATCCGAACGGGGACAGCGTCAAGGAGATCGAGCGGCACAACGAAGCGCAGATGAAGGAGTCCCAGGACGCGGCGACGCAGGCCGCGCTGGGCTACCTCGGTCTGGACGCCAAGGACGTCGAGGTGAGCCTGAAGCTCGCCGACGTGGGCGGGCCCAGCGCCGGGCTGCTGTTCTCCCTGGGGATCATCGACAAGCTCGACGGCGACGGCAGCGGCGGGGATCTCACCGGGGGCCGTGTCATCGCCGGTACGGGCACGATCGCCGCGGACGGCACGATCGGTGCGGTGGGGGGTGTCGCCCTCAAGACGCAGGCCGCGCGGCGTGACGGCGCGACCGTGTTCCTGGTCCCGAAGGCCGAGTGCGGGGACGCGCGGGCCGAGCTGCCGAAGGGCCTTCGGCTGGTCCCGGTGACCACGCTGAAGAGCACGGTGAGTTCCCTGGTGGCCCTGGAGACGGGCAAGGGGTCCGTGCCCAGCTGTTAGTGGGCCGTGGCGGGGCCCGGTGTCCGGGTGGCGAGCCGTAGCCCGACCTCCACGAGGGTCCAGCCGAGGCGGGCGCGGAGGTGGTGAGCCTGCCTGGATCTGACGGGCCTCGGGGCTCCGGCCTCGGCGCGGAGTTCGGCGGCGCGGGCGTGGTGCAGGGCGAGGTGGATGTCGGGGTTCATCGGGTGGTGGCCTCTCACAGCGTCGTCTGGCTGGGGAAGACGTGCGTGTGGACGCGCACCGTTTCCGCGTCCGGGGTGCCCTCGGGCAGGGGGCGGTAGCTCTGGACCAGGTCGTGCATCTTGCCGACCAGCTCACGGGCGAGTTCGGGGGTGAGGCGCAGGGTGAAGTCGCTGAGATCGGTGGCGCCGTCCCACTCCTCGGCCCATTCGCTCGTGTTGCCGAGCCAGGTGGCCACCTCTCGGGTGTGCACGTTCGCGAGCTCGTAGCGGAACAGGGCGACGGCTCCGCGCACGGCGGGATCCGGGTCCTTGATCAGGGTCTCGTCGAGTTGGACGCCCCGGTCCACCGCCTTCCACCAGCGCTCCCGTCCCTTGCCGCGCTCCGGGTCGTCCGCGACGAAGCCGTGTGTGGCGAGCTGGCGCAGGTGGTAGCTGGTCGCGCCGCTCGACTCGCCCAGTTTCTCCGCCAGTTGGGAAGCGGTCGCGGGTCCGCCGCGGCGCAGTGTGACCAGCAGCTGCATCCGCAGGGGGTGAGCCAGGCCGCGCAGCGAGCGGGCGTCGAGCAGCCGGGGAGTCGGTTCAGCCGGTTCGTCGGGCATGCATGCAAAGGTAGCGTTGCAAAGGTCTCTTTGCAACGGGTTCTTTGTAAGTCATCCCTCCCTGACGAACCCCTCCTCCACCATCCAGTCCAGCGCCACCTGGTGCGGATCCTCCCCGTCCACATCCACCTTCGCGTTCAGATCCTGCGCCACCGTGTTGTTCAGCCTCGCCGTCACCGGGTTCAGGACCTCCGCGATCGCCGGCCACTCCTTCAGCGACTTCGCGTTGATCATCGGCGCCGCGTTGTAGTTGGGGAAGAACTTCCTGTCGTCGTCCATCACCGCGAGGTTCATGGACTTGATGCGCCCGTCCGTGGTGTACACCTCCCCGTACGGGCAACTCCCCTTCGACGTCTGCGTGTAGATGATCCCCGTGTCCATCTGCGTGACGTTCCGTGCCGGCACGTTCATCCCGTACGCCTTCTGCATGCCCGGCAGCCCGTCCGCCCGGTTCGCGAACTCCACCTCCACGCAGAGCTTCACGGCGTCGGGGTCGGACTTCGACAGCTTCGCCACGTCCGACATCGACTTCGTGCCGTACTTCTTCGCGTTCTCCTGGTTCATCGCCAGCGCGTAGGTGTTGTCGAGCTTCGACGGCGGCAACCAGACCAGCCCGTTCTTCGCGTCCTCCTTCTCAACCGCCTCCCACTGCTGCTGCGGATCGGTGATCGGCTTGCTGTGCCCGAGGTACGTGATCCACGCCGTGCCCGTGTACTCGTACCCGGCGTCCGCGTCGCCCTTCCGGACGGCCTCGCGGCTGCCGATGGAGCCCTGGATGCCGGTGCGGTCGATCACCTCCGCACCGGCCGCCTCGAACGCGATGCCCATGATCGAGCCGAGGATCAGCTGCTCGGTGAACGACTTCGACGTCACCGTCAGCTGCGCCCCCTTCAGCGGCTCACCCCGCCCGATCGAGCCCGGCTTCACGTCATCGGTCATGGGGGAGCCACTGGTCAGGCCGCACCCCGCGACCAACAGACCCGCGACCGGCAGGCACGCCCGCCTCATCACTGCAACCCCCGCGGCCGCAGCAACAGCTCCGCGATCGACGCCAGCCAGTCCACCAGCAGCGCCAGTGCGACCGTGAGGATCGAGCCCAGCACCAGCACCGGCATGCGCTGGTTGGTGATGCCGGTCGTGATCAGTACGCCGAGGCCGCCGCCCCCGCCGAAGACCGCCAGGGTCGCCGTGCCGACGTTGAGGACCAGGGCCGTGCGGACACCCGCGAGGATCAGGGGGACGGCCAGCGGGAGTTCGACCCGGCGCAGTGCGCCCAGTGGGGACATGCCGATGCCGCGGGCCGCTTCCAGCAGGGTCGGGTCGTTCGCCTTGAGGCCGGTGATCGTGTTCGACAGCACGGGCAGGATGGCGTAGATGATCATGCCGATCAGGGCGGCCCGGCGGCCGATGCCCAGCCAGATGACGAGGAGTGCCAGCAGACCGATCGCCGGGGTCGCCTGGCCCATGTTGGCGAAGGCCATCGCCACCGGCGTGGCCCTGCTGAACGCCCGGCGGGTCAGCAGGATGCCCAGCGGAATGGCGATGATCAGCACGAAGAACGTGGAGATCGCGGTCAGCTGGATGTGCTGCCACAGGGCCTTGGAGACCTGGCCGCCCGACAGGGCGTTCCGGGAGAGCGCGTCCAGGTCGGCCTGAACGAACCACAGCCAGGTGGCGAGCAGCACGGCCACCAGGGCGGTGGGCAGGACGGTCAGCTTCTGCCAGCTGATGCGTGAGGGCCGGGGAGCCGGTGGCGTCCGGGGCGCCCCGGACGTCTCCTCGGCCGCCGTCCCGGACGGAACCTCCGTCACCTCGGGCGCGGTCACGCCTGCCGCTCCCCGCCGAGGCCCACGCCCGTGACGCTCCCGCCGCCCTCCTGCTCCGCGTGCGTCTGCGAGGCCCGCAGCGACTCCAGCTCGTGCTGGTGCTCCAGCGCGTCGAGCCGGTCGGCCTCCAGCAGTTCGTGCACGGAGTTGATGAGCGTCTCCATGTCGACGACACCCGTGTACTCGCCGCGCCGCCCGGTCACCGCCACCCGCCCCGCGTTGTCGGTGAGCACCGCCTCCAGCGCGTCCCGCAGGGTCGCGTCCCGGGTGACCGTGTCGTGCACCAGCGTCCCGGCCCGGGCCAGCGAGCCCCGGGCCCGCATCAGGTCGCCGCGCCGCAGCCACTTGTAGGGCCGGCCGCGCCGGTCGAGCAGCAGGACCTCGTTGGTGCCGCCGGTCCGCAGCCGGTTGAAGATCTGCTGCAACGGGTCGTCGATCGTGACGGTCGGATAGTCGGTGACCTCGACGTCCCGTACGCGGGTCAGGTTCAGCCGCTTCAGCGCCGCCCCGGCCCCCACGAACCCGGAGACGAAGTCGTCCGCCGGGTTGGTGAGGATGGCCTCCGGGGTGTCGAACTGCGCGATGTGGGACCGCTCGCGCAGCACGGCGATCCGGTCGCCGATCTTGATCGCCTCGTCGAAGTCGTGGGTGACGAAGACGATCGTCTTGTGCAGCTCGTGCTGCAGCCGGATCAGCTCGTCCTGGAGATGGTCGCGGGTGATCGGGTCCACCGCCCCGAACGGCTCGTCCATCAGCAGCACCGGGGGATCGGCGGCCAGGGCCCGTGCCACGCCCACGCGCTGCTGCTGACCGCCGGAGAGCTGGCGCGGATAGCGGCCGTGGAACTCGCCGGGGTCGAGGCCCACCAGGTCGAGGAGTTCCTCGGTCCGCTCCTTGATCCGGGCCTTGCTCCAGCCGATCATCTTCGGCACGAGGGCGATGTTCTGCGCGACCGTCATGTGCGGAAAGAGACCGGCCGACTGGATCGCGTAGCCGACGTTGCGGCGCAGCTTGACCGGGTCCATGTCGGTGACGTCCTCACCGTTGATGCGGATCCGGCCGCCGGTCGGCTCGATCAACCTGTTGATCATCTTGAGCGTGGTCGACTTCCCGCAGCCCGAGGGGCCTACGAAGATGACGACCTCGCCCGACTTGATCTCCATGCTCACGTTGTCCACGGCCGGCTGCGCGCTGCCGGGGAACAGCTTGGTCAGGCTCTCCAGCTCGATGGAGGCCCCGTGGTCGCCGGACTCAGGCACGGATCCCCCTGGGAATGGTCAGCCGTCCGATCAGGACGTACGCGGCGTCGAACAGCAGCGCCAGGACGATGATGCCGAGCGTGCCCGCGAGGACCTGGTTCAGCGCGTTCGCACTGCCCAGCGAGGCCAGGCCGCGGAAGATGACATTGCCGAGGCCGGGGCCCGAGGCGTACGCCGCGATGGCCGCGATGCCCATCAGCATCTGGGTGGAGACCCGGATCCCGGTCAGGATCGGCGGCCAGGCCAGCGGCAGCTCGATCCGCAGCAGCCGGGCCTGCCGGGACATCCCGATGCCCGTGGCCGCGTCCACCAGTGACGGGTCGACCCCGCGCAGGCCGACGATCGCGTTGCGCACGACCGGCAGCAGCCCGTACAGCGTCAGGGCGATCACCGTGGGCGGCACGCCGAGCCCCACGATGGGGATGAGCAGACCGATCAGGGCCAGTGCCGGGACGGTCAGGATGGTGGCGGTGGTCGTGGTCGCGAGGTTCCCGGCCCACTCGCTGCTGTAGGTGACGACGGCGATCAGCACCCCGATCAGGGTCGCCACGACCATGCACTGGAAGACGACGCTCGCGTGCTGGTAGGCGTCCGTGAGCAGCTGCTCTTTCCGGGTGCCCAGGTACTCCAAGAAGTTCACGCGCGCTCACCCCACGACTCAGGTCTCCTCCGCTGCCTGCTCCACCAGCGGGATGATCCGCAGCGGAACGGGGTTCTCCATGACGATCGCCGTGGAGGCCCGGACGATGCCATCAAAACCGACGACCCGGTCGATCACACGCTGGAGATCGGCGTTGGAGCGGGCCACGAGCCGGCACATCATGTCCCCGCTGCCGGTGGTGGTGTGCAGCTCCAGCACCTCGGGCACGGTCGCCAAGTGGGCCCGTACGTCGGCTCCTTGGCCCTGCCGGATCTGGAGCGTCGCGAACGCCGTGACCGGGTAGCCGAGGGCCGCCGGATCCACCTGCGGACCAAAGCCGCGGATGACTCCGTTCGACTGAAGCCGGTCCAGCCGGGCCTGTGCCGTGCCCCGGGCCACGCCCAGCCGCCGGGACATCTCCAGCACCCCGATCCGCGGCTCCCGGGCCAGCAGCAGGATGATCCGGCCGTCCAGATGATCGATCGCCACAGCAGCCTCCAGGGGTGGTCATCCTGTACAGAAGGGCCGATGCACCGGCCGTGTCGCTGAACAGATTGCCCAGCGGAAACGCAAACTATTGCGCACCTTGCCGAGCGGGGAGACCCTGCGGCTATGACGCAGACCACACACCACACTCCCGACACCGCCCGGCAGGCCGACCCCTTCCCGGTCAAGGGAATGGACGCGGTCGTCTTCGCCGTGGGCAACGCCAAGCAGGCGGCGCACTACTACTCCACCGCCTTCGGCATGAAACTGGTCGCCTACTCCGGACCGGAGAACGGCAACCGCGAGACCGCTGCGTACGTCCTGGAGAACGGCTCCGCCCGCTTCGTCCTCACCTCGGTCATCAAGCCCGCGAGCGACTGGGGCCACTTCCTCGCCAAGCATGTGGCCGAGCACGGCGACGGTGTCGTCGACCTCGCCATCGAGGTGCCGGACGCGCGCGCCGCGTACGCCTACGCGCTCGAGCACGGCGCCCGCTCGATCGCCGAGCCGTACGAGAGGAAGGACGAGCACGGCACCGTCGTCCTGGCCGCCATCGCCACCTACGGCGAGACCCGCCACACCCTCGTCGAGCGCTCCGGCTACGACGGCCCCTACCTGCCCGGCTATGTGGCGGCCCAGCCGATGGTCGAACCGCCCGCGCAGCGCACCTTCCAGGCGATCGACCACTGCGTCGGCAACGTCGAGCTCGGCAAGATGAACGAGTGGGTCGGCTTCTACAACAAGGTGATGGGCTTCACGAACATGAAGGAGTTCGTGGGCGACGACATCGCCACCGAGTACAGCGCGCTGATGTCCAAGGTCGTCGCCGACGGCACGCTCAAGGTCAAGTTCCCGATCAACGAGCCGGCCATCGCCAAGAAGAAGTCCCAGATCGACGAGTATCTGGAGTTCTACGGCGGCGCGGGTGTGCAGCACATCGCGCTCAACACCAACGACATCGTGCAGACGGTGCGCACCATGCGCGCGGCCGGCGTCGAGTTCCTGAACACGCCCGACTCCTACTACGACACGCTGGGGGAGTGGGTCGGCGAGACCCGGGTCCCGATCGACACCCTGCGCGAGCTGAAGATCCTCGCCGACCGCGACGAGGACGGCTACCTGCTGCAGATCTTCACCAAGCCGGTCCAGGACCGTCCGACCGTCTTCTTCGAGATCATCGAACGCCACGGCTCGATGGGCTTCGGCAAGGGCAACTTCAAGGCCCTCTTCGAGGCGATCGAACGCGAGCAGGCCCGCCGCGGCAACCTGTAGTCCGATCGTCCCCAGAGGAGAGGGTGCGGGTGTCACGGGGCACCCGCGCCCTCTCACTCCCCTTCCGGCCCCGGGCCCATCACCGGCACCTCCGTGTCCGGCGGCTCCCCCAGTGACTCCATCGCCGCCCGCGCCGCAGGCACCCGCAGCGGCGAGAAGTGCGGGTTGATCCGCAGGGCCTCCCTGAGGTGCCGCCGGGCGGCCCCGTACCGTTCCAGCTCTCGCTCGATCATGCCGCGGTGATACATGTACACCGCGCTGCGCACCCCGCCCGAGTGCTTCTCCTCCGTCGCCCGCAGCGCGAACACCAGCGCCTCCTCGTGCTCCCCGGCCCGGTGCAGCGCCCACCCCAGGGCGTCGGCGACCGCGGTCCCCGGCTGACGTTCCCACTCCGCGCGCAACCGCCGTACCGCGGCCTCCGCATCGCCGTGGTCCGCCTCGAACTGCCCCAGCACCAGTTCCTCGTCGGCCCCGGCGGCGGTCGCCTCGCGCACCCCCTCCCGCAGCAGGTCGTACTGCACCCGGGCCGCCTCCGGCATCTCCAGCGACTCGTACAACTCGCCCAGCTCCAGGGCGTACCGCGGACAAGGCTGCTTGGCGAGAGCCGCCCGGTAGGCGTTCAGCGCCTCCGTCGTCCGGCCCAGGGCCGCCAGCGCCCGGCCCTGCCCGGCCTGCGCGGCCCGCTGGTCCGGGTCGAGACGCACCGCCTCCTGGAAGTGCCGCAGCGCGTCCTCGAGATCCCCGCGCTCCCAGGCCAGCTGCCCGGCCCCCTCCAGATAGGCCGCCCGCTCGGCCGGGGCCCGCGCGCCCGCCGCCGCGTCCGCCAGCGAGGCCGCCGCGTCCTCCCGCCGGCCGCGGTCCCGGTAGACGGCGGCGGCCCGCGCCAGCACGGCGGGCCCGGAGCGCAGCTCCGTCAGCCGGCCCAGCGCCCGCTCGGCCGCCTCGTGCTCGCCCAGCCCGGTGTAGGCGTCGATGAGCAGCGGATACGTCGTCCAGCGCCGCGGCTGGAGCTTCAGCGCCGCCTCACCCCACTGGCGTGCGGCGGGAAAATCCCGGCGGGCGTTGGCCAGCGCGGCGAGACCGGCCAGCGCACGGGCGTTCCGCTTCGGCCGCACCTTCAGCGACGCACGCAGCGCCTTCTCGGCACGCGGGTAGTACGCCGGGTCCGCCAGCCGCCGCCCCTGCTCCACATAGGCGCCACCGAGCACCGCCCAGGACCGCGCGTCCCTCGGGTGCGTCCGCAGCCGCTTCTCCCGCGCGTCGATCAGCTCGGCCAGGCCGGGCAGCGCGGCCGGCACCCCGCCGGCGACCGCCGCCATGGCCTGCGCCCCGGGCGACGGCGGAGCGGGCGGGGCGGGCCGGTCCCACGGCGTCAGCACCAGCACCCCGCCGAGCACGGCACATCCCGCGACGGACGCGATCAGCACCTGCCGACGCCGCACCAGCCGGCTGCGAAAGGGGTGTTTCGAACTCCTGCTCTCCTGTCGCTCCGGGCCCTCCTGATGGTTCTCCATGGCGCTCACTGTGCGTCAGTACGACGACCACACCCGGGCAGGCGAAGGGTGCCGCAGACGGGGTTCACACCGATGGCCCCGGGTGCGAACCTGTGATCATGAGCCGTATCGAAGCGCGCAGCCCCGAGGACTCCGAAACGAACGGCGACCTGGTCGACCTCCTGCTCGACGGCCTCCCCGCGGAGGCGGTTCTCACCGACTCCGACGTCACGGCCGCCTACGCCAACGACATGGCGAGCTTCTGCCCGGCCGGCAACCCGGCCGTGGTCGTGCTGCCCCGTACGACCGAACAGGTCCAGCACGTGATGCGCACCGCCACCGCCCTGCGCGTCCCGGTCGTCCCGCAGGGCGCCCGCACCGGACTGTCCGGAGCCGCGAACGCCTCCGACGGCTGCGTCGTGCTCTCCCTGACGAAGATGGACCGGATCCTGGAGATCAACCCGGTCGACCGCGTCGCCGTCGTCGAACCCGGCGTGATCAACGCCGCCCTGTCCCGGGCCGTCGGCGAACACGGCCTGTACTACCCGCCGGACCCCTCCAGCTGGGAGATGTGCACCATCGGCGGCAACATCGGCACGGCCTCCGGCGGCCTGTGCTGCGTGAAGTACGGAGTGACCGCCGAGTACGTCCTCGGCCTCGACGTCGTACTGGCCGACGGGCGGCTCATGTCCACCGGCCGCCGCACCGCCAAGGGCGTCGCCGGTTACGACCTCACCCGGCTGTTCGTCGGCTCCGAGGGCTCGCTCGGCATCGTCGTACGGGCCGTCCTCGCGCTGCGCCCCAAGCCGCCCGAGCAGCTGGTGCTGGCCGCCGAGTTCTCCTCCACCGCTGCCGCCTGCGACGCCGTGTGCCGGATCATGGAGGGCGGTCACGTCCCGTCACTCCTCGAACTCATGGACCGTACGACGGTCAAGGCCGTCAACGACCTGGCGCAGATGGGCCTGCCCGAGAGCACCGAAGCGCTGCTCCTCGCCGCGTTCGACACCACGGCCCCGGCCGCCGACCTCGCCGCCGTCGGCGCGCTGTGCGAGGCCGCCGGCGCCACCCAGGTCGTACCGGCCGACGACGTGGCCGAGTCCGAACTGCTGCTCCAGGCGCGGCGGCTGTCGCTCACCGCGCTGGAGGCCGTCAAGGGCGTGACGATGATCGACGACGTGTGCGTGCCCCGCTCCCGGCTCGCCGAGATGCTCGAAGGGGTCGACCGGATCGCCGAGAAGTACCGGCTCACCATCGGGGTCGTCGCCCATGCGGGCGACGGCAACACCCACCCGACCGTGTGTTTCGACGCGGCCGACCCCGACGAGTCCCGGCGCGCCCGCGAGTCCTTCGACGAGATCATGGCCCTCGGCCTGGAGCTCGGCGGCACCATCACCGGCGAGCACGGTGTCGGTGTCCTGAAGAAGGAGTGGCTGGCGCGCGAGATCGGCCCCGTCGGGCTGGAGATGCAGCGGGCCGTCAAGCAGGCCTTCGACCCGCTGGGCATCCTCAACCCGGGCAAACTGTTCTGACCCGCCCCCTCTCACTGGGCGAGCAACTGGTCCAGCTCGTCGTCGAGACCGAGCTGTTCCCCCTCCGCCCCCGGCGGGACCACCCGGAGCGTGCGCTCCAGCCAGGCCGACACCTGGGCCGCCGGGGCCTCGAGCAGGGCGTCCCCGTCGGGTGAACTCAGTCCCATCAGCACGACGCCGCGCCCCTCGGACTTCGCCGGCCACACCCGCACGTCCCCCTGCCCGCACGGCCGGAACACGCCCTCGATGAGCAGCTCGCGGGCGAACGTCCAGTGCACCGGGTGCTGGGTGTCGATGTGGAAGGTGACGTGGACGGCGTACGGATCGTCGGTGAGATAACCGAGCCGGGCCGGCACCGGGACCCTGCGCTCCGGCGACAGGACGAGTCTCAGCTCCAGTTCCCGCTCCACAACGGTGTGCATGGCGGTCTTCCCTTCCGTTGACGGCTGCCCGTGAGGGCCGGTCAGGGAGGGAGAGCGGGCGGGGGCGTCCGCATTACGCGACTTGCCGGAAGTTTTTTCGCTTTATCGCCGCGTAGCACATCGGTGCTCGAAAGGGGTGGGTCCGGTGGGAGCGGCCGTGGGGCTTGCGCTCGTCTGATAGATGTGGAGGCCCCCAGTTGACCCCCGAGCAGATACGGGACCGACGGACATGAGCGCCCCAACCCCGGCCCCCGGTGACGACCGGCCCCGCGAAGGGTTTTACCCGGACCCGTCCATTCCTGGATATGTCCGGTACTGGAACGGTGCCTCCTGGGTGCCGGGCACCAGCCGTCCGGCGCCCCAGGACGGCGAGACGCTCGCGCCGCCGCCCGGTACGGGGTCCGGCTCCGCCGCCTCGGTCGAGGAGACCGGCCCGCACTTCTTCGACGAGGACCCGGCCGACCCCGCCCAGGAGCCGTCCGCCGCCGACGCCCAGCACGGCAGCCGTCCCGAACCCGCGACCGCCTGGGGCGCCGACCGCTCCCGCCAGACCGGCTTCGGCGGCGACCGGGACCGCCGTGTCGCGTGGGGCTCCCCCCAGGGGGCCCAAGGGGCCGCCGCCGCGCAGGGGTCCGACCCGAGGGTGCCGCACGCCGACCGCGGGCCGGACGGCGAGTCCGCCGGCCAGGAGACGGACGCCGCGTCCGCCGGCGGCACGTTCGTCTTCCGCCGCCCGACGGGGAAGTCCGGGGGAGGGGCGGCGGCATCCGCCGACGGTCCCGACGAGGGCACGATGACGTTCCGCGCGGTCTCACCGCGCCAGGCCACGGGGAGCCCGGCGCCCGGTTCCGGCGCGCAGGGCGGTCCGGCGGCCGCCTCCGACGGTGGTGCGGGGGCCGGGGGCTTCGGGTCGGCTGGCAGTGGCCCGGCGGGGCCCGCCTTCGGTGCTCCGGTCGGCGCCGGTGGCAGCCCGGCCTCAGACGGTGGTGCGGGGGCCGGGGGCTTCGGAGCGGCCGGCGCTGGCTCGGCCGGACCCGCCTTCGGCGCGCAGACCGGGGGCGCCGGTCCCGGGGCCAACGCGGGGTCGCCCGGCTTCGGTGCCGGCAAGGCGGCCGCCGCCCGGGCCGCCGCAGCGCAGGCGGGCGCCCAGGCCGCCGCGGCCGCCCCGACGGCGCTGTCCGGGCCGCAGGCGGCCCCCGCCGTTCCCCCGCAGTCCGGCGGGCCCCAGCCGGGGGCCGCCCCCCTCAGCGCGGGCCCCGGCGGCGGTCAGTCGTCCTGGGCGCAGCAGGTGCACCGCCTCGCCGGAACCGGCGACGAGCAGCCCGTCGCGCCCTGGAAGCCTCCGACCGAGGACGTGTTCCAGGCCGCCGCCCGGCGCCAGGCGGCGGCCCGCCCCGCCGGGCTCGGCAAGCGCCTGGCCGCGAGGCTGCTGGACACCGTCGTCCTCCTGGGCGTCACCGCAGCGGCCGCCGTGCCGCTCGGCACCATGGCGATCGACCACGTCAACGAGAAGATCGACGCCGCCAAGCTCTCCGGCGAGACCGTCACGGTCTGGCTGCTCGACGGCACCACATCGGTCTACCTCGGCATCATCGTGGCCGTCCTGCTGCTCGTCGGCGTCGTCTCCGAGGTGCTGCCCACCGCCAAGTGGGGCCGCACCCTCGGCAAGAAGCTGATGGGTCTCGACGTCCGGGACATCGAGGGCCACGAGGCCCCGGACTTCGGCTCCGCCCTGCGCCGCTGGCTGGTCTACAGCATCCCCGGGCTGCTTGTCGTCGGGATCGTCGGCGTCGCCTGGTGCCTCTTCGACAAGCCGTGGCGCCAGTGCTGGCACGACAAGGCGGCCCACACGTTCGTGGCGGGCTGAGCGACCCGGAGGATTCCGTACCCCGTCCGGCCGTCTGCCGGATGCGGAGGCGGGGGGTTCGCGGTCGACTCGGGCCATGAGCAGTGAACCGCCCCCCGGCTCCGGGCAGCAGCCCCCGGACGACGACCCGTTCAGGAAGCAGCCCCCGAACGAGCCGCCCGGTGAGGGCGCGGGCTCGCCCTACGGCAGCGAACCCCCGCCGTACCAGGGCGGCGGCGGGCCCGCCGGTGGCCCCGGCGGCGGTCCCTACGGCGGCCCCGGCGGCGGGGACCCGTACGGCGGCGGCTCCTACCCCACCGACCCCCTCGCCGGCATGCCCCCGCTCGCCGACAGCGGCAAGCGCACGCTCGCCCGCATCCTCGACATGATCCTGGTGGGTGTCGTCGTCTGGCTGATCACCTGGGGCTTCGACGTCAACGAGTACGACGTGGACGGCGATCAGATCGAGGTCGGCAAGTCCTTCTGGCAGTCGGGGGTCGCCGCCGTCCTCTACATCGCCTACGACACCGTCCTGATCGCCAGGACCGGCCAGACCCTCGGCAAGAAGCTGCTGCACATGCGGGTGGCCAACCTCGACAACGGCGCCACGCCCTCCGTGCAGAACTCGCTGCTGCGGGCCGCGGTGCTGTGGATCCCGTTCGCCTTCTGCTGCGCCTGCGTATGGACCGCGGTCTGCGGCGGCTGGAGCTTCTTCGACCGGCCCTACAAGCAGGGCCTGCACGACAAGGCGGCCAAGACGGTCGTGGTCAGCACCGGTTGAGAGCCGCGGGCATCAGCCGGCGGTCAGGAGGCGGCCCGCTCGCGCACCGGCTCCGGGACCTGGGCCGGCGCGGGTACCGAGGCCCGCAGGGGTTCAGCGGGGGCGGGCTGTTCCACTGCGGTCCGGCGTTTGCCGGGCAGTGGCACCGTCATGGCGACCAGCAGCCCGAGGGCGAGCGCCGCGAGGGCGATGATCGCGACCCCCACGCCCGAACTCGTCTGTGACAGCAGCAGCATGGCGAGCGTCGAGAAGATCACGGTGCACGAACCGTAGGCGAGCTGTGCGGCAGTCGGACGGGGCATGGCCATCATGTCCTCGAAAGTGGGGGTCCACGGGGGTGTCGGCCTGGCTTTCCGCCGCTTACCGAGCGTTCCGCCAAGTGACATTCTCACGGGCAGGGTGCCCGAGCGGAACGGCCGGTAAGCGTGACCTAATCAACAGGTCCGGAGCACAGGGGGCGCACGGGGTCATGGCGTCCACCCAGTGGACATATGCGCGCGCCTGCTGCCAGATGGGCATGCGGTTGGTTGTCCGCAAAACGAACGTGGACTCCGCATAGTGCACTTGACTTGTCCAAGTCAAGGTCTGTCTTTTCTGCTTAACCTCTAGTCAAATGTCGTCACTTGATTACACGCGTTGATCACGCGCGCGCGGACCTTCACTGACCAAGGCCCCCTTCCTTCCGCGCGCCCGGACGCGGGGGAGGAACTCAAGTGACCAGTAGACCCTGGACGTTCAGAGCGGCCGCCATCGGTGTGGCGCTCGCGGCGGCCTCCGCCACCGTCTCCACCTATGCGGTGGCCCAGGCCGACGACGCCTCCGCTCCCCGGTCCACCACCGTGGACCGGCACGACCCGGCGGAGCACAAGCACGACGAGCACAACCTCGAAGGCCCGCTGAGCAAGACCCAGGAGGCTCAGCGCCAGGAGGCCCTGAACCAGGTCATATCCGGCAAGTCCACGGTCAAGAACCGTGAGGGCTCCAAGGTCGTCCAGCTCAAGAGCAAGAAGGGCGACAGCAAGTACGTCGAGCTCGGCCGCGAGAAGACCGACAAGATCTTCACGATCCTGGTCGAGTTCGGCGACCAGATCGACAGCAAGTACGGCGGCACCCCGGGCCCGCTGCACAACAAGATAGCCAAGCCGGACCGCAAGAAGGACAACTCCACGGCCTGGCGGGCGGACTACAACCAGAAGTACTTCGAGGACCTCTACTTCGGCACCGGCAAGAACACCGAGTCGGTCAAGAAGTACTACGAGAAGCAGTCCTCCGGCCGCTACTCGGTCGAGGGCGAGGTCTCCGACTGGGTCAAGGTCCCCTACAACGAGGCCCGTTACGGCAACAACGCCTGCGGCGACACCAACTGCCCGAGCGTGTGGAACGTCGTCAGCGACGGTCTGACCTCCTGGGTCGCCCAGCAGAAGGCGGCCGGCAAGACCGACGCCGAGATCAAGGCGGACGTCAAGCAGTACGACCAGTGGGACCGCTACGACTTCGACGGCGACGGCGACTTCAACGAGTCCGACGGCTACATCGACCACTTCCAGGTCGTGCACGCCGGTGAGGACGAGTCCGCGGGCGGCGGCGTGCAGGGCACCGACGCGATCTGGGCCCACCGCTGGTACGCCTTCGGCACCGACGCCGGAGCCACCGGTCCCGCCGACAACAAGCTCGGCGGCGCCAAGATCGGCGACACCGGCATCTGGGTCGGCGACTACACCGTCCAGCCGGAGAACGGCGGACTCGGCGTCTACGCCCACGAGTACGGCCACGACCTCGGTCTGCCGGACCACTACGACACCACCGGCGGCGGCGACAACTCCACCGGCTTCTGGACCCTGATGTCCTCCGGCTCCTGGCTCGGCACCGGCAAGAACGAGATCGGTGACCTGCCCGGCGACATGACCGCCTGGGACAAGCTGCAGCTGGGCTGGCTCAAGTACGACACCGCGAAGGCCGCGACGAACTCGTGGCACAAGCTGGGTGTCGCCGAGTACAACACGAAGCACAAGCAGGGCCTCGTGGTGGAGCTGCCGAAGAAGGCCGTCACCACCGAGCTGGTCACCCCGGCCCAGGGCAAGACCCAGTGGTGGAGCGGCAGCGGCAACGACCTCAAGAACACGCTGGCCCGGTCCGTGGACCTGACCGGCAAGAAGTCGGCGTCGCTGACCCTCGACGGCTGGTACGAGATCGAGGCCAACTACGACTACCTCTACGCCGAGGTCTCGACCGACGGCGGCGCCAACTGGACCGCCCTGGACGGCACGGTGGACGGTCAGCCGGTCCCGCGTGACGGCAGCGACAAGCCGGCGCTGACCGGCACGGTCGACGGCTACAAGAAGCTGGCGTACTCCCTGGACGCCTACGCGGGCAAGAAGATCGACCTGCGCTTCCGCTACCAGACCGACGGCGGCCTGGCGATGAAGGGCTTCGCGGGCGACCGCGTCTCCGTCACCGCCGACGGTGCGGCCGTCTTCTCCGACGACGCCGAGTCCGCGGACGCGGCCTGGACGGCGAAGGGCTTCTCCCGTATGGGCGCGTCCTTCACCAAGGACTACGCGCAGTACTACATCGCGGAGAACCGCCAGTACGTGTCGTACGACAAGACCCTCAAGGTCGGCCCGTACAACTTCGGCTTCTCCACGACCCGTCCGGACTGGGTGGAGCACTACGCGTACCAGAACGGCCTGTTGATCTGGAAGTGGGACACCTCCCAGGCGGACAACAACACCAGCGTCCACCCGGGTACGGGTCTGCTGCTGCCCGTCGACGCGCACCCGAAGGCCATGAAGTGGTCCGACGGCACGCTGATGCGCAACCGCATCCAGGCCTACGACTCGCCCTTCAGCCTCTACGGCACGGACGGCATCAAGCTGCACAACGCGGACGTCGCAACCAAGATCAAGTCGTCGAAGGGGGTGTCGGTCTTCAACGACCGGAAGAACACCTACTACGACACGACGAACAAGACCGGCGGCGTCAAGATCACTGACACCAACACGAAGATCAAGATCATCAAGGAGGCGAAGGACGGCTCGACGATCGAGCTCGAGGTCGCCCCCGCAGCGAAGTAAAACGCGTTTCCCCAGCTCAGAGCATGATCGGCGGTGACCCCCTGGCGGGTCACCGCCGATCCGTGTTTAGGTGCGTCCTGTGGTTCTCTTATTGACACCGACCGACACGGGGGTATGACCGCATGGCCGCAGGAGGCTTCTGCAAGCTGCCGAACGGCACGGTGGTGGTGGCACTGAACCTGCCCCGCCCCGCCGCCGACGGCCCCGGCGCCGTCCGCGTGCTCGTCCACTCGGCCAACCGTGCCCGAGCCCTGACCAGGCTCCGCAACCTCGGTCTGCGCGCCGTCTACCTGCGCGGCAACGCCGCCCCACCGACCCCCGACGAGATCACGGCGGTCCTCCACCACCCCGACGGCCTCATATGGCGCACGGCCCCTGACAACGGTGTCCTGACCCCGGACCTCACCACAGAACTCTGGCGCCCGATCAGATCCCTCCTGAGACGCCCGACGGCCCAGACCTGACCCCGGGACGCCCCCTGGGAGCGGGCCCACGCCCACCCGGGCATGACCGGTCCGCCGCCACGGCCGACCCCGCGAGCGCTGCGGCTCGGCCCGCGCTGGGTATGGCCCGCCCGGACCGGCAGGAAGCCTGCCGGCTCGCTGACTCCAGCCGGATGGCCTCTCGCCCGGTGGCACATGGCCTCCCGCGAAAGACCCGGCCGGGATGGTCTCGCTGCCGCCCTGCTCACGGCCGGCTGCGCCCCTGCCCGGGGCCACGGGGTGTCTGTCGGCCGCCTGGCCGGGTGTGATCCGGTCGCC
>NZ_JBVJBP010000009.1:130028-243442 GCF_055589465.1 Streptomyces sp. NPDC041940
CCAGGAGCCGCGGCCGGGCCTGCTGCGGGCGTGACCCAGTGCGATCAGCCCGCCGACCCAGCGGGACCGGGCGGGCCGTTGTGGGCTCATGGCCGGATGCGCCCTGCCTGGGGCCACGGGGTGTCTGTCGGCCGCCTGGCCGGGTGTGATCCGGTCGCCAGGAGCCGCGGCCGGGCCTGCTGCGGGCGTGACCCAGTGCGATCAGCCCGCCGACCCAGCGGGACCGGGCGGGCCGTTGTGGGCTCATGGCCGGCTGCGCGCCTGCCCGGGGTCAGCCGGGCGTCTGTCGGCCGCCCCGCAGGATGTGATCCCGCTGCCGGCGCGCGCAGCGGCTCGGCACGCTGTGGGGCATGTCCCACCTGGGTCTGCCGGTGGTCTCGGCCGAGGGTGATCATCCCGTCGGCCCGGCCGGATACGCCCAGCCCGGGCCCGCCCGGGCCCGCTCGGGTGTCCGGGGCGTCGGTGGGAAGCGCCGGTCGGCATCCGCAGCCGTAGCCCTGGGCTGGTCCCGGTCCGGGGCGGGCTCAGTTACTGGACGACCGGCTTCCCGGACAGTTCCACGCCCGCCTCGCGCAGCTCCTCCAGGGCCCGTTCCGTGGTCTCCTGGGAGACGCCTGCCGTCAGGTCCAGGAGGACTTGGGTGCGGAAGCCCTCCCGGGCCGCGTCAAGGGCCGTGGCGCGGACGCAGTGGTCCGTGGCGATGCCGACCACGTCGACCTCGGTCACCTCGCGGGAGCGGAGCCAGTCGGCCAGGTTCGTGCCGTTCTCGTCCGCTCCCTCGAAGCCGCTGTACGCCGCCGAGTACGCCCCCTTGTCGAACACGGCATCGATCGAACCGGAAGCGACCGCGGGGGCGAAGTTGGGGTGGAAGCCGACGCCCTCCGTGCCCGCGACGCAGTGCGCGGGCCAGGAGTGGACGTAGTCCGGGTTCGTGGAGAAGTGGCCGCCGGGAGCGATGTGGTGGTCGCGGGTGGCCACCACGTGCTGGTAGCCGGACCCGGCCGCCTGCCCGATCAGCTCCGTGACGGCGGCAGCCACATCGGCACCGCCGGACACCGCGAGGCTGCCCCCCTCGCAGAAGTCGTTCTGCACGTCTACGACGATCAAGGCGCGGCGCATGGTCGGTGTCCTTCGGCTATGAGGTCGGCAAGCCCGGCCGGTGAACGTCCGAGCCTATTGACAGCGGAGAGCGGGCGGGAGGGGGTACGGGTCGGTCGGCCCACAGCGGCACACCCCCTTAGCTACCCGAGGCCCCGTGCGCGTACTCCGTGGGAAGGACAGGCTCCCCGCGCGAGAGCTGCGTCGCCGACATCGGAAGCCCCGCGCGAGCGGCCGCGTGCCGGTCGCGGACCGCGTCCAGCGGCTCGCGGGCCACCACCTCACCACCCTTGACCAGCTCCACCAGCAGCTGCCGGTCCGCGAGCCCGGCCGGCACCGGCCCCGTGCCGATCACCTCGGCCTCGGCCACCCCGTACGCGTCCAGCCGCCGCGCGGCCCACTTGCGTCCGCCCACCGACGTCTTGCCCCCGGTCGACTTCTTCGCCACCGGCACCAGCGGCGCCTTCGGGTCGGTGGACTCGGCCCGCGCGACCAGCTTGTAGACCATCGAGGACGTCGGATGCCCGGAGCCGGTCACCAGCTGCGTACCGACGCCGTACGCGTCCACCGGCGCCGCCGCCAGCGAGGCGATCGCGTACTCGTCGAGGTCCGAGGTCACCACGATCTTCGTACCGGTCGCGCCCAGCTCGTCCAGCTGCTGCCGCACCCGGTGCGCCACCAGCAGCAGATCGCCGGAGTCGATCCGTACGGCCCCCAGGTCGGTGCCGGCGACCTCCACGGCGGTGCGGACCGCCTCGGCGACGTCGTACGTGTCGACGAGCAGGGTCGTGCCCCGCCCGAGCGTGTTCACCTGGGCCTGGAAGGCGTCCCGCTCGCTGTCGTGCAGCAGGGTGAAGGCGTGCGCGGAGGTGCCGACGGTCGGGATGCCGTAGCGGAATCCCGCGGCGAGGTCGGAGGTGGTCGCGAAGCCGCCGACGTACGCGGCCCGGGACGCCGCCACCGCCGCCAGCTCGTGCGTGCGCCGGGCGCCCATCTCGATCAGCGGCCGGCCACCGGCGGCCGACGACATCCGCGAGGCCGCCGCGGCGATCGCCGAGTCGTGGTTGAGGATCGACAGGATCACGGTCTCCAGCAGCACGCACTCGGCGAAGGTGCCCTCGACCCGCATGATCGGCGAGCCCGGAAAGTACACCTCGCCCTCGGGGTAGCCCCAGATGTCCCCGCTGAAGCGATAGCCGGCGAGCCATTCGAGCGTCTGCTCGTCCACGATCCCCCGCTCGCGCAGGAAGCCGAGGACGCCCGGGTCGAAGCGGAAGTTCTCCACCGCGTCCAGCACCCGCCCGGTGCCCGCCACGACGCCGTAGCGGCGCCCGTTCGGCAGCCGCCGGGTGAAGACCTCGAACACGCTCCGCCGCTCGGCCGTGCCCGCCTCGAGCGCGGCCCGCAGCATCGTCAGCTCGTACTGGTCCGTGAAGAGCGCCGTCGAGGGAACGTCCACCGGCAGCCCAAGGTCCGCTGTGTTCATGGCAGGATCGTACCCCCATTTCGTCAGTCTGACGATTTGCATCAAGGCTCCGTGCCCGCAAGCCCGTTTGTGCGACTACCCCCCTCGGGTGGCAGCATGGGCGTGTGACGTCACCCGCACCCCTGGAGATCGAACGGACCGAGTCGGCGGAGGAGGTTTTCGCCGTCCCCGAGCCGGACGTCCCCTGGGTCACCATCGTCCACAACGACCCGGTCAACCTCATGAGCTATGTGACGTACGTCTTCCAGACGTATTTCGGCTACTCCAAGGACAAGGCCACCAAGCTCATGATGGACGTCCACCACAAGGGCCGGGCGGTCGTCTCCAGCGGCAGCCGCGAGGAGATGGAGCGCGACGTGCAGGCCATGCACGGCTACGGCCTGTGGGCCACTCTCCAGCAGGACCGCAAGTAGCCAGCAGCCCGCCCAGCAGCGAAAAGGCGTTCATGCCCGGAACCTTCGAACCGCTTCCCGGCGGCGGCGCGGCCGTCGCCCTCGACGACGTCGAGATCTCCATCATCCGGTCGCTGGCCGTCCAGCTCCTGGAGCTCATCGGCCCCGGCCCCGCCGAGGACGCCCCCGACGACCCGCTCGCCGAGCTGTTCGCGGAGGGCCCGAGCGAGCCGCCCACCGACCCGGTGCTCAAGCGGCTCTTCCCGGACGCCTACAGCGACCCCGAGCAGCCCGCCTCGCCCCGTGACGCCGAGGAGCAGCGGGCCCACTCCTCCGAGTTCCGCCGCTACACCGAGAACGACCTGCGGGCCGGCAAGCGCGACAGCGCCCTCGCGGTGATCCGCTCCCTGGACGCGCTCTCCTCGGCCTCGGCCGGTGAGGGCGGTGCCGTGCTGAAGCTGTCGCCGGAGGAGTCGCAGCAGTGGCTGGGCGCCCTGAACGATCTACGGCTCGCGATCGGCTCGCGGCTGGAAATCACCGATGAGGAGGACAGCGACCTCCTCTATCGCCTCCCGGACGAGGACCCGCGCAAGCCGATGGTGATGGCCTATCTGTGGCTGGGCGGACTCCAGGAGACGCTGGTCAGCACGCTCATGCCGTGATCAGTTGACGCTGATGCCCTGGTCAGTGCAGGTCTTGTGAGCAGTGGGTGACCGATCGGTGTTCGCTCAGAGGACACTCAAATCCGGATAACGATCGCGTCACCGCGCCCGCCTTCTATGCCGTCTTCGGCTGCGCTTTGTCCGGTTCTCCCTGTGCGGTGCGTCACAAATCAGCCATGTGATCAATGTTGCGGCCGTGATAAATCTTCACGACCGCCCGGCCGACACCACCCGAATGTTCGGCCGGGTGCGCCACCGAGCCGACAACCGTCGGCCAGGCACGAGCGGCCCTCCGGGGCCCGCTCAGCTCCATCATTCCGGGGGGATCGAGACCCGATCCGAGGCCGAGGAGAGGCCAGGATCGGCATGGAGAAAGGCGCACCACACATGACCTCTGCGCAGGTCGACACGGAAAACGTCCCCGAAGAGGGGTACGAGCGCGGACTCGGCAGCCGTCAGGTCCAGATGATCGCCATCGGCGGCGCCATCGGCGTCGGCCTGTTCATGGGCGCCGGGGCGAACATCGCCAAGGCCGGCCCCAGCATCATCCTCATGTACGCCCTCGCGGGCGTCGTCATCTTCTTCATCATGCGGGCCCTGGGCGAACTGCTCCTCTACCGGCCCGTCTCCGGCTCCTTCGCCGAGTACGCCCGCGAATTCCTCGGCCCGTTCTTCGGGTTCGTCACGGGCTGGACCTACTGGCTCATGTGGGTGGTCACCGGCATGGCCGAACTCACGGCCGCCGCGATCTACATCCACTTCTGGTTCCCCGAGATCCCGCAATGGGTCAGCGCCCTGGTGTTCCTGGTGGTGCTCTTCGGCGTGAACCTGATCTCCGTCAAGATCTTCGGCGAGGTCGAGTTCTGGTTCTCGATGATCAAGGTCACGGCCATCATCGGCATGATCGTCATCGGCCTCGGCGTGCTCACCCTCGGCTTCTCCGACGCCGGTGACACCGCCACCGTCTCCAACCTCTGGGCGCACGACGGCTTCTTCCCGAACGGCATCGGCTCCAGCCTGATGACGCTCCAGGGCGTCATGTTCGCCTACCTCGCCGTCGAGCTCGTCGGCGTCACCGCGGGCGAGTCCGAGAACCCCGAGAAGACCCTGCCCAAGGCCATCAACACCCTGCCCTGGCGCATCATCGTCTTCTACGTCGGCGCGCTGCTGGTGATCCTCTCCGTCGTCAAGTGGACCGAGTTCTCCGCGGGCGAGAGCCCCTTCGTCCACGCCTTCGGCAAGATCGGCATCCCGCTCGCCGCGGGCATCGTCAACTTCGTGGTGCTCACCGCCGCCCTGTCGTCCTGCAACTCGGGCATGTACTCGACCGGCCGGATGCTGCGCGACCTGGCCGCCAACAGCGAGGCCCCGCAGGCGTTCGGCAAGCTCAACGCCCGCAAGACGCCCGCCGTCGGCATCACGGTCTCCGTGGCGCTCATGGGCATCGGCGTCGTCCTGAACTACGTCGTCCCCGAGAAGGCGTTCCTCTACGTCACCTCCGTCGCCACCGCGGCCGGCATCTGGACCTGGATGATGATCCTCGTCAGCCACATCCGCTACCGCGCCGCGGTCGACGCGGGCCGGCTGCGCGCCTCGTCCTTCCCCGCCCCCGGCGGAGCGCTCTTCAGCTGGGTCGCGCTCGTCTTCCTCATCGGCGTGACCTGCATGATCGCGTACGACAAGGACGCACGGGTCTGCCTGTACGTCGCCGCCGGCTGGGCCGTCGCCCTCGGTATCGGCTGGGCGATCCTCAAGGGCCGCAACCCGCAGATCGCCGAGCGCCGCGACCCGGACTTCGAGAAGGTCGGCTGACCAACCCGCCGGCATCGAACCCGCCGGAACCGAACCAGTCAGGACGCCCAGCGGCAGGGAGTACTCGTGGCACTCCCTGCCGCTGCCGCTCAGGGCGTCCGGCATATGGGCCGTTCCGTACCAACCCTCGGTACGGAACGGCCCTTCTGCTTATCCTGACCAGCATGCTGACCCTCACCCAGGCCCTCGTCGACCAGATCGTCGCCCACGCGCGCAAGGACCACCCCGACGAGGCGTGCGGCGTGATCGCGGGCCCCGAGGGCTCGGACCGCCCCGAGCGCTTCATCCCGATGCTGAACGCGGCCATGTCGCCCACGTTCTACGAGTTCGACTCCGGCGACCTGCTCAAGCTCTACCGCGAGATGGACGACCGCGACGAGGAGCCGGTGATCATCTACCACTCCCACACGGCGACCGAGGCCTACCCCTCCCGCACCGACATCTCCTACGCGAACGAGCCGGGCGCCCACTACGTCCTCGTCTCCACCGCCGACACCGACGGGGCCGGCGAGTTCCAGTTCCGCTCGTTCCGTATCGTCGAGGGCGAGGTCACGGAGGAAGAGGTCCGGGTCGTCGAGGCGTACTGAGCAGGCCTGAAGCAAGCCCCGGACAAGCCCTGAGCAGCGCGGTCTCACTCCCCGGCCCGCAACCGTCCGCGATGTGGGATCACATTCCAGTACCCGGACCGGGAATCGATACGATGACCCCATGGTTTTCGATGACGTGAGCGACAAGACGCCGGGCGAGCTGCTCGTGGCGCGGCTGCACGTCGACCTGTGCAGGCTCGCCAGCGCCATCTGTTGAAGCAGGTCCCTGCCGCCGTACGGCCGTGAGCCGCGGCGCTGCACACACGCCCAACCCGCTGTTCCTGCGCTGCCGCGCGCCCCGACCGACTACTCCCGACAGGAGCCCTGAAGCCATGGCCATCGAGGTCCGCATCCCGACCATCCTCCGCACGTACACCGACGGCCAGAAGGCGGTGGAGGCCAGCGGTGACACCCTCGCCGAGCTGTTCACCGACCTCGAGACCCGGCACCCGGGCATCCAGGCCCGCATCGTCGACGGCGACCAGCTGCGCCGCTTCGTCAACGTCTACCTGAACGACGAGGACGTGCGCTTCCTCGACGGCATCGACACCAAGCTGTCGGACGGCGACAACGTCACGATCCTGCCGGCCGTGGCCGGCGGCATGGTCTGATCACCCATGCGCTACGACTCACCCCTGGCCGCGGTGGGCAACACCCCCCTGGTGCGCCTGCCGCGGCTGTCGCCGTCCTCCGACGTCCGCGTCTGGGCGAAGCTGGAGGACCGCAACCCGACCGGCTCGGTCAAGGACCGGCCGGCCCTGCACATGATCGAACAGGCGGAGAAGGACGGCCGCCTGACCCCGGGCTGCACCATCCTGGAGCCCACGTCGGGCAACACCGGCATCTCGCTGGCCATGGCGGCGAAGCTCAAGGGCTACCGCATCGTCTGCGTGATGCCGGAGAACACCTCCCAGGAACGCCGGGACCTGCTCGCCATGTGGGGCGCCGAGATCGTCTCCTCCCCGGCCGCGGGCGGCTCCAACACCGCCGTGCGCGTCGCCAAGGAAATCTCCGCCGAGCACCCGGACTGGGTGATGCTCTACCAGTACGGCAACCCGGACAACGCGGGCGCCCACTACGCGACGACGGGCCCGGAGATCCTCGCCGACCTGCCCTCCGTCACCCACTTCGTGGCGGGCCTCGGCACCACGGGCACGCTCATGGGCGTGGGCCGCTACCTGCGTGAGCACAAGCCCGACGTCCAGATCGTCGCCGCCGAACCGCGCTACGACGACCTGGTCTACGGCCTGCGCAACCTCGACGAGGGCTTCGTCCCCGAGCTGTACGACGCGTCCGTCCTCACCAGCCGCTTCTCGGTCGGTTCGGCCGACGCGGTCACCCGTACCCGGGAGTTGCTCCAGCAGGAGGGCATCTTCGCCGGCGTCTCGACGGGCGCCGCGCTGCACGCCGCGCTCGGCGTGGGCAAGAAGGCCGTGAAGGCCGGCGAGCAGGCCGACATCGTCTTCGTCGTCGCGGACGGCGGCTGGAAGTACCTGTCGACGGGCGTCTACACGGCGACCACGACGGAAGAGGCCATCGAGACGCTCCAGGGACAGCTCTGGGCGTAGGGCTCCTGGTCCACACCGACAGGAAAGGCTGGAGCCATCGCGCTCCAGCCTTCTTGCGTCTCACCCCGCCAGATACCGCACCCGGTCCCACAGCGCCGGATCCACCACCCCGACCCGGCGCCGGAAGCCCCACACCGGGACCTCCCGCAGCTCGTCCGTCTCCAGGAAGCTCGCACGGCCCCTGGCATCGCCGACCGAGCCCGGCGGCAGCGGGATGACCCCGCCCCGCTCGTCCCGGAACCGCGTGGTGATCTTCGCGACGGTCACCCGCTCCCCGCGCACCGCCAGCACCAGACACGGCCGGTCCTTGGTCCGCGCCAGGTCCTCGTAGGGCACGTCCGCCCACCAGATCTCCGCCGGCTGCGGCAGACCCGCCACCGCGGTGGCCGGTGCCACTCGCCTGCCCCGCCGCGCCGACGAGCGGCGCCCCCAGCCGTCGACGAGCGTGGCGACAAGCGCCAGCAGTACCACCGCGGCGAGCGCCAGCCACCAGGACGTGTCCATACTGAGACGTTACCGGCGCCATCCCTCCCATGCGCCCTTCCTCACAAGGATCACGCCCGGCCCTGCCGCCCGAACCGGTGACACCACAGGTGAGTTCGCCCACAACGGCCCTTGGCGGAGGAGCTACCGGAGGTTTTGCGCCTTACGCTCGACAAACCGCACGACCCCCGACGCCCCTTACACAGACTTTCCCGCCAGCGGAGGTTTCTGCTTCATGAAGCTCACCGTCGTCGGCTGCTCGGGGTCGTTCCCGTCCGCGGAATCGGCCTGCTCGAGCTACCTCGTCGAGGCCGACGGCTTCCGGCTGCTTCTCGACATGGGCAACGGTGCCCTGGGCGAGCTGCAGCGCCACTGCGGTCTCTACGACCTCGACGCGATCTTCCTCAGCCATCTGCACGCTGACCACTGCATCGACATGTGCGCGTACTTCGTCGCGCGCTACTACCGCCACGACGGCGGCCGCTGCGATCCGCTCCCGGTCTACGGACCCGAGGGCACGGAAGCCCGGCTGACCACCGCCTACGCGGACACCCCCTCCGCCTCCTCCATGAGTGAGGTCTTCGACTTCCACACGGTCAAGCCGTCCACGTTCGAGATCGGCCCGTTCACGGTGCACACCGAGCGGGTGGCCCACCCCGTGGAGGCGTACGGCATCCGCATCGAACACGACGGCAAGGTGCTGACGTACTCCGGCGACACGGGCATCAGCCCCGCCCTGGACGAACTCGCCCGGGACGCCGACCTGTTCCTGTGCGAGGCGGCGTTCACGCACGGCAAGGAGAACATCCCCGACCTGCACCTCAACGGCCGCGAAGCGGGCGAGACAGCAGCCCGGGCAGGCGCCCGGCATCTGGTCCTCACCCACATCCCGCCGTGGACGGACCCCCAGGTCAACGTCGACGACGCCCGCGCGGTGTACGACGGGCCGGTGGACCTCGCGGCACCGAGGCAGACGTACGAAATCTGATCGTCCACGCGCGCGAAGGCCCCGGAACCGAGCGGTTCCGGGGCCTTCACCGTGTACGGGGCGGCTACTTCGCCTCCGCCTTCTGGAGCTCGGCGAGTTCCTCGTCGGACTCGCGGCCCGGCGTCGGCAGGTTGAACTTGGTGATCGCGAAGCGGAAGACCACGTAGTAGACCGCCGCGAAGCACAGGCCCACCAGGGCCAGGCCCCACGGGTTGGTCGCGATGCCCAGGTTCAGACCGAAGTCGATCGCGCCGGCCGAGAAACCGAAGCCGTCCTTCATCCCCAGCGCCCAGGTCAGCGCCATCGACACACCGGTCAGCACGGCGTGGATCGCGTACAGCACCGGCGCGATGAACATGAACGTGAACTCGATCGGCTCGGTGACACCGGTGACGAACGAGGTCAGCGCGAGCGAGAACATCATGCCGCCGACGACCTTGCGGCGCTCCGGCCGGGCGCAGTGCACGATCGCCAGACAGGCGGCGGGCAGCGCGAACATCATGATCGGGAAGAAGCCGGTCATGAACTGCCCGGCGGTCGGGTCACCGGCCAGGAAGCGCGCGATGTCGCCGCTCTTGCCCTCGTACGTGCCCGCCTGGAACCAGGGGAAGGAGTTCAGCAGGTGGTGCATGCCGATCGGGATCAGCGCGCGGTTGGCGACACCGAAGATGCCCGCGCCGACGGCTCCGGAGCCGACCAGCCACTCACCGAAGTTGTGCAGCGCCGTGCCGAGGACCGGCCAGACGTAACCGAAGACGACGCCGATGACCAGGCCCGCGAAGGCGGACAGGATCGGAACCATGCGGCGACCGCCGAAGAAGCCCGCCCAGTCAGGCAGCTTGGTGCGGTAGAAGCGCTGGTAGAGCAGGGCGACGACGAGGCCCATCACCACACCGCCGAGCACCTTGGCGTCCACCGGCGCGTCCACCATGACGACCTTGCCGTCGACGGCCGTCGCCACCTGCGGCAGGTTCGGGTCGGTGAAGGTGGCGAGCACGTTCTTGAAGACGAGGTAGCCGACCACGGCCGCGAGCGCGGTCGAGCCGTCCGACTTCTTGGCGAAGCCGATCGCGATGCCCACGGCGAACAGCAGCGCCATGTTGTCCAGGATCGCGTTGCCGCCGGCGGCCATGAAGCCCGCGATCTTGGTGATGAACCCGGGGAACGACTCCCGCCCCAGCATGTCGGTGTTGCCGAGGCGGACCAGGAGGGCGGCGGCCGGCAGCACCGCGACGGGCAGCATGAGGCTGCGGCCGATACGCTGCAGGACCGCCATCACCGCAGTCCCCTTCTTCGGGCTCGCGGGCGCGGCTGTGTCTGTGGACATGAACTTCCTCCATGGGGCACGGCGCCGCCCAGGAAGAGTTCGACGGGGGACGGCGGCGTCTCAAAAGGGGAGCGCGGTCTCCACCGCGCGACCTCCACCAGTGAGTGGTGTAGACCAGTTGTAGCACGGTAGGCCGAACGAGTGGAACCCGCCAATTCCGCCCGTTCCGACGATCACGCCCCGGTGCTTTGTCGAGAGCCGGGCTTGTGGTGTAGACAACTGGACTACTGCGACCAAGCGGTTCGGATCAGGGAGAACAGAGATGGCCAGCAAGGCTGAGAAGATCGTTGCCGGGCTCGGCGGCATCGACAACATCGAAGAGGTCGAGGGCTGCATCACCCGCCTGCGGACCGAGGTCGTGGACCCCGCCAAGGTCGACGAGGCCGCCCTGAAGGCCGCCGGCGCCCACGGCGTCGTCAAGATGGGCACCGCCATCCAGGTCGTCATCGGCACCGACGCCGACCCCATCGCCGCGGAGATCGAAGACTTGATGTGAAGAGCGGGGATCATCCCCGGCTTCACCCCCTGAGGTCACCTGCGCGGGCCCTTCTCCACCGCGGGAAGGGCCCCTTCCGCAGGTGCGGCTAGGCTCAGCGGCATGTCTCGAATCGACGGCCGCACCCCCCAGCAGCTCCGCCCGATCACCATCGAACGTGGCTGGAGCAAGCACGCCGAAGGCTCCGTCCTCGTCTCCTTCGGCGACACCAAGGTCTTCTGCACCGCCTCCGTCACCGAAGGCGTCCCGCGCTGGCGCAAGGGCAGCGGCGAAGGCTGGGTCACCGCCGAATACTCCATGCTGCCCCGCTCCACCAACACCCGCGGCGACCGCGAGTCCGTCAAGGGCCGCATCGGCGGCCGCACCCACGAGATCTCCCGCCTCATCGGCCGCTCGCTGCGCGCCGTCATCGACTACAAGGCACTCGGCGAGAACACCATCGTCCTCGACTGCGACGTCCTCCAGGCCGACGGCGGCACCCGCACGGCCGCCATCACCGGCGCCTACGTGGCCCTCGCCGACGCCATCGCCTGGGCCCAGCGCAAGAAGCTCATCAAGGCCGGCCGCCAGCCCCTGACCGGCACGGTCTCCGCCGTCTCCGTCGGCATCGTCGGCGGCGTCCCGCTCCTCGACCTCCGCTACGAGGAGGACGTCAAGGCCGACACCGACATGAACGTCGTCTGCACCGGCGACGGCCGCTTCGTCGAGGTCCAGGGCACCGCCGAGGCCGAACCCTTCGCCCGCGACGAACTCAACGCCCTCCTCGACCTCGCCGTCGCCGGCTGCACGGAACTCGCCGCCCACCAGCGCACCGCGCTCGATACCGTCCTCGAAAAGTAAAGGGCGCACCAAGACAGATGCTCGGCGCGGGCAACCGCGCCGAGCATGCTCGCGTCTGAAGAGGTACGAGCGCACGGCTCATCCCTGTGCGCTCGGCCAGCCACGCGGGCCGACCGGCCCGACCGACGAGAGGGACCGTTCCATGGCCGCGAGCCGCCGACGCCGCACCGCAGCCGTCGCCGCCACCCTGGCGGCCGTCGCGCTGACCGCCGGACTCACCACCGGCTGCGCCGCCGTCGACAAGGCGCTGGACTGCGTCCAGACCGCCGACGCCATCGCCGACAGCGTCACGGAACTCCAGCAGGCCGTGGACAACGCGGCCAACGACCCGACGCAGCTCGACGAGTCCCTCGACTCCATCGACAAGAACCTCGGCGAGATCGGCGACAAAACCGACAACACGGACGTCAATAAGGCCGTGGACGATCTGAACAAGGCCGTGGACAACGTCCGTACGTCGGTCAAGAACGGCGACGAGACGCCCGACATCAGCCCGGTCACGGACGCGGCGGGCGAGCTGACGAAGGTCTGCACGCCGTGACGCTGCGCTAGCTTGGCCGGGGTTCTCGTGTGCGGGGTTCTGCCGGTGGTCGACCGCGGGTTCGCCGTGGTCGATCGCGCAGTTCCCCGCGCCCCTGAAGGGGCGCCCCGGCCCGGCGGCGATACTGGGGGCCATGACCCGCCTGATCCTCGCCACCCGTAACGCCGGAAAGATCACCGAACTCCGCGCGATCCTCGCCGAAGCAGGACTGCCCCACGAACTCGTCGGCGCCGACGCCTACCCGGACATCCCCGACGTCAAGGAAACGGGCGTGACGTTCGCCGAGAACGCCCTGCTCAAGGCCCACGCCCTGGCCCAGGCGACGGGCCTCCCCGCGGTCGCCGACGACTCGGGCCTCTGCGTCGACGTCCTGAACGGCGCCCCCGGCATCTTCTCCGCCCGCTGGTCCGGCCGGCACGGCGACGACAAGGCCAACCTGGACCTCCTCCTCGCCCAGCTCTCCGACATCGCCGACGAACACCGGGGCGCCCACTTCGCCTGCGCGGCGGCGCTGGCGTTGCCCGACGGCACGGAGCGCGTGGTCGAGGGCCAACTCCGCGGCACCCTCCGCCACGAGCCTTCCGGCTCCGGCGGCTTCGGCTACGACCCGATCCTCCAGCCGGAGGGCGAGACCCGAACCTGCGCGGAACTGACCCCGCAGGAGAAGAACGCGATCAGCCACCGGGGGAAGGCGTTTCGGGCGCTGGTGCCGGTGGTGCGGGAGCTGTTGGGCTGAGCCCAGAGAAACGGCCTGCGGATCGAGTCTTCGATTCGCAGGCCGTATCTCGTGCGGCGGAAGGGATTCGAACCCTCAAGCCCGGTCAGGGGCCACAGGACCTAAACCTGCTGCGTCGCCGTTGCGCCACCGCCGCTAGCCGCCTGTCATCGTACCGGGAGCAGCTTGCCGACTTTTGCCTCCCCGGCACCAGGTGCTGGTGATCGCGTGGCAGTTGGGGCACAGCAACCGCAGGTTCTCCCGCCGGTCGTCACTCCAGTCCCCGCTGATGTGATCCACCTCCAGTGTCATGGGCTTGCCCCGCCACTCGGGGCCGATCCCGCACCGTGCACACTGCTCGGGCACGCCGATACCGCTGAGGGCGCGGCGCAGCAGGGAGGTCGTGGTCCTGTGCTTGCCGGCGTGCCGGACCAGAATTTCCTCGGGGAGCTTGGCAGGGATCGTTCCGGGCTTGCCTCGGTTGTGTGCCTGTCCCAGGAAGTGTGCCGTGTCGAGGTGTTCCTCGGCGATCCGCTGGCGCAAGGTGGCCCTCTGCCCGCCGTTGTCCGGCCGTCCCAGGCGGCGCAGCACTTCTGCGAGGGAGACGGACTCGACGACCGCAACGCGCAGTTCCTCGAGTGTGGGCCGTGCGCGTCGACGGCTCATGAGGCGCCCTCCCGGCTGCGGCCCCGGTAACTGTCCGTCGTCGAGTGGCAGTTGGGGCAGAGAAGGCGCACGTTCTCGACCCGGTTGTCACGCCAGTTGCCGTCGATGTGGTCTACCTCCAGGGGCAGCGGTTCCCCTAGCCAGACCCCTTCAACGCCGCACAAGGCGCAGCGCTCGTCTACACCCAGCTCGCGCATGGCCCTCTTGAGCCGACTGCTCGGGACGCGCTGGGCCGACGTAACCTCGACCAGGATCTCGTCGGCGGTCCGGCGACGTTGGTTGTATCGCATCCGCTCGGTTCGTACCACCGGCGTGAAATGCGACGTGTCGATCCCGTACGCCTTGATCCGCCGGCTGATGTGCGTGTGATGCCCGCCCACCACCTCGAGCCCGAGATGCCGCAGCACCTCGCAGATGTTCGTCGATGCCGCGACTGCCCGCTCAAGGACGTCCCGAGTCCACTTCACCCCGTCCCGCTCGAAGTGCGACACGTCCACCCCGAGTTTCTTCATCCGCTCGAAGACGTACCGCCGCGTCGAACTCCGGGGGTCCACCCCCAGCCTCCCCAACGCCTCCGACAACGTCCGCGCCCCCCGAGCCGCCTCCTCCAGCCGCTCCCTGGTGTACGCACTGGCCCCCATCGCACGCCCCCCGTCCTCGACCACCCGTTCGTGATCTCGCACGGAGTAACGAACCGACTATCGGACGGTCACGCACGAAAAGCGGAGCGGCTCGTGCCGGGCTTTCCCGGTACGAGCCGCTCCAGCGGAATCAGTGGGGCCTCAGATCCCCAGATCCTTGATGATCTTGGCCACGTGGCCCGTCGCTCGGACGTTGTACAGGGCGCGCTCGACCTTGCCCTCCTCGTCCACGACGATCGTGGAGCGGATGACGCCCATGTAGGTCTTGCCGTAGTTCTTCTTCTCGCCGAAGGCGGCGTAGGACTCCAGGACCTGCTTGTCCGGGTCGGCCAGCAGGGTGACCTTCAGGGACTCCTTGTCGCGGAACTTGGCCAGCTTCTCGGGCTGGTCGGGGGAGATGCCGATGACGTCGTAGCCCGCGCCCGTCAGCAGCTCCAGGTTGTCCGTGAAGTCGCAGGCCTGCTTGGTGCAGCCGGGGGTGAGGGCAGCCGGGTAGAAGTACACGATGACCTTGCGGCCCTTGTGGTCCGCCAGGGACACCTCGGTGCCGTCGGCGTCGGACAGGGTGAAGGCGGGGGCCACGTCCCCCGGCTGGAGTCGCTCGCTCATCGGACCAGCCTAACCGGGGGTGCTGACGGTGCTATGAGCCGTGGAGCTGACAGACTGTCCGGCACAGGCTTTATACCGACTTCGGAGGCGACACGGTGGCGGACACGGCGGACACCAGGACCCCGGCGCAGATCGAGGCGGACATCAGGCGCCGCCGCGAGACCCTGGCCGAGACCCTCGACGAGATCGGGGTGCGCGTGCACCCGAAGACGATCGTCGGGGACGCCAAGGCCAAGGTGGCGTCCAATATCGATCACACCCTCGGCCGGGCGTACGTGGGGGTCAACCGGGCCGTCACCGATGTGCGGGCCCGTTTCGTCGGCGAGGACGGGGCGCCGCGCCTGGAGCGGGTCGTGCCGGTCGCCCTCGTGGTGGTCGGTGTGGTCGGGCTGCTCGCCCTCGGCACACGGCGGCGCAAGGGCTGACCCGACCGCGTACGCATCCGGCGAAGACAGGTAGGTTTCAGGGCGTGAGCGCCAAGAGGAACGAGCACAGCACCCATCCGGACAAGCTGCCCATCCGGATGCTGCACGACCGCGTACTCGTGCGGCAGGACACCAGCGAGGGCGAGCGGCGCTCCGGCGGCGGCATCCTGATTCCCGCCACGGCGGCGGTCGGCCGGCGGCTGGCCTGGGCCGAGGTCGTCGCGGTGGGGCAGAACGTGCGGACCGTGGAGCCGGGCGACCGGGTTCTGTTCGACCCGGAGGACCGCGCCGAGGTCGAGGTGCGGGGCATCGCGTACGTGCTCATGCGCGAGCGTGATCTGCACGCCGTGGCCGCGGACCGGTTCGAGGGCTCGGAGGACTCTACGGGCCTCTACCTGTAGTTCCCGCGTACGAGGAGAGGGCCGGTGACCGTTGTCACCGGCCCTCTCCTCGTGGTGTTTGCTACGTTGGAGGGACCCGACGAGACGCGCCGTACCGGGACCAAGGCAAAGACGACGCACCGACACCGTCAGCCTGTCTCTCGGAGGTGCCCGTCATGGCCTGGGTTCTGCTCGTCGTCGCCGGTCTGCTCGAAGTCGGGTGGTCGATCGGTATGAAGTACACCGACGGCTTCACCCGCCCGCTCCCCAGCGTTCTCACCGGCGCCGGAATCGTCGTCAGCATGCTGCTGCTGTCCCAAGCCGCCAAGACCCTGCCCATCGGTACCGCCTACGGCGTGTGGGTGGGGATCGGCGCGGCCGGGGCGGCGGTGGTCGGTATGGCCGTGCTGGGGGAGCCTGCCACCGCCGCCCGGATCTTCTTCGTGTGCCTGCTGCTGGTCGCCGTGGTGGGGCTGAAGGCGACCTCAGGTCACTGACCTGACCTATTCGCGGCGCGTGCCCTGTGGGGCGAAGCCCCAGCCGGGGCCGGTGGGAGCGCCGCCCGCGCCGCCGTCGGCCGTGCCGCCGCCTTCCGTGGTGCCGCCGTCGGCCGCGCCGCCGGTGCCCTCCGTGGTGCCGCCGTCGCCGGTTCCGCCGTCCGCGGTGCCGCCGCCGGTCGGGGATTCGCCTCCCGTGCTGCCGTCGGTGACACCGCCGTCGGTCTGGCTCTCGGGCGCGCTCGGGGTGGTCTGGCTGGGCTCCTGGGTGTCGGTGTCCCCGCCGGTGGTCGTGCCGTCCTCGTCGGCGGTGGCGCTCGTGGTCGGGTCGACGGGGGTCTCGGGGATGGGGGCCTCGGTGACGTCGGAGCCCGGCTGGAGCCTGAGGTCGAAGTCGGTGACCGGCTTGTTCTTGAGGGCGTCCTGGGTGAACTGCGTCCAGATCTCCGTGGGCGCCCCGCCGCCGTTGATGCGGGGCAGGCCCATCGCGCCGTACAGCGACTTGTGCGCGGCGGTGACCGGGTCCTGGCCCATGACGGAGACGACGGTGGCGAGCTCGGGGGTGTAGCCGGCGAACCAGGCCGCGGTGTCCTCCTCGGCGGTGCCGGTCTTGCCGGCGACGGGGCGGCCCGTCGCCTGCGCGGCGGAGGCCGTGCCGTTCTGGACGACGCTCTGCAGCATGGAGGTGGTGGTGTCGGCGGCCTCGCGGCTCACGGCCTGCCGGGTGCGGCGCTCGGGCAGCTCGATGGGCGTGCCCTCCTTCATGACCTTGTCGACCATCGTGTACGTGCCGTGGCGGCCGTGGTTGGCGAGCGTGGCGTAGGACTCCGCCATCTCCAGGACGCTGGCGGTGGCCGTGCCGAGTGCGATGGCGGGGCCGTCGGCGAGGTCCGGGGTGGTCTCGGGGATGCCCAGGTCGATCGCGGTCCGCTTGACCTTCTGGGGGCCGACGTCGGCGGCCATCTGCGCGTACACCGAGTTCACGGAGCTGTCGGTGGCCTCGGTGACGGTGATGGGGCCGTAGGAGTGCTGGTCCTCGTTCTCGGGGGCGTACGGGTCGCCGGTCCAGCCCTGGACCGGTCGCTTGTTGGTGCCGTCGTAGATCGTGTTCGGGGTGATCACGCGGCCGTCCTGGGTCCGTGAGGCGTTCTCGACGGCCGAGGTGAACACGAAGGGCTTGAAGGTGGAGCCGACCTGGAAGTCCCTGCGGGTGGCGTTGGGGGTGTACTGCTTGACGTAGTCGACGCCGTTGTACATCGCGACGATCTTGCCGGTCTTGGGGTCGACGGCGGCGCCGCCCGCGCGTACGTACCTGTCGACCTTGTTGTTCTTCTTGTCCAGCTTGGACATCAGCTTGTCGTTGACGGCCTTCACGAAGGCGTCCTGCCTGCCCTTCTGCAGGGTCGTCGTGATGCGGTAGCCGCCGGCGTCGAGCTTGTCCTCGTCGATGATGTTGTTCTGGGTCAGGTAGTCCTTGACGATCCGGACGATGTAGCCGCGCTGCCCGGACATGCCGGTGGAGAGGGTGGACTCCTTCGGCATGGGGAACTTCATGCCGGCCCGCTTCGACTCGCTGAGCCAGCCCTTCTTGACCATGCCGTCCAGCACGTAGTTCCAGCGGGACTCGGCGGCCTTGCGGTTCTCGGGGTGGGCGACGACGTCGTACTGGCTGGGCGCGTTGACGAGCGCGGCGAGGTAGGCGGCGCGGGCCGGGTCGAGCTCGGTGGCGTCCATGCCGTAGTAGGCCTGGGCGGCGGCCTGGATGCCGTAGGCGTTGCGGCCGAAGTAGCTGGTGTTGAGGTAGCCCTCGAGGATGTGGCCCTTGCTCTGCTCGCGGTCCAGCTTGATGGAGATGAAGAACTCCTTGGCCTTGCGCGTGACGGTCTGTTCCTGGCGCAGGTAGTAGTTCTTCACGTACTGCTGGGTGATCGTGGAGCCGGACTGCTTGCCCTTGCCGAGGGCGGTGTTCCAGGCGGCGCGGACCATGGCCTTGGGGTCGACGGCGGACTCGGTGTAGAAGTCGCGGTCCTCGGCGGCCAGGATCGCGTGCTGGGCGTCCTTGGAGATCTGCGCGAGGGTGACGTTCTCCCGGTTGATCTCGCCGTCGCGGGCGATCACGGAGCCGTCCGAGTAGAGGTAGACGTTGGCCTGCTTGGTGGCGAGCGCGTTGGCCGGCGGGATCTGGACGAGCGAGTAGCCCAGGAAGAAGCCGCCGATCAGCAGCATGACGGCGATGATGAAGCCGCTGAGCGTCATACGCCAGGTCGGGATCACCCGGCGCCAGCCGGTCCGCTTCCGCTTCCCGCCGGACTTGGCCTGCGGCCCGCCCCCCGGGTCACTGACCGCGGGCAGTTGTGCTGTGCCGGGCCCGTCGCCGGGCTGGGGGCGCGGCGCGCCCTGGGCGCTGCCCGTCCGGGCCTGAGCCGCGCCCGGGGCGCCGCCCGTCCGACCCCGTGCCGCGCCCGTGGCGCCAACGGCCCGGATCTGCACGGTGCCCGGGTCGTTGTCGGCCTGGGGCCGCGGCGTGCCCGGTTCGCCGTCCGTCCCGGCAGATGGCGTGCCAGCGGCGCCGCCCGTCCTGCCTCGTGCCGCGCCAGCGGCGCCGACGGCCCGGATCTGTACGGTGCCGGGGTCGTTGTCGGCCTGGGGCGATGGCTTGCTCGGGTTGCCGTCCGTGCCGGCTCGGGGTGTGTCCGAGGCGCCGTCGGCCTTGCCCCGCGGCGTGCCCGGGGCGCCGCCCGTCCGGCCTCGTGCCGCGTCCCCGGCGCCGACGGCCCGGATCTGCACGGTGCCCGGGTCGTTGTCGGCCTGAGGCGGTGGCGAGCCCGGGTTGCCGTCGGTCCTGGCTCCGGACGTGCGCGGGCCGCCGTCGGTCCTGGCTCGGGACGTGCCCGGGCCGCCGTCCGTGCTGGCTCGGGACGTGCCCGGGCCGCCGTCGGTCCTGGCTCCGGACGTGCCCGGGGCGTCGTCAGCCCGGTCCCGTGGCGTGCCCGCGTCACCGTCCGTCTTCGCTCGGGGCGTCACCGGTTCGCCGCCGGTCTTGGTCCGGGGCGTGCCCTGGGCGTCGTCGGCCTGGGGCCGTCGTGTGCCCGGGGTGCTGTCCGGCTCGGCTCGCGAAGCGCCCGCGGCGTCGTCGGTCTGGGGTCGTGCCGTGCGCGGGGCGTCGTCAGCCCGGTCCCGTGGCGTGCCCGGGGCGCCGTCCGGCTGCGGCTCTCTCGGTGCCTGCCCCGGGTTCGGCTGCTGCGGCTGAGGCTCGTCACTCATGTCGTGCACGGACTCCTGTTTCGCGTCGTACGTCGTTCCCGTACGTCTCTGCTCGCTCGTCGTTCCCGTACGTCTCTGCTCGCTCTTGCGCCCCTGTGATGAAGACTGTCCCATCCGGCGATCAGTTCCCTGATCGAGGGCCGTGTCGCGAGCCGTGTGGGGAGGCGGGCGGCGTGCGGGCGAACGTACAGCCGTCGCAGGGTGAACTGAGCCATCCTGCACGCCTGTTCGAATCGCGATCTTGCCTGCGCGAGATTCGCCTGAAGGGGGACACGACCGGAGATGCGACTGCTCGCACGCTCCGCCCTGGCCGGCACCGCCGCCACGCTGCTCGCCCTGGCCACGGGCGCCTCTGCCCACGCGGACGGAACGGATCGTACCGTCTGGGCCGGTGCCGACTGGAACGTCACGCCCCACGCGGACTCGGGCGGCAAGGCCCCTACTGGAACCGTGACGGCGTGAACACGACCCGCACGCTCAACCTCGACATCAAGGAGGGCACGCCGGAGAAGTGCAGCGGCTGGGCGCAGACCGACGCGTGATCGCACCCCCTCGGGCCTAAGCGGTCCTTAAAACCCGTGGCCCGCCCGCTCCCCGGCCCACTAGGCTCCTGCGCTTCGGTGTCCGGAGGCGAGGAGGGCTGTGGATGTGGGCTCGGGACGGTTGTACGCGGCCGTCGCGGCGGGGGGCTTCAGGCGGTACGCGACGTATCGGGCGGCCACGGTGGCCGGGGTCTTCACCAATACGGTCTTCGGCGTCATCCTCGTGTACACGTATCTGGCGCTGTGGGACGAGAAGCCGCAGCTCGGAGGGTACGACCAGGCCCAGGCCGTGACGTACGTGTGGCTGGGCCAGTGTCTCTACGCGACGCTGGCCATCCAGGGCGGCGGTGCCGAGAAGGACCTGATGGAGCGCATCCGCACCGGTGAGATCGCCGTCGATCTGTACCGGCCGGTGGATCTGCAGCTGTGGTGGCTGGCGGGCGACGTGGGGCGGGCGCTGTTCCAGATGCTGGGGCGGGGCGTGATCCCGTTCGTGTTCGGCGCGGTCTTCTTCCCCATGGCGCTGCCGACGTCGGTCACCCCCTGGCTGGCCTTCGTGGTCACGCTGCTGCTGGCGACGGTGGTCAGCTTCGCGCTCCGCTACCTGGCCGCCCTGAGCGTGTTCTGGCTGATGGACGGCATGGGCGTCAACCAGGTCCTGATGGTCACGGGGATCTTCTTCTCGGGCATGGTGCTGCCGCTGAACGCCTTCCCCGGGGCGCTCGGCGAGGTCGTGCGGGTGCTGCCGTGGGCGGCGCAGATCCAGATGCCGGCGGATGTGCTGATGGGGGAGACGGACCCGCTGCGGGCGTTCGCCTTCCAGGCGGCGTGGGCGGTGGCGCTGCTGGCGGCGGGACGGCTGCTGCAGTCGGCCGCGACGCGGCGGGTGGTGGTCCAGGGTGGGTGAGCGCAATGCCCTGGCCGAGGGGCTGCGGGCCTATTGGCTGATCGCCGGGATGTGGGTGCGCTCCAGCATGACCTACCGCACCTCCTTCGTCGTCACGGTGTTCGGCAACCTCACGGTGACCGGCCTGGACTTCGTGGGGATCCTGCTGATGTTCTCGCAGGTCGACTCGCTGGGCGGCTGGTCACTGCCCGAGGTCGCCTTCCTGTACGGGCTGTCGGTGACGTCCTTCGGGATCGCCGACCTGGTTCTCGGCTCCATGGACGTCCTGGGCGCCCGGATGCGCGACGGGTCGTTCGACACGCTGCTGGTGCGGCCCGCGCCGGTGCTCGCCCAGGTCGGAGCCGACCGCTTCGCGCTGCGCCGCCTGGGCCGGATCACCCAGGGCGCCGTGGTGCTGGGCTGGGCGCTGGTCTCGGTGGACGTCGACTGGAGTGCGCCGAAGGTGCTGCTGGTGCCGGTGATGGTGGTCAGCGGCGCGGCGATCTTCTCGGCGGTGTTCGTGGCGGGCGCGGCCTTCCAGATCTTCGCGCAGGACGCCGCCGAGGTGCAGAACGCCTTCACGTACGGCGGGACCACGCTGCTGCAGTATCCGCCGAGCGTGTTCGGGAAGGACCTGGTGCGCGGCGCGACCTTCATGGTGCCGCTCGCCTTCGTCAACTGGGTCCCGGCCGCCTATGTGCTGGGGCGGCCGTACCCCATCGGCCTGCCGCCCTGGGCGGCCTTCGCCTCGCCCCTGGTGGCGGTGGCCTGCTGCCTGCTGGCGGGGGCGGCGTGGCGGGCGGGGCTTCGTTCCTACCGGAGTACAGGGAGTTGAGGTGACCGAGGTGGACAGCGAACGTTCGGACAGCGCCTTCATCGAACTCGACGGTGTCGAGAAGGTCTTCGACGTACGCAAGAAGACCGGCTTCATGAAGCGGGAACTGCGGCAGGTACGGGCCGTCGACTCGATCTCCTTCCGGGTGGAACGCGGCGAGATGGTCGGCTACATCGGCCCGAACGGCGCCGGCAAGTCGACCACGATCAAGATGCTGACCGGCATCCTCACCCCGAGCGCCGGCCGGCTGCGGGTCGCGGGCATCGACCCGTCCCGCGAACGCACCCGGCTCGCGCACCGCATCGGTGTGGTGTTCGGGCAGCGCACGACGCTGTGGTGGGACCTGCCGTTGGTCGACTCGTACCGGCTGATGCACCGCATGTACCGGATCCCGGACGCCCGTTACCGCGAGAACCTCGACCGTCTGGTCGAACTCCTCGGCCTGGGCGACCTGCTGGACGTGCCGGTACGTCAGCTCTCCCTGGGGCAGCGGATGCGCGGCGACATCGCGGCGGCGCTGTTGCACGACCCGGAGGTGCTGTACCTCGACGAGCCGACCATCGGTCTCGACGTGGTCTCCAAGTCCAAGGTGCGGGAGTTCCTGCGGGAGATGAACGCCGAGCGCGGCACGACGGTGCTGCTGACCACGCACGACCTGCAGGACATCGAGCAGTTGTGCAAACGGGTGATGGTCATCGACCACGGGCGCATGATGTACGACGGTCCGCTCGCCGGGCTGCACGAGGCGGGGGAGAGCGAGCGGACGCTGGTGGTGGACTTCGAGCGGGAACTGCCCCCGATCGAGGCGCCGGCACCCGCGCGGGTCGTCCGGGTGGACGGGCCGCGGCAGTGGCTGGCGTTCCCGGCAGCGGAGTCGGCGGCGCCGCTGGTGGCGCGGATCGCGGCGGAGTACCCGCTGGTCGACCTGTCGGTGCGGGAACCGGACATCGAGGCGGTGATCGCGAAGATGTACGCGGAACAGGCCGAGCGGGCGATCTCGTAGCCCTCGGCAGGGCGAACTCGTAGGCTGCTGTACATGACCGACGACGCAGTCCCGGACCTCCGCGCCTCCGACGCCGACCGTGAACGGGTCGCCGAAGTCCTGCGGGACGCCGTCGCCGAGGGACGTCTCGACATGGCGGAGTTCGAGGAGCGGCTGGACGCGACGTACCAGGCGCGGACGTACGGGGAACTGGTGCCGATCACCCGGGACCTGCCGGGCGCGGGCGTCGCGGTGCCCGCCGTGTCGCTGAGCAAGGACCCCGCCACGGGGTCGGACACGGGTGCGAACTGGCCCGCGCGGGTCGTCGGCGGCGAGGGGTCCTCGACGTGGGCCGTCGCCGTGATGTCCGGCTTCCAGCGCAAGGGGCACTGGACGATGCCCCGGCGGTTCACCTGCCTGGCCTTCTGGGGCGGCGGGGAGATCGATCTGCGCGAGGCGAGCTTCGCGGAGCGCGAGGTCGAGATCAACGCGATCGCGATCATGGGCGGGGTGGACGTCATCGTGCCGCCCGGCGTCGAGGTCGTGGTGCGCGGCATCGGGATCATGGGCGGTTTCGACCACCGCGAGGAAGGTGTGCCGGGGGAGCCCGGGGCGCCGCGCGTGATCGTGACCGGGTTCGCCTTCTGGGGCGGCGTCGGGGTCCAGCGGAAGGTGACGCGGGCGGAGAAGCAGCGGCTCAAGGAGGAGCGGCGGCGGGAGAAGCTGGAGCGGCGGAGCAACGGCGAGTACTGAGCGTCGTCGGTCAGTACTCGGCGTCGTCCTTCTACAGCTCGGCCGGGGCGGACCCCTTCAGGGTCCCCAGGTCGAACTCCTCGGCCATCCGGGCGTACCCCTTGTCGCTGGGGTGCAGATGGTCGCCCGAGTCGTAGTCGGCGCGCAGCCGGCGCGGGTCGTAGGGGTCACGCAGCGCCTTGTCGAAGTCGGCCACCGCGTCGTAGACCCGGCCCGCCCGGATCTCGGCGTTGATCTGCTGGCGGACCGACTCCCGCGGGTCCGTGTAGCCGCGGTGCCCGTAGAACGGCATCAGGGTCGCGCCGACGACCTTCATACCGCGCGCGTGGGCCTGGCCCACCATCGTGCGCAGGCCGGCGAGGATCGCGTTCGGGTCGGCGAGCCGCGGGTTGCGCAGGATGTCGTTGACGCCGAGGTCGATGACGACGACCTTGGCGTTCGTGCGCTCCAGCACGTCCCGTCCGAAGCGGTTGAGCCCGCTGGGGTTGTCGGCCGGGCGGCCCAGCCCGTCCGTGAGGACCCGGTTGCCGCTGATGCCCTGGTTGACGACGCTGTAGCGGGGCAGGTCGTCCCGCCCGGCGGCGATCTCCGAACGCAGCCGCTCGGACAGCACGTCGGTCCACCGGCTGTTGGAGCCCGAGGTGGAGGTGATGCCGTCGGTGAGGGAGTCGCCGAGGACGACGATGGTGCCGTCGGACTCGTTGCTCAGCACGTCCAGCGCGGTCAGGTAGCGCCAGGAGGTGGTCTGCTCGGTGTACGGCGTGCCCGTCGTGTCCTGGGCCTGGTTGCCCTGGGCGGCGTAGGAGGTCTGACGGGCGTGGCGGTGGTACGTCACCGGGCCGGAGCTGGTCGGTGTGTACGTGGTGATCAGGACGTCGGCGTCGGCCGGGACGACGACGCGCACGACGTCGCTCATCACCTGCCGGCCGGGCGGGATGACCACCGCGGGGCCGCCGTTGAAGGTCAGCTGCCGCAGGGTGTCCGGGAGCGCGGCGGGCGTGCCGCTGCCGGCGGCGACCGCGATCGAGGCCTGCGTGATGCTCAACGGCGACTGGCCGTAGAGATTGGACAGCGTCACACGGGCACCCGTACCTCCGACGGTGGTGTGGACGACGTTGCGTACCGAACGGTCCGCCATACCGGTCGTCTCGGTGCCGGGTTCGGCTCCGGACGGTGAGGTGGACCAGGTTCCGACCCAGGTGCCGGTCGAGGCGGGGGCGGCTGGATTGTTCGGCAGACGGCCGTCTGCCCGGGTGTTCCGGGTCTGCGTGCCGTCGTCGGTCGCCACTCCGACATATATGGCGGCGGAAAGGGCCACAACCGCTGCGACGATCGCCGCGAGCAGGGCGTAACCACGACCCCGGGTCATGCTGTTCAGTTCTCCTCCAGCGATGGGAGCCCAAGGCTCCGATCTGATGTGCCCATGATGCGTCATGGGCCGGGGGAAGCTGACAGGGACCCCTGGCATTACCCCCTTCCGACAGACGCCGGGAACTCCTGTTCCGTTCCAGTAGTCGGTCAGGAAGGGACAATGTGTGCGGGATCACCGAGCGGGTGGAGCGGATGGAACGGATGAAAGTGGAAGAAAAGGGAGGCGTCGCGGGGCAGCATGCCCGCCCCGGCGCCGCCGTGAACCGTGCGATGACGAGCTTCAGCCCGGCGGACCAGGAGAAACAGCGCGGCGTACGCCAGATGAAACTCACCGCCACCGGCCTCCTGCTGTTCGTGGCCGTGGTCTACGTCCTCGCCAAATGGGCCCAGAACTCCGGCGCGGGCCCCTGGGCGGGCTATGTCGCCGCCGCCGCCGAGGCCGGCATGGTCGGCGCGCTCGCCGACTGGTTCGCCGTCACCGCCCTCTTCCGCCACCCCCTCGGCATCCCCATCCCGCACACCGCGATCATCCCCACCAAGAAGGACCAGCTCGGCGTCTCCCTCGGCGAGTTCGTCGGCGAGAACTTCCTCTCCGAGGCCGTCGTACGGCAGCGGCTGCGCGCCGTCGGCATCGGCAGCCGCCTCGGCGCCTGGCTCGCGGTCCCCGAACACGCCGACCGGGTCACGGCGGAGCTCTCCACCGCCCTGCGCGGCGCCCTGACGGTCCTGCGCGACTCCGACATCCAGGCCGTCGTAGGCGAGGCCATCACCCGGCGTGCCAACGCCCAGGAGATCGGCCCCGGCATCGGCAAGATGCTGGAGAAGGTCGTCGCCGACGGCGGCCACAAACGCGTCGTCGACCTCGTCGTCACCCGCGCGCACGACTGGCTGGTCCTGCACCGCGACGAGGTGATGGACGCCGTGGAGGGCGGCGCCCCCGGCTGGACGCCGAAGTTCGTCGACAAGAAGGTCGGCGAGCGCGTCTACAAGGAACTGCTGCGCTTCGCCACCGAGATGCGCGACATGCCCGCCCACCCCGCGCGCGGCGCCCTGGACCGCTTCCTCACCGACTTCGCCTCCGACCTCCAGTCCGACACCGAGACCCGCGCCCGCGTCGAGCGCCTCAAGGGCGAGGTGCTGGGCCGCGGCGAGGTCCAGGACCTCATCGCCAGCGCCTGGACGGCCGTACGGTCCATGATCGTCGCCGCGGCGGAGGACGAGCGCAGCGAGCTGCGGCTGCGCGTACGGGCCTCGCTGCTGTCGCTGGGCTCCCGGATGGCGGCCGAGCGCAAGGTGCAGGACAAGGTCGACAAGTGGGTGGAGGACGCGGCCGTCTACGTCGTCACCACCTACCGCAAGGAGATCACCTCCCTGATCACGGACACGGTGGCGAGCTGGGACGCCGAGCACACGACGCGGAAGATCGAGGCGAACATCGGCCGCGACCTCCAGTTCATCCGGATCAACGGCACGGTCGTGGGCTCACTCGCCGGCCTGCTGATCTACACGGTGTCGCACGCGCTGGGGGCGTGACGCTTCTGGCG
This sequence comes from Streptomyces sp. NPDC041940, assembly GCF_055589465.1. Classification (NCBI taxonomy): domain Bacteria; kingdom Bacillati; phylum Actinomycetota; class Actinomycetes; order Kitasatosporales; family Streptomycetaceae; genus Streptomyces; species Streptomyces sp. NPDC041940. Next base: position 156,419 of record NZ_JBVJBP010000009.1, read on the forward strand.
TAAGAGAAGCCGGTCAGGGCACTCGGCCCGGGTTCCGCTCGACGAGGAGGGGGCCCATGACCACCGCGCAGGCCGGGAGCGGCCGAACCATCACCACCGACATCCCCGCCCGCCTCGACCGCCTCCCGTGGTCGCGCTGGCACTGGACGATCGTGTTCGGCCTCGGCACCGTGTGGATCCTCGACGGCCTCGAAGTCACCGTCGTCGGCAACATCGCCAGCCGCCTGTCGGAGCCCGACAGCGGACTGCCCATCACCTCCGGCCAGGTCACCGGCATGGCGGCGGCCCTGTATGTGGCCGGAGCGTGCATCGGCGCCCTGTTCTGGGGCCGCCTGACCGACAAGTGGGGCCGCAAGAAGCTCTTCATGATCACCCTGGCGGTGTATCTGGGGGCGACGGCACTGACCGCCATCTCCTTCGACACCTGGTGGTTCTTCCTCTTCCGCTTCCTCACCGGCTTCGGTATCGGCGGCGAGTACGCGGCCATCAACTCCGCGATCGACGAACTGATCCCCAAGGAGTACCGGGGCCGCACCGACCTGATGATCAACGGCAGCTTCTGGCTGGGCGCGGTCGGCGGTTCCCTGCTCTCGATCGTCGCGCTGGACACCGACATCTTCGCGGCGAACGTCGGCTGGCGCCTCACCTTCGCGCTCGGAGCGGTCCTCGCCCTGGTGATCCTGCTGGTCCGCCGGCACGTCCCGGAGAGCCCCCGCTGGCTGCTGATCCACGGCCGCGACGACGAGGCGGAACGCATCGTCTCCTCCATCGAACGCACCATCGAAGAAGAGCGGGGCGAGCCGCTGCCGCGCGCGGAAGGCGAACTCACCATCCACCAGCGCCGCAGCGTCTCCTTCCTGGAGATCGGCCGCACGGTCTTCTCCGACTACCGCAAGCGCGCGATCCTCGGCTTCTCCCTCTTCATCGGCCAGGCCTTCCTCTACAACGCCATCACCTTCGGCTTCGGCGCGATCCTCACGACCTTCTTCGACGTCCCGAGCGGCAACACCGGCTACTACTTCGCCGTCATCGCACTCGGCAACTTCTTCGGCCCGCTGCTCCTGGGCAAGCTCTTCGACACGGTCGGCCGCCGCGTGATGATCTCCGGCACCTACCTGCTCTCCGGCCTGCTCCTCTTCGGCACGGCCTGGCTCTTCGACCAGGGCTCGCTGAACGCGACCACCATGACGGCGTGCTGGTGCGCGGTCCTGTTCTTCGCCTCGGCGGGAGCCTCCAGCGCCTATCTGACGGTGTCCGAGGTCTTCCCGATGGAGACCCGCGCCATGTCCATCGCCTTCTTCTACGCCATCGGCACCGCCGCCGGCGGCATCAGCGGCCCCCTCCTCTTCGCCGACCTCACCGAAACGGGCGTCGTCGCCGACACGGCCCTCGCCTTCCAGATCGGCGCGGCGCTGATGTGCCTGGCGGGACTGGCGGCGGCGATCCTGGCAGTGAAGGCGGAACGCCGGTCCCTGGAGGACATCGCGAAGCCGCTGACGGCGGCGGACAAGACGTAGCCGAGCTGCGGGCATGCGTGCCGCTGGTGCTGTGACCGCATCGGTTCGCCGGGTTGCCCGGGTGTCGGTCACCGGTCGTCATGTACCGGACTGGATGGGAGGTTCGGCTGTCAGTCGGCGAGCCCGGCGTTGACGATCGCCTTGATGTACGGGAGGCCATTGCCGGTCCCCGTCGGGTTCAGGGAGTACACCACGCGGTGTCGGAGGTCGCGGGTGGCGAAGAACCCGTTGTCCCAGCCGGGGCGGGAACCGGTCTTGCCCCACGCGTACTCGCCACTTGGGAGCTGGTGGCGCAGGAGTCCGCCGATGCTGTAGCAGGCCAGCGGGCCCACGCAGTTCGCGTTGCCGGCGGCGCTCTTCACCTTCGGTACCTCGAATACCAGCTTCTCCTGGGCTGGTGGGAGCAGGCTGCCCCGGAACAGCGCGGTGACGAAGCGGTCCAGGTCGGCGGCGGTGGAGATCATGCCTCCCTCGGCCCACGGGTACGGGCTCTGCTCGGTCACGTCCTGCCCATCGAGGTACACCTCCGCATGGGGCGAGGGGATCGTCGGGTCATCGGCGGCCGGCAGGCTGGTGTGCCTCAGATGCAGCGGCCGGATGATCCTGCGCTGCAGTTCGGTGGTGAAGGAGTGGCCGGTGACCTTCTCGACGATCAGGCCGAGGACGAAGGAGTTGAGTCCGTTGTACTGCTGCTCGGAGCCGGGTGCGGGTGGTGCGGCGGTGGCTGCGGCGAACGAGTCGCGCAGGATTTCTTCGGGCGTCACAGACTTCAGCTGCCATCCGGGTCCGTCGGCCGGGCCGGGGGTCGGGGCGGGCTTGGGCAGGCCGCTCGTGTGGTCGAGGAGCTGGCGCACGGTGACGCGGTTGTACGCCTCGGGCAGCACTTGGGGGACGTATCTCCGTGCCGCTGTGTCCAGGCCGATCCGGTGCTCGGCGACGAGTTGGAGCACCACCGTGTTGGTGAACGCTTTGGTGACACTGCCGATCCGGACATGGGCGTCAGCGGTGACCGGGCCGGCGGTGGCGTCCATGCCGTCCCGTCTGATCAGCGCGCCCGCAACGACGTCGTCGGGCAGGTGGTCGAGGATGTCCTGGACGGTGGGGTTCGCAGAGGCCGGGGCGCTGGAAGCAGGCGTGGCGGCGGCCGTGGGCAGGGCCGAGCCGGTGGTGAGAGCGGTGGCGAGGGCGAGGGTGGTGACGGTAAGGCGGATACGCATCGAAGTTGTCTTCTCCACGGCACTGAGGGGACTGGTTGACAACGCCAACTCTGCTGCGCGCAGCAGCCATCGCCCATCAGTGATCACCCTGATCACAACCCTGGAATGCCCCTCATAGATGCGACCTGGTGCTGCGATTCCATCAGTCCGCCGGGGTGGTCAGGCTGCGGTTGCGAGGGGGCGCCCGGTCCTGATCGGTCAGTCTGCGCACCCGCCCGCACTCCCCCCGCAGCACCCCCGCAACGCACCAGCACCTACTCGGCCCCACCCCGCCGCCGAAGCAACAGCACCCCACCCCCGACGGCCGCAACACCAGCCGCCGCAATCCACCCGACGGCACCCTCGACCCCGGTTGCAGCGAGGTCTCGCCCCGCCTCCTGCGGCTGAGCGCCCCCACCCGCTCTGGAGGACCCGGCACCTGTCGCCGCCCCCTCCCCCCGCTCCCGGGTGAACGCCAACGTCCCGAACCCCAGCTGGTCGAACCCCCCACTGTTGGGCCCGTAATCCCCACCCCCACCCTCAGGCGCGGCCTTCACCGCGGCACGCGTCACATACGACGCCGACAACCCCCGCCGCTTGGTGTAGTGGTTGGCGATCATCGCCCAGATGGGCCGGGTCATACCCGGATCCACACCGGCCGCCTCCGTAGCGGTCTCACTCCCCGACCAACCCCCGATCGCACCCTTCTTCCGCGTGTTGGCCGTGTACGGCACCTCACCCCCCAGGCTCCACTTGGCCACGTACTGCGCGCCCTTGAGGAACCGGCTGTCGTCGTACCCGTACAGATCGATGCCCTGGTTCCACGCCATCTCGCACACCGTGCCCATCAGCCCGACTCCGAGCAGCGCGTGCCCCTGGTCGCGCCCGGCCTCGACCCACTCCGCGAGCCCGTCGTCGTGTACGACGGGAATGGCATGGCGGACCGACCCCATCCCCTCCCCGTGCTTGAAGTACTCCACGGCCCGCTCGACGATGCCCCGGTCGTCGCAGAAGATCCCGGTCGCGAGCACACAGGCGATGGCCGTCAGATCCCAGTTGGGCCAGTAGTTGGTGACGACGGCGCCGTTGTGACGGGTCAGGAAGTCGTCGCTGAGCGGATGGAAGACGTCCCGCATCAGCTCCTGCGCCCGCACGAGATCGAAGTCGCCATGGTCACGCACGAGCTCGGCGGCATTGGCGTACTGATACCCGTACAGCCCGGCGGCCAGGAACCGGTCGGCGGAGCCCTGGAGCGATGTCAGTCTGCCCGACCAGGCGTTCAGGATCGCCACGGCGGTGTCGGCGTGCGCGCTCTCGCCGCTGACGTGGTAGTGCAGGGCGTTCTGGTAGGCGGCGTGGATGTCGTTGTAGAGGGCCGCGTAGTTCTCCGGCGATCCCGACCCCCGGTACACCGTGGCCTGCGGATTGGCCCGCCAGCCGCTCCGCGCGTGCCGGTTGGCGGTGAGCTTGGCGAACCCGGCGGTGTAGGGCTTGGCACCCGCCTTCACCTTCGCCGCCATACGGGCCAGGTCGGTACGGGTGTGCAGCAGGCCGGGGTGGGCGAGAGGGGCACCGGCGGCGACGGCCGGGGTGGCGAGGGCGGCCGTACCGATACCGATACCGGCGCCCGCCGCACCCGCTGCTTTCAACATGCTCCGGCGGCTGATCTGTCGTGTCACGTCGTCGTACCTCAGCGTCGTAGGTCGCGTGCCTGTGGGGGACGGTGAGGAGACGGGTGGGCGGTGCGGCGATAACAAAAACTGCGGTACAGTTGATCTGCATCCGGTCGCCGGAACTCCGGCTCAAGGATCGTGCGTTGGTGGTCCAAGGAAAGACGCCCCGCTTCCTGCGGGGAAATGCAGGTGCAAGGCCTGCCCGGCGCTCCACACACAAGAACCCGGCCCTGGGATTCAGGGCCGGGTTCTTTGCTGTTCCCGCTACCGGCCGCGCCGGTCGGCCACGACCCACGACGCCACGGCCACAGCCCCCGCCACACCGAACACGGCAGGCCAGGCGCCCACCCTCTTGGCCAGCGGATGAGACCCGGCGAAGGCGGCGACATACGCGGCCGACAACGCCCCCGCGGCCACCCCGCCGGCCTGCTCCCGCCACTGCCGCGCGGCCGCCGCACCGGCGACCGCGAGCACGGCCCCGCCGAGCGGCCGCTGCCTGGTCCAACGGGCCACGCCGTACCCGCCGACCAGCCCGCTCGCGGCGACCACCGCGCTGGGAACCTTCGCCATACCTGCCTCCTGCTGTACTCGTGCGGGTTCCAAGGCTAGCTCCGCAGGTCGGCGGCCGTTCCCCGGTACCCGAACCCGAGCGGCGAGGCCCGTAAGGGGGCGTCAGAAGAGCGTGGGGGCCGGCGGCGCCCACCGGCTGGTGCGCGGCACCGCACTGGAGACGCCGTAGTCCTTCCTGAGCTGTTCGGGGATCGCGTAGTGCATGACGCGTCCGCGGGTGAGCGTGGACAGCTCCAGGACGCTGGTGAGATGGCCGAGACGGTCCAGGGCCCACGCGCCGAACGGGGAGTGGTCCTCGATGCTCTCCAGGACGCCCAGGAGATGGGGCGCGGCCTTGACGACGGTGTCCCACGAGGTGCGCGGCACCTGGAGCCAGTCGGCACAGGTGTCGCCGACGAGGTAGCGGATGAGGGCGGACACGACCGGATCGAAGAAGGTGCCCGGCACGACCTCCTCGTACAGGTCGATCAGCTGCCGGGTCAGATGGGTCCCCTCGTCGGAAGGCCCCATGTGCCGGACCATGTACAGGTCGAGGAACCGGCGGGCCTCGTCGAGGGTGTGGGGCACGGCGTCCTGGTCGACGCCGAGCATCGCACCGACCACGCGCCACGCGTAGTAGTAGGCGTCCGCGCCCTCCTGCGACATGTGGATGCCGAGGCGATGCAGGCTGTCCAGGACGAGCATGGAGAAGAACATCTGCCCGCCGATCATGTCCTCCTGGCAGATCGGCGTCCCGAGAGTCTCGGTGTCCCAGCGGTTCTCGCGGGCGAGATGGTGCCGGATGGACGCGTGCAGGAGGCGGACCTTCTGGGCGGCGGGGACGAAGCGCCCGCCGGCCTCGAAGGCGTCGGGCTGCATCAGATAGACCGTGAACTGCCCGGTCTCCGCCATCCGCTTGGAGGGGTACTTCAGCCCGTGCGTCGCCGACAGCAGCTTCGCCACATGCGGGACGAGGTAGCAGGCGGGCATGGAGGCGAAGGACAGCGCGGTGGAGATGTGCACGTTGTTGTCGATGAAGAAGAGCCGGGCCTTCTCCATCTCCCCCCAGTCCACCCAGGCCGGCGGGGTGCGGGTGCTCTCCAGGTACTCGCGGGCGACGTCGGGCAGCCCGTCCGGCAGGGGAGCGCCGGCCGTCGAGACGTAGCGCATCAGGGTGTTGAACTTGCCCACCTCCCCGCGTTCGAAGAGCGTGGCGACGGTGGCGTCGGCGAGTTCGTCACCGGCCTGCCGCAGGGCGTCCATCGATGCCTCGGTACAGGTCATGGCAGGGCTCCTTGTCATCCACGGGTTCGTGTCCACGGGCACGTCAGGACCGGCACAACAGCCGCCGGTGCTCCGGCCGGACGCCGGTCAGAACAGACGGACCGTCGCCGTATGGGCCAGCGCGGTCAGGGCGGCGGCGGAGGGCGTCGGCACATGCAGCCCATGGAGGGCGTCGAGCGCCTCCTCGACCCGCGCGCTGATCATGTCCTCGATACGGTCGGGCGCCTTCAGCCGGCACATCACCTCCCGTACGGCGTCCAGCTCCCGCGCGTCCAGGCCCTCCGCGTCCAGGTCGTCCCGGCCCAGCAGGGCACGCAGCAACTCCCGCTCCTCCTCACCGGCCAGCCGCCACGTCTCCGCGAGCAGGGCCGTGGGCCGCCGCCCGCGCACATCGTCGGCGTTGGCCTTGCCGGTGTGGTCCGGGTCCCCGAACAGGCCCAGCAGATCGTCCCGGAGCTGGAACGCCTCGCCCAGCGGCAGTCCGTACGCGGAGTAGCCCTCGCGCAGCCGCGAGCCCGCTCCGGCCAGCACGCCGCCGATGAGCAGGGGCTGCTCGACGGTGTACTTGGCGGTCTTGTACCGGATCACCTTCAGAGAGACGGCGGTGTCCGGACCGGCCCCGGTCCGCAGGATCTCCAGGCACTCGCCCGCGATCAGCTCGCGCGCCATCAACGACCACAACGGCCGGGCCCGCACGAGATACGCGGCGGGCAGCCCGCTGGTGGCGAACAACTGCCCGGCCAGCGCCATCAGCAGATCACCCACCAGCATCGCCAGCGACCGGGCGGCGGCATCGGCGTCCGGCCGGCTCCCGACAGCACCCCGCAGCGCGACATGCACCGTCGGCCGCCCGTGCCGCAGCGGACTGTCGTCGATCAGATCGTCGTGCACCACGGCCGCGGCATGCACCAGTTCCATGGAGGCCGCCGCCCGTACCAGCGCGTCACTGTCCGGCTGCCCCGCCGCACGCCACCCCCAGTAGCAGAAGGCCGCCCGAAGCCGCTTGCCGTCCGCGACCGCCGCCTCCAGATTCTCGGCCACGCACGCGAGGACCGGATCGATCGCCGCGAACGCGTCCGCCTCCTCGGCGACGAACCCCCGCAGCACCTCGTCGACACGGACCTTGAACGCGGCCGGCTCCCACCGGTCAGACCCCACCGGCGGCCTTCCGGGCCTGGGCCTGCCGGGCCAGGATCTCCAAGTGGGCCGGCGGCACGGCCGCGTACCGGTCCAACGCCAGCCGCCCCCGCGCCACCAGCTCGTGCTCGGCATCCGCCGCCAGCTCCACGGCATCGGAACGCCGCAGCAGCCCCCGCACCGTCCCCACAGCCGACCCCACCGTACTCACCGCCAGATCGGCCAGCCCCGCCACCAACAGCACCGCCTGCCCCTCCAGGCCACGGCATCGTTCCGCTTCCGCTTCCCGCGTCATGTCATCCCCCCACCCGACGATGAACATCCGGGCAGCGCTGGTCATACGCCGCCCCTTCGAGCATCGGCTCCCACGGGCCCCGAGAGGGGAGGAACTCACGATCGAGTGACGTAACCGTCCGGCCGTACGAATTCCGGCTGCGACCCGCCAGGAAGGGCCCTCACCCACCGCCCCGCCACCCACCTCGCCCACCTCGCCCACCTCACCCGCATCCCCGACGCGGCCCACGACGTCCACCTGGACCAGCCGGACCGCCTCCACGAGGCGATCAGCACCTTCCTCCTTGACCTCAACATTGATTGAGGTCTTACGTTGACCGCATGAACACCCAGACCGAGAACCTCAAGCAGTACTCCCAGGAAGAACTGGCCGCCCAGCCGATCGGCGCCTGGACCGGCGAGGCCTACCGCAGGGTCGTAGGGTCCATCCGAGCCCAACTCGCGGTCGAGAACCTCACCCAGCCCCACTGGTGGACCCTCAACCACGCGTCCGGCGCCCCCGGCACGTGGACCCGCCCCACCCTGACCGCCCGCCTCACCCCCTACGACGACCAGGCCACCGACTTCGACCAGGTCTACGACGACCTGACCACCCGAGGCTGGCTCACGGAGGACGCGACAGGCGCCATGACCCTCACGGAGGCCGGCGAGGCGGCCCGCCTCCGCGCCCGCGAACGCAACCTCCAAGTCCACTGCCGGACCCACGAGGGCATCCCCCAGGCCGACTTCATCACCACGATCAACGTCCTGCGCCGCATGGTCGCCAACCTGGGCGGCAACGGGAACCTGCCCGACGACGGAAAATAGTTCGACACGACGCGGTCACCCCTCCATCCTGCGACGCAGCGCCGTACGCGCACTCAACACACCTGAGGGAGAAGCCCGTTGACCCCGTCGAACCCCACCATCCGCCACATCACCTTCGACTGCACGGGCGAGCCTTACGAACTGGCCCGCTTCTGGAGCGAGTTCCTCGGCCACCCCATCTCCGACATCGACAAGCCCGGCGACGACGAGGTCCTGGTCGAGCTTCCGGACAACACCCCCGGCCTGCTCTTCGTAAGAGTCCCGGAAGGCAAGACGACCAAGAACCGCATCCACTTCGACCTCGGCCCCACAGGCCGCACCCGCTCCGAGGAGGTCGAACGCGCCGTATCCCTCGGCGCCCGCATCCTGACGGACCGCACCCTGCCGAACGGCAGAGGGTGGGTGGTGATGTCGGACCCGGAGGGGAACGAGTTCTGCGTCGAGCGGGGCGAGCTGGACAAGGTGGAGGACTGACGTCGGTTCCGCATCCGTTACAGAAGACGTGCTGACCTTCATCAGGGCCTGCGCGAACTGGCCTGCAGCCTCATATGCCTCCGCCGCCTGCGGACCTGGCTCTGAAACGATCAGTTAGTCGCCCAGGATCCGCTCCCACAGCAGCCCGTCCCGCCAGCGTCCGTCGAGAAAGATCGAGGAGTGAGCGACGCCGTACGGGCTGAACGCGTTGCGGCGCAGCACTCGCTGCGACGGCAGATTCTCCAGGCTGGTGGACGCCTCGGCGCGGTGCAACCCGAGTTCGTCCGCCATCACCCGGAGTACGAGCCCGACGGCGCGCCTGGCGTGCCCATGATTCTGGGCGCCGCTGGTGATCCAGTATCCGACGGAGCCGCGGCGAAGGTGCGGCTGCGGCAGGATGCCTCCGACTGTGACCTGCCCGATCACCTGGTCGTCGGCGAGGACCACGCCCGGCCAGACCACACCGGCCTGGTATCCCGCCAGCAGCCTCTCGATCCGCTCCGCCTGGCCCTCCGGAGTGAAGAAGTCGGCTGGCTGGGCCGGTTCCCACGGTCGAAAAGCCTCGATGTCCCGCATCCGGTGTGCGGCGATCAGGGCGGCATCGGTGGGCTCTATCAGACGGATCCTGGTGCTGTCGTGCATGGGCTGATCCTCGTCGCGGTGCGTCGAATTGGCCACCCACGCCACCCAGCTGACAGCGCCGACACCCACCCTCGACCTCCGCCACCCGGCCACGGCCCCGCACCCCCACCCCCGTTCCCCGCCGCCCTCTCTCCGGGCCGCCCGGCCATCAAAATCCCCGCGGTGGAGGGGCGAGTGTCAAGAGTGAAGCGAAGCGCAATCGGCGTCAGCCGACGCCCGAAGGGCGCTCTTGACACTCGCCCCGGAGCCGCCAACCTCGGGGGAACCGGGCGGCCGTGAGTACTTTGCAGCCAACGTGACGATTACAGGCCCGCCACCCAATCGCCGAGCAGCTCCCTTGCCGCATCGTCCACACAAGCATGCTCGGCAAAGTAGTCGAACAACTGGCCGTAGTGCTGAACGCCCGCCGCATCGCGCAATACCACCCGACCAGTGAAGACTTCCAACGTCGTCATGGTCGCGTCGTAGACGGTGAAGGTGCTGAACGGAACTTCGGAATCCCGAACCGACAGTGGAAGAACCCGGAGAGCCACATTCGGACGGTGCGAGAGGGCTACGAGATGCTCGATCTGCCGTGCCATGGCGGCGGTATCGCACAACTGCCACCGAATCGCCGACTCCGTGAGCAGGAAATCGAATCGCTTGTCGAGGTCGTCGAGTACGGCCTGCCGCTCCAACTTCTGTGCGATTAGGTACTCGTTGACCCCCACGGCGGACACCGACGTCCGGGTCATGACCTGTCGCATGTACTCGGGCGTTTGGATCAGGCCGGTGGGAATCGCTGGGAGAAAGTACCGCAGCCGCCTCGCGCTGCTTTCGTGAGCTGCTAGGTCATGCTGGACATCGACCGCGCTGTCCACGGGGTCAAACGTCATATCGAATCGACCAACAACTCGCCAGCCCGTTGCCGAAGTGGGCCCGCGAGCTCCAAGTTGTCGCCCCGGCTATTGGTCTGAAGCAACTGCGTGATGACCACCAACTCGGCGAAGCGTCCGGTCGGCGTGTCGAGCACATGGTCCAGATGTCCTCGTACCTGCGCACTGACGCTGGGGACGAGGAGACTGTACGTGTGCAGCATGGCTGCATCGAAACCCGCCGGTGCGATGCCCCACCCCTCCCAGTCCAGCATGGTGAGTGTGGGACAGGTCAGGTTTGCCCAGTGCAGGTCGCCATGGGCAGTCGACCAGGCGGGGACGGTCGTGTCGATCTCCTGCCCCAGGAACTGGGGCATGGCCCGGTCGAGGTACGCCTGCCGAACTGCCACCCGGTCTGTCGGCACGGCGGACACGGTGTCCAGGGCGGTCCGCAGACTCGGCCACCAAGTGCCGGACAGGTCCGGGCGGTGGCGCAGAATCGGACTGTCCGTGGTGACAGTCGGCTCGGACACGAAGTCGTAGAGCTCCGCCAGGTAGCTGTCATCGTTTTCGGTCCACGTCAGACATTGCCGGAGGCGCGGCCGGGGCACGACTGGGGGCACGGTGTCCTCCGCAACCCGCGGTCCCTCCCAGAGTTTGCCGTTGGCCCTTTCGGCGTGTGTGTGAACGAGGCGCAGCCACGCGGGACCGTCCGGGGTGTCGACGCGGCCGCTCAATGTACGTCCCTGCCAACCCCAGGACTTCGGGACTGCGCCCATGGTTACGTTCAGCCGAACGTTGGCTTCGGTAAAGGCCAGGAACATTCGCTGGGATACTCCGAGCTCAGGTTCCGAGAACATCCACGACCTTTCTTAGTCGGTCCGGTGACATGGCGGGGTGTTGTTCGACAGCGGTCACGGCTTGGGCCCAGTGTTGCGGGTTGTCCGTCGACAGCAGAACCCGGCCAACCCCGGGAGCGGAGGCTACGACCGCCAGACCAGCGGTCGCGGGACTGCTCCCGGGACGGATCAGCTCGGCCAGTTCCGGCGTGACCATCTCCAAGACCGTGCCGCCGTGTAGTGGTGCTGAGGCCAGCACGTCGAGTCCGGCTGCTGCCGCGTCGACGAGTACGCCGACCCCGTCCAAGGCCTGGGCGATGGGCGCGAGATTGACGATTGACAGTGGGAGTTGGACAGCCCGAAAGCGGTGCCCGCGGCCACCGGCCTTGACGGCCAGCTCCAGCAGCAGCGGCACCGTGAACAGACCGTCGGAGAAGCCGCTCCAGGTGGCGATGCCGTAGGCGCCGATCCGACCTTCCTGCGCGGCCTGCTCCAGCGCTCCGAAGGCCTCGTACAGACGCTGGATCTTCAGATCGGCGGACATGCTGCCGTGTTCAGGGTTGTGCAAGAAAACCGTCTGGGGCTCCCGGCCGAGGATGCGTTGGCTGCGGCCGATCTGCCAAGCGATGAAGCGAGGTGCCAGGCAGTAGCTGTCTTCGGCCTCGGAGGCGGTGACCACGCCTGCCCTGAGCGCGCGGTCGCATGTGACAGCGGTCAGGAAGCCGACCTTGGTCGACACCTTTACGCGAGGCGCGCCAGGAACCACCAGGGCCAGCTGCTGTTCCGCCTGGCCCTCGGCGTAGTTCGGGGCTGTGTCGATCCAGTCGGCGCCCGCACGGACGGCCATCGCCGCTGCCCCTGCGACATCGCGGCACCGATAGGTGCCCAGCCCCAGCCGGGCGGTCACTCCGCACCCCTCTTGACTCCTGCGACCTGGCCGTTGACCAGCTCGGATACGACGAGGGCCGTCTCGGCCACTGTGAGGCCGCCTGACTCAGCCAGCGTGCCGAGCCTCTGGGGGAAGCCCGATTCCAGGAGCTCCAGCAGCGGACGCACACGCCGCGCGAAGGTCCACTCCTCACCGCCCGCTGTCAGCCGGACATCGCCCTCGGGCGTTGTATCGAGTGCCGGTCGCGTGACCAACAGCTGAACCCACAGCTGCGGGTCCGAGGGTACGGCTCTGACGTACGGCAGCGACGGGGCCAGCCGTGCTTGTTCGGTGGCATCACGAGCGGCCAGAAACCGGGGGAGGAGGTCAGGGGACGTCAGCTCGGACATGACGAGCTTGGCCAGGTGCTCAGTGAAGGCGGCTTGGTCGGTGGTGCTGCCGAACCGGGGCACGTCGGAGCGCACCAGTTCATGGGTCCGAAGGCTGTCCGACAGCCAGGCGATGACGTCGGCACCTGTCGTGGTCTGGAGCCCGCAGGTGAGGTGGAGCGACGCTTGTCCCGACGAAGCGGCCACGGCGTGCCACCAGCCCCGAGGCAGGTAGAGCACGTCGCCGGCATCCAGAACCAACTCGGCTACGGGATCGGCCGGGGGGCCATCCGGCGCCTGGACGTCCCGGTGCATCGGGGCAACCCGGGTCGGACCATAGAGCCGCCAGCACTTGGACCCGTCCAACTGGATGACCACGACATCGTGGTCATCCCAGTGGATGCCGAATCCCTCGGTGCTTGTCCAGGACGCGTACAAGTTGATCTGTACCGCTGTGCGTAGCCAGCGCTCCAGATCCATCGCGAGCTGGGCAGCGCCTGGGTGGAGTTCGTCTACGGCGTCCAATACGAGGGTCGCGCCCTCCGCGAGCTGCTGATGCAGGTCGGCAGGCTGCAGACGCTGCCAGGCCGTCCGTCGGCGGGTGACGGTCGGACGGCTGTAGGTGTGTGCGGCGAGTGGTTGACCGTCCTTCGCAAGGCGCAGGCGAGGTGCATCCAGTCGGTGGTGCGTAAGGATGGCGTTGACGTCGTCCCAGGTGAGCAGGGACGCCGTGCGGCGGGAAGATCCCCGGCTGACGTGATACCGCTGGCCGAACGTCTGGGCGAGGAAGTCGTCCCCGCCCAGACATTGGGCCACCGAGAAGGTCATCTCAGTGGTCATGGGCGTGGTCTGTCAGTCGTTGGTGTCGCTGACACCGGTCGATCCGCCGTCCGACGGCTGCTCGGACCGGGCCCTGGCCGCCATCACCTTGCTGCGGGCGACGAGCAGGCCGTCGCTGGGCTGAGTTGACTGCTCGTGATCCATTGCGGGCTCCTTGTGAGAAGTACGAGGACAACTGGAAGCCACGCTAGGAACGGAACAGAACCTGTCTCAACGAATGTGCGCGGACTTGCGCGCGGTCACTCGAGAGAGTTGATGGCGGCTGTGATCAGCGACCGTGCGGCAGCCCCGTAGACGGCCCGCTCCGCCAACTCGGCGAAAGTCTGCGCGTACATCGCGATCTCAGTGGGTTGCGTGATGGTCAGATGCGCGGAGACGAGCTCCACGTTGACCTGTGCATCGTCGTACATCGTGAATGACTCGACGGGCCATCCCGCCCCACGCGGCACACCCGTCGGAATGATGCCCAGCGACACCGAGGGCAGCGAAGCCGTGGCGATCAGATGGCCCAATTGGCCGGCCATGACCTCGGCATCGCCGATGACGGTCCGCAGCACCCACTCCTCGACCAGGACCGCGAAGCGGTGATCACCGGTGTGAAGCACCCGCTGCCGCTCCATGCGCACGGCCACAGCCGCGTCGATGTCGTCGGGTACGTCACGCAAGGCGGTGATCGTTCTCAGCACGGCCTCGGTGTAAGCGGGGGTCTGGAGGAGGCCGGGCACGACCCAGGACTGGTACATACGAAACCGTCGGGTGCGCTGGAACAGTGGTGCGACCGACTCCTGAACCTGCTTCAGTCCGGCACGCTCCATGCGGCGCCACTCGACGTACATCCCCTCGACGGCACGCGCGGTGGCTATCAGATCCGCTGTCTCCTCCAGCGCTCCGCAGTGCAGTGTCCATGCCCGGATATCCGCGTCCGAAGGTGGTGTTCGTCCGTGCTCGATGCGAGAGCACTTGGACTCATGCCAGCCCGCGAGGCCCGCCAGCGCCCGCGCGGTGAGACCCGAGTCCTTCCGGATCTCACGCAGGCGCCGGCCGAGCGCTCGCCTGGCCTCGGCAACACTGGACGATGAGGGCAACGGATGAAATCTCCGTCAGGTCTGGCAGCGGGGCGGCTGGTATCGCTCGTGCGGCGTGCCCCGCTCCCACACTGCCTCGAACGCGGAGCCGCACAACTTCACGGTTGCCGGGTCATCCGTGCACGTCTCGTCCTCAGGCGCGAGCTCACCGTCTCCACCGAAGTGGTGAAACACGACGACGCTGCCGTCCAGCAGCCAGAAGTCATTGCCGGGCAGAGCGAGGTCCGATGCCCGGCGCCGCGGCAGCCAACGGACCTGCTCGCCCGCTGCGACATTGGCGGCGGTCACATGGTGCTCGAACTCGATGTAGTCGCTCACGGGCTCGGAGACGATGCGGGCACGGCGAACTTCGATGCCCCTATCTACCAGCTCGGACGTCAGGGCGAGCCAGGGCCGCAGGTCCGGGTTGTTGTCCTCGGGTGCGTTGCGAACGCCCTGCTGCCATGCGACGAACCGGGGATCGGACCGCATGTAGCCGTCGCGCATCTCCAAATGCACGGCCGAGCTACGGCAGCTCCGCAACCGTTGCTCAAGCGTCGGTGCCGCCCCCACCGTTCACCTCCGGGAAGAACTGCATCATGCGCCTAGGGAACTCGATCACCGTCTCATGCCCAGGGATGTCCATCTGCGCCAGCCGTTCAGGGTCGGTGATCTTCCAACCCTGGAGGACGTAGTTGCCGGTCTGGTCATCCAGGTACACAGTGGGCGACTTCCCGTCCGGGCTCTCCGGGTCCTGACCCAGCTTGATGAGTGCCATGTCTGCTCCTCTCGGACTGCCGTGTGTCCGATCTTTCGCCCAAGGACGAGCTACGGCCAGGAACTTGCGTGAACTTGCGCGCAGAACCGCTTACCGGGGGCTACCGGAGTCCCCAGGCAGGCTCAGGCCGCCGTGGCGGATCCCATCCACGAAGCGACGCCATGCATAGGCCCCAGTGCGCGCGACGGGCCCATCCGGTCGCTTGGAGTCGCGTATGAGCGTGCCATGGGGGCTGTATGCGCACTCCAAGCACTCGGTGGTGTTGCCGCCGCTGTAAGACGACTTGAACCAGCTGAGCTCGGGGGCGATCTGCGGGCCAAGGGACATTTCAGAGCTCCTTGCGGGCGCGATGGATCAGGGTGGAGGAAGCCTCCATGTCCAACGCTTGTGCGCGCAGGTACTCGAACGCAAGTCTGTATCGCTCCAGTTCCTGCTCCTTCTCCAGGAACAGTGAGCCTGTGTGGAAGTCGACGTAGACGACGTCGAGGGCCGGTTCGGGGCCGCCGATCATGACGAAGCTCCCCAGGGCAGCGGCGTGGGCTCCCTTGGAGAACGGCAGCACCTGAAGGGTGACGTGAGGAGACTCGTTGGCTCCGAGGAGCCGGTCGAGCTGCGCCTTCATAACCGACGGCGACCCCACGATGCGGCGGATCACCGACTCGTCGAGGATCGCCCACAGGTGCAACGGCTTCGGACGGGTCAGGATCTCCTGCCGCTTCATGCGGATGTCGACGAGGCGCTCGACCTCCGCCGGCTCCAAGGGCACCTCGTTGGCCTTCTGGAGCGCCGTGCTGTAGTCGCGCGTCTGCAGAAGCCCAGGGACATAGGCGCAGCAGAAGTGGTTCTCACGAACTGCTTCGTCCTCAAGGGTGAGCAGCAGGTTCATGCTCTCTGGGATGGAATCGGCGAAGGAGTTCCACCAGCCCTGCTCTTTGGCGTTCTTGGCGAGGTTGACAACTGCGCGCCGCTCGGCGTCAGTTGCTCCGTACTCACGACACAGCGCGTCGATGACGATCCACTTGACCGGTCCGGCCGTGGTCTCGTACCTGCTGACGGTCGCTTTTGAAACGCCGACCAAGTGCCCGGCTTCCTCAAGTGTCATTCCCGTGCGGGAGCGCAACTTGCGCATGGTGGCGCCCAGCTGGCGGCGTCGTGTCGTGCTCCGATCGGGCATGCGGCTCCTTCGCCATGTACCGGGCCGCAGCCCGGAGGACGCCATCAGGCTAGGTAGCGGTGAACTGGGCTCACCACCAGATTCACCCGATAGGTTCTCATGAGAAGTTACACAGTGAGATTTCTCTGTGCCATGCTCTTCTCAGTCGCTACGCAGCGCAGTCGTACAGATACGGCATGAACTAGGCGCCGCGTGGCCAAGGGAGGGAGAAGTGGTCATGTCCGGTTGCGAAGCCACGGAGCCTCACCCCCGCTGCGTTCTGCCCTTTGCGGCAGCGCCGGCGGAGGTGCGCCTTCTGAGGAGAGCAGTCGTTCGGCAGCTCACTCGCTGGGACGTGCTCATCGCCGCTGATGAAACCGAACTCCTCGTGACGGAGCTGGCCACCAATGTTGTGAAGCACGTTGGTGCAGGAGGGTCGGCAGCCCTAATCCTTGAGAGGAGGGGCGAGCGACTCCGCCTCGAAGTCCACGACCAGAGTCCCGTCCTGCCCGTCGTCAGGACCGCCACATGCGGTGATGAGTCCGGTCGTGGCCTGCGTCTGCTCGCGGCCACGGCTGTGGACTGGGGCACAGTGCTGACTGCGGCGGGCAAGGCGGTCTGGTGCGAGATTCCGCTTGCGGACGGGCATAAGTGCCGAAGAGTCGAGCGGGCTGTGCTGGCGCTCGAGAACTATGAGAGGGATGCGTGCGTGCTTGGCCTACACGGACGAGGGCGAGAGGTGAGCCTCGTCGAGTCGGCGGTCGAGTTGATCGCTGATCTGCTCCACTGGACTACTGGCCGCGGCCATGATCCCGACGACATCCTTGACCGCGCTCAAATGCATTATGAGGCTGTATCGGCAGCTGCCTGACAGAGCCATAGGGGGCGCTAGCAATAGCCCACGGCAAGGGGCTGTGGAGCCTGACTTCAGTTAGTTCGTGAACCCCGATTGTCGAGGGCTGCGGCGTCGAGAGCAGCGATGATCCGTGCTGCCGCCACGTCTGGGTCCTCGTGCTCCCATACACGGACGACAGACCAGCCTGCCGCTGCGAGAGCTACGTCGGCGGCCCTGTCCCTGGCCACATTGCGCTCCAGCTTCGGCCCCCAGTAGCCACCATTTACACCGGGCTGCCGGCCATGCTCGGGGCAGCAGTGCCAGAAACAGCCGTCGACAAATACGGCTACTCGCGCACGTGTAAAGGCAATATCCGGCCGCGGGCGCGCGCCCGCCAGCTGCAGACGGTAATCAACGCGGTACCGCTTCCCTGCAGCGTGGAGCAGCGACCGGATGGTCCGCTCGGGCTTGGTGTCCCGCCGCTTGATCGCCGCCATGTTGCGTGAGCGACCAGGCGTCGGCGGTGTCGGCGATGCTGGATCAGGGCTAGAGGTCATCGTGTCCACCGTAGCCCTAGTGTCAGACCCACAGTGTTTGATGGGTCAGGATGGTAGACCTGTGCAACACAGACATGGAGGTATGAGCGTGGCTGATCTGTCCGCCGTGGAGATCTGCGCGGGCGCTGGGGGCCAGTCGCTCGGCCTTGAGCTGGCAGGTTTCGATCACGCCGTCGCCGTCGAGCTCGACGAGAACGCCGTCAACACCCTTCGCGCGAACCGCGACTGGAAGGTGGTGCACGGTGACGTCGCCGACGAGGACCTCTGGAAACCAGGCAAATACGTCGATATTGACCTTCTTGCGGGAGGGGTGCCATGTCCTCCGTTCTCGATTGCCGGTAAGCAGCTCGGTGCAACCGATGAGCGTGATCTTTTCGCATGGGCCGTTGAACTGGCTGGCAAGATGAAGCCTCGGGCGCTCCTTCTTGAGAACGTGCGCGGCCTCTCAATGCCTCGCTTCTCTGCCTACCGTCAGCATGTGAAAGATCGCCTGAGAGACCTGGGCTACTGGTCCGACTGGAAACTCCTGCATGCAAATAACTACGGTGTCCCTCAGTTGCGGCCGCGTTTCGTCCTCGTCGCCATGCGTCACGAATATGCCCAATGGTTCGAATGGCCTGAAGAAAAGCCCACCGCGGTAACCGTTGGAACAGCGCTGCAGGGCATGATGGCCGCTAAGGGCTGGCTGGGGGCCGAAGCTTGGGCGAAGAATGCGAACGACATCGCCCCCACCATTGTGGGCGGTTCAAAGAAGCACGGTGGCGCGGACCTTGGGCCAACTCGCGCGAAAGCGGCCTGGCGCAACCTCGGCGTAGACGCAATGGGAGTTGCCGACTCGCCGCCGGATGGATCGACTCCAGTGGATTTTCTGCCGAAGCTCACCACGGAGATGGTGGCTCGCATCCAAGGGTGGGGCGAGGAGCGGGACTACGAGTGGGAGTTCACCGGACGCAAGACGACCAGGTATCGCCAAATCGGCAACGCGTTCCCGCCGCCCGTGGCGCGTGCGATTGGCACCGCCATCGCCAACGCGCTAAACCGGAAGGGTGAACCAAAGCAGCTGGCCGAAGTAGAGCACGAAGTCATGCACGACGGGCTCTACTTGGCCTTGAAGAACGCCTCAACTGCGCTGACAGAGAAAGAACTTGTGCGGCTCGCTGGCGAGAAGATGGATTCCTTGGCCTTCGAGCGTCGGATGGCCCTGCTAGCGCGGGACTTCGTGATCGACGAGGATGATCAGCTCGGAGGTCGTGCGTACCGGCTCACGGGCTTCAAGGGGTTCACAGGCCAGGAAGACCACGACAGGCACGCACGCTTCGCTGAGTTGCGTTCCCGTATCAGCTAGCCGCGTCATGTCGGCCAGTGTGGCCTGCCGCTAAATCGCCAGATCGAGTGGCAGGTCACTGATGTCGCGCAGACGTTTACCGGCAACGAGGGTGTTGAGCATGCTGACTGCCTCGTCGTTATCCGTTTCGTGCACCGCTTTGATTAGCTCCGGCAGGGCGAAGTGATACACGGTATCGATATCACCTGTGCCAAGCGCTAGCGATGCCAGCCGAGAGGGCGAGGGTTCTCCGGTGACAACGGCGATGTGTGGAGTGCGTCCCTTCCGGTTCCGGATTACGTTAAGGGCCTCCGAGCGCGCATTTTGGGCGCGATCGCTGCGAAGTGTCCACTTGCATGAAACTATGGCGTGGACAATAGGGCGTTCCTGATTGACCATCCTGATGACGGCGTATCGTCCAGACTCCGAGTCCACCAGATCGGAATCGCGATTGATGTTCTCGTCTGGTTCAGGCTTTCGGAGAATTAGAATGTCCGGGCTGATCTCGTAAGAATTCCCGAGTACCGAGGCGAGATTCCTGTCGTTTTCAATTGCATTCGCCAGGTCGGCTAGGTGTGTGTAGGGCTCGTACCTAGAAATCTGGTACTCGGCTCGGGACCCGCCGACGTTCTCGATGCTCCAATCGCCTGGCCGGAGTGTCTGAAACAGGGGAAAGGTATCTGACAGGAACCCCTCGACAGCCTCTTCGAACTGCTTTCCAACTCGTTGCCCGGTGAGTTTCTTGGGAATAGTACCTGCGGAGAGATCCTTTGCGATGCTTAGCCCGATGCTTACGCTAGTCTTCTGGCTGCTGTCAGCATTTGAGGCCACGCCGTCAAGGGACAGGGAAAGGGTGTACTTCTCGATAAGGTCACCGTGGAAGTTCTTCCTGGCTGCCGTAAGTGCTGCTGTCACGTGAGGAGGACTCCTAACTCGAGCTGCCGGAGCTGGTCTGCAAGTAGGCGATGAGATCCTCCCGCTCCTTGTGCGAGAGGACCCGAGCTAGATCGTAGATACGGTCAAGCTCTGAACGAGTACGTTCTGCTCGATGCAGCCAACTGAGTAGCGTTTGCTTGTTTCCTCGGCTTAGGCGCCGGGCCTGTGCTAGTACCTCGTCGTATTGCCATGGATCGGGAATCTCGTCTCGAACTGGCTCGTTGCACCTCGCACACTCAGTACGCCAGTTGTCGATGTCGTCGGCCGCTCTCCGCGTCCTCAGGCGTTCCTGCGGCACTCGATGCCCGATGGTGAGCCGGGCCTTGCTGTCGGGCTCACCTGGGTACGATTCCCCGGCCGCAGCTCCGCAGACAACGCAGCGCCCGCCATCGCGATCCATGACGTCGCGCCGTACACGCGCTGACGGCGCAAATCGCTTGTGAGCTTGACGGTCCGCGTCGAGCCAGTACCGAGCCCCCTTTGCCTGAAGCCGATACTCGTCCGTTCCCAGCGAGCCGTCATCCTTGTACGACGGGATGAGCCATCCCACTGAGCGCAGGGTGCGGAGACGGCGATTGAGGTGCTCGGACTTGCCGACGATGTCAGAGCCCAGCGCATCGCGGAGCTCGTTCATCGTGAATATGTCACCCATTTCCTTGTTGAACCAGAGCCAGGCCGCCAGGCGCCGTTCTTGACCAAACGGCCTGTTCCGGGTGCCTGGCTGGACTGTGAGCTCCCACCAAGGTGTTCCGTCTGGGGCTATCGGCCCGTCGCTTGCGTCGGCGTCCATGCTTCGGAGTATGGCCGGCCTGTTGGATCATCACCAAGGGGTTCAGGCTGGCGGCATTGGCGCGAATGCGGCGGACACTTCAGCGAGAAGGACACAGCTAGCGCGAGCTCGCGACCATGTCCCGTGCGGGGGCGCCTCGTAGGAGGTAGCCGCCGCCGTTTCCCTCGGGGCAGCGCCCGGGGAAACGGGCTTCATCCAGAAGGCAGCGCGACGCCCGCCCACTGCCCGTTCCGAGTCAGGGTGCTCTGGGCGTCTGCACTGCCCGGAGGGCAAGGACCAAGACTTGCCCTCCTATGCCTCTGCGGACCGTCCTGAAAGGCTTTGCCTGCGGTTGGCCCCCGCGGCAGCGGCCATGACGTTGAAGGGGAGCGGAATTCAGGACGAACTCGCTGGAATCGTTGCCTCAGAGGCGAATCGGGAGTTCTTGGCACGGAAGCGCACCAGGCGACGGTCGGCGCTCACGGCCGAGGCGGGCGGGATCAAGGTGAAGGCCATTACGATCTTCGCGGGGTCGGCAGAGCCGTTCCGCACGACCGCCTGCACGTCGCTGTGGCTGTCCCCCTCCACGACGGGGTACAGGAGTGCCACCCCTGTCCTAGTCCCGATGCTCTCACCAGGACGATACTCAGCCGGCGAGCGCGCCGCATCGATCAGTCGCTGGGCCGCTGTGCGGTGCTCGACGCTGGCGATACGGCTGAAGGAGGTCTTCCCGGCTTGTCGGCTTCGGCGGACGAGGGACAACGGAAGCGAACCAATCACGCGGGCCTCCACTCGCGTGCTCGCGGCCAGGCGAGGGGAAATGAGCAGCCAGTCGTCCACCGTGGCGAGCGCGCCGTCGAGCTGGCTGAGGTAGGTCAGATGAGGATCGAAGTGCCCTGGCCGCTCCCATTCGAGCTTAGACAGCACGCTGACGAGGTCGCTGTGGGTGACGGTCCCGGTCAGGGCCTCGAATGATCGAGTGAGCGAGCTGGAAGCATCTGGCGGATTGCTGAACGTAGTCGGTACTGCGCTAAGCGAGTCCAGCAAGGGGCGCCAGCGCTCGGTGTTCCGTTTAAGCGCCCCGCTACTCCCTGGGTATGACGCAGGCTCAATGGGGCGACCAGGCGACCGGATCTCCACGAGTTCCGCGTTGAACATCTTGTTTCGGGCCGAAGGCCTGATCCAGGGCAGGTGCTGCGCCACGAGGGGAGGAACTTGCATGGGTGTTATCTGAGGCTGCCCATCGACCACTACGGCGTATTGCGCCAGCTGTTCCCGGAATGCTTCCTCGTCGCGGCAGATCGCTTCGTAGGCCTCATACAGATCGGCATACCTGTTACGGCCGAAGGGCTCCTCCCTTCCGATGTAGAGCCGGACCAGGTCCCGGTAGCCGGGACGGAAGCCGAACCAGCGTCCCATCTGCATCAGCGTGTCCGCCTGCTGTGTGGTGCGCCGGTAATACGTGATGGTTAGGCCTTCTACGGTGAATCCGCGAGAGAGCTTCGTTCCGCCGACCAAGATCTTCCAGACGTGCGGGGTCCGGTCGAAGTCAAGGTTCAACTGATCGAAGTAGCGGTCGGAGTCCCCATTGACGACGATGACTGGCTTGCCTCCTGAGCCGATGCGCTGGCGCGCGGCATTGACGTAGGGGCGCAGTTCTCCGTAGGAGGCAGGGACTGGGAGGTCTGATGCGCGCACCTCGCTGACTGGAGCGAAGTCCGAAGCCCACAGGGCAGCAAGACGTTCATGGCCGGCGGCCGAACTGTAACCCGCCTGATGCCACATGGAATTGATACACAACGCGAGTTCCGCGTGATCGTCCTTCCGGACAGACTGATGAGCGAGCATCGTGTGGTGGCGGAACGGGCCGTCGTCCACACCGTGGTCTGCCCGGTACAGCTTCAGGGCGCCAGACAGGACGAAGGCGTCCATGGCCTCTTGGAGACGGTCACCCGTTGACTCCTGGATGTCCCGGATGTGTGCCTGCTCCTGAGAGTTGGCGTACGTGCGCTCTTCCCGGGGGATCGCAGAATCCAAATCATGGAAGTCCTGGGCACCCATGTACCCGGAGGGGCGAGGAAGCGAGATCAGGAAATCGCTGGGGAAGATGTCCTCGTCGTCACCGGGGTCAATGAAGACGTTGGCGAAGGGGGTAGCCGTGTACCCAACGTACTGCGCGCGCGGAAGCAGCTTAAGCAGCTGGGAAAGCAACCCGTTGATGGCCGTTCGTTCAGTGTTGCCTTGCTCCCACTTCTTGGGGTCCAGCGTGTTCACGGAAGCCTGGTCGGACTCGTCGTCGATGATCAGAGCAGGCAGCTCACCCAGCAGTCCGTGAATCTGCTTCAGGTCCTTGACGAGCTTGGTCAGAACGGACTTGTTCTTCTTCACCACCAGGACGCGGGCCGCTGCGTGGTGGAGGTTCGCCGGATCATGCAGAGGGCGGGCCGGTTCGCGCTTCTCAAACTCAAGCGCCCTGATGCCTTGCGCCAGGCTTTTGTAGTCATTGTCGCGAGTAGTCAGACGCTCGATGTCGAACGCACCGAGCACAGATGGGCGCGCGCCGTGCTGGACGAACTCGTCCCAGTCCGCGTCATCGTCGCCTACGTAGTCCACGCCTACGAGGGAGTCAAGGTCCGTGATATCCGCACCGCGCAGGATGTTCTCCTGCCCGATTAGCTCCATGTCGAGGCGGCGCTGGGTCTGAGCGCGCAGCAGGTTGAGTGTCCCGCCCAGCACGATGACGAGGCGGTACCCGGCGTCGATCGCCTTAGCGGTGACGCCAGTGAAGTTGGCTGTCTTGCCCGACTGCACGTATCCGACGACTAGGCCCTTCGCCTGCCGAGCCCTCGGCTGCTCTGGATCGGTGAGGCGTTCAACAACGGCCCGGCTTGCTTCATCGAGGCTTGCGATCGCGGCGTCAGACCATCCCTTGGCACGGAGCTTCTGCTCGTACGACGCCCAATAGAAGGAACGGGCGGAACCACGGTCAGGGGTGTACCAGGGGATGAACTCACGTGTGATCACGGTGGGACCTGCGATCTTCGCCACGGGTACGGCGTCATCTAGCGCCTTCCGCAAGTCATTGCCAAACCGCAGCCGGTCGTACACCGCTGTACGCCGAGCATCGGTGCGGGCAGGTATCGCCAGCGCCCACTGAGGACCTTCGGCGAAGTCCCAGGCGGTGAGGTGACGGCTCCATAGAGCTCTGAGTGCCTCGTCACCGTTGACGAGGTAGGCGCGAAACACTTCCTCGCTCAGGTCGGCGTCCGGATAGTCCTCGTCGGCGGCGACGGCGGCCCAACGCGCGAAGTGCCGTGGGATGTTCCGCATGCCGGCCAGCGCGTGGGTGTGAATGTCGAGGAGCACGTTGGCTGGGATGTCGCTCATGTGAAGGAGTCCTCAGTCCGCATGGGGTGAAACGTGAATTACTGCGCCTTGGTGTCAGGAGAGTTGTTGCAAACGCCGAGTGCGCTGGGCATCCACGGAAGCCAGGAGAATGGTGTTCCAGTAGTCCAGACGGTCTTGGCGACTACGTTCCCAGCGCCCGAGGCCGAAACAGTCCTCAAGAAGCAGATATAGCAAGGTCTTCGTGACTGGGGCGTCGTTCGCGCCGCCGCGCCTTCCGTCGTTGAAGTCCTCCCGGTAGGCCTTGTTGAGGATGACAGAATTATGTTCACGGTCAAGGTCGAAGAACTGGTTGGGGGGAAGCGTGCCCCAGGTGAAGGCGATCGGTTCCTCGTCCGGTTTCTCAGGAAGTTCTTCCTTGATGACTCGCTTGACTTTGGGATCCAGTCCCTTGCCCGGGGGAGTTACAGGCTTGCGGACGATCTCATTACGCCTCGAACCGTCCCGGTAGGCAGTTTCGGCGTCCAGCGGGTAACTCTGGAATAGATGCCCCTTGGAGTCCGCGGCCTTGTCGAGGCCGTCCGTGAAGGCTGAGGTGACGGTGATGCTCTCCTTCTTCACATCAAGGCTTAGGACGTTGTTCTCGTGGGACGGAAGGTCGATAGCGATCCGGGCGAGAACATGGTGCCCCTCAGGGCTCCGCCACCCGTTCCATCCTCCTGCCTGCACGAGGCGGTCGTTCCTGTAGAAGTAGAAGCCTTGCCTATCCATGAGGGAACCGATCTGGCGAAACCCCGCTTGTTTGGACTTGGCAGGCCAGATGTGGGCGGTGAGGCGTAGGTCTCCCAGACTTTCCACCGGGGCAACGAATTCCCGGGGATATCCGGACTTGCCCGGCACCTTGTAGCCGAACGGATCCAGGGCTTCTACGGCGATGTGATCCACTTCCTCGCCGAGGCCGGGCTCCCCGCTGCTCACGTCCCACACTGCTATGTCGAGTTTCAGACCTCGCTGTAGGTACCGGTGTAGGTAAAGGCCAAGGTGGGTCTCAAGGCGGGAGATGGCCTTGGATAGGAATTGGTCGCTCTGGCCGCGTGCGACTGTCTCAAAGGCCCGCACGCCATCCCAGCGCACGATGGTTCCCTGCCACTCGATTACGCCGTCGTAGCGGTCTACGAGATTCTGCGCGTATAGCGGGTCGACGGTGTCGCAGCGGAAGCTGTCCTCGATGCCAGCTGCGGTAAGACGCCGCCCTGCAGCTCGGCTGCGCCTAGTGCGGCTGACCACAGTGAGTGATGAGGCATGGGAGAGGGAAGCGGCCTTGAGGCCTGTGCCGTACATGCCGAGGGCATCCTCGCCGTAGTCACGGCGGCGTCCCACCGTCATCGCGGCATTCAGTCCCTCATCGTCCATGCCGGCGCCGTTGTCGATGATCAACAGCGTGAGGATCCGGTCGGCATCACGCAGAAAGTGCACGACGATCTGGTCGGCACCGGCGTCGATGGAGTTGTCGATGAGGTCAGCGACGGCGACCTCGAAACCGTAGCCCTGGTTGGTCAGGGCCTTGCCGTACCCCGCGTCGGGCGGCAAGTGCGCGCTGCCGGTCGTGGGGACGTCGTACTGCCATTCGGTACCGGGTTGGTAGGGCATGCTTCCTCAAATGCACAGGTCAGGACCTGCTCGCGAAGTAGCAGCCCCTTACACACAACGGAGAGTGTGACGGTACTGCAAAGGTTGGACATAGGGGGAGGTGGGAGCGGAACAGGGGCGATAAGTCCCTTATTTTTCAGGAGCTTTGGCCACGGATATTCCTTAGATGCCCAGCTTTATAGGTATTTGCAACCTGGGGCGAACTGACTCCGAGCTGGTTGCGGGACGTTGGCGGTAGCGTCGGATCCAGGTGCGGGTCGGGCCGCCCGCTTCCTGGCCAGTGTCGTGCCTCCGCGCCCCGCATCAAGGGCGCTCCTCTCCGCTGCGCTGCGTTCCGCGTCGGCTGCGCCGATGGCCCTGCGGGCCACCCTTGACCCGGGCCGCTCCAGCACGGGAGAGAAGCGAGCGGGCGGCCTGGGAAGGGCGGGGGCCACGGGGCGGTCGCGGCATGGGTTGGCTGTTCAGGTGCTCCGCGGGGACGGGCGTGCGTCAGTATCTCGGAGTACGTCACGCCGGTCGGCGGTGGTGTGGGGACGAGGGCGATGCAGGGCGGTGGGGCAGGAGAGGTCTGGTCGGGGACTGCCGCAGCGGACGCGTGAAATGTGGTGGCGGGTGCCTGCCAGGGCGTGTGAGCGTTCGGGCATGGGGAATTCCAAGGCCTATCCCGTTCTGCGGACCACCGACGCGGCCCTGGCGTATGCGCAGGCCAAGCGGCTGTGCGGGCTGTTGGCGAAGTGCGATGACGAGGTCGACTTCTTTGCCCAGCTGCGGACGGTCGCGGATGTGCGGCGGATGGCCGCGGTCCTGCCTGAGGCGAAGTTCGAGTACGCGGAGGCGCGGGTCGGTCCGGCGGGTGAGGACCTCCGGTTCGACCTCGATGTCGCGGCGGTGGACGACGCCGCGCTGGAGCCGCACCTGCCGCTGGACGTGATGGTGGAAGCCCCCGGGGGGAGTGTGGAGGAACGCTTCGTGGCGGCTCTTGGCCAGGGCGTGGCCCGTATCGACTGGCAGGGCGTTTGGCCGGATGAGCCGGAGGCGGGGCACTACGGGTCGGTGGCGTACGACGGGGTTCAGGTCGTGTTCCACGGCGAGCGCGCCCAGTGGGGGCCGTGGGCCGAGCATCACACCGTCTTCGTGCACGTGACCAAGTTCGGTGACCTGGCCCGGGCCCAGAAGCTCGCCGCGCACATCGGCAGCGAGGTCCTGGGCGACTCACAGCTCGGGTGGTGAGGGCCTGCCGGGACTTCAGGCGGGCGTGGTGCCGTGGCACTCTCCGTACGAGCGGCCGGAGCCGCACCAGCAACCCGCCCCCTGCTGCGGAGGCCAAGCCACCGCCCGCCCCCGCGCCGCCAGTGTCGTGGCGTACTGGGGGAGCAGGGTCGCGTCGTCCGGGGACGAGAGTTCCGAGGCTGCGAAGGCCTCGTAGGAGGGGACCGTGCCGGTGACGATTCCGAGGTTGGGGGTGCCGGAGGAGGCCAGTTCTCGGAGGGCGGACTCTATGGTCGCGAGGTGGGATTCGTGGGTCGGGTACTCCGTCTCCAGCGTCGGGTACGCCTCCAGGAGTTCCGTGAGTTCTGTCGCCGGCCAGTGGAGGATCGCCACCGGGAAGGGGCGGGAGAGGGCTTCGCGGTAGGCGCCGAGTTCTGCTCGGAGGCGGAGGATCTCCGCTTCCAGTTCCGCGGGGTTTTCCGAGCCCAGGGACCAGACGCGCTTGGGGTCGTGGAGTTCGTCCAGGGTGATCGGGAGGGAGTGGACCGTGTCCGCCAGGGCGTCCCATTCGTCGTGGGGCCGGCCCAGCATGCGCCGTACGCGGTGGCGGCCGAAGAGGAGGGGGTGGGTCGGCTGCGGGGGCTGCGACACGTCCGTCAGGAGGCGGTGCACGGCCTCCGTGAACGTCTCGTGGGCCGCTTCCAGTTCGTCGTGGGATTCCAGGGACTCCGCGACGATGACCCAGGGGGCCGGGTCCTGGGGGGAGGCTGCCCGGACGCCCTCGATGATCGCCCTGGCCTCGGCCTCGTGGCCGTACTCCCAGAGGTTCGAGGCCTTGAGCGCCCGCACCAGATGGGGGTTGTCCAGGTCGGCCGCGGAGGACAGCAGACGGTCGTAGAGCGTGGACGCGGTGGGGCGGTCGCCGGAGAGTTCCAGGTGGGCCGCAGCCCGTAGGAGCAGGGCCTCGGCGTCCTCGGGATACAGGCCGGCGGTCCGCTCCAGGCGTGCCGCTTCGGCGGTGTGGTCGACGTTTTCGGCAGGCGTGTCGGGGCGCATGGGGGACACCGTACTGCCGGGAGGTGACGAGCGTGAGAGATGTGCAGGCCAGACACCTGTACCCGCGGATTTCCCCGCGTTCGCCACCCGGGCTTTACGGATCGCCCCGAACCGCCGCCGTGCCGTCCGCCGCCGACCTACAGCGTGACGCCGTCCACTTGGAGTGTTTGGACTGATTTGGCTGCGAAGGGGACGCTTACGGATTTGCCGGTCAAGCGGATGTCCGAGCGGGGGGTGTAGAGGTCGCCGCCGCCCGTCGTCACCGTGTTCCAGCGGGGGACCAGCCCGCCTGAGCCGCCCGTCACCGTCGTGAAGCGGGAGAGGTCGAAGGTGAGGGTCTGGGCGGAGGTGGCCGTGTTCACCGCGACGATCACCAGGCGGCGAGTCGAGGGCTCGTACGCCGCCACCGCGTAGCTGACGCCCGTGTCCAGGATCGTCATGCCTGGGCGGATGTGGCGGCTGAACTGGGCCAGTACGTAGTGCTTGGTCTGGACGGTGGTCGGCTGGAGTGTGTTCGCGTCGTAGGCGATCATCGCCCAGCCCGTCGACGGGTCCATGACCTGCCAGTAGCACCACGCCGTGGGGTGCAGCCAGCGGAAGTCGTAGCAGAGGTTCGAGGCGAGGGTCAGGCCCGTGCCGTCGCTGTCGCCCGTCTCGGAGTTCCACAGCTTCTTGCGGGACGTCGTCACCACGTCCGTGTAGAGGAGGTCGCGGCGGCCGCCCGAGCCCTGGTAGCCGTGCACGTTGACCTGGGAGACCAGGGCCTTGGTGGCGGAGTTGAAGGAGGACCAGGTCGAGCGGGCCGTGTCGATGTTCGTTTCGTCCGAGGCCGCGATGCGGATGCCGCCGAGTCCTCGCTTGTCCAACTCGCTGCGCATGTACGGGAGTACGGCCGCCTGGACCGCCGGGTCCATGTGGCAGCCCTCCTGGGTGCCGGTCGCGGTCCACCAGGTGGAGGCCGGTTCGTTGAAGGGGTCGACCGTCGCGAAGTTCACGCCCCAGTTGTCGCGCGCGTACCGGGCCGTCGCCGCCAAGTGGCTCGCGTGCTGACGGTAGTTCCAGGTCTGGAGGTTGTTGCCGCCGCCGGCCGCACCCGAGGGGTTGTGGTTGGCGCACATCCACCACATCGGGGAGTTGGCGAAGAGTTCCGTGATCGCGCCTCGCTGCGTCGCCTTCACCAGCATCGCGCGCTGGTTGGCGTCCGCCGACCACTTCCAGGCCGAGGAGGTGGGGTCCTCGTTGTTCCAGTCCTGCCAGAAGCCCTCGATCTGCTTGAAGGCGGGGATGTTGGGCGACTTCACCATCGTCTCGCCGCCGACGCTGTTGGAGCTGCACGCGCCCAGGTTGTAGCGGGCGATGTTGAGGCCCAGGCCGGGGAGGGAGCGGCCGTTGTACGTCACCGACTTGGTGGTGAAGAAGAGGTCCGCGAAGTCGTCCCGGGCGCCGAAGACGTTGGCCCACCAGGCGAGGGAGGTGCCCCAGCCCTCCCAGGTGCCGTAGGTGGTCGAGGGGGTGACGGCGATGGTGGCGTCCGCGTGCGCGGTGCCGGTCGCCAGGGCGCTGCCGAGGAACGTACCGCCTGCTGCGGACAGCAGGGTTCTGCGTCGTATCACGGCTCCTCCGTAGGGGAGTTCAGGGGAGTTCAGGGGAATTGGGGGCAGGCGCCGGTCCCCCCGGCCCGGCGTCGCGGGGTGGCCCTCGACGGTGTCGAGTCGAGGGCATCGAGAAGCATCGGGTGTGGCGGGTGGGTTGTCGAGAGTTACGACGAACCTTTCTCAAACCCGTGTACGAAGTCTCGGACGCGGTCGGTGGGAATGATCGTGTATAACGAACGGAGTGCAGTGAACGGGTAGTCGAGCGCACGCGCGTACGGGAGGAGGGGCCGCCGATGATCCGCGGTCGGGCCAATTCGCGTCCCGCTCTCGTGCTGCTCTGCCTGGTCCTGGGCGTGGCGCTGCTGGACACCGGCAGCCTCACCGCCACCGTCGCGATCGCGGCGACCGCCGCGGCCTCGGCCGCGCTCGTGGTCTGCGCCGTCATCGCCGCGCGCTGCGCACCCGCCGTGCCCCGCACCCGTGTGCGTACGGCCATCCGCGACCGTGACCTCCGTACGGCCTTCCTGTCGCAACGCGACCCGGACGCCAAGGGGCGCCCCCGGCCCCGGGCACCCGGACACGCCCTCCGGGCGACCTTCGCGTAGGGGCACATCACCTCCCTGACCCCGCGTGGGTCGTCCTGCCGCCATATCCGGTTTCCGGCAACTTCCGGCAACTCCCGGCACGACGAGACCCCCGGAGGGCTCACGCATGTCCGTCTTCGCCAACCTGGTCGAGCACCTCGCCGACCTGCTCCAGCCGTTGTTCGGCGCCTCCGCGGCCGCCGCCGCGATCGTCCTGTTCACCGCGCTCGTACGACTCCTCGTCCACCCCCTGTCCCGGGCCGCCGCGCGCGGTCAGAAGGCCCGGACCGCGCTCCAGCCGAAGATCGCCGAGCTGCGGAAGAAGCACGGGAAGAACCCCGAGAAGCTCCAGAAGGCCGTACTGGAACTGCACGCCGAGGAGAAGGTGTCGCCGCTGGCCGGCTGCCTGCCCGGGCTGCTCCAGGTGCCCGCGTTCTTCCTGCTCTACCACCTGTTCTCCAGCGACACGATCGGCGGGCGGGCCAATGAACTGCTCGGCCATGAGCTGCTCGCCGCGCCGCTGGGCGAGCGGTGGACGGACGCGCTCGGGGCAGGGAGTGTGCTGAGCGGGGCCGGGCTCGTGTACGCCGGGCTGTTCGTCGTCGTCGGGTGCGTCGCCGGGTTCAGCTACCGACTGAGCAAGCGCATGATGGCCGCGAGTCCTGCCCTGCCGACCGGTGAGGGCGCGCCGGTGCCGGGGCTGGGGGCGGTGACCAAGGCCATGCCGTTCATGTCCTTCTTCACGCTGGTCACCGTGGCCGTGGTGCCGCTGGCCGCCGCGCTGTACGTGGTGACCAGTACGACGTGGAGTGTGGTCGAGAGGGCCGTGCTGTACCGGTGACCCGTGGGGGGCCGGGTCCAGTACGTGAACCGGGTATTGCGGAGTGGACTTCCAGCTTGGAGGATCGACCAGTCCTCCGATCGCTGTCCCCGCCGCATCCGGGTCGCGCGCGTCGGCGGGCGCCCGCGATCTAGGGAGACATGATCATGAAGCTGCTGCGAGTCGGTACGGCGGGGGCGGAGCGGCCCGCGCTGCTCGACGCCGAGGGGACGCTGCGGGACCTGTCGGGCGTCGTCGCGGACGTCGACGGCGCGCTGCTCGCCGACGAGGCCGCGCTCGGCCGGGTCCGGGCCGCCGCGGACGCCGGTGAGCTGCCCGCCCTGGACGCCACCGGGCTGCGGATCGGACCGCCGCTGGGCCGGATCGGCAAGATCGTCTGCATCGGGCTGAACTACCACGACCACGCCCGTGAGACGGGAGCCGAGCCGCCCGCCGAGCCGGTCGTCTTCATGAAGGCGCCGGACACGGTCGTCGGACCGCACGACACGGTGCTCGTACCGCGCGGGTCCGTGAAGACCGACTGGGAGGTCGAGCTGGCCGTCGTCATCGGGCGTACGGCCCGCTATCTGGGGTCCGCGGAGGAAGGGCTCGCGCATGTCGCCGGGTACGCGGTGGCGCACGACGTGTCCGAGCGGGAGTTCCAGATCGAGCGGGGCGGGACCTGGGACAAGGGGAAGAACTGCGAGACGTTCAACCCGCTGGGTCCGTGGCTGGTGACGGCGGACGAGGTGCCGGATCCGCAGCGGCTGTCGTTGCGGCTGTGGGTCAACGGGGAGTTGAAGCAGGACGGGACGACGGCTGAGCAGATCTTCCCTGTGGGTGAGGTCGTGCGGTATCTCAGTCAGGTCATGACCCTGTATCCCGGGGATGTGATCAACACGGGGACGCCGGCGGGGGTCGCGATGGGGGAGCCTGAGCCGAAGCCGTATCTCAGGGCCGGGGATGTCGTGGAGCTGGAGATCGAGGGGCTTGGGCGGCAGCGGCAGGAGTTCAAAGACGCCTGAGGGGTGGGGAGCTGCGGAACGACGGCGGCTGCGGTCGCATCGTGGTTGTTCGCGCAGTTCCCCGCGCCCCCAAGACAAAAGAGGGTCAGTTCAGCACTGAGGCCAAGTCGCGCCACGCCTTCCTCGGGAGGGTGTCCTTCGGGGAGTCGTCGATCAGTTGGAGGGCGAGGTGGTCCGCGCCCGCCTCGAAGAATGAGTCGATCTTGGCGCGGATCGCCGTCTCGTCGCCCCAGGCGAACAGGGCGTCGATGAGGCGGTCGCTGCCGCCGTCGCGCAGGTCGTCCTCGGTGAAGCCGTGGCGGAGGAAGTTGTTGGTGTAGTTCGGCAGCGAGAGGTAGAAGCCGATGAACTCGCGGGCCAGGGTGCGGGCGCGGGTCGGGTCCGTCTCCGGGATCACGCCCAGTTCGGGGGCGAGCAGGGGGCCCTCGCCGAGGAGTTCGCGTGCGTGGGCGGTGTGCTCGGGGGTGACCAGATAGGGGATCGCGCCTGCGGAACGGTCGCGGGTCAGCTTCAGGCTCTTCGGGCCGAGGGCGGCCAGGACCCGGCGGTCCGCGGGCACCCCGGCGGCGTCCAGGCCGTCCAGGTAGGCGACGAGGGCCGAGTACGGGCGGCGGTACTGCTCAGCCAGCTTGGCGTGGCTGACGCCGAGGCCCAGCAGGAAACGGCCGGGGTGGGCGGCCTCCAGCCCGGCGAAGCCCGCGGCGGCAGCGTCCGCCTCGTGCTGCCAGATGCTCTGGATGCTGGTGCCGACGGTGAGCTTCGAGGTCGCCTCGATCAGCGGGGCGGCGTTGGCGGCGGAGGAGTTGCCCCCCAGCCATACGGCGCCGTAGCCGAGTTCCTCCAGTTCGGAGGCGGCCTCGGCGAGCTCGCCGCGCCGGTCCGGGTCCTCCGAGCGCAGGCCCACGCTCCAGATGCCGTACCGGCCGACGGTCTCCTTCAGGGCAGTGGTCATCGGTTGCGATCCCTCCGGTTGTGCGCCGTGCTCGATCACGCGTACGCAGGTGCCAACCGGAGGGGGCCGGTGATGATTCCGGCGGGGTCAGAGGTTGAGGAACTGCTCCAGTACCTCCACCACGAAACGGTGGTCCTGGAGCTGCGGCAGCCCGGACACCGTCACCGCGCCGATCACGCCCACGCCCTCGACGGTGATCGGGAACGAGCCGCCGTGTGCCGCGTAGGTGTCGGGGTCGAGGCGCGAGGACTCCTCGAATGTCGTGCCCTTGGCGCGGAAACGGGCGCCCACCAGGTAGGAGGCGGAGCCGTAGCGCTCGACGACCCGGCGCTTGCGGGCGATCCAGGCGTCGTTGTCCGGCGTGGAGCCGGGCAGTGCCGCGTGGAAGAGCTGCTGGCCGGCGCGGTGGATGTCGATGGCGAGCGGGGCCTGCCGCTCCCGGGCGAGTTCGACGAGGAGCGAGCCGAGCGCCCAGGCGTCGTCGTGGCCGAACTGGCGGAAGACCAGGCGGCGTTCCTGCGTCTCCAGTTCCTCCAGGCTCGGGGTGAGCTCGGGCTGGAACTTGGGGCCGAGTTCCTGGTGGTGGGAAGGGTTGCTCTTGTGCGTCACAGGGGCACCGTCACCTTCTCGAGGGCCGAACGGCGGGCGGCCTCCAGTACGTCCAGGGCGGCGGCCGCCTCCAGGGCGGTCACCGGGTTGGGGCCGCCCTCCAGCAGGGCCTTCGCCACGGCCGCATAGTAAGCGGGGTAGTCGCCGGGGAGGGTCGGTTCGGGGCGGCCGCCGCCCGTCACCGGGGATTCCCCGGAGCCCACGCGGCCCCACTCCGACTCGGGCTCGACGCCCCAGCCGGGGCCGGGGCGCAGGCCGTCCCGGAGGGCCGCTTCCTGGGGGTCGAGGCCGTACTTGACGTAGCCGGCGGTGGAGCCCAGGACGCGGAAGCGGGGGCCGAGTTGAGGGGTCGTCGCGGAGACGTGGAGGTGGGAGCGGACGCCGTTCGTGTGCGTGATCGCGATGAACGTGTCGTCGTCCGTCTCGGCGCCCGGGCGGCGGATGTCCGACTCCGCGTAGACGGCGGCCGCCGGGCCGAAGAGGGCCAGGGCCTGGTCGACGACGTGGCTGCCGAGGTCGTAGAGCAGACCTCCGATCTCTGCGGGGTCGCCGGACTCGCGCCAGCCGCCCTTCAGCTGCGGGCGCCAGCGCTCGAAGCGGGACTCGAAGCGGCGGACCTCGCCCAGCTCGCCCTCGCCGATCAGCTTGCGCAGGGTGAGGAAGTCGTTGTCCCAGCGGCGGTTCTGGAAGACGGAGAGGAGCAGGCCGCGCTCCTCGGCGAGGGCGGCCAGCTCACGGGCCTCGGCCGCCGTGCCCGCGACGGGCTTGTCAACCACGACCGGCAGGCCGGCCTTGAGTGCGGTGCCGGCGAGCGGCACGTGCGTCTTGTTCGGGGACGCGATGACGATCAGGTCCAGCTCGGCGGCCCGGTCGAACAGCTCGTCCGGGGTGGCGGCGAGGCGGACGTCCGGGAACTCGGCACGGGCCTGCTGCTGCCGGTCGGGGTTCGAGGTGACCACCGTGTCGAGGGTGAGGCCCTCGGTGGCGGCGATCAGCGGGGCGTGGAAGACGGAGCCGGCGAGGCCGTAGCCGACGAGGCCGACGCGGAGGGGTGTGCCAGTCATGGCCCCACTTTCGCAACGCTGTTGCCAAAGTGCAAGCGCCGGGGACAATGGGGGCGTGAACAGGGCGGACGACCGTACGGGCGGGGTGGGCGGATTGCAGGGCACCGGAGGCGCCGGAGGCACCGGCGGTGGGGTGAACCTGCTCGCGTTGCGCAGCCACAACGCGGCGCTGGTCCTCGACCTGCTGCGGACGGCCGGAGCCGACGGCATCAGCCGGCTCGAACTCGCCGAACGGACCGGGCTCACCCCGCAGGCGGTCAGCAAGATCACGGCCCGGCTGCGGGAGGACGGCCTCGCGGCGGAGGCCGGACGACGGGCCTCTACGGGCGGCAAGCCGCGGACCGTGCTGCGGCTGGTGCCCGAGGCCGGGCACGCGGTGGGCGTCCATCTGGACCGGGACGAGGTGCGGGCCGTGCTGGTGGATCTGCGGGGGACCGTGGTGGGGGAGCGACGGGCCCCGCTGGACCTCGGGGCCGGGGCGCGGGCCGTGCTGGCGGCGGTGACGGAGGCGGTGCGGGACGTGGTGGCCGGGGTGCTGCCGGCCGGCCTCGACGAAGCGCTGCTGGGGGTCGGTGTCGCGCTGCCCGGGCCGCTCGACCATGCGCGTGGGGTGTTGCACCGGGTGACCGGATTCCCCGAGTGGGACGGCTTTCCGCTGCGGGAGGCGTTGGCGGAGCGGCTCGGGGTGCCGGTGGTGGTGGACAAGGACACCAACGCGGCGGCGCTGGGCCTGGCCGCCGGGGGCGAGGGCGGCTCCTTCGCCTATCTGCATCTCGGCACGGGGCTGGGGGCCGGTCTGGTGATCGGCGGGACTCTGCACCGGGGGGCCAGGACCGGGGCAGGGGAGTTCGGCCACCAGGTGATCCAGTTGGACGGCCCGCCCTGCACCTGCGGCGACCGCGGCTGCGTCGAGGCGCTGTGCCTCGGTGCGGTGGCGCGCGGCGACACGGCGGAGGCGGCCCGGGTCCTGGGCGCCGGGGCGGCGAACCTGGTGGGCCTGCTCGACATCGACGTCGTCCTGCTGGGCGGCCGCACGGTGGCCGCGGCTCCGGAGGCCTTCGTGCGGGGGGTCGGGACGGTGCTGGAGGCCCGGGCTCGGCGGACGGGCCAGGAGACCGTGCCGGTGCGGGTCGCCGCCGGGGGCGGGCGGGTCGTGGCGATGGGCGCGGCTCAGCTGGTGCTGGGGCCGGTGTTCGGGCGTGGGGGTGGGTGAGGGGGGCGGGGAGCAGCGGGGCGGCTCCGGTGACGTCCGGGTGAGGCGGTGTCGGCCGGGGGCGGGGTGGCGTGCTGGGGTTGGGGAGGCCTGCGCGGGGGCGGCTCGGCTCGGACGGTGCTGGGGCGAAGCGGCTCGACTGGTGGTGGGCCGGGGCGGCTCGGCCGGTGGTGCTGCTGGACGGACTCCCCGGTGTTCCTCAGAACCGGCTGGGCCCACCGTGCGCGAAGGCCCTGGGGCCTCGCCAGGGCGGCGGCCCTCTCGGGCCCCGGGCCTTGCCCTCAGGTGTGCGCGTACGGACATGTTCTTCTCGCGGCGGCTTCGATAGACGTGGTCGGTCGATCGAGTGTCAGGTTCCGGGGAGAGGAAGATGACATGCGGGACTTCCACCAAGGGCGTGCCGGTGCGGCCGACCGGGAGGCGGGCGGATCCTCCGTCAGGCCACCCGCGTCACCCCTGAGCGCGGCCTGGATCCGGCATGTGCAGCGCGTGGCCGCGGCGGGCAACGACACACACGACACGGCACCCGAGGCCGAGCACGCCCAGGTGCAGCGGGCCGCCCTCGACCGGGCCCTCGGTTCCCCGGCCAGGCCGATGGAGCCGGGCCTGCGCTCCGAGATGGAGCAGCGCTTCGGCGGGACGGACTTCAGCGGCGTCCTCGTGCACGACGGGCCCGCGGCACGCGAGTCGGCGGCGGTCCTGGAGGCCAAGGCGTTCACCAGCGGCCGCCATGTCGTGAACGGCGGCGCGATGACCAAGAAGGACTGGGCGCACGAACTGGCCCACTTCGAGGACCAGCAGACGGGACCCGTACCGGGCAAGGACAACGGGGCGGGCGTCAGCATGTCCACCCCGGGCGACGCGGGCGAACGCCACGCCGACACGAAGGCGGACCGGGTCATGAGCGGGCCGGCGCCCGTGCAGCGCACCGCCAGTACCCAGAAGGCCGCGGCCGCCGGCTGCCCGGGCGGGGACGGCTGCGGCGGCGACGGTACGGCGGTCCAGCGCCTCCACGTCATCAAGGCCGGCTCCACGGAGTACCCCAAGAAGCAGCCCGACTCCGAAGACTTCTTCGTGGGCCAGGACATCAACGACCAGGGCAGCTGGTACGACGAGCGCTCCCGTTACGCGCCGCCCAAGCCCCACCTGGTCTACGCGGGCGAGGTGGACCTCGCTGTGTCGGACGGGTTCGACCTGGCCGTGGAACACGCCGGCGACGGCAAGGAACCGAAGAACTTCTTCGCCAGCGACAAACAGCTCAGCGCGTCCATCAAGAACCTTCCCGGCGCCAAACAGAACCGCGGGCTCTCGCTGTCGAAGACCGGCAGGACCCTGACCATCGAGGAATCGGGCCGCAAGGTCGTCCTCTACGAGGTCGAGCCCAAGTACCGCAAGGAGAAGGGCGGCGAGAAGACCAAGGGCCTCGACGTCCTCACCCCGCAGCGCTGCAACGAGATGATCGGCTTCGTGACCGGGCGGCCGTCCATGTACCGCGAGGCCGACAACCGCTACTGGGAGACGATCGAGCAGTTCCTCGTGCGCATGGAGCCCGGCGGCGGCTGGCAGGGGAAGTTCCAGGAGGCCATCGACGGCGGCGACCCGGCCGGATACGACCAGATCACCTTCGGCATGAGCGGCCGCTTCCAGCAGCTGGTCCGGGAGTCCCCCGAGAACGCCGAACGGGTGCTGCAGGACCTGCAGGCCAACCAGCACGCCGCCATTCCCAGGGTCGGCGACGGCATGGTGACCATGGCACGGCCCGACGCCCAGCAGCACGAGACGCGTGTGGAGGCCCGGCGCGAAGGCACCGACAACCACATGGACTACCACTACGGCGGTGTGGTCGCCGTGAGTGGCAACGACTTCATCACCATGGAGAACTACGCGCGCGAACAGCACGACGACAGCATGAACACCCTCGACCGCAACGATCCCCTCTGGTACTTCCGGATGTACGGCAAGGAGACCGGCCGGACCTGGCACGAGGGCTGGACCGGCTCCGCCGGCAACGGGTTCCTGGGCGCCACGCTCACGCTGACCCTGCGCCGCTGAACGGGAACGCGGATGCCGCCGGCGCGGAAACCACCCGACCCGAAGGTCGTCGAGCATCTCCGGCACGCGCAGCGGTGCGCCGGCAACGCGGCCGTCGTCCGCATGCTCCGTGCCGGAGGGAGGAGCGGGACGGCCTGAGGGCGACCGTGTCCGCCGACCGGGCGGATTCGCACCGCCGTCCGGGGGCCTTTCCGGGCCGCGTCGCTCGCGATCGCCCGCATCCGGCAATGTCACATCTCCATGCGACTCTGTACGGCCGCTCACCTCTGCCTGGCGGCAGCCGCCGCCGTCCTGCTGCCTGGTGCCCACCCGGCGTACGCGGACGATCCGGCGCCCGCCTGCGCCGCGCCCGACGACCACACCTTCCCGCTCACCACCCGCGTCCACGGCGGGCCGGACTCCTACACGGCCGGCGGTGGGTACGGGACCTGGTACCTCGACCTGACCAACACGACCGACCGGACCTGCACCGGGATCCATCCCGTCGTCGTGCTCGTGGACGACAGGCGGGCCCTGGAGGCGTCCCAGCCCCGGCTGGAGTTCTTCGAGGGGACGCGGTCGCACACCGTGCGCTTCGAGAAGAGCGGTGAGGACGAGCTCGTCGGGGCGCTGGCCGATGACGAGGACCGGTTCGCCGGGTTCACCGTCGGGCCGGGGAAGACCGTCACCGTGAAGGTGCGGCTCGCGGTCACCTCGGACGCCGTGCCCAACGACGTCACCGCCAACGCCGCCGTCGTACAGCGGCACGACGACGACGGCGACTGGGTCGGGCAGTCCAACGACTACCGGTTCGGCATCGACAGCGACGCCCCGGTCGACGGTGGTGACGGGGAGACCGACGGCGGCACCGACTCCCAGCCGGATCCTGACCTTGATCCTGATCCTGATCCTGAGCCGGAGTCGACGGCCTCCGTCCCGCCCCGCGAGGACCGCTTCCCCTTCGCCGAGGAACTCGCCCGCACCGGCATCGGCGTCCGGGTCGCCGCGGCCGCCGCGGCGCTGCTGCTGGCCGGGGGCGGGGCACTGCTCCTGGCGCGCCGCCGCCGCTGAGCCGTCCCGCCTGTCGGGATGCCGTGACCGGCCCGTTCCACATGATCCGGCCACTGTTTAGGCTGGGCCAGGCAGCCCCAGGGCGCACGCTGGACCGGACGCGTACGGCAGGAGATCCCGCACATGGCAGACCGCAAGCCCATCGAGTCGTGGCTCACCGACATGGACGGTGTGCTCATCCACGAGGGCGTACCGATCCCCGGCGCCGACGCCTTCCTGAAGAAGCTGCGTGAGTCCGGGAAGCCCTTCCTGGTCCTCACCAACAACTCGATGTACACCCCGCGCGACCTGCACGCCCGGCTGCGTCGCATGGGCCTGGACGTGCCGATCGAGAGCATCTGGACCTCGGCCCTGGCCACCGCCCAGTTCCTGGACGACCAGCGGCCGGGCGGGTCGGCGTACGTCATCGGCGAGGCGGGCCTGACCACCGCGCTGCACGACATCGGCTACATCCTGACCGACCACGAGCCGGACTACGTCGTCCTCGGCGAGACCCGCACGTACTCCTTCGAGGCCATGACGAAGGCGGTGCGGCTCATCCTGGGCGGCGCCCGCTTCATCTGCACCAACCCCGACGAGACCGGCCCCTCCACCGAGGGCCCGCTGCCCGCGACCGGCGCGGTGGCGGCGCTGATCACCCAGGCGACCGGCAAGAAGCCGTACTTCGCGGGCAAGCCGAACCCCCTGATGATGCGGACCGGCCTGAACGCCATCGGGGCGCACTCCGAGTCCAGCGCGATGATCGGCGACCGCATGGACACCGACGTGCTGGCCGGCATGGAGGCCGGGATGCAGACGTTCCTGGTGCTCACCGGCCTGACCCGGCCCGACCAGGTCGAGGACTTCCCGTACCGGCCCTCGCAGGTCCTGGACTCGATCGCGGACCTCGTCGACCGGGTCTGAGGAGGCGGCGCACCCGCGCCCAAACCCGTCGCCACCCGTTCGGAGCAGTCGCCGCGTCCCTGAGGATGCGGTGACCCACCGTGCGGGGGAGGCTCCAGGCATCTGGAGGTTCACGATGGGTTCCCTGAGAGTCACGCTCTGCACGAGCGCCCTGGTCGCGGCTGCCCTCACCCCGGCGGCGTTCGCGGTGGACGCGGGGGGTTTCTCGGTGACCCCGGCGACCCCCGCACCCGGTGGTGACGTCGTGCTCCGCGTGACCGGCTGCGCGGCGAGGACGGCCGTCGCCGCCTCGGGGGCGTTCGTCGCGGACGTCCCGCTCACCGTCACCGACGGCGAACTCATCGGCGAGAGCCGCGTCCCCTCCACGCTCAGGGCGGGGACGTACACGGTGAAGATCACCTGCGGGGGCGTCGAACGGACCAGCACGTTCACCGTCC
The DNA here is from genome assembly GCF_055589465.1 of Streptomyces sp. NPDC041940. Classification (NCBI taxonomy): domain Bacteria; kingdom Bacillati; phylum Actinomycetota; class Actinomycetes; order Kitasatosporales; family Streptomycetaceae; genus Streptomyces; species Streptomyces sp. NPDC041940. Next base: position 196,762 of record NZ_JBVJBP010000009.1, read on the forward strand.
GCGAGAGTCGCCAGAGCAAGGAGAGAGAGGGCCCGTCCGCCGCCAGGGGCGCGACCGGGGCCGCCGGGCAGCCACCCGCGCCGGGAACGGGCGGCCGGCAGCCCCTGCCCGAGGGCGGTGGTCCCTCGCCCAAGCCCCGACTCGTGGATGAAGGCCAGGGGTCCCCCTCCGAGCGGCCCAGAGCACACGCCTCCCCCATCGCCCCCGTCGAAGCGGGCGGTGGCGGCGCCGCCCACCTCGTCGCCGCCGAGGACCGCGGTGCCGGGCCCGGCACCGCGCAGACAGTGACCGGCCTGGTCCTCGCGGGAGTGGCCGCCGTGGCCGTCGCGCTCGGCAGCGTCCGCCGGAAGCGCGGAACGGACTGACCGGCCATGTCCGAACTCGACCTGGACCGGGTGCGCACCCGCCCCTCGGGCACCGGCCGACTGCTGGCCGGCGTGGCCTGGGTGGTGCTGCTCCTCGGACTGTGGCTCTGGGGCCGCGAGGTGACCGACGTACGGCACGGCATCTCCGCGCCCACCACCGGCGACATGGCCGCGGCCGGACGCCCCCCGGACGTGAAACTGCCCCCCGCGCACCGCCCGCTGGGCGACGCGCTGCCGCAGCGCGTCGACATCCCGGGCATCGGTGTCCAGGCCCCGGTGGTGGCGCGCGGCCTGGACCGGCGCGGGGCGCTCGATCCACCGCCGTACGACCAGCCGGGCGTGGTCGGCTGGTACGCGGGCGGGGTGGCACCCGGGGCGCCGGGGACCGCGCTGCTGGTCGGTCATGTCGACAGCGAGACCCGGCCGGCCGTCTTCTTCAAGGTCAGTGCCCTGCGGCCGGGCCAGACGATCCGGGTGATCCGGGCCGACGCCAAGGTCGCCGAGTTCACCGTCGAGTCCGTCCAGGTCCTCACCCGCGACCGCTTCGACGCCCATCAGGCCTACGGTCCCCGCCGGTCGGGCCGGGCCGAACTGCGGCTGGTCACCTGCGGCGGCAGCTTCGACCGTACGACCGGAAGCTATACGGCGAACGTGGTGGTGTCGGCGTACCTCACCGGTACGGGACTGTGAGTGGGGAAGCTCCACCTGACCCGGCCGGCGACCCGCTCCCCCTGAAGTCGACGACCGGGCCGGTCCTCGACCACGCGCGCACAGGCTGCGGGAGTAACCCGGCGAACCGCGCGGGAGGCCACGGGAGACACGGTGGGTGAAACTCTGGCCGGAGGCCGGGTACGTGCTGAGAAGACTGTAGAACCAAAGGGCCACCCGGGCCTAGAGGTTGAATACGTCAAGTCCCGATACGGTGGCGCTGCGTCATCCACCCAGGTGGGGTTCGGCCTCGTGGGTGTCGCGGGACGTATGTCAGGATTGAGACTTGGAACGGTGCACCCAAGGGGGAGTTGGATGTACGGCAGCAGGGGGGCCGGGACGACCGCCGGGAGGCGGATGTCCGCAGTGGTGCTGGGGGCGGCACTGCTGATCACGGGGTGCTCCTCCTCCGACGGAGGAGACGGATCGGACGGCGGCGCGGACGCCGGCGCCGGGATCACCCAACAGCCCAAGGAAAAGGCCCCCTTCTGGGTCAACCCGGACGGCACCGCGGCACAGCAGCTCGCCGCCCTGGTGAAGTCCGGCAAGAAGCAGGACGCCGAGCAGATCCGCAAGATCGCCGAGCAGCCCGTCGCCGAGTGGGTCGGCCCGGACACCCCCGAGGAACAGACCCGGGGCTTCACCGAGGCCGCCGACAAGGCCGGCCGTACGGCGCTGCTCGTGCTCTACAACGTCCCGCACCGCGACTGCGGCCAGTACTCGCAGGGCGGCGCCGCCGACGGCAACGCCTACCGCGAGTGGCTCGACGGCGTGGCGGCGGGTATCGGAGACCGGTCGGCCACGGTCATCCTGGAACCGGACGCCCTGCTGCACCTCGTCGACGGCTGCACACCGGAGCAGTTCCACGAGGAGCGCTACGACCTCCTCAAGGGCGCTGTCGCCAAGCTGAAGTCGCTGAAGAACACGAAGGTCTACCTGGACGCGGGCAACGCCGGCTGGGGGCACCCCGACCAGATCTTCGAGCCCCTGAACCGGGCCGGCATCGAACAGGCCGACGGCTTCTCCGTCAACGTCTCCAACTTCTACGCCACCGACAAGTCCATCGCCTACGGCAAGCAGCTCTCCGCCAAGGTCGGGGGCAAGCACTTCGTCATCGACACCAGCCGCAACGGCAAGGGCCCCTACACCCAGGGCAACCCGGACGAGCGCTGGTGCAACCCGCCGGGCCGCGCGCTGGGCGAGACGCCCACGACCAAGACGGCCGACCCGCTGGTCGACGCCTACCTGTGGGTCAAGCGCCCCGGCGAGTCGGACGGCGAGTGCAAGGGCGGCCCGAAGGCGGGCCAGTGGTGGTCGGACTACGCACTGAAGCTGACCAAGGCCAGCTCCTAGCAGCCGGGACACAGGAACCAGGCACCGGGACAGACGAAAGGGGCGCCCTCCGCACAGGAGGGCGCCCCTTTCTGCGGGGACGAACTACGGCACCTTGACCCACTGGGCCTTGCTCGGTGTCCCCTTGTCGTCCGTCACGAACAGCATGTACCAGCCCGCCTGGACCAGGTTCCGGTTCTCCGGCACGGTCACGCTCAGCTTGTCGCCGGACGCCTTGAAGTCCAGGGCGATCGACCGCTGGTCGACGTCCGTGACGTGGGTGGCGGCGCTCGGCCTGATCAGCCGGACCTTCTTGACCTTGGACGCGCTCGACGAGGTGAACGTCCCCGTCCCGCCGCGCTCGATGGTCTGCGGCCCGCCGGACAGCGAGGGCCGCTCCCCGTCGCCGTAGAGGTACGGCGGCGTGTAGATCTCGATGCGCTGCTCGAACTCGCCCGGCTTGGTGTTGGCCGCGTCGCCGTACAGCGAGTCCGAGCCGAAGAACATCAGGCGGCCGTCGGGCAGCAGGATCGACCCGGAGTGGTAGTTGCGGCCCACCAGCGGGTCGGCGACCCGCTTGAGGTCGTTCTTCTCCGTGTCGTAGAGGTGCGCCTGGAAGATGTTGGAGTCGCCTCGACCCCGGTAGTCCTCCGAGCCGCCCGAGATCAGCACGTTGTCGTCGGGCAGGATCGAGGCGTTCGGGTAGCGGGTGCCCTTCTCCAGGGACGGGCCGTCCTCGAAGCTCGGGTCCGCGTCCTTCAGGTCGACGATCCGGGTCTTCTCGCTGGACTCCTCGGACTCCCCGACGCCACCGCCGCCGACCACCATGTACTTCTCGTCCTGCGCGGGCGGCAGCAGCACGGTCCCGGACGTCTCCATGAGCTTGGGGTCGCTCAGCCCCGGGATCTTCTTGAACTTGTTGGTCTCCACGTCCCAGACGCCCGGCTCACGGCCCACGTCGTCCGGCCCGTAGCCCGCGTTCGAACCCGAGTAGAAGACCTTGCCGTTCTGCATGAGGAACAGCGCCGGGTAGGTCGGGAACTGCCGGACCTTGCCCGTGTAGGACCATTTCTTGGTCTTCGGGTCGAAGACCTCGTTCTTGCCCGGGACGAGCTGCCCGATGTCGTCGAGGCCGGAGACGCTGAGGATCTTCCCGTCGCTCAGAGTGGTGAGCGTCGGGTACCAGCGGGCCTCCTTCATCGGGTCGACCTTGATGTACTTCTCGGCCACGGGATCGAACTCGAAGGCGTCCCGGATGCCCTGGAAGTCCTTCTTGTCGAGGGCGAGCTTCTGCGCGATGCCGTAGGTGTTCTTGGCGTCGGCGCCGCTCAGGCCGTGCACCTTGTAGTTGTCCTGCGTGCCCGTCTCGTACTTCTTCCCGCGCTTCTGCGCCTCGACGTAGATACGGCCGAGGCCCGGGTCGTTGCGCAGGAACCTGCCGGTCGCCTTGTCGAAGACCTTCTTGGCGCGCGGCACGAGCACCGGGTCCTTCGAGACGAAGGTCTTGCCGTTCTCCTTGCCCGTGAACCTGGTGCCCGCGGGCAGGGTGATCGGCTCGTCCGGGTTCTCGTTGTGGACGATCATCAGGCCGCCGGCCTTGGTGACGTCACCCTGGAGCTTCTCGTACCGCTTCGTGCCGCCCGCGATCAGCAGATTGCCGTTGGCGAGCTGGGTGTGGCCGGTGCAGAACAGGTCGGCGGGTGTGGGCACTTTCTTGATGGTGCCCTTGACCGGATCCCAGATGCGGGTGTCGAACTTCTTCGCGTCGAAGTTGTCCTGGTTGTTTCCCGACCCCGCGACGAGCAGCACCTTGCCGGTGCGCAGCAGCGCCGCGTGGATGGTGTTCTGCCGGTATTCCTCGGGGAAATCGACGATCTCCCACTTGCCGTTCGCGGCCTTGTACTCCGGCTTGTTGATGGTGTACTGGTGGTATTTCTCGGTGCCGAAGCGGTAGAGCCACGGCCCGTTCATCCCGGCCAGCGCGAGTACCACCGCCGTGCCGATCGCGAGTCGACGGGCCCGGCGGCGGCCTGCACGGTCGTTCATTCCTTACGTCCCCCAAGTCCACCAAGGGCGATCTGCATGGTCTGGTCGGATCCCCCGACCTCCCCGTCGCCGCCGGGACCGGCGGCCCAACTGGGCTTGTGCTGCGGGGCGTGCGACGACGTCGGCTGCTGCGGAATCGGCAGCGGCTGCGTCCGGTGCGGCCCCGCGGAGTCCTGCGGCTGCTCCACGGCGGGTTCGGCGGGCTTCTTCGCGTCCTGCTTCAGCTGCCAGCGCCAGGCGAAGACCGGCGAGGCGGTGATCAGCAGCGCGAACGTCGCCCAGATGATCATCGCGGGGTGGGCGTGGCCGAAGACGAAGCCGGCGGCGATCGACCCACCGAAGATGGCGACGAAGTACCAGTGGTAGCGGAACGTCCCGAACCACCGGTCGGGGCTCGCGGAGTCGCCCTTGGGCGTGACCACGAACTTGCTCTTGCGCCGCAGCATGGAGTCGATCAGCGCCTTCGCGTACAGCGGCGCCGACAGCGCGGACATCACCATGCCGGCCACACCGCCGGAGCCCTCCGGCTCGTGCGGCGAGACGTTGTGCCGGCGGTTCCAGACGTACAGGCCGATCTGCAGGGCGGAGGCGTTGCCGTAGAGCATCAGCCAGACCGCCGGGTCGATGTTCACGCCCGAGGCGCCCAGGCCCAGGAACAGGCAGCAGCTCAGCGCCGCGAGGATCCAGTTCAGGGCCGACATCGGGTAGAAGATGATCATCATCGTGTAGTTGAAGAGCTTGCTCGGCGGAAGCGAGTACCAGCCCTTCCAGTACTGCCCGATGATCGTCTCGTACGTCCCTCGCGACCAGCGCATCTGCTGGGTGAAGAAGTCCGTCCAGGCGCTGGGGCCCTCGCCGACCGCCAGCACGTCCGGGGTGTAGACCGAGCGCCACTTGCGGCCCGTCGCCGGGTTCTTGTGGCGGTGCATCTCGAAGCCGGTCGCCATGTCCTCGGTGATCGAGTCGTACAGACCGCCGATCTGCTTGAGCGCCTTGATGCGCACGGCGTTGGACGTGCCGACGAACATGGGGGAGCCGTAGCGGTTGCCCGCGCGCTGGATCAGCGCGTGGAAGAGGAACTGCTGCGACTCGGCGGCCTTGGTGATGGCGTTGTCGTAGTTGCCGTAGACCTGCGGGCCGATGACGAAGCCGACGTCCGGGTCGCGGAAGAAGCCGAGCATCCGCTCCAGGTAGTTGGGCAGCGGCACGTGGTCGGTGTCGACCGAGGCGAAGAAGTCGTAGTCGTCGCCGTGCGCCTCGAGCCAGGCGTTGTAGTTTCCGTGCTTGGTCTTGGCGCGGTGCGGGCCCTTGGCCTGGTTCCACTTCGCGACGCCCTTGCGGGAGAAGTGGTGCACACCGAGGCGCTGGCAGACGGCCTTCACATCGGGGTCGTCGCCCTCGTCGAGCAGCCAGACGTGCATCAGGCCCCGGTGCCGGATCTTCACGGCGGCTTCGAGGGTCTTCGTCACCATGTCCAGCGGTTCCTTGCCGGGCACGAAGGAGGTGAGGAAGGCCACGCGGGTGCCGCTCTCGGGCACCACCGGGATCGGGTCGCGGGCCACGAGCGTGGCGTGCGCGTTCGACAGCACGTTCATGCAGCGGAAGAACTCGATCAGGCCGATCGAGACGAGCATGACCATGTCGAGCGTGGGCAGCCAGTCGAAGGCCGGGTAGTCGCGCTCGGTCCAGTGCTCGGGCTGGAGCAGCCAGAACAGCAGGACCAGGGACAGCACCGGGGCCGCGGCCAGCATCAGGGCGACCCTGACGCGGTGCGGCTCCTGCGAGATGAGCGAGCGGTACTGCACCTTGTACGGTTTGTTCGGATCGGGCTGGGTGAGGGGACCCGCGAGCCGGCTGTAGTGCTCGTAGTCGTATCTCGGCAGATTCTTCTTGATCCGCCGGAAGGTCCCCGTCGTGCTCATCCGATGCGCCGGCACCCTGAGCTGAGTGGTCTGGGACGGGTCGTGGTCCTGCCGGGCACCCGTGGGCCTCGACGTCATGAGTCATCCCCCCACACGCGGACTCCGCGTGTTTCGTCGCTTTCTTTCCGTCCGTGAAGGTCCCCCTCGACCTTCACAGACGTACCAGTGGTGGATCGCTGTCACCACGTCATCCACACCTTATAGACACGGCAACGCGACCTTCCGGTTGCATGATGCCCCCCTCGGCATCGCTCCATGGCGGGGCCCCTACTCCCGCCCTGTCGGCAACCGGTCCTGCTGCCCCCCAACTGCCGCTAATCCGCAGCATCTTCAAAAACCAGATAACCAGGGTTCTACGGCGTTCATCATGATCGCAAGACGCGAAACGCGGTGTTTACCGGTCATACGCGTTCATTGTGACGCGTGGGGGGACTCTGTGGAGCCGTTGTGGACAGACGGGCGCGGATGTTGCCGAAGTGCTCTCTTATGGCCTCCTCCGCCCGCATCGAGTCACCGGACCGGACCGCGTCGAGGATCTCCCGGTGCTGCCGGCAGGTGACCTTCGGGTCCTGCGGCTCGCCCCCGAGGTCCGTACGGACGCGGTGGAAGGCGTCCCAGAACGCCTCCAGGACCTCGCACAGCAGTGCGTTGTCCAGCCCTCGGTAGAGGGTGGCGTGGAAGGCCCGGTCGGTCTCGGCGAGGCCGGCTCCGCGCGCGGCCTCCTCATCCATACGGTCCACGAGCGCGTCCAGTTCAACGAGGTCCGCGTCCGGTATCCGCCCCGCGAGCCGCGAGACGAGCCCTGTCTCCACCGCCTCCCGCAGTTCGAGCAGCTGGAGCAGGGAGTCCTCGCCCCGGTAGTGCCCGGCGACCGTGCGGAAGGCGAGGCCCTCGATCATCGGCGCGAGTGACATCGGGCCGACGTAGGTCCCGAACCCGTGCCGGATCTCGACGATCCCCATCGCCTGGAGCGCCTTCAGCGCCTCCCGCACCGAGTTCCGGCTCGCGCCGAGGTACTCCATCAGCTCGGGCTCGGTCGGCAGCGGGGCCCCGGAGGCCAGCCGGCGGTCGAGGATGAGCTTCTTGATCCGCTCTTGTAGGTCACGCGCTGCCATGGCGAGAGGGTATCCGGCCAATCACACGGTGCACCGGGTTCCGGCCAGACGGGGAGGGCTCCGGAGAGAGGGGCCCGGCGGGACACAAAAAGCCCCCCGCTTCCGCGAGGGGCTTTCCGGTCGGTGCGCCGCCAGGGACTCGAACCCCGGACCCGCTGATTAAGAGTCAGCTGCTCTAACCAACTGAGCTAGCGGCGCGCGCTGACGGCGTAACTCTACAGGACGTCCGGCGGTGCTCCCGACCACCGGACCGGGGCCCGGGCGGCCCCGGCAAGGGGTGGCCGGTTACATCATTCGGACTGTCAGCATGCGAGTGCGGAAGACAGTTGAGAAACTGACGGCGCGCGCCCGGGCCTGCACGGGCGCCGCCATTTTTCCGACGGAACTGTGAGGGGAATCGCATGAAGTCGCCGGTATTCGAGGAATTCGACCCCGGGGGCGACTGCGACTGCCCCGGCTGCGTCCACTGGCGCCGTGTCCTGCCGCGCTCCCCGGCCGGCCGCACCACCGCCCATCCGGCCGCGCACCGGGCGCTCGCCCTGGCCGCCGTGGCCGCCGCCGCCCTCGGAGCGGGCCACGCCGTACCGGCCGCCGCTGCCCCGCAGGCACCCCACCGATCGGGTGTTCTCGCAGACGAAGACCCCGAAACCCCCCAGGGCGACACGGCCCCCCTGCACGGCGCCGACGGCCGTGAGGGCAAGCCCTCCGACGCCCTGGAGCCGGCCGCCATCACCCGTACGGACATCATCGACCGGGCCAAGACCTGGGTCGCCGCGAAAGTGCCGTACAACATGAACGCGTACTGGTCCGACGGTTACCGGCAGGACTGTTCGGGCTATGTCTCGATGGCCTGGCAGCTGCCCGGAAACGAATGGACGGGCAGCCTCGCCCAATTCGGTGAACGGATTTCCAAGGAGGAACTCCAGCCGGGCGACATTCTGCTGTTCCACAATCCGGCCAACCCGGAGAGCGGCTCGCACGTCGTCATTTTCGGCGGCTGGACGAACACCAAGCACACCTCTTACACGGCCTACGAGCAGGCCCGCCCGCACACCCGCCGGCAGACCACTCCGTACGCCTACTCGACCGACTCCGACCGGTACGTCCCCTACCGCTACAAGGGCCTTACCGCGCAGGAGGATCCGGCCCCGGCGAAGGACAGGGGGCTGCCGGGCGCACCGGCCGCCACGCCGTACCCGGGAGCGACGTATTTCGGCCCCGGCGCGGACAACAAGTACGTCACACAGCTCGGCCGCATGCTCGTCGCGCGCGGGGCCGGCGACTCGTTCCCCTCGGAGCCGGGGCCGCGCTGGACGGACGCGCACCGGCGGGCGACCCGGGCCTTCCAGCTGGCCCAGGGCTGGAAGGGCGCGGACGCCGACGGGCTGCCCGGCCCGCGCACCTGGGAATGGCTGGTCTCGGGCAAGGGCAAGGACGTCACGGCGGCGGAGGCCGGTCCGCCGCCCTCCTCCCACGGTGTCCCCGGCTACCCGGGCCGGGCGATGTTCCGGCCCGGTGCGAGCAACCGGTACGTCACCGAGCTGGGGAAGCAGCTGGTGCGGAAGGGGTTCGGCAGGTTCTACCCGCAGCGGCCGGGGCCGCGCTGGGGCGAGTCCGACCGGCGGGCCGTCGAGGCCTTCCAGCGTTCCCAGGGCTGGCGCGGCGGAGCGGCGGACGGCTTCCCGGGGCCGGAGACCTGGCGGCGGCTCTTCTCCTAGGCCCACCCGTTGTGACGCAGCTGGCGCGGAGGCTGGAGGCAGGCATGACCACGACCACTTCCCACACGTCCGAGCCCGACGGACCGGCCGAGGGGCCGGTCAGGGCCGCCCGGCTCATCCAGAACGAGTCGACCACCGAGATCCCCGTCCATCTGCTGTTCCGCGACGACCCCGACCCGGTGTCGGTACCGCTGAAGGCGGCGGTCGTCGGCCGTCGGCAGGGCACGGGGGAGCAGCCGCGCATCAGGCGCCCGGCGGCCCTGACGCCGCGTCCGGTGCCGCAGGTCGACCCGGACCTGGCGGAGCGGCCCGCACGGGTGCTGCCCGGCGCGGCGGGTGTGCTGGCCGGAGCGTGCGGGGCGGCCGGGTGCGTGGCCACCTCCTGGTGGGCCGGGGTGCTGCCGCCGCTCGTACTGGAGGCGCTGCGGCTGCCCGCCCATGCCGGGGCCGGGCCCGGCCCCGCGCAGTGGGCGGCGTACGCGGGAGCCGGGGCGCTCGCGCTGTTCGGGTTCGGCGGGCTGGCCCGGGGCCGGACCGGGCGGGCCTGGGTGCTGGACCTGTTCGGCCGCTACCGGGGGACCGTCCGGCGCTCCGGCCTGCTGTGGGTCAACCCGCTGCTGCTGCGCCGCCGGGTGGACGTACGGCTGCGGCACTGGCGCAGCGAGCCGGTGCCCGCGACCGACGCGCACGGGGTCGCGCTGCGGGTGGTCGTCCTGGTGGTGTGGCGGGTGCTGGACACCGCCCAGGCCACCCTGGGTGTCGAGGACCACGAGTCGTACCTGCGCGAGTGCGTCGAGGCGGCCCTCGCCCGGGTGCCGGTGGTGATGCCGGGCGGCCCGAGGGGTGCCGGGGAGGCGGCGGCCGAGGTGCTGACCCGGCTGGTGTCGGCGGAGGCGGCCCCGGTCGGCCTTGAGGTGTTCTCGGTGCAGCCGCTCCGGGCGGAGTACGACCCCGAGGTCGCCGCCGCGCTGCACCGCCGCCGGATCGCGGCGCTGGACGCCCAGCACCGGGCGAGCGTGCTCACCTCGGTCGTGGACTCGGTGGAGGACACGGTGACCCGGCTGACCATGCGGGGGCTGGTCGAACTCGACGACCACGAGCGGAAGGCGCTGGTGAAGGACCTGACGGTGGCGTTCTGCGCGGGGCGCGGAGAAACGACTCCGTGATTGGTATGGACATGTTCAACTAACCCTCCTACATTCACACTTGGTCTAGACCTACCTGCACGGCTCACTGAACATCCCCCACGTTCTCCAGGAGCGGCAGCATGCGTACAAGGACCAAGTTGTCCGCAGCCGCGGTGGGACTGGCCACGACCGGAGCCCTCGTGCTCTCCTCCGGCGGCGCCAGCGGCCACGGCTACACCGACCTCCCCATCAGCCGGCAGAAGCTCTGCCAGAACGGCACCGTGACCAACTGCGGATCCATCCAGTGGGAGCCGCAGAGCGTCGAGGGCCCGAAGGGCTTCCCGGCGTCAGGCCCGGCCGACGGACAGATCTGCAACGCAGGACTCGGCCACTTCGGCCAGCTCAGCGCGCCACGTACCCCGTCCGGCGGCGCCTGGCCGGCCACGAGGGTGACGGGCGGCCAGAACTACTCGTTCCGCTGGCAGTTCACGGCCATGCACGCCACGACCGACTTCCGGTACTACGTCACCAAGCCGGGCTGGAACCAGAACCACAACCTGGCCCGGTCCGACCTCAACCTGACGCCGTTCTTCACGGTCCCGTACAACGGCCAGCGGCCACCGTCGACGCTCTCCCACAGCGGCAGGCTGCCGTCCGGGCTGAGCGGCCGTCACGTCATCGTCGCCGTATGGACGATCGCGGACACGGCCAACGCGTTCTACGCGTGCTCGGACGTGACGTTCTGAGGTTCCCTTGAGTCACCGGTGCGGCCGGCGTGGGTAGGTTCCTCCCACGCCGGCCGATCGAAGGCCGCGGGGGGTCTTCGGGGGAGCTCATGGAAGTCTTGTTCTGCATCGTGCCCACGCTCATGATCGCGGTGGCTTCCTGCGTCGTGGTCGCGGTGATCCGCCGCTCCGTGCGGGTCAGCCGCGCCTGGAACAGCGGCCTGACCGCCGAGGCGCGCTGTCTGCGGACGTACACCACGACGAGTGGCGGCGGCGACAGCTCGGTGCGCACGACTCTGCACCACGTCTACGAGTTCACCACGCGCGAGGGGCGCGGCGTCCGGTTCGAGGAGCAGGGCGGACCGGGGACGACCCTGGAGGGCGACCTCGTCACCGTGCACTACCCGGCCGACCGCCCGGAGCATGCCACGGCCAGACCCCCGGCACGGGGGAAGCTGGCGGTGGGCACCGGATGCCTGCTCGCCTTCCTCGGCACGTTCATCCTCTTCGTCCTCGGCTTCATGGCCGTGACGTACGCGATGTTCTCCGCCACGGGCGAGTTCCTGCAGCCGTAGCCCTCCACACCTGACGATGCGTCAGCTACGGTGCGCCTTCATGGGAGCCACTACGGGGCGCACGGTCGCGGAGCTCGTGGCGGCGCGGTGGGGTGACCACCGGCCGGGACTGTGGTTCGAGGGCGGGGCGCTCACGCAGCACGAGGTGGCGGCCGGGGCCGCCGCCCGGGCGGCGCTCCTCGCCGACCTGCTGCCGGCCGGCGCCGAACCCCACATCGGGGTGCTGCTCGACAACACCCCCGAGTACCCGATGTGGCTGAGCGCGGCCGCTCTCGCGGGAGCCGCCGTCGCCGGGATCAACCCCACTCGCCGGGGGCCCGAACTCGCCCGGGACATCCTGCACACCGAGTGCCGGGTGCTGATCACCGAACGTGCCCGGCTGCACCTGCTCGACGGTCTCGAACTGCCCGGCGTACGCCTGCTGCTGACCGGCTCGGAGGAGTACGACGCCCTGCTCGCCCCCTACGCCGGTGCCCGGCCCGACCCCTCCCGTGCCGCGCCGCACGACCGGCTCCTGCTCTACTTCACCTCCGGCTCGACCGGCGCGCCCAAGGCCGCCCTCTGCTCCCAGGGCCGCCTCGCGGCCGCAGGCCGCTCCCTGGCCGGACAGTTCTCCCTGGGCCCGGACGACGTCCACTACCTCTGCATGCCGCTGTTCCACGGCAACGCGGTGATCGCCGACTGGGCACCTGCGCTGGTCACCGGCGCGGCCGTGGCACTGCGCCGCCGCTTCTCGGCGTCCCGCTTCCTGCCGGACATACGCCGCTACGGGGCGACCTACTTCACCTACGTCGGCCGGGCGATCCAGTACGTCCTGGCCACCGAGCCGCACCCGGAGGACCGCGACAACCCGCTCCGCCTCGGGTTCGGCACGGAGGCGGGCGCGGTGGACGCGGCGGCGTTCGAGCGGCGGTTCGGGGTGCGGCTGGTCGAGGGGTACGGCTCGTCGGAGGGCGGGGCGGCCGTGCAGTGGTCGCCGGGCACGCCGGCCGGAGCCGTCGGGCGGGCGACGCCCGGGCTGGTCGTCCTGAACCCGGAGACGGGCCGGGAGTGCCCGCCGGCCCGCTTCGACGCGGCGGGCCGGCTGCTCAACGGGGACCAGGCGATCGGCGAACTGGTCAACCAGGGCCCCAGCCCCTTCGAGGGCTACTGGCGCAACCCGGCGGCCGAGGCGGAGCGCCGCAGGGAGGGCTGGTACTGGACGGGCGACCTCTTCTGCCGGGACGCCGACGGCTACCTCCACTTCGCCGGCCGCACCGACGACCGCCTCCGCGTCGACGGCGAGAACCTGGCCGCCGCGATGATCGAGAACATCCTCGCGCGCTACGAGGGGGCGGCGGCGGTCTGCGTCTATGCGGTACCGGACCCGGTGACCGGCGACCAGGTGATGGCGACGATCGCCGGCACCTTCGACCCGCTGTCCTTCGCGGAGTTCCTGCTCGCCCAGCCCGACCTGGGGACGAAGATGGCCCCCCGGTTCGTCCGGGTGACGGACCGCATGCCGGTCACGGCCACGAACAAGATCCACCGGGCGGCGTTACGCGGGGAGGGCTTCCGGTGCGCCGATCCGGTGTGGTGGCGACCGCCGGGGAAGGCCACGTACCGCAGGCTGACCGGGGCGGACCTCGAACACGCCGAAGGGCCTCTCGCTCCCACGAGAGGCCCTTCACCGGTGCGCCGCCAGGGACTCGAACCCCGGACCCGCTGATTAAGAGTCAGCTGCTCTAACCAACTGAGCTAGCGGCGCATGACTCGCGCCTACCGGTGGAACCGTGTTCCGCGGTGGGCGACGGGAAAATACTACCCGGTCTCCAGGGGTGGTTCTGACCACCTGGCGGTGGCTAGATCGCCATGGACAGCAGGACCGGGGCCGCGTTGCGGTTGAGGGCGTCCGCGGCCTGGCGGAGGCGGTGGGCGTGCTCGACCGGGAGGGACAGGGCCAGGCAGCCGACGGAGGAGCCGGCCGTGATGGGGACGGCCGCGCAGACCGTGCCGACCGCGTACTCCTGGAGGTCCAGGACGGGCACGGTGGCCGGCTGGGCATCGAGGCGGGAGAGCAGCAGGCGGTCGCTGGTGATGGTGCGCGAGGTGAGGCGGGCCATCTTGTGCCGGGCGAGGTGGTCGCGGCGGCCGGCGTGGTCGAGCTGGGTGAGCAGGCTCTTGCCTATCGCGGTGGCGTGGGCCGAGGAGCGGAAGTCGACCCACTCGTTGACCTTGGGCGTGGCCGGGCTGTCGGCGTACTGGGTGATGCTGATCTCGCCGTCGACGTAGCGGCTCATGTAGACGGCGGCGCCGACCGAGTCACGCAGCCGGTCGAGGGTGTGCTGGAGCTTGTCGCGCAGGGCCTGCTCGCGATGGCGGGCGGAACCGAGGCGGGCCAGGGCCTCGCCCGTGACGTACGCGCCGTCGGCGATCTGCTCGACGTAGCCCTCGCGGCGCAGCATGCGCAGCAGGGCGGTGAGCCGCTCCGGTCCGATGCCGGTACGCCGGGCGAGCTCGGTGTCGGTGACGCCGGAGCTGTTTCGCGCCACCGTCTCCAGGACGCGCAGGGCTTCCTGGGCCGAGTGGTACGGGGTGGTCGGCTCGTTCCTCAGCGCCACGGTGGTCTCCCCCTGCGCTTGCTGTTGGGCCGTAATCCGGACAGCGAATCATCTCCACGATAACCGGCAAAGGGGTTGTGGAGAGCGGGGGTTGACAAGATTTCGGGCCCCCGGGCCGGGGCATCGACCCGCTGGCATATGCCAGGAGCATGCCCCGATCCGAGGGCCCGACGTCGGCCTCGCGTCGGCCCTGTTCGCGGGCCGTGGTCAAAGCACCGCGCTGAGGAACTCCCTCGTCCGGTCCAGCTCCGGGTCGCTGAAGATCTTCTCCGGCGGGCCCGACTCGATGACCCGGCCCGAGTCGAACATCAGTACCTGATCGGAGATGTCCCGGGCGAAATTCATCTCGTGGGTCACACAGAGCATCGTGATGTCCGTGCTGCGGGCGATGTCCCGCAGCAGGTCCAGCACGCCCGCGACCAGCTCCGGGTCGAGCGCGGAGGTCACCTCGTCCAGCAGCAGCACCTTGGGCTGCATCGCCAGGGCCCGGGCGATCGCCACGCGCTGCTGCTGACCGCCGGAGAGCTGCGAGGGGTGGGCGTCGCACCGGTCGGCCAGGCCCACCATGTCCAGCAGGCCCTTGGCGCGCTCCACCGCCTCGTCCTTCGACATGCCGAGAACGGTGACCGGCGCCTCGGTGAGGTTGCGCAGCACGGTCATGTTCGGGAACAGGTTGAACTGCTGGAACACCATCCCGATCTGCTTGCGGACCTCGCGCACCTCCTTGTCGGAGGCGGGGAACAGCTTCTGTCCGTCGACCGTGATCGTGCCCTCGTCGGGCTTGAGCAGGGTCATCAGCAGCCGCAGGATCGTCGTCTTGCCGGAGCCGGACGGCCCGATCAGGGTGACGTGCTTGCCGGCGTCGACCGAGAAGTCCAGGTGGTCCAGGACGGTGTTCTGGCCGAACCGCTTGGTGACCTGTTCCAGCCGGATCAGTTCGCCGCTGCTCTTGGCGGGGTCCTTCTCGGGGTTGGTCCCAGGGGTGGGGAGAGTGTCAGTGGGCAAGGCGTCGCTCCAGGGCTCGCAGGGCAAGGGAGGCCAGGTAGGAAATGACGATGAAGGCCGCGCCGATCACCGTGAGGGGCTCGGTGAACTGGAAGTTCTCCTGGGAGAACAGGCGCGCGTGGCCGAGCATCTCCAGGACGGTGATCGCCATCAGCATCGGCGTGTCCTTGAGCATCGCGATGACGTAGTTGCCGAGCGCGGGCACCACCCGGCGCACCGCCTGCGGCAGGATCACCGCGGTCCACGTCCGCCGCAGCGGCAGGTTCAGCGCCGTCGCCGCCTCCCACTGGCCGACCGGCACGGCCTCGATACCGGCCCGGTAGACCTGCATCGTGTACGTCGAGTAGTGCAGCCCGATCGCGAAGATTCCGGTGGCCAGCGCCGAGAAGGTCAGGCCCCACTCGGGCAGCACGTAGAAGAGGAAGAACAGCTGCACCAGCAGCGGGGTGTTGCGGACGAACTCCGTGACAGCCCCGACCGGCCAGGTCACCCAGCGCGAGGGCACCCGCATCAGCAGCGCCCACACCAGGCCCAGCGCGAAGGAGATCAGCGAGCCGAACACCAGGATCTGGAGGGTGACCAGCAGGCCCTTCCAGAAGTCCGGCATGAAGTCGGAGACCGCGCTCCAGTCCCAGTTCATCGGACCCCCTCCACCACGACCGGCTCAGGCGCCCGGGTCTTGCTGTCGGGCTGCTTGCCGACCCCGGCCTTGAGCTTCTTCTCAAGACCGCGCATGACCCGGGTGAGCAGGAAGGCGATCACGAAGTAGATGAGCAGGATGTACGTGTAGATCTCCGCGCTCTCCTGCAGCGCCAGGCGCACCAGGTTCGCGCTGAACGTCAGGTCGCCCATGCCCGTGATCGACACCAGCGCCGTGCCCTTGAGCAGCTCGATCAGCAGGTTCGAGAACGGCGGGATCATCTCCGGCACCGCCTGCGGCAGCAGGATCAGCCGCAGTCGCTGCCAGGGCGTGAAGCTGAGCGCGATGCCGCCCTCCTGCTGCGCCGGGTCGACCGAGCTCAGCGCGCCGCGCACGATCTCGGCGCCGTACGCGCCGTAGGTCAGCCCGAGCGCGAGCGTGCCCGCCCACAGGGGGACGAGCTGCCAGCCGAAGGCGACCGGCAGCACGAAGAACACCCAGAAGATCATGACCAGGGCGGAGGTGCCGCGGAACACCTCGGTGTAGAAGCCCGCCAGGAAGCGGACGATCTTCAGCCGGTGGCTGCGCGCCACGCCGACCACGAAGGAGACGGCCGCGCCCAGCAGGGCGCTGCAGACGAGCAGCTGGACGGTGGTCCACACGCCCTTGAGTACGAGTTCCCAGAGTCCCGAGGTCATCCGCCGCACAGCTCCTTCGCGGTCAGATCCGTCATCTCGGCCTTCGTGAAACCGAAGGGCTGGAGGATGCGGAACAGTTCGCCGCTCTTCTTGAGCTTCTGCAGCTCCACGTTGAAGGCGTCCCGCAGGTTCGTCTCGGTCGGCCGGAACGCGAAGGCGCCTCCGTCGACGTGCGGCTTGCCGCCCACGATCGGCGTGAAGGGCTTGGTCGCCTCCGCCTTGGCGGACTTCTTCACCACCTCACGGGCGGTGAGCGCCGTACCGGCGAACACGTCCACGCGCCCCGCCTCGACGGCGTTCAGACCCGCGACCTGGTCCGGGACGATCAGGATGTCGCTCTCCTTGTACCCCGCCTCGACGGCGTACTGGATCTCGGCGTAGCCGGTCCCGGTGGCGAACTTCGCCTTCTTCCCGACGACGTCCTTGTAGTTGTGCAGCCCCTTCGGGTTGCCCTTGCGCACGATGAACGCGTCGAGCATCTGGTAGTCCGGGTCGGAGAAGATGACCTGCTCGCAGCGCTCGGGGTTGACGTACATCCCGGCGGCGACGACGTCGAACTGCTGCGAGTTCAGGCCCGGGATGAGCGAGCCGAACTCGGTCGGCACGGGCTGCACCCGGTCGACACCGAGGCGCTTGAAGATCACCTTGGCCAGTTCCGGTGCCTCACCGGTCAGCTTGCCGTTCTTGTCGATGAAGCCGAACGGGATCTCGCCGGCGATGCCGAGGCGGACGACGCCCGCGGCCCGGAGACGTTCGAGCAGGTCACCGCCCTTGACGTCGGAGGCGGTGGCGACCCGGCTGCATCCGGCGGAGCCCAGCGCGCCGAGCGCCGCGACCCCCGCGAGCAGCGATCGGCGGGTGGGACCGGACACAGCCCCGGACATGGTCCGGGATATGGGTTCCGGAATTCTGAGGGGGCTTCTCTGTCGTGGAGCCATGGGCGCGCGGCTACCCGACCGCAACGGAGTTATGCCGATCTTTTCGAGCCCCGCACTCCGCCGACGCGCTCTTGACCGCAGGGCCGAGGGGCACTCCCATGGAGGGCATGGCTGATCGCTACATCGAACTCTCGCTGGTCAAGCGTGACGTGACCTGCACGGCCAAGCTGCTGGACGACCGCGCGCCGATCACCTGCGCCGCCGTCTGGGATTCCCTTCCGCTGGCCGGCGACGTCTACCACGCGAAGTACGCACGCAATGAGATCTACGCTCTTTTCCCGCCATTCGCGGAAAACGAGCCACCCCTGGAAAACCCGACAATCACCCCAATCCCCGGCGATCTGTGCTATTTCACCTTCGCCGGGGCGGAGCTGGGCACCAAGTCCTACGGCTACGACCGCGAGGTACGCGCCGGGACCACGCTCGTCGACCTGGCCCTGTTCTACGAGCGCAACAACCTGCTGCTGAACGGCGATGTCGGCTGGGTCCCCGGCATCGTCTGGGGCCAGGTCGTCGACGGCCTGGAGAACATGGCCGAGGCGTGCAACGACCTGTGGAGGTCGGGAGCGGCGGGGGAGACGCTCAGCTTCCGGAGGGCCTGACCCGGCCGGCGGAAGCCACCCCGGCCTCGTACAGCGCGTGGGCCGCCCGCAGCACCAGATCGTCCCGGTGCCGGGCGGCCACGAGCTGCAGACCGATCGGCAGACCGTCCCCGTCCGCGCCGACCGGCACGCTCGCCGCGGGCTGCTGCGTCATGTTGAACGGGTAGGTGAACGGGGTCCAGCCCGTCCAGCGCCGGTGGCCTGATCCTTTCGGTACCTCGGCGCCCGCCTCGAACGCCGTGATCGGGAGGGTCGGGGTGACGAGCAGGTCGTAGGTGTCGTGGAAGCGGCCCATCCGGCGGCCCAGGTCCATCCGGACGTCCACCGCGGCCAGATAGTCCAGGGCCGAGTAGCGGGCCCCCCGGTCGCAGATCTCCCGCAGGCCCGGGTCCAGCGACTCCCGCTGGTGCGGGCCCAGATGCTCGGTCACCCGGGCCGCTCCGCTGAACCACAGGGTGTGGAAGGCCTCCACCGGGTCGGTGAGGTCCGGGTCGGTCTCCGTGACGTACGCGCCGAGCTCCGCCAGCCGCTCCACCGCCCGGCGCACGGCCGTGGCGACCTCCGGACGCACCGCCACCTGCCCGCCCAGCGACGGCGAGTACGCCACGCGCAGCCCGCGCACCCCGCCCGCCAGGCCGTCCGTGTACGGACCGGGCGGGGCCGTGAGCGCCGACCAGTCGCGCGAGTCCGGATGGCCGATCACATCCATCAGCAGCGCCGAGTCCGCCGCGTCCCGGGTCATCGGCCCGACGTGCGCAAGCGTGCCGAACGCGCTCGCCGGGTAGAGCGGCACCCGCCCGTACGTCGGCTTCAGCGCGAAGATCCCGCAGAACGACGCCGGGATCCGCACACTGCCGCCGCCGTCCGTGCCCAGCGACAGCGGCCCCGCGCCGAGCGCCACGGCCGCGGCGCTGCCGCCGCTCGACCCGCCGGCGGTACGCGAGGGGTCGTACGGATTGCGCGTCACCCCGCTCAGCGGCGAGTCCGTCACGCCCTTCCAGCCGTACTCGGGCGTCGTCGTCTTGCCGATGAAGACCGCCCCGTGTTCCCGTAGCCGGGCCACGGACGGGGCGTCCTCGTCCCAGCGGCCCGCCGGATCCACGGCCTTCGAGCCGCGCAGGGTCGGCGCGCCGCGCTGCAGCAGGATGTCCTTCACCGTGACGGGCACCCCGTCCAGCAGCCCCTGCGGCTCACCGCGCCGCCATCGCTCCTCCGACTCCCGGGCCCGCTCCAGCGCGTCCTCGGCGGTCAGCCGGACGAAGGCGTTCACCTCCGGCTGGATCGCCTCGGCCCGCTCCAGCGCCGCCCGGGTCGCCTCCACGGGGCTCCACTCGCCCTTGCGGTACCCGTCGAGGAGCCGTACGGCGGTCAGGTCGGTGAGCTCGGTCATCCACCCTCCAAGGAACGTCAGTGACCAGGTACGTACCCACGCTGCTTGTCGACCACGTTCTTCAGTGGCTCTCCGCTCGCCCAGAGTTCGTACAGGTCCACGAACTGGGCGCCGAGTTCGTCCCGCCAGCCGACGATGTCGCCGCTCATGTGCGGGGACACGATCAGGCCCGGGAGCTGCCACAAGGGGCTGTCGGGGGTCAGGGGTTCGGCCTCGAAGACGTCCAGCGCGGCGCCCGCGATCCAGTGCTTGGCCAGGGCGGCGGCGAGGTCGTCCTCGACGACGAGCTGGCCCCGGCCGATGTTGACGAACCGGGCGGAGGGCTGCATCACGCCGAAGCGGCGGGCGTCGAACATGCCGTGCGTCTGCTCGGTGAGCGGTGCCGCCGCGATCACCCAGTCGGCGCGCGCCAGCAGCCGGTCCAGGTCCTCCGGGCCGTGCACGCCGGAGCGCGGGGCGCGGCCGACCAGTGCGGTCGTGATGTCCAGCGCCTTCAGCGTGCGGGCGATCGCCCGGCCGATCGGTCCGGAGCCGACCACGACGGCCTTGCCCCCGGCGACCTTGTGCGACTCGCGGTGCCGCCAGGTCCGCTCCCGCTGCAACTCCAGCGTGCGCGGCAGATCCTTGGCCATCGCCAGTACGAGCGCGGCGACGTACTCGGCGATCGGCTGGTCGAAGATGCCGCGCGCGTTCGTCACCACCGTGTCGGAGGCGGCGAGTTCCGGGCACATCAGATGGTCCACCCCGGCGCTGGCCGTATGCACCCAGCGTGGCCGCGGACCCTCGCCCGGCCACGCGTCCCGCACGGCGCGTGAGGTGAAGTCCCACACCAGCAGGGCATCCGCGCGCGGGAGGCGCTCGGCGAGACCGGCCTCGTCGGTGTGTTCGATCCGGGCGCGGCCGGTGAGGCGGCCGAGCCGGGGGAGGGGTTCGGCGTCCAGGACGAGGAGGGTGGGAGTGGGCATGAGCAGCCGTTTCTCCAGCCGTGCGGCGGGGCGGGCCGGCCTGCGGGCGCCGACCGGTGACGACGAGTTAACCGGGTGTTGACCAAGGAGTGATCCGGACGGATTGACCACGCTCGCACCCGAACCTACCGTCGTCAACACGGGCGTTCCCACGATCCGTTGCACACTAGTTGCCCAGCGTGAGGCCGGTGCCTGCCATGGACGTCTCATTTCTCGGCGGGCCCAGCCCGCAGCGCGGGGTCGGCGTCGTCGCCCCCTTCGACTTCGCACTCGACCGCGAGCTGTGGCGCTGGGTGCCGGACGAGGTCTCCCTCCATATGACACGAACACCGTTCGTGCCGGTCGAGGTGAGCCTCGATCTGGCCCGCCTGGTCAGCGAGCACGAGACGCTGAGCGAGGCGGTCCGCACCATCAACGCGATCGCCCCCGAGGTCATCGCCTACGCGTGTACGTCGGGCAGCTTCGTCGGCGGCGTCATGGGCGAGCGCGCGATGTGCGAGGCGATGAGCCGGGCTGGTGCCGTACCGGCGATCACCACTTCGGGCGGGCTGCTGGAGGCCCTGGTGGAGCTGGACGTACGGCGGGTCGCGCTGGTGACGCCGTACACGGTGTCGGTGACGCAGTCGCTGGA
The DNA here is from genome assembly GCF_055589465.1 of Streptomyces sp. NPDC041940. Taxonomy (NCBI): domain Bacteria; kingdom Bacillati; phylum Actinomycetota; class Actinomycetes; order Kitasatosporales; family Streptomycetaceae; genus Streptomyces; species Streptomyces sp. NPDC041940. Next base: position 217,864 of record NZ_JBVJBP010000009.1, read on the forward strand.
GGCCTACGTCGCCCAGGCCGGCGTCACGATCTCCGGGTGTGCCTTCATGGGCCTGACCCGGCACATCTGGAAGGTCCCCTACCGGGAGGTGGTGGACATGGCGCGGGAGGCCGTACGCGGCGACGCCGACGCCCTGTTCATCAGCTGTACCAACCTGCCCACCTACGACGTCATCCCGCAGCTGGAGGCCGAGCTGCGGATCCCGGTGATCTCGGCCAACCAAGTGACGATGTGGGCTGCGCTGCGCCGGCTGGGTACCCGTGCGGTGGGACCGTATCAAGCGCTGATCAACCCGGAGGCGCGCGCCGGTCTCGGATCGCCGGGGGCGGACCCCGGGCCTGTAGTGCCGGAAGAAGAGCAGCAGGAAGGCTGGACATGACAGCACTGGGATTTCTCTACCCGGGCCACTCGGCCGAGGACGACTATCCGCGCATCGAGCAGTTGCTGGGCAGCGACATCCGGGTGGACCTGGTGCACACCGATATCGGTGAGGACGCGCACCGGGTCGACGCGCTGCTGGAGATGGGCTCCGCGGGCCGGCTGGCGGCGGGCGTCCAGGAGCTGCGGCACGCGGGCGCCGAGGCCGTGGTGTGGGCCTGCACGAGCGGCAGCTTCGTCTACGGCTGGGACGGCGCCCAGGAGCAGGTCCGCTCCCTGGCGCAGACGGCCGGCATGCCCGCCTCCTCGACGTCCTTCGCCTTCGCGCACGCGGTCAAGGAACTGGGGGCGCGGCGGGTCGCGATCGGGGCGACGTACCCGGACGACGTGGCGCGGCTCTTCGCCGAGTTCCTGCGCTCGGACGGTGTGGAGGTCGTGTCGGTCAACAGCTCCGGCATCATCACGGCCGCCGAGGTCGGCACCTGGGGCGAGGCGGAACTCCTCGCCCTGGCCCGGAACTCCGACCACCCCGAGGCCGAGGCCCTCCTCCTTCCGGACACGGCCCTGCACACGGCCGCGCACATCCCGGCCCTGGAGAAGGAACTCGGCAAGCCGATCCTCACCGCCAACCAGGTCACGGTCTGGGAGTGCCTGCGCCTGGCCGACCGCAGGGTGAACGCGCCGCAGCTGGGCGCGCTGTTCACCAGGGAGCCGATCGTCCAGGCGTGATCGATGAGTGCCGTCCTCGCCGCCCGGGCCGTTGTTGTTCGGGCGGCGAGGACGAGTCCGGCCTATGACCGCTTGCGCCGGACCAGGACGACGGTGACGTCGTCGTGAGCCATCGGAACCGACATGGGTTCATGTCCTTTGTTCGGGGGGCGGGGGCGGAGGATACGGCGGTGGCGGTGGAACGGGGCGTGGTGTCCGGCGACGGCGCAGCAGGGAAGGGAACGTGAAGCCCACGGCTCCCCCTGCGACAGCCCCGACCAGCATGGCCAGCGGGAAGTCCCAGCCGATACCGGAGTCGAACAGCTCCTGGGGCCCTGCGATCACGGTTCCGAAGAGGCTCGCCCGGATCGCGCCGCGCCCTCGGTCTCGCAAACCGGGCCTGTTCCTCGTCATCAGAGAGCGGTGCCCTCGGGCGCACCTTCCATGAGGGCCGGAATCGGCCACACCGCTTTGTCGGGCCCGCCCCGGGGAATAACCGGAGACAGTCCCCTGTTAGGCCCGGAACGACAGCACACGGCCCACAGCAGGAGGCACCCCACCGTGTCGGCAGACGAGACACCCGGCGACGAGATACGCGGCGCGGCACAGGGCAGCGCCCCCGTCCCCCTCTCCGTACTGGACCTGGTCACCGTAGGGGCCGGCCGTACCGCCTCCGACGCGCTGCGTACCAGCGTCGAGCTGGCCCGCCTCGCGGAGGCCCGCGGGTTCCACCGCTACTGGATCGCCGAGCACCACTCCATGCCGGGCGTGGCCTCGTCGTCGCCCGCCGTGATCCTGGCTCACCTCGCCGCCCACACCGACCGCATCCGGCTCGGCTCGGGCGGCGTGATGCTGCCCAACCACGCCCCGCTGGTGATCGCCGAGCAGTTCGGCACGCTGGAGGCGATGGCCCCGGGCCGGATCGACCTGGGCCTCGGCCGTGCCCCCGGCACGGACGGTGCCACGGCCGCCGCCCTGCGCCGCACCGACCGGCTGAACGAGGGCGCCGACGACTTCCCCGAGCAACTCGCCGAGCTGACCCGCTTCCTCGACGACGACTTCCCCGACGGGCACCGCTACCGCCGTATCCACGCCGTACCGGGCCCGATCCAGGCCACGTCCCCCGGCGGCGTCCAGTCCCCGCACCGGCCGCCGATCTGGCTGCTCGGCTCCTCCGGCTTCAGCGCCCGCCTCGCGGGTGTCCTCGGGCTGCCCTTCGCCTTCGCGCACCACTTCTCGGCGCAGAACACCGTCCCGGCCCTGGACCTGTACCGGGAGTCCTTCCGGCCCTCCGCCGTGCTCGACCGGCCGTACGCCCTCATCGGTGTCTCCGCCCTCGCCGCCGACGAGGAGAAGGAGGCCCGCCGGCAGGTGCTGGCCGCGGCACTCAGCATGGTCCGGCTGCGCACCGGCCGCCCAGGCCTCGTGCCCAGCCCCGAGGAGGCGGCGGCCTACGAGTTCAGCCCCATGGAGCGCGACTTCGTCGACTCCTGGAACGCCAACGTCATCCACGGCACCCCGGACGAGGTCCGCTCCGGCCTCGACGACCTCGCCAAGCGCACCGGCGCCGACGAGCTGATGATCACGGCCAACGCGCACGGCGGTGACGTCCGCGTCCGCAGTTACGAACTCATCGCCGACGCCTACGGGTTGCCGACGCCCGCCTGAACATCCGGCGTGCCCAGCAGCTCGGAGATACGGTCCGGCGACACCGGACGGGAGTACAGCCAGCCCTGTCCGGTGTCGCAGCCGATGCGCCGCAGCCGGACCGCCTGGGCCGAGGTCTCCACGCACTCGGCCGTCACGGTCAGCCCGAGCCGGTGCGCGAGCTGGATCATCGCCTCGACCACGACCTCGTCGGCGGGGTTCGGGCGGGCGCCCGCCTCCCGGTCGTCGTACTGGAAGCCCCGCACGAAGGAACCGTCCAGCTTCAGCACCGACACCGGCAGCCGGCTCAGATACGCGAGGTTCGAGTAGCCCGTGCCGAAGTCGTCGATGGCGATGCGCACGCCCATGTCGCTGAGCGCCTTCAGGGCCTGCAGCGGCCGGCCGCCCGAGCCCATCACCGCCGACTCGGTCAGCTCCAGCTGGAGCAGATGCGGCGCGAGGCCCGTCTCGGCCAGGGTCTCGGCCACGTCCGCGACCAGGTCCGAGTCCCAGACCTGCCGGACCGCCACGTTGACGCTGACGAAGATCGGCGGCTCGTCCGGATGCTCCCGCTGCCAGCGGCGGGCCTGCCGGCAGGCCGTACGCAGCACCCAGCGGCCCAGCGGGACGATCGAACCGTCCTCCTCGGCCAGTCCGATGAACCGATTCGGCGTCAGTACGCCGAACTGGGGATGATTCCAGCGGATGAGCGCCTCGACCCCGTGCAGCCGGTCGTCCTCCATGCCGACCAGCGGCTGGTACTCCAGCCGGAACTCGCCCCGGTCGATGGCAGGCCGGAGCGTGGAGGCGAGGGCCTGGCGGGTCATGCGGTGGGCGTTGCGCTCCGGGTCGAACAGCGTCCAGCGGGCCTTGCCGTCGGCCTTCGCCCAGTAGAGCGTCGTGTCCGCCGCCTGCACCAGGGCGGTGGGGGTGGTGCCGGCCGCGTGCCGTTCCACGACCCCGATCGACGCCGACACCGACAGCCGCTGGCCGGAGATGTCGAAGGGGTCCTGGATCGCCCGCAGCACGGCTTCGGCCAGCTCGGCCAGTTGTTCGGTGCCCGTGGAGTCCTCGACGAGCAGCGCGAACTCGTCGCCGCCGAGCCGGGCCACCAGCGGGGTGCTGGTGCGGGCGAAACCCGTCTCGTCCGCGCAGCGCATCAGACGCTCGGCGACGGCGGCCAGCAGCCGGTCGCCGACGCGGTGGCCGAGGGTGTCGTTGATGGCCTTGAAGCCGTCCAGGTCCAGATAGCACAGCCCGATCCGGCCCGTGCCGCTCTGCTCGTACGACTCGGCCTCCAGTGCGGCCGACAGGCGTTCGAAGAACAGCGTGCGGTTGGGCAGCCGGGTCACCGCGTCGTGCATCTGCAAGTGCCGCAGCCGGGCCTGGAGTTCCCGGCGGGAGCTGATGTCGGCCACGGACATGAGCACGCCCCGGTCGTCGGCGGGCAGCGGGGCGACCGTCACCTGCACCCACAGCGAGTGCCCGTCGGGGTGCTTGAGGCGGCGGGTGCAGCGCAGCCGGGACTGCCGGCCGCGCAGCACCTCGCGGTAGGCGTGCCAGGTGCGGGCGTCGGAGGTGAGGTCGGCCAGATCTGCGGCGGCGGCCCCGGCGAGCTCGTCCGGGGCGGTGCCGAGCAGCGCGGCGAGTGAGTCGTTGGCGCTGACGACCGTGCCCTCGCGGTCCACGACGGCCATGGCGAGCGGGGCGGCCGTGAAGACGGAGCGGTAGGGCGACTGAGACAGGTGCTCGGTAAGGGGGGTCTCGGTACGAGGGTTCTCAGTACGAGGGGGCGTGTCGATCTCACTCTCTGTGACGACCGGTCGGTCGAGGTCTGCCGCGGGCGTGGGCCCTTCGGAGGTTCCGCTCACCGCTCGCTCCCGCATGTATTCGATCTCTGTCCGTGCAGGAAAGGTCAGGAAAGTGTGCCGATCATAGAGGCTGGCCCCAGGGCCTTCCAGCCGGTGTCCAGTGTTCCCGGCCAACGGGCCCTTCTGCCAGATCGTTTCTGCTCGCACCTGGACGGCTTCTTCAGGCCCCCGACCAGTTGTGACATTCCGTGAGTGCTTCTGGGATGTCGCCTTCCGCGATGTTTCGGCTCCTTCACTCGACTGGTGCAGACAAACAGGGCGCAGTCATATAAATCGACACAGGCTGGGTGCGGTGTCCCGCGAACCGTACCCGGAGGTATCCGTGCCGCGTCAGTTCTCGCGCGCCCGACTGCGCGCCACCGCGGCCGTGTTCACCACCATGTCGGCCCTCGCCGCCACCTCCCTCGGCACCGGCCACTCGGCCGCGGGGCCCGACTCGGCCGAGCCCTGCGCCCTGACCCGCACCGACGCCCACCACTCGGAGGGCCTGGACACCTGGAACGCCGCCTATCCGCGCCCGGCCCGCTCCCTGGACGCGGTCATGGTCTTCCTGTCCTTCCCGGACGCCCGTCCGCTGACCACGCCGCAGGAACTGACCGCCGACCACTTCCCGGACACCACCCGATTCTTCGAACGGGCGTCCTACGGCCGCTTCACCCTGCGCCCGCACCCGCTCGGCCACTGGGTCCAGATGCCGCGCCCCTCCACGGCGTACGCCATACAGCGCGACTGGAGCGCCGAGCACCGGGCCGCGTATCTGCGGGACGCGCTCGCCGCGGCCGACCCGGAGGTCGACTTCTCGCGCTACGACGTCGTGTACTTCGTCGCCGACCCGGACGCGCCCGGCGTGGACTCCGACGCGACCAAGGTCGTCAATCTCACCAGCCCGATGCGGGCCGACGGCACCGACCTGCGCCGGGTCGTCACGGTGTTCGAGCAGCATCCGCCGGACCGGCTCGTCCTCGCCCACGAGACCGGGCATGTCTTCGATCTGCCCGACCTCTACCACCGGCCCGCCGACGGCAAGGGCGACTGGGACACACATGTCGGCGACTGGGACCTGATGGGCAGCCAGTTCGGACTCGCCCCCGATCTGTTCGGCTGGCACAAGTGGAAGCTGGGCTGGCTGAATCCGCGGCAGGTGCGGTGTGTGCAGGACGCCGGGCCGGCCCGGCTGACCCTGGAGCCGCTGGCCGCGGCGCCGGGGGTGCCGGTCCCGGGCGTCGCCGGGGCGCCGGCCTTCGGACTCGGGCGGGGCACCAAGCTCGCGGTGGTGCGGACGGGCCCCGACAGTGTGCTCGCCTTCGAGGCGCGGGGGCCGGTGGGCAATGACACGGCCGCGTGCCGGCAGGGGGTGCTCGTGTACCGGGTGCGGGGCGAGGCGCAGTCCGGGGGCGGCCCCATCGAGGTGATCGACGCCCATCCGCGGACCGAGGCGTGCTGGGAGGACTCGGTGTACCCGCCCCTCGCGGACGCGCCGATCGCCCTCGGCGAGAGCTTCACGGTGCCGGGGGAGGGGGTGCGGGTGGAGGTGGAGGGGCGTACGGCTTCGGGGGCGTGGACGGTGAAGATCACGGTGGGCCGCTGAGGGTGTCGTGGACACGCGAAAGGCCCCCTCGCTCTCGCGAGGGGGCCTTTCACCGTCTGTGCGCCGCCAGGGACTCGAACCCCGGACCCGCTGATTAAGAGTCAGCTGCTCTAACCAACTGAGCTAGCGGCGCCTGCTGACGTCGTAGACCTTAGCACCCTGGTCGGCGGGAGGAAAAATCGAAATCCGCACCGCCGAACGGGCTGCCCGCACGGCCGCCCACAGCAGTACTTCCGGGCCCGGGAGCCAGGGCTGACGGGTGTCGGGGGCGACGAGCCAGCGGCAGCCGGAGCGGGCGGGGGAGGCGGGCTCCGCCGGTGCGGGGATGGTCACGGCGTCGCCCGTGCCGTGGCACAGCAGGGGCGGTACGGCGCCCGTGCGGCCGGTCTCCCCGCCGTCGCGGCCGAGCGTGCCCCACTCCTCCCACGCCAGCAGCGCCGGCAGCCGCTGGGCCGTGCCCGGTGCGGCGAACAGCAGCATGCGGCCGCGGAACTCCGCGACCGGGCCCGAGCCGGGGCCGTCGTCCCACAGCCGGTCGAGCATCCGCCGCCCGAACACCGAGGGCGCGCTGACCACGTCGAAGACCGCCCCGCAGGGCAGCACGACCGGCGCGTCCGGCCGCTCCGCCCAGAGGGCGAGCGTGCTTCGCGGATACGTTCCTGCCGAAGCGAGCCAGGCGGCTCCGTCCGGGGTGACATGGGAGGCGTTCCATCCGCTGCTCATGACATCTACATCTACCGGCCGTGAGCATGCGGTTCCCGAGGGTTGCGGGAATCCGGGACAGGAGGGGGTGGGAGGGAGTATCTTGCCCGCCTGGCATATGCCACGTAGATCACACCGGGTCGACGGGACCCCGGCCCTCGACGCCGCCCCGCAGCAGGTCCCGGCCGAACTCGACCATCTTCTTGGCGTAGTCCTCGGTCCACTCGGCCCGCTCGGCGATGTCCGCGGTCGTCAGCCGGTCGAACCGCCGTGGATCGGCCAGCTGCGCCGCCGCGATCGCCTGGAACTCCACGGCCCGGTCGGCCGCGGCCCGGAACGCCAGCGTCAGCTCCGTCGACCGGGCCAGCAGGGCCCGGGGATCGTCGATCGACTCGAGGTCGAAGAAGTGCTCAGGGTCGGAGGCCGCCTCCGCGGGCTCGAAAAGCAGGGGCGCGGGGCGTAGCCGCGGTTCGTTCCGACGCGGCGTGGGCTCCGCCATGTCTTCTCCTCCTCGTCCGTCGCGCACGGCCCTCCCGGTGGAGCGGGCCACCGTCCATTGTCTCGCGGGCGCGCAAGTGGGCATCGCGGGAGTGGGTACGGCTGCCACACCACCCGGCGTTCGCCGGGGCCGCCGGAACCCGCGATGTTCGGCCACATGTGCTGGCGGGTGTCTCCGCCTGCACCGGCTACGGGCGCCACACCACCCGGTGCTCCGCCAAGTGCGCCAGCACCGCGTGGTTCGCCTCCCACCCGTCGGGAAACTTCACCACTGTCCCCAGCTGCACCGGCTCCGTCGACGGATAGTCGTCCAGCAGGTCGCTCACCCCCGCCCGGCACACCACGACGCAGGCGTGCCGATGGCGGGAGGCCAGGACGCAGAGGCGGCCTGTCTCCAGGTGGAAGGCCGTGGCGTCGGGGCGGCCGGAGAGGGGGTGCAGGACCACCGTGACGTCGTACTCACGTCCCTGCAGCCGGTTCGCCGTGTCCACGACCACGTCGGTGACGCCGAGGTCGGCCAGGGCGGCACGTACGGCCGCCGCCTGGTCCCGGTGCGCTGTGCCGACGGCGACCCGGTCGGCGGTCAGGGGCGAGGGGTCCGTCGAGCGTTCCGACGTCGCCGCGCCACCCCGGTCCAGCAGGCGCCGTACGACCGTCGCCACCGCCCGTACCGCCTCCGGGTCCGTGCGCGGGGTGCGCCGCGGGGGCAGTTCCAGCAGGCCCCAGCCCGATGCGGCCGCCTCGTCGATCACCCGGTCGGGGCCCGATCCGTCGGAGGGGACGGCGAAGGACAGGGCACGGTCGCCCGGGCCGGTGCCGCTGCGGAACGGCGTGAACGGGTAGAACGCGTCCGAGACCAGGGGAGCCGCCGAGGCCGGGAGCCGCCAGGAGACCGGCAGCCGGTGCTGGGGCAGCTCCGGGTTGTGCGCGAGCAGGGTCGTCACCGCCGAGGCCGACGGGTCGTAGGCGAGGCCCGCCCACTGCTCGCTGCCCACGATCGCGAACGGGTCCAGCTGCCCCGGGTCGCCCACGAACAGCGCCCGCTCGAACAGCCCGGCCACCGCGAGCAGCGCGTCCGAGCGCATCTGGTACGCCTCGTCGACGATCGCGTGCCGCCACGGTTCGTCGACCTTCACATGCGCCCACTTCGCCGCCGTCGAGAGCACCACGGCCAGCCCGGCGAGGTCGCCCGCCTTCGCCGACTTGCGCACGTTCGGCAGATCGTCGAGCGCCTTGTCGTACGGGTCGGAGTCGCTGCTGTGCAGCCGGCCCACCGCCAGCTCGGGATTCTTCTCGGCGAGCCTCAGGACGAGGTCGTCGACCTGGGCGTTGGTCTGCGCGACGACCATCAACGAGTGGCCCGCCTCGGCGAGTTCCAGCGCCGCGCGCACGACCAGCGTGGACTTGCCGGCACCGGGCGGGGAATCGACGACCACACCGCGCGCGGTGCCGTGCAGCGTGTCGTGGAGAATCGCGTCGGTGGCCTGGGTCGCGGCGGCGGAGGGGTCGAAGACCGTGGTCACAACACATCCTCCTCGGTCACGGGGTCGGCCGGCTCCAGCGCCGCCTCACCCGGCGGCCCGCCGTGCGTCCACGGTGTCTCCTCCGGGTCGGGCAGCTTCGCGCCGCCCCGCTGCTCGTGCTCGAAGAGCGTGAAGCAGACCCGGTCGCCCTTCTCCGGCACCGACCCCGGCTCGGGCTCCTTGCCGCGGCCCATCTTGTCGAGGACCCGCAGCACGACGTACGCGCCGTCCTCCTCGTCCCCGACGAACTCCGCCGACTGCGGCTTCCCGCCCAGCGACCGGTACACCTTCGTCCGCTCCCCGAGGTGCGGCCGGTCGTCCGTGCGGACCGTGACCAGGGGGCGGGGGCTCGGCCGCTTGCCGTCGCTGTACGTCATCACGACATCGGTGACCTCGCCCGCGAACGCCTCCCCGGACAGCCGCCGTCCGGCCATCACCAGCGGATCGTCGAGGGCCTCCTGCGCCTCGAGCCGGGCCTGTTCGCGCTCGCGCGTGGCCAGCTTGTTCGCCGCGGTGACCGCGTCGTCGCGGCGCGGCTGCGGGGGTTCGCCGGCCAGGACCCGGTCGCGGTGGCCGGTGAAGGACCAGCGGTCGCGCGTCCACCGCTCCTCGGCATACGCCCCCTCGGGCAGCTCCCGCAGCAGGTCCAGGCCCCGCCAGATCGCGTCCCAGGTGGGGCGGGTGCGGCTGAGCACCAGGTCGCGGATCTCCCGCTCGGCGCCGGTCAGCGAGCCGAGCCGGTCGTCGGCCTCCAGCCCGTCCTCGGCGACGGCGTGGGCGGTGCGGGCACGGTCGTAGCGCTCGATGGCCGGGGCGAGCAGCTTGTTGTCGAACGCCGGGTCGGTGGCCGGACCGGCCGGGGGACACGTCAGCTGGCCCCGCTCGTCCCGCTCCAGCTCGGCCCGCAGCGCGGCCTCGGCGCCGGACAGGCCCTCCGGCGGGTCGATCCAGGCGAGCAGCGCCCCCAGATGCTGGTCCTCCAGGGTGGACTGCCCGGTCGCCCAGTGCCGGCCCAGGACGTCGGTCATCGCCAGCAGCAGCGAGGATCCGGGCACCCGGGCCCGCTCCCCGAAGTGCGTCAGCCACCGCCCCAGCAACGGCACCCGGGGCGGCGCCGGATACGGGGCTTCCGGGTCCTGCTCCGCCGTACGCCGGAAACGCGTGGAGCGTCCGAGCAGCCGCACCAGGTCGATGCCCGCGCGGCTCGGCACGATCACTTGCGGGGCGTCCGCGCACAGGTCGACCTCGACCTTGACCCGCTTGCCGGTCTCGGGGTCGGTCTCGGTGCGCTCGGCGGCCTCCACGACCTCGGCGTACGCGTCGACGTACGGCAGCACCACGTCGGCCAGTTCGGCCAGGAACGCGAACCTGAGGTCGCGGTCGCGGGGCTGCGGGACGACCAGGAGACGCGGCGCGTCCCGGTCGGTGCCGACCAGCGCGCCGAGCGGGGCACCGGCCTCACCGGCGGTGATGAGCGGCACGAACACCAGCGGGCGGTCGCCGAGATGCCGGTGCCGGACGGTGGCGGCGGGCTGGGCGCGTCCGGTGCTGACGGCCTCAAGCCGGGCCAGGGTGGAGATCAGCGACACGCCGCCTCCAGGGCCTCCGCACGCAGGGCCGCCGCCCGCCGCAGCGCCGCCACCGCCGGGTCACCGGGATCCCCGGCCTCCCCGCGGGCCGCCGCGAGGACGTCCTCGACGGTTTCGAGGCCGCCCAGTTCCGCCCGCGCCGGGCGGCCGAGCGTCGTCACCGCGCCCGCCTCCCGCGATCGGCCCCGGCAGTGGAAGGCCAGCTCGCACGCGGACAGGCACTCGGGCGCGTAGGTCGCCGGGACCGACTCCACGGCGGACGACAGCGCGTCGGCGGGCAGCTCGGGGGAGAAGCACGTGCCCTCGGGGAGCTCGTCGGCGATGTCCTCGACACGGGTCAGCCGGGCCAGCTGGCGGGCCGTCACCGCGCGCTGCTTGCGGATGTCGACGGCGGACGCGGCCGGCAGGTTGGAGAAGTCCCGGGGGCAGACGAGCAGGACCCGGTGCCGCACGCGTGGGGCCGGATCCAGGTGCTCCGCGACCTTCTCCAGCGCCAGCACGTACACCGCCGCCTGGCGGGCCGCCGCCCCGACCTTCGCCGGATCCGCCGAACCGTCCAGCAGCGGGAAGGACTTGATCTCGACCACGGTCCAGCTGCCGTCCGGGTGCACCACCACCGCGTCCGGCTCCAGGAACGCCGGGGAACCAGCGACGTCCAGCGCGAGCATCGGGTGGTCGAGCAGCGTCCACGCGCCGGGATGCCCGGTGGCCTCGCGCAGCTCCAGCGCCGTACGGGCCGTACGCCCCTGGGGGCCGGTCGCGGTCAGGTCGGGCACGCGCGCGTCGGCGGGCGGCTCGGCGGTCCGGTCCAGCTTCTCGTGCACCAGCCGCAGCAGCTCCGCGCCGCCGTCGGCCTTGACCCGCGCCTCGAACGCGTTGCCCCGCGTGAGCGCGAACTGGGACTGTCCGAAGGCCGACGGCGCACCCAGCGCGCTCGCCAGCGCCGCCTTGTCCACCCCGGCACCGTCGAGGATCGCGCGCCGCGCACAACCGGGGTTGGCGGCCAGCGCCGCCAGAGCGCGCGCGTCCAGTGCCTTCGCGGGTACGTCGGGCCCGCGCAGCTCAGCGAGCCGCTGCCGGAGCGCCGTCCCCCGCGTCCTGGGGAGAGGCACTCGGCTCGGCTCCCGCTCCGAACCGCGCATCGCGCTGCCGTGGAATTCGCTCACCCGCGGAAGTCTGGCATCCGGCACTGACATCCGAGGAACCAGCGGCGGAAGTGGCTGCGGAGGCGGATGCGGAAGTGGCTGCGGAGGCGGATGCGGAAGTGGCTGCGGAAGCGGAGTCCGCCGCGACCGCCGAGACCGCAGCGAACCGCGGCACGAACCGTGCCCTGACCCGGTCCGCCGTGCGCGTCACCAGCGGCGCCAGCAGCAGTCCGACGCCCATGACGGCCGCGCCCGCGACCGCGTCGAGGAAGTAGTGGTTGGCGGTGCCCATGACCACGATCGTGGTGATCAGCGGGTAGGCGACGGCGGCCGCCTTCGCCAGGCGCGTACCGCCGTAGCGCCACAGCATCACTCCGCACCACAGGGCCCAGCCCACGTGCAGACTCGGCATGGCCGCGTACTGGTTGGTCATACCGCCCATGCCGCGCGGTGCGCTGGCCTCGGCGCCCCACCAGCCGTACGAGCTGTACTGGGCCATCGTGTCCACGAAGCCGTGGCTCGCGTCGAGGAGCCGGGGCGGGCAGGTCGGCATCAGGGTGAAGCCGATCAGGCCGACGAAGGTCGACGTCCACAGCCAGGTGCGCGCGGCGCGGTAGCGCACGGCCCGGGAGCGGAAGAGCCATATGAGGATCGCCGGCGTGACCAGGTAGTGCAGCGACGCGTACCAGAAGTCCGCCGGTATGCCTATCCACGCCTCGTGCGTGAAGAGGCGGTTGAGCGGGTGCTCGGCGTTGAGGAACAGCGCCTTCTCGATCCGCAGGATCGCCAGGCCGTTGTCGACCGCCCCGGAGACGTCGCCCCGCACGAGGAGCCGGCCCGCCGAGTAGCACGCGTACACCAGCAGGATGAGCGGCAGCTCCGTCCACCAGCGCAGCCGGGGCGCAGGGGCCGCCTCGGTGCCCGGTGTCTCGGTGTGCGGCATCCGATCGCCCTCCCCCTTCGTCGTCACGGCTCCCCGCCGGTCGTGCCACCTTACGGTGCGTGTGCGCGCCCTGGGGGCGCCCTCCGGACCTCAAAGACGCAGAGATCGCCCCCCGGGTTGCCCGTCACCAGCGTGCGCGATGATGGAGGAGTTCCGCTCGCGTTTTCCTTCCGGAAAGGTCCCCCATGGCTCCGCGCATCCTGCTGGCCCGGCACGGACAGACCGAGTGGTCCCTGTCCGGCAAGCACACCGGCAGGACCGATGTACCCCTCCTGGAGGAGGGCAGGCGTGGTGCCAAGCTGCTCGGCGAACGTCTGCACCGGGCGCCGTACGACGGACTGCCCGGCATCGAGGTGCGCACCAGCCCGCTGTCACGCGCGCGTGAAACATGTGAACTGGCCGGTTTCGGCGACCGCGCGCGGGCCTGGGACGCGTTGCTGGAGGTCGACTACGGGGCCTACGAGGGCATGACCCCGGCGGACATCCAGGCCGTCCGGCCCGGCTGGCTGATCTGGCGCGACGGCGTCCCCGAGGGCGAGACCCTCGCCGAGGTGACGGCCCGGGCGGACGAGGTGGTCTCCTGGGCGCGCTCCGAGGACCGTGACGTCCTGGTCTTCGCCCACGGGCACATCCTGCGCACTCTCGGGGCCCGGTGGCTGGGCCTGCCGATCGACTTCGCGGCCCGGATACGGCTGAACCCGACGTCCCTGTCGGTACTGGGCTGGGCGTACGGCGAGCCGGCCATCGAGAGCTGGAACGACCTCGGGCACCTCGGATAGTGAGGGCCTGTCGTCAGGTGACCCTCGGCGCCGAGGCGTGCCGCTCCAGGAACGCCGACACCCCGGAAGCCCGGCGGTGCGGAAGCAGCACACGTGCCGTGGCCGCCAGCATCGTCTGGATCCGGGACGACTGGACCTCCTCCAGCAGATCCAGCACCCGCATCCCCGCCGTCGCCGCCTCGTCGGGCCGTCCGCCCCGCGCGAGGTCGTCCGCCAGCTCCGCCGTGTACAGCGCGATGTTCCGCGTGAAGTGCGGATCTTGCAGGTCCGCCGCCCGCCGCGCGTGCCGTGCCGCCCGGCGCCAGTCGCCGAGCGCGGACCAGCACTGCGCCTCCAGGCCCTCCAGTTCGGCCTCTCCGTAGAAGCTCATCCACTCGGGGTCGGCCTCCGAGGTGCCGCGTTCGAAGAAGGTCTGTGCCCGGGCCAGTGCCTGCTCGCAGCCGACGCGGTCGGCGAGTCCCGCCCAGCCGCCCGCCTCGCGCAGCGCGAGCAGCGACATCAGCCGGGCCGAGCCCACGGGCCGGGCGACGCGCTGCGCGGCCTGGGCCGCCCGGACCGCCTCGCGCGGCCGGCCCGCGTCGCGTGCGAGGAACGCCGTGTTGCAGAAGGCGTGCGCCTCCAGGCCCGGATCGCCGGTCATCCGGGCGGTCGCGAGCGCCTCCGCGTAGTGGGAGCGGGCGTCGTCGAAGCGTCCCGAGTCGTGGGCCAGCCAGCCCACGGAGATGGCCAGTTCACCGGCGCCGGAGTAGAGCCGGTCCGCTGTGGTCTGCCGGGTGGCGCCGGCGTCCAGCAGGGCGTAGGCGGCACGCAGCGGGGCGGCCGCGCGGCGGTAGAGGCCGTCGGCTCCGTGCCGGTCGTCGAGCAGCCGGATGCGGCGGACGGCTTCTTCCAGGGCACCCGCGTCACTGCCCCCGGCGCGGCGCACGGGGCGCTGTGCCGCCGCTGCGTCGAGGGCGAGGCCGACGGGTCCCAGCGAGGCGGCGGCCACGGTGGCGCCCCCGCTGGTCATGAATGCGCGACGTAGCACGTCGCTCTCCTCGTAGGTGTCGTGCGGGTGGTACGGGTCGTACGGGTTCTGTGTTTCATACGGCTCGCACGCCCCGCTGGTCTCACTCGTGGCGTTCGCCGGGTTCGTGGTGCACGTCAGGGGCGCGTCCTCGGTGTCGCGCGCCCGGCGTCCGCGTACCGACGAGCGGGGCGCGAAGCCCAGGTCGGTGAGCGTGCGGCCTGGGAACATATGCAGGAACACCCGTTCGTACGCGTAGTTGGGGCAGCGGATCTCGCCCGCCTCGACCCGGCCGATGTACCGGGCGTCACAGCTGACCTGCTCGCCGATCTCGAGGGCGGCCCGGCGGATCACCGCGGCGAACTCGGCCGGCGAGCGCTGTCCGCGCAGCTGCCGGAAGGCGAGGTTCGGCCGTGACGGCCGGTCGGGTGGAGACGAGGTCACTGTTGACGACGCCATGGCCGGGTCCTCTCGTGCGAACCGTCGAACCATGCCGGAAATGGGGAGACTTGTACGTATTGCCCGTAAGGCCTCGCCTTGCGTCCGGCGAGCAAGAACGTACCTGCTGTGCCGGAGTCGTCACGCTGGGTTTGGCTACAAACCGGATATCTCATACGTGATCTGCCATGAACTGCCATCCTTTGCGGCTGACTTCCGCCGTAGCCGTTGACGGGCGGCCGCGTTGAACCCCACGGACCGGGAGGCCCCCGACTTCCGACCACTCGTCCAAGCAGGGGTTTCGCGGTGGAGGCCGGGATGGAGATCAGCTGCGATGTCGTGACGGTGCCGGCCCGGCAAGGGCTGGAGGCGGTCGACATCCTGCGGCGCGGCCCCGCGGAAGCGGTCGGGCCCGTCCTGCACGACGACGGGGGCGGCACGCTGGGCTTCCTGGTGCCACCGGGGACGGCCGCGGCATGGGACCTGCCGGGGAGCACCTGCACCGGAACCGACGGACGCGGCACGCCCCTGGCCCCCGAGCCGCCGGTGGCGGGCTCGGACTGGCTGCTGCCACCCGGGGAGGCGGACCTGGCGACGGACCCCGCGGCCCTGCGCGAGGCCCTGGGGGAGGCGGCCCGCATGATCAAGGCGGCGGACAGCTGCCGCTAGGTGTATTGACTCGGAGCGTGCGTCCCGCATACCGGGACGACCCCGATAATGACCCCATGGGAAAGTCGAGGAGCGGCCGGCGCAGGCAGGCCGACGCGGAGGCCGTCGTCGAGAGCGTCGACGGCGGGCTCGCCGAGCTGATCCCCGACCGCGAGCGGGCCCGCGCCTGGACCCTGGTGATCGACGGAGCCCCGCAGTCGCACGTCGACCTGGACGACCCGGAGTACCTGTCCTTCGAGTACCAGCGCCGGCTCGGGCATGTCGTCGACCTCGCCGCTCCGCCCGGCCGGCCCGTGCACGCCGTGCACCTCGGCGGCGGCGCGCTCACCCTCGCCCGCTACGTCGCCGCCACCCGGCCCCGCTCCACCCAGCAGGTCGTCGAACGGGACGCCGCCCTCGTGCAACTGGTGCGCCGGGAGCTGCCGTTGGATCCGAACGCGCGGATCCGGGTGCGGTCCGTCGACGCCCGCGAGGGCCTCGCCAAGGTGCCGGACGGCTGGGCCGACCTCGTCGTCACCGATGTGTTCAGCGGGGCCCGGACCCCGGCCCACCTGACCTCGACCGAGTTCCTCGACGATGTCCGCAGGGCCCTCAAGCCCGGCGGCGTCTACGCCGTCAACCTCGCCGACGGACCGCCGCTGGCCCACCTGCGCGGCCAGATCGCCACCGCCGCAGTCCGTTTCGAGCAGCTCGCGCTGATCGCCGACCCGACGGTGCTGCGCGGCAAGCGCTTCGGGAACGCCGTCCTGGTCGCCTCCGACCACCCCCTGCCCGTCGCCGAACTGACCCGTCGCGCCGCCTCCGACCCGCATCCCGGCCGGGTCGAGCACGGCAGGACGCTCACCGACTTCACCGGCGGGGCCGTGCCCGTGACGGACCTCGCGGCGGTGGCCTCCCCGGCGCCGCCCGCGTCGGTGTTCAGATGACCCCGTACGGCACTCCGTACGTCTCTCAGTAGGTCCCGATCTCCACGCGCGGCGGGCCGTCGTGCCAGGTGCAGAACACCGACACGCGGTCCGCGCCCGAGGAGAACTCCACGCGGATCCACGACTCCGTCTTCCACACCTGCATCGACCAGCCCGCCCCGGGGGTCGCCGAGACCAGGGAGGCGGAGGTGCGCCCGAGGTCGAAGACGGCCCGGCCGCCGTCGGTGTCGTAGCTCTTGACCTCTCCGGAGGCGGAGGCGGGGGCAGGGCCTGTGGGGGAGGGGCCGGGCGGCTTCGTGGGGGTGGGGCTCGGCTTCCTGGCGGCGGGCGGTGCGCTCGGGGTGCCCTGCGTCGGACTCGGCCTCCGTGTCGGCGTCGCCGACGGCTCCGGCTTCTGCCTGGTCGCGTCGGCGGCCTTGATGGGCAGGGCACGCGGCGGGTCGTAGGCCGTGCCCGCCATCACCGTGTGGACACCCCACCACGACAGCGTGACCGCCGCGCCCGTGGCGAGCAGCCAGGCCAGTACGTGTACGAGTCCTCTGCGCATCGCGGGCCATACTGCCCCACCCGTCCCACGAGTTGTCCACAACCGAGAGTTATCCACAGGCCCGCACCCGGCTGTTCGAGATGGCGTACGGTGCGGCGCATGGCACGTGTACTCGTGGTCGAGGACGACCAGTTCGTACGCTCGGCGCTCATCCGGCACCTGACCGACGCCTCGCACACCGTGCGCAGCGTGGGGACGGCCCTGGAGGCGCTGCGCGAGGTCGCCCATGTCCGCTTCGACGTGGTGATCCTGGACCTCGGACTGCCCGATCTCGACGGCTCCGAGGCCCTGAAGATGCTGCGCGGCATCACGGACGTGCCGGTGATCGTCGCCACGGCCCGGGACGACGAGACGGAGATCGTCCGGCTGCTGAACGCGGGCGCGGACGACTATCTGACCAAGCCCTTCTCGGTCGAGCACCTGTCGGCCCGGATGGCGGCCGTGCTGCGCCGGGCCCGCTCCGGAGCGGGAGAAGGGGAGCCGTCCCCGGCGATCCGCGTCGGCGGCCTGACCGTCGACCCGCTGCGGCGCCAGGCCGAGCTGGACGGCGCGCGGCTCGACCTCACCCGCCGCGAGTTCGACCTGCTCGCCTTCCTGGCCCGCCGGCCCGGTGTCGTCGTCCCCCGCAAAGAGCTGCTCGCCGAGGTGTGGCAGCAGTCGTACGGCGACGACCAGACCATCGACGTCCATCTGTCCTGGCTGCGCAGGAAGCTGGGTGAGACGGCCGCGAGCCCGCGCTATCTGCACACCCTGAGGGGCGTCGGTGTGAAGCTCGAACCACCGGGAGCGGAGGCGCCGCGATGAGGTGGGCCCTGGTCAAGGTGTCGCTGGCGGTGACCACCATGGTCGTGCTCGCCTTCGCGGTGCCGCTCGGACTCGTCATCCGCGAGATGGCCCGGGACCGCGCCTTCTCCAACGCCGAGCGGGAGGCCGCGGCCGTCGCCCCCGCCCTGTCCATCACCACCGACCGCGACCAGCTCGAACGGGTCGTCGCCTCCGCCGGCTCGGATGCCGGGATGGCCGTGCACATACCGGCGGGTGACGGGCAGGACGCCATCGAGCTCGGACGGCAGCGCGCCGCCGACCAGGACATCGCGGCCGTGCGGAAGCTGGGCCGCGCCTCCACCACGGGCGTCGCCGGCGGCTCGACGCTGCTCCAGCCGGTCGCGCTGAGCAGCGGCGAGATCGCGGTCGTCGAGGTGTATGTGCCGGAGTCCGAGGTCACCAACGGCCTGGGCACGGCCTGGGCGGTGCTCGCCGCGGTCGGGACCGCGCTGATCCTCGGCTCGGTCGCCGTCGCCGACCGGCTGGGCGTGCGGATGGTCCGGCCCGCGAAACGCCTGGTCGAGGGGGCGCATGACCTGGGGGAGGGCCAGCTGGGTGCCCGGGTGCCCGAGGAGGGCCCGACCGAACTGCGGCTCGCGGCGGTCGCGTTCAACTCCATGGCCGACCAGGTCGTCCAACTGCTGGCGAACGAGCGGGAGCTGGCGGCCGACCTGTCCCACCGGCTGCGTACGCCCCTGACCGTGCTGCGGCTGAACACCGCCTCGCTCGGTGAGGGACCGGCCGCCGACCAGACCCGGACCGCGGTCGAGCAGCTGGAGCGCGAGGTCGACACCATCATCCGTACGGCCCGGGAGGCCAAGCCGCAGACGGCGGCGGCCGGTCCGGGCGCAGGGTGCGACGCGGCCGAGGTGGTCCGGGAGCGGATGGCGTTCTGGTCGGCGCTGGCCGAGGACGAGGGCCGCAAGTGGCGGGTGGCCGGTGCCGAGCGGCCGGTGCGCATACCCGTGGCCCGCGCCGACCTTGCCGCCGCGCTCGACGCGCTGCTCGGCAACGTCTTCCGGCACACCCCGGAGGGCACCGCCTTCGCGGTCGACCTGCACAACGGCGAGGACGCGGTGATCGTCCTCGTATCGGACGCGGGCGCCGGGATATCCGACCCGGAGGCCGCGATGGCGCGGGGGCGCGGCTCCGGGAGCGACGGCTCGACCGGCCTCGGCCTGGACATCGTGCGCCGGCTCGCGGAATCGACCGGCGGGGACGTACGGATCGGCTCCTCGGTGCTCGGCGGGACCGAGGTGCGGATCTGGATCCAGCTGGACGGCAGAGCACCGGCCGGCAGGGGGCACCGCGGGGCGGTGCGACGCCGGCGGCCCGGCAGGCTGGCGGCCGCCTATCACCGCTCCCGGTCTCACTGACCCAGCCAACGACCCGCGAACCATCCGCGTACGACCCGTGCACAGGTCGGTCACGTTTCGACAAATGAAGTCAACGGCTCTTGACGCATGACCGGACACACGGCTGTTATTGCGCCACCGTGTTCGGTCAAGTTGATTTCTGGTCGATTACGACCGGGTTTCACGCCACACCCTCGTGGCCGAACCCTGCCCTCAGGAGCCGTTCATGCACGACCTCTCTCCCTCGGGACCCGCCCTCCCCGCTCCCGGCCGCCGGACCCTGCTGCGCGGCATAGGCGGCGCGGCCCTGCTCGGCGCCGGCATACCCCTGCTGAGTGCCTGCGGCGGCAGCGGCGCGGCCGCCGATCCGAAGACGGTCAGTCTCGGATCGAACTCCTCGGACGCGGTGCCGAAGAAGGCGTTCGCGGAGATCTACGCCGCCTTCACGAAGAAGTCCGGCATCAAGGTCGACGTGAACACCAAGGACCACAACACGTTCCAGGAGCAGATCAACTCCTATCTGCAGGGCGCGCCGGACGACGTGTTCACCTGGTTCGCCGGGTACCGGATGCAGTTCTTCGCGTCGAAGAAGCTCGCCACCCCGATCGACGACGTGTGGCAGAAGATCGGCGGGGACTTCCCCGAGGCGATGAAGAAGCTCAGCAAGGGCGAGGACGGCAAGTACTACTTCGTGCCGCTGTACACCTACCCCTGGGCGGTCTTCTACCGCAAGAGCGTCTTCGCCCAGCACGGCTACGAGGTCCCCACCACCTGGGACGACTTCGTCGCCCTGTGCAAGCGGATGAAGAAGGACGGGCTGGTCCCGATCGCCTTCGGCGACAAGGACGCCTGGCCCGCGATGGGCACCTTCGACCAGCTCAACTTCCGCACCAACGGCTACGACTTCCATGTCGAGCTGATGGCGGGCAAGGCCTCCTGGACCGATGCGAAGGTGCGCAAGGTCTTCGACCACTGGACGGAGATCCTGCCCTTCCACCAGGAGGGCGCGGTCGGCCGCACCTGGCAGGACGCGGCACAGACGCTGGTGGCGAAGAAGGCGGGCATGTATCTGCTGGGCACCTTCGTCGGCCAGCAGTTCACGAACAAGGCCGACCTGGACGACCTGGACTTCTTCGCCTTCCCGGAGATCGACCCGGCCTTCGGGCAGGACACGGTCGAGGCGCCCACCGACGGCTTCATGCTCTCCAAGGCGCCGAAGAACAGGGCGGGCGCGGTCAAGCTGCTGGAGTACCTCGGCACGCCCGAGGCCGAGCAGATCTACCTCAAGGCCGACTCCAGCGTGGTGGCCGCCTCGACGAAGGCCGACACCTCCTCCTACACCGCGCTGCAGAAGAAGTCCTTCGAGATGATCTCCAGCGCGAAGAGCCTGACGCAGTTCATGGACCGCGACTCCCGCCCGGACTTCACCTCCACGGTGATGCAGCCGGCGCTGCAGAACTTCGTCCGCAACCCCAAGAACGTCGACGGCATCCTCTCGTCGATCGAGCGCCAGAAGAAGACGATCTTCGCCTCCGCATGAGCACCGACACCACCACCGAGAACCCGGAGGCGGCCGCCGAGCCGTCTCCGGGAGCCGCTGCCCGCACGAGTCCGACGGGCCACCGTCGCCTCCTCACCCGCCGCGACCGGATCACGCTCGGTCTCATGGCGGGCCTTCCGACGATCCTGCACGTCGCCCTGGTGTGGCTGACGGCGCTCGCCTCCATCGCGCTGGCCTTCACCAGCTGGAACGGCATCGGCTTCGACTCCATCCAGTGGGTCGGCCTGCAGAACTTCAGGGAACTGTTCACCAACAACCCGCAGTTCTGGCCGGCCGTCGAGCACAACGTCGTCTGGTTCGTGGTGCTCATCCTGCTGCCCACGCCCTTCGGGCTGTTCCTCGCCGTGCAGCTCGACAAGAGCATCCGCTTCAGCCGCGTCTACCAGACCGCGTTCTTCCTGCCGGTCGTGATGTCGCTGGCGGTCATCGGCTTCGTCTGGCAGCTGGTCTACAACCCCGACACGGGCCTGATCAACAGCGTCATCGGCGCCAACAAGCCCGGCCACTACATCGACTGGATCGGCGACCCGGACCTCAACCTGTGGGCCGTACTGATCGCCGCCTCCTGGCGGCACGCCGGCTACATGATGATCCTGTACCTGGCCGGCCTGAAGGGCGTCGACCCCGCCCTGCGCGAGGCCTCCGCCCTGGACGGCGCCAACGAGTGGCAGACGTTCAAGAACGTCGTCTTCCCCACCCTTCGCCCCACCAACACCGTCGTCCTGGTCGTCACCATCATCGAGGCACTGCGCGCCTTCGACCTGGTCTTCGTCTTCAACAAGGGCGCCCAGGGCACCGAACTGCTGTCGATCCTGGTGACCAACAACATCATCGGCGAGTCCAGCCGTGTCGGCTACGGCTCCGCCATCGCCGTCGTCCTGCTGGTGATCTCGCTCGCGGTGATCATTCCGTATCTGATCGCCACCTTCCGGAAGGAGCGGCGCGCATGAGCACCGTGAGCGCACCGGTCAAGCAGCGCACCCCGATCCGCCCCGCCCGGGTCCTGCTGCACACCTTCCTCGGCATCACGGCGCTCGCCTGGCTCGCCCCGCTGCTGTGGGCGGTCCTGGCGGCCCTGCGCCCGTACGCGGAGACCAGCGAGAAGGGCTATGTCTCCTGGCCCGACAAGCTGACCCTCGACAACTTCACGAACGCGTTCACGCAGTCCGACATGACGCACTACCTCGTGAACACCCTGATCATCGCCGTCCCGGCGGTGCTGCTGACGCTGCTGCTCTCGTCGATGGTCGCCTTCTACGTCAGCCGCTTCGACTTCCGGGTCAACCTGTCGCTGCTGCTGCTCTTCACGGCGGGCAACCTGCTGCCCCAGCAGGTCATCATCACCCCGCTGTACCGCCTGTACCTGCTGATCGACCTGCCCGGCATCACGATGAGCGGCAAGCTGTACGACTCCGCGCTCGGCCTGGTGCTGATCCATGTGGCGTTCCAGTCCGGCTTCTGCGCGTTCGTGCTCAGCAACTACATGCGCTCGCTGCCGCACGAGCTGACCGAGGCCGCTCTGGTCGACGGCGCCTCGGTCTGGCGGCTGTACTGGCAGATCGTGCTGCCCCTGTGCAAGCCCGCGATGGCCGCCCTCGCGACCCTGCTCTCCATCTGGATCTACAACGACTTCTTCTGGGCCATCGTGCTCATCTCCACCGGCGAGAACATGCCGATCACCTCGGCGCTGAACAACCTCTCCGGCCAGTACTTCACCGACCCCAACCTGGTCGCCGCCGGAGCCCTGCTCACCGCGATCCCGACCCTGATCGTCTACTTCGCGCTCCAGCGCCAGTTCGTCAGCGGCCTGACCCTGGGGGCCAACAAGGGCTGACCGCTCCCCTCGTGGGTCGTACTCTTCCCAACTCCGCGTGCGTCACTGGATGATCCTCTCGTAGGGTGCCGAGACAGTGACTCTTCGTACGGGGGCAACAGTGGAGTACCGGCTGCTGATCGACGACGCCCGCCCGGGGGCGGCGGCCACACAACTCGGAGAACTGGCCGACTGGCTCCGCCACGAGCGGGAACTGCGCGGCCGGGTGCGAACGGAGCACGGCGAGATCGCCGACGGCGAGATGGGCGGGCTGCCCGAGGCCGTGGTCGTCGCCGTGGCCGCGGGCGGTGCCGTGAGCGTGCTGGCCCGCGCGGCCGTCGAGTGGGTCAAGCACCGCACGCGGGACGTGACCCTGAAGGTCGTCGAACCCGGCGGGGAAAGCCTCGAGATCAGTGTCCGGCGCGCGACCTCCCAGGACGCGCTGGTGACCGAACTCCTCGACTTCCTGGAGCGGCGGCAGAGCGCGGACCGCGATGAGACGGCCTGACCGCGCCACCTCGCGTGTCGTGCTCATCGGCACGGCCGCGTACCCGGCCGATCCCTCACTGCACACCCTCACCCCGGTACTGAACAACCTCACGGACCTGGTGAGCGCGCTGGACGAACCCGACCACGGCTGGTTCGACCCGGAGACCTGCGAGGTCGTCCGGGACCCGGGCACGGCCTCGGACCTGGCCGGCCGGCTCACCCTGCGCGCCCGGCAGGCGGAGGACCTGCTGCTCGTCTACTACGCCGGTCACGGACTGCTCGACAGCCGCGGGAACCTCTACCTGGGACTCACCACGACGGAGCGGGACCTGCTCCGCTACACGGCCATGCCGTACGACGGGGTGCGGGAAGCCGTCGCGGACAGCCCGGCCCGCAACCGAGTCGTCATCCTCGACTGCTGCTTCTCGGGACGCGCCATCGACGTCATGGCACCCGACGACGTCGTGCGGGAACAGACCCAGATCACCGGCACCTTCACCCTCACCGCGACCGCGAGCGGCGTGACCGCCCTGGCCCCGAAGGGTGAGCGCAACACCGCCTTCACCGGGGAACTGCTGAGGCTGCTGAGGGAGGGAGACCCCAGAGCCCCCATGCAGCTCACGCTGGACCACATCTACCGGTCCCTCCACCGCGCGCTGAAGAGCCGGGGTCTGCCCGAGCCGCGGCGGCAGGGCACGGACACCGTCGAGGACCTGGTGCTGGCCCACAACCGGGGCTACCGCCCGCCGTCCCTGGGCAATCCCTCGGGCGGCGGCCACCGTGGCACGGCCGGCGGCAACGGCCGACTGGTCGTCGAGGACGCCGAACAGCTCGGCCAGGGCGGCGACGCGGCGGCGGCGGTCCGCCGGTACACGGAGATCACCCAACTCCTCCTCCCGCTGTACGGCGCGGACTCGCCGAACGTGCGCAGCGCCCAGGCCAGCCGTGACTTCTGGAGACAGCGGGTCACCTGGACCACCCCGTCCCCGTGGCGGCTCACACCCGCCGCCGCGGACACCCCCGTCTGCATCTGCTTCGACTACGGGGCCGGCAACTCCGTCGTCAGCGTGCTGCAGGACGGCGAGCCCATCGTCCTCGTCAACGCCGAAGGGGCCAAGAGCACCCCGTCCGTCGTCGCCTTCGCCAAGAACGGTGAGGTGCTCGTCGGCGAGGAGGCCAGACGCCAGGCCGTCGTCAACGCGGAGCGGACGATCCACTCCGTGAAGCGTCACCTGGGCACCGACTGGGAGTTCCGGGTCGACGGCAAGACATTCCGCCCGGAGCAGATCGCCGCGTTCACCCTGCACAAGCTGAAGCGGGACGCCGAGGCCCGCCTGCGGTGCGAGGTCTCCGAGGCCGTCATCACCGTCCCGGCCCACTTCAATCAGGCCCAGAGGGAGGCGACCAGGAAGGCCGGGGAGCTCGCCGGCCTGAACGTCCTGCGTATCGTCAGTGAGCCCACCGCGGCCGCACTCGCCGCCTACGGCCGCGACAGGAACGACCGGACCGTCCTCGTCTTCGACCTGGGCGCGGGCACCTTCGGCGTGTCCCTGCTGGAGGTCGGCGACGGTGTCGTCGAGGTGAAGGCCACGAGCGGTGACACCGCGCTCGGGGGTGACGACTGGGACCAGCGCATCGTCGACCACCTGGTGCAGCGGTTCCGGACCGACCACGGGATCGACCTGCGCACGGACAAGATGGCTCTGCAGCGCGTGCGTGAGGCCGCCGAGAGAGCCAAGATCGACCTGTCCTCCTCCGCCGAGACCTTTGTCAGCCTGCCGTACGTCGCCACGTCCGCGAAAGGAACGTGGCATCTGGAGGAGAAGCTCACCCGGGTCCGGTTCCAGCAGCTGACGGCCGACCTGCTGGAGCGCTGCGAAGCCCCGTTCCACACCGTGCTCCGGGACTCCGGCACCGGCCTCGCCGACATCGACCGGGTGGTGCTCGTCGGAGGTTCCACCCGGATGCCCGCGGTCGCCGAACTCGTCAGGGAACTGACCGGAGGCAAGGAGACCGGCAGAGGCATCAACGCGGACGAGGTCGTGGCCATGGGCGCCGCCCTGCGGGCCGGTCTGCTCAAGGAGCAGATCGAGGAGATCCTGATTCTCGACGTGACGCCGTTCTCCCTCGGGGTCGAGACCAAGGGCGGCGTCATGACCAGACTGATCGAACGCAACACCACCATCCCGACGAAGCGCTCCGAGATCTTCACGACGGCCGAGGACAACCAGACGTCCATCCAGATTCGGCTCTTCCAGGGGGAACACGAGCTGGCGGCACACAACGCGCTGCTCGGGGAGTTCGAGCTGCGCGACCTGCCGCCGGCGCCGCGGGGCGTCCCGCTGATCGAGGTCACGTTCCAGGTCGACGCCGACAACCTGATCCGGATGTCGGCGAAGGACCTGGGCACGGGCCAGGAGCAACGCATCGTCCGTCTCCCCTGAAACGCCCGGGGCGCGGCACCCCCCGTCGGGTGCCGCGCCCCTTCCCCCCCCCCCCCAGGGGGGAAGAGGGAGCAGAAGTAAAGGGGGGGGGGGGGCAAAGGGGGGGGGACGTTCCAGCACCCAAGAGGGAGGGGA
>NZ_JBVJBP010000009.1:243452-252094 GCF_055589465.1 Streptomyces sp. NPDC041940
GCAAGGAGGAAGAACAACCCCCCCCCCCCCCCCCCCCAAACCCCCCGCCCCCCCCCCCCCCCCTCCCCCCCCCCCCCCCCTTCCCCGCTCCCCCAGGGGCGGCCTAGGCGGCCGGCTCCAGTGGCGGCAGCGCCCCGGTGCGCGCCGCCTTCCCGTACCACAGGGCGCTGGACTTCGGCGTGCGCTGGAGCGTCGCGTAGTCCACGTACACCGCGCCGAAGCGCTTGCCGTAGCCGTACGCCCACTCGAAGTTGTCCAGCAGGGACCACAGGAAGTAGCCGCGGACATCGGCGCCGTCGGTGATCGCGCGGCGGACCGCGGACAGATGGCCGTGGAGGTAGGAGACCCGCTCCGGGTCGTGCACCCGGCCGTCCGAGTCGATCTTGTCGTCGTAGGCCGCGCCGTTCTCGGTGATGTACAGCGGCAGGCCCGGCGCCTCCCGGGTGTAGCGCATGATCAGCTCGTGCAGACCGGTCGGGTCGATCGTCCAGCCCATCTCCGTGCGGTCACCGGGCGTCTGGTGGAACGCGACATCGCCCGCGGCCGGCCACGGCGAGTGGTCGCTCGCCCCGTGGCCGTCGGCCCGCGGCGCCCGCGCCGCCGCGTCCGCCGCCGAGACCAGCGCGGGCGTGTAGTAGTTGAGGCCCAGCGCGTCCAGCGGCTGGTTGATCAGCGTCAGGTCGCCGTCCAGGACGTAGTCCCAGTCGGTGAGGTCCGACGTCGCCACGTACAGCGACTCCGGGTAGGCGCCGTGCAGGATCGGGCCGTGGAAGACCCCGTTGGCCAGGTCGTCGATCTTCCGGGCCGCCGCCAGATCCGCCGGGTTCTGCGAAAGCGGCCGCACGGTCGCGGAGTTGAGGGCGATCGCGACCTGGTTGCGGGCCGGCATCACCGACCGCAGCGCCGACGCGCCAAGACCGTGCGCCAGGTTCAGATGATGCGCGGCACGCAGCGAGGCCGCCGGATCCGTACGGCCCGGGGCGTGCACCCCGGACGCGTAGCCGAGGAACGCGCTGCACCACGGCTCGTTGAGCGTCATCCACTGCTCGACACGGTCGCCCAGCGCCTCACCGACGATCTGCGCGTACTCCGCGAAGCGGTACGCCGTGTCGCGCTCCGGCCAGCCGCCCGCGTCCTCCAGATCCTGCGGCAGATCCCAGTGGTAGAGCGTGACGGCCGGCTTGATGCCCTTGGACAGCAGCTCGTCCACCAGCCGGCGGTAGAAGTCCAGGCCCTTCTGGACGGCCGGGCCCCGGCCGGTCGGCTGCACCCGCGACCACGAGACGGAGAAGCGGTAGGCGCCCAGGCCCAGGTCCGCCATCATCGCCACGTCCTCGCGGTAGCGGTGGTAGTGGTCGACAGCGATGTCACCGTGGTCGCCGCCGACGGTCTTGCCCGGCGTATGGCTGAACGTGTCCCAGATCGACGGCGTACGGCCGTCCTCCCGCACCGCGCCCTCGATCTGGTACGCGGAGGTGGCCGCGCCCCAGACGAAGGCCGGAGGGAAGGTCACCGCGGTGGCCGGGTTCTCGGAATCAGGCATGGAAGCGCTCCCATTGGGGGTCGTGGAGAGGCGACGGTGGAGGGAAGAGAAGCGAGGGGCCGAGGCGGCGATGACCCGGCCCCCGGGAAAGGAACGCGGGCGTCAGCCCTTCACGGCGCCCTGCATGATGCCGCCCACGATCTGCTTGCCGAAGATCGCGAAGACCAGCAGCAGCGGCAGCGTGCCCAGCAGCGCGCCGGCCATGATCAGGGACTGGTCGGGGGTGTACCCGCGGCCCAGGCCCGCGACCGCGACCTGTACGGTCGGGTTGCCCATCTGGGTCAGCACCAGGAACGGCCACATGAAGTCGTTCCAGGTCTGTACGAACGTCAGCATGCCGAGCACGGCCATCGCCGGCCGCGCCGCCGGGAACACCACGTGCCACACCACGCGCCAGCTGCTCGCCCCGTCGACCCGGGCGGCCTCTATGATCTCGTCCGGCAGCGCCTGGATCAGGTACTGCCGCATGAAGAACACACCGAACGCGCTCACCAGCGACGGGAAGATCACCGCCTGCAACTGGTCCGTCCAGTCGAGCTTGGCGACCATCATGTACAGCGGGATCACGCTGAGCTGCGGCGGCACCATCATCGTGCCGATCACGATCAGCATCAGCGCGCCGCGGCCCCTGAACCGCAGCTTGGCGAAGGCGAATCCGGCGATCGTCGACAGGACGACGATGGTGGCCGCCGAAACCCCCGCCACGATCGTGGTGTTGAGGAACGCCTCGCCGAGGTTGGCGTCCTTCCAGGCGATCTCCAGCTTGTCGAAGAGGCCGGAGCCGAACCAGAACGGCGGCGGCGTCTCGGCGAGCCGCTGGTTGTCACGCGAGGCGGCGATCGCCGTCCACACCAGCGGGAACAGCGAAACGATCGTGAACAGGATCAGGATCGCGTAGGCGATCGGACCGCCGTGCAGCTGCCCGCCGGCCCGTGCCGACTTCGGCAGCCGGGGGCGTTTGGAACTCTCGACGGGCTTGGTGTCCGGGGGCGTCACAGTCGTCGTCACGGCCACCACTCCTAACTACTGGCGCGCAGCCGGCGCGAGATGACGTAGTTGACGATGCCGATGACGATCAGGATCAGGAACATCGTCCAGGCGATCGCCGAGGCACGGCCCAGGTGCTGGGCCACCCAGCCCTGCTCGTACAGATACAGACCGAGCGTCTGGAACTGGTGCTCCGCGCCGCCCGAGGTGCCCTTGTTGGCGTCGAAGAGCAGCGGCTCGCCGAACACCTGGCTCGCCCCGATCGTCGACACGACGACGGTGAACAGGATCGTCGGCCGCAGCGACGGCAGCGTCACATGGATGAACTGCTGCCAGCGGCTGGCCCCGTCCAGCGCCGCCGACTCGTACAGATCCTGGGGGATCGCCTGCATCGCGGCGAGATAGATCAGCGCGTTGTAGCCGGTCCAGCGCCAGATGATGATCGTCGAGACGGCGATCTGCGAGGGCCACTTGTCGTTCTGCCAGTCGAGCGGGTCGATGCCGGCGAAGTCCAGCGCCCAGTTGATCATGCCGTAGTCGCGGCCGAAGAGCAGCACGAACACCAGCGAGGCGGCGGCGATCGACGTCGCGTACGGCGCGAGCATCGCGACCCGGAAGAAGGTCGAGGCCCGCAGCTTGTAGTTGAGGATGTGGGCGATGCCCATCGCCATCAGCAACTGCGGGACGGTGGAGATGATGCCGATGGTCAGGGTGTTCTTCGCCGCGTTCCAGAAGAAGTCGTCGTCGAAGATGCGGGTGTAGTTGCGCAGCCCGACCCAGTTCATGTCGGTCGGCGCGGTCAGCTCCACCTGGTGCAGCGAGGCCCAGCCCGTGTAGAGCAGCGGGAACAGGCCGAACGCGATGAACAGCAGGAAGAACGGGGACACGAAGGCGTACGGGCTCCAGCGGATGTCCCGCTGCCAGCGACGGGACAGCCGGTCCCGGCGCCGCCGCTCCTTCTCCGCCCCCGCGGCGTCCCCGGGCGGGCGGCCCGGGGCCGCGCCCCCCTCCACGGGGGGCGCGGCGGTGTCGTGACGGGTGGCCATACGGGTCACTGGTCCAGCTTGTTGTCGATGGTCTTGACCGCGGACTCCCAGGCCTCCTTGGCCGACTTGCCCTTCGTCACCAGGAACACGCCGTTGTCCGACAGGCCCTGCTGGATGATCTGGTCCTTCGGGCCGATCACCTGGACCGGGGCGGCCTTGGCGGCCTCGGCGAAGATCGGGCCGATCTCCTGCTTACCCGTCATGTCGTTCGTGGCGCCCGTCACTTCGGGCATGGTGTAGGTGGACGGGGAGCTCGGGAAGCTGGCCTGCACCTTGAACAGCTTCGCCTGCTGCTCCGGCGCGGTCAGCCAGGCCACGAACTTCTGGGCCTCCTTCACGTGCTTGCCGCTCTTCGGCACGGTGAGGAAGGTGCCGCCCCAGTTGCCGCCCTTGGGCGCCTCGGCCACGGCCCACTTGCCGGCCGCGTCCGGCTTCGCGTTGCCCTTGATCGTGCCCAGCATCCACGGCGGGCAGGCGATCGCGGCGAACTTGTTGTTGGCGATCGTGGAGTTCCAGGACGGCTGGAACTGCGTCTGCGACTGGACGAGACCCTTCTCGGCGGCCTCGGAGGTCAGGTCGAAGGCGGCCTTCACGGCGGGGTTGGTCTTGTAGATGACCTTGCCGGAGGAGTCGTAGAACTTCTCCTTCTCGCTGCCCAGGATCGCGTTGATCAGACCGCCGGGGGAGTCCATGAAGAAGGTGCCCTTGGGAGCCTTCGACTTGTAGCGCTCGCCGACGTCGACGAGCTTGGCCCAGTCACCGGCCCACAGCTTGCCGACCTCGGCGGGGTCGGTGGGCAGTCCGGCCTGCTTGAAGAGGTCCGTGCGGTAGCAGATCGCCATCGGGCCGACGTCGGTGCCGAGGCCGATCGTCTTGCCGTCCTTGGTCGTGGCCTGCTGCCACTTCCAGTCCAGCCAGTTGCTCTCGCTCACGCCCGAGATCTTGGACATGTCCTCGAGCTTGTCGGCCTGGGTGGCCGTGACCTCGGCGATGTTGGCGACTTCGACGGCCTGGACGTCCAGCAGACCACTGTTGGTGGTGAGGTGGTTCAGCAGCGCCGGGTAGTAGTTCTCGTTCCGCTCTACGACGTTCTGCTCGATCTTGATCTTCGGGTTGAGCTTCTCGTAGTCGTCGTAGAGGCCGGCCTCCTTGAAGCCCATGGTGCCGAAGAGCCCCACCGAGATCGTGGTCTTGCCGCTGCTGTCGCCGGACGAGGAGCCGGAAGTGTCGTCGCCGCCGCCGTCGTCGGCACAGCCGGCCAGCAGCCCGGCGCCCAGCGACGCGACTGCCGCGAGGACAACCGCCCGGTTGCGGGCGGATCGGGTACGTGCTCGCATTGCGTCCTCCTGTTGCCCTGACGTGCCGACCCCCCGGCCAACTGCATTGTTGGACCCGTTTTTACTCGCTTCGGCTCGGGCGGGGAACGTGCGGGTTGTGTATGTGTCAGGTACTGTGGGAGCGCTCCCACCAGTGATGTGTTGAAGGTTCGCGGGTCGGGGCGGGGGTGTCAAGGGACCGGACAGGGAGAGATGCGTTCAGTTATCGGGCCGTTAACTGGACCCGGTGCGGGGCCCGTTGCGGCCCGGGCCGGCGGTATCGAGCCGGTCGAACCGGGCCGCGGGGCCCAAGCGGAGGCCGGGGGCGGCAAGCCCTCGGCGGCGGTCACTACAGCTGACGAGCCTGTTAAATTCCAGGCCAGCCGCAGAGTGCGGGTGTGGACGGGAAGGCGGAGCCCATGGCAAGCCACGGAGCGCGGGGCCGAAGCGGTGGCCGGCCCACCCTCGAAGAGGTGGCGGCGCGCGCCGGTGTCGGCCGCGGCACCGTCTCTCGGGTGATCAACGGCTCGCCCCGGGTCAGCGACGCGACCCGAGCGGCCGTCGAGGCGGCGGTCGCGGAGCTCGGATACGTCCCGAACACCGCCGCGCGCGCCCTGGCGGCGAACCGTACGGACGCGATCGCGCTGGTCGTGCCCGAGCCGGAGACCCGGTTCTTCGCGGAGCCGTACTTCTCGGACATGCTGAAGGGCGTCGGGGCGGCCCTCTCCGACACGGAGATGCAGCTGCTGCTGATCTTCGCCGGCAGCGACCGCGAACGCGCCCGTCTCGCCCAGTACCTGGCGGCTCATCGGGTGGACGGTGTCCTGCTGGTCTCCGTGCACGCGGACGACCCACTGCCCGACCTGCTGGCCCAGCTGGAGATACCGGCGGTGATCAGCGGCCCGCGCTCCTCTGCTGAGACCCTCCCGTCGGTCGACTCCGACAACTACGGCGGCGGCCGCCAGGCCGTCGAGCACCTGCTGTCCGGCGGCCGCCGCCGGATAGCCCACATCACCGGCCGGCTCGATGTCTACGGTGCCCAGCGCCGTATCGAGGGCTACCGCGACGCCCTGAGCGACGCGGGCCACGAGGCGGACGAGGCGCTGATCGAGGCGGGCGACTTCACGGAGGAGGGCGGCCGCCGCGCCATGGCGGCCCTGCTGGAGCGCCGCCCCACCCTGGACGCGGTCTTCGCCGCCTCCGACGTCACCGCGGCCGGTGCCCGCCAGGCCCTGCGCGAGGCGGGCCGCCGCATCCCCGAGGACGTGGCGCTCGTCGGCTACGACGACTCCGCCATCGCCCGCCACATGGAGCCGCCCCTCACCAGCGTCCGCCAGCCCATCGAGGAGATGGGCCACCGCATGATCGACCTCCTGCTCACGGAGATCGCCGACCGCCGCCCCTCGGCGTCCCGGGGCCTGGAGCGACGCCAGATGGTCCTGGCCACGGAGCTGGTGTCCCGGGCCTCGTCGTGACAGTCGCCGGAGTCACGTCCTGGCCGGTGCCGGCCGCCGCAGCAGATAGGCGGCCGCCGTCGACACCAGGACGGCCATGCACGCGATGAACACCAGGCCCGCGCCCTCCAGGCCGATGGGGCCCGTCAGCAGGCCGACGCCGATCACCGGGACCGAGATGCCCGCGTAGGCCACCACGAACAGGGTCGAGATCACCGCGGCCCGCTGGTGCCCGGGCGAGGCCTCGGCCACCTCGGACAGCGCGCCGCGGAACGCCAGCCCCTGCCCGGCCCCGCCGATGAGCGCGCTCAGCACCACCAGCGCCATCAGGTCCCACCGCAGCGCACCCGCGAGCAGGGCGAGCCCGGCGAGAAGCCCGGCGCAGCCCAGCGGCAGGGAACGCCGTACCCCGACCCGGCCGACCGCGAGTTGGCCCGCGGTCGAGGCGAAGAAGGCCAGCGCGACGACCAGCCCGCTCACCGCGTGGTCGGTCACCCCCAGGGACTCGGCGAGGAACTCGGGGCTGACCGACGTGAACACCCCGAACAGCGCGAACCCCACGAACGAGGCGGTCGCCGCGGGCCCGAACACCGACCGCACCCGCGGGGGCAGAGCGGGCCACTGCGGCCGTACGGTGCGCAGCGGCCGCCGCTCCCGTACGGTCTCCGCGAGCCGCAGCAGGACGGCGGCGGAGGCGGCCACCAGGGCGAGGTGCGTGACGAACGGCAGATACAGCGGCCAGGGTGCGTACTGCGCGAGCACCCCGGACAGCAGGGGACCGCAGCCCAGTCCGCCCATGTTGGCGGCCGTCGCCACGAACGTGGCCCGGGCGGCGCCGCCCTCGGGCGCCAGCTCCATCACGTACGCGGTGGCCGCCCCGGTGAACAGCCCGGCGGACAGTCCCGACAGCAGCCGCCCCGCGTACAGCCAGCCGAGCCCGCCGGCGCACAGGAAACAGACGGCGCTCGCCGCGGCGAGCCCCAGGCCGCACAGCAGCACCGGCCGTCTGCCCACGGCGTCCGAGGCGTTGCCGACCAGCAGCAGCACACCGATGACCGCGAAGGCGTAGAGGGCGTACACCACGGTCACGGTCAGCTCGGAGAACCCGAACTTGTCCTGGTAGAGCGGGTAGAGGGGAGTCGGCAGCGTGGTCCCGGCCATGCACACGGCGAACACCGCCCCACTGAGCACACACGCCCGCCACCCTCGGTGTCCACCGTCCATGGCGCCGACGGTAGCCCCGCCTGGCGCGTCGCCCCGGAGAGGCGCGCAAAAAGCTTCAGCCGGTGGCTTCTTTTACGAAGCCACCGGCTGAATACTCAGGGTGAGTGACGGGACTTGAACCCGCGACTTCCTGGACCACAACCAGGTGCTCTACCAGCTGAGCTACACCCACCATGACCGGCTTGGAGGTCTGTGACTTCCTGACCGGCCGAGAAAAAGTGTACAGGGTCCGAAGGGGTGCTCGCGCCCACCTTTCCCGGCGCTCCCCGACGGGCCCCTGGCACGCCTACTGAGCAGGCAGAACGTGCTTCGCGGCGATCTTCTTCGCGGTGTCCGAGTCGGGCCCGGGCTGCGGGACGAAGACGGCCTCGCGGTAGTAGCGCAGCTCCGCGATGGACTCGCGGATGTCGGCGAGCGCGCGGTGGTTGCCGTTCTTCTTCGGGCTGTTGAAGTACGCCCGCGGGTACCAGCGGCGGGCCAGCTCCTTGACCGACGAGACATCGACGATCCGGTAGTGGAGGTAGTCCTCCAGCGTCGGCATGTCGCGCAGCAGGAAGCCGCGGTCCGTGCCGACGGAGTTGCCGCACAGCGGGGCCTTACCCGGCTCCTTGACGAACTCCCTCACATACGCCAGGACCTGCTCCTCGGCGTCCTTCAGCGTCGTGCCGTCCGGCAGCTCGGCGAGCAGCCCGGACGCGGTGTGCATCTGACGCACCACGTCCGGCATCGTCTCCAGCGCCCGGTCCGGCGGCCGGATGACGATGTCCACGCCGTCGCCGAGCACGTTCAGCTCGGAGTCGGTCACGAGGGCGGCCACCTCGATGAGCGCGTCGTCCGACAGCGAGAGGCCGGTCATCTCGCAGTCGATCCACACCATGCGATCGTTCATGTGTCTAACCTTACGGCCCACTGCCCCGGGCTCGGCCCGGCCGTGCAGTGACCTTGTCGTTGAAGGTCCGCCCTGCTTCGGAAACGGCGCCGGGGGGGGGGGGGGGGGGGGGGGGGGGGGGGGGGGGGGGGGAGGGAGGAGGGGGGGGGGGGGGGGGGGGGGGGAGGATCGGCGCGAGAGGAG
>NZ_JBVJBP010000009.1:252104-284966 GCF_055589465.1 Streptomyces sp. NPDC041940
CCCTTCCCCGGGGCGCGCCCTGGCGGGAGGGGGGTTTTGTGGGGGAGGGCCGCCTCTGTGGAGAAAGCAACGCGGGCCCGGGGGGGCCCCCCCCCCCCCCCCGGGCCCGGTCACCGGCTCACGTCGCGCTGCGCTGTCCCGGCAGACTCGCCCGGGCCGATATGTAGGCTTCCCGCCCGTTGTCGGACGCGGCCGAAGCCGACAGGGCCGGGGACGATCCGACCGCGCTCGCGGCCGCCGTGCGGCGGGACTGGAGCGGGACCGGGTGCTCCGGGTGGAGCGGGGTGGGCACCTGGCCGGGATGCCCGGTGTGGCCGGGCATGCCGCCCGGTCCGCCGTCGACGTCCTGCTGGGGCCGCTCGGCCTGCGGACGCCGGGCGCGGTACGCCGCCCGGTAGGCGGCCGGGGACGAGCCCAGCTGGCGGCGGAAGTGCCCGCGCAGGGCGACCGGCGACCGGAAGCCGCAGCGCCCCGCCACCTCGTCCACCGAGTAGTCCGACGTCTCCAGCAGGCGCTGCGCCTGGAGCACCCGCTGTGTGATCAGCCACTGCAGCGGGGCACTCCCGGTCAGTGAGCGGAAGCGGCGGTCGAACGTACGACGGCTCATGTACGCGCGTGCCGCCAGCGTCTCCACGTCGAACTGTTCGTGGAGGTGCTCCAGCGCCCAGGCGACGACCTCCGCGAGCGGGTCGGCGCCGATCTCCTCTGGTAAAGACCTGTCGAGGTAGCGCTCCTGGCCGCCCGACCGGCGCGGTGGGACCACCAGGCGGCGGGCCAGCGCGCCGGCCGCCTCGTTGCCGTGGTCCGTCCGCACGATGTGGAGACAGAGATCGATTCCGGCCGCGGTGCCCGCCGACGTCAGCACGTCCCCGTCGTCGACGAACAGCTCGCGCGGATCGACGTGCACCGACGGGTAGCGCTTCGCCAGCGTCGGCGCGTACATCCAGTGTGTCGTCGCGGGCCGGCCGTCCAGCAGGCCCGCCGCCGCGAGGACGAAGGCGCCGGTGCACAGTCCGACGATGCGGGCGCCCTCCTCGTGGGCGCGGCGCAGCGCGTCGAGCGCCTCGTCCGGTGGCGGAGAAGTGATCGAACGCCAGGCCGGCACGACGACCGTGCCCGCGCGTGAGATCGCTTCCAGGCCATGCGGTGCGCTGAGTTCGAGGCCCCCTGTGGTCCGCAGCGGGCCGTCCTCACCCCCGCACACCAGCAGTCGGTAGCGCGGCACGCCGGCGTCCTGGCGGTCGATCCCGAACACCGACAGTGGTATGGAACTCTCGAAGATGGGGCCGCCGCTGAACAGCAGCACCGCGACGATCTCCTTGCGGCGTCGCCCGGAAAGCTTCCGGACGCCGGCTTCCGGCGCGGCAGTGGAGTCGTGGCTCATACTGCTAAGCCCCCCTCGGTGGTCGCGGCTCCTCGGTTGTGTCGCTCCTGCACGTTTCCCCTCGGTCCTGCACGAGTCCCCCGCCGTAGACAGTCAAGATCGAATCTACTGTGTCCCGTCGCGCCGAGGTGGCCGGTTCGGCACTCGGCACATTGTCGACTTGGCAACTTGGCGTGAAGCATTCGATCACGAAGCGTTGCACTCGTGGGGCGTGCAGGGAAGTGCGCCTTGTCGCGGTGGCCAATCCGCGTAGGGTGCGCAGGTCCCCTGAGGCCCTTTCCGTGCAGGTCGAACGGGGGTTGGGGGGTGCTTCGGCAGGGTGATGCACAGGTGCGAGAAGTTGGCTGAAAACCATCGTGCACGTGCACTGAAACCGGTCAGCCGACCGGTGTCTCTCCTCCAGTGTGCCGCCCGCCCCGATGCGACCCCGTCCCGGTGCGGTGGTGCCGGCCCCGGTGGGGTGCGCGGTCCTCGGCCGCCAGCCGCGCCGCGCCGCGCTCCGACTGGCGCAGCAGCACCCGGCAGGCGCCCGTGACGGCGGCGAGCCCGAGGGCCGTGCCGGCGGCACCGGTCAGGGAGCTGCCGTAGCCGAGGAGCACGGCCGGGACGAGCAGGCAGCTGAAGGCCGCCCAGCGAACCACATCCGTCGCGGTGTCCCGCGGCGGCGGGGCCGCGCGGTCCGCCTCGGAGGCGGGGCGTGGTCCGGACATGGGTGCTCCCTGTGGCGTGGCTCGCGGGGTTCAACGCGCGGCGGGGGCGTCGGTCACTGGTGAGCGGATCACCGCCACGGGAAAGTGAATCCTGTGCAAACCGCCTGTACAACGCAGCAACCATTGCGTTACGGGCGTCGCCTCGTGCATGCTCCCTGGAACCCGCACGCACGGTGAGCGGGATCTGGGCTGAGGAGGCGTGCCGCCGTACCCTTGCGGGTATGGGGCTGGAAAGACCATTCCCGGACACAGCTCAGCC
Source organism: Streptomyces sp. NPDC041940 (assembly GCF_055589465.1). Classification (NCBI taxonomy): domain Bacteria; kingdom Bacillati; phylum Actinomycetota; class Actinomycetes; order Kitasatosporales; family Streptomycetaceae; genus Streptomyces; species Streptomyces sp. NPDC041940. The sequence continues at coordinate 254,458 of NZ_JBVJBP010000009.1, forward strand.
GCACACTGTTGTCCCCCATATAAGGATCACGACGCCGAGACAGCCATGGCCGGTCACGAATTCTTCGAACCAGCGGACCGCAAGCGGCCCGTCGCCGATCCCACGGCGGCCGAGCCCCTGGCGGCACAAGAGCCACGCCATTCCTGCGATCCCGCCTTCAAGCACGGCGTAGTCGTCGGATTCGACGGCTCCACGTCCAGTGAGCGCGCCCTCGCCTACGCGATCGGCATGGCCCATCGCTCCGGGTCGGGCCTGGTCATCGTCCATGTCGCCAACCGGCTGCCGACCACCGTGTGGGCCGGCTGCGAGCCGCCCGTCTTCGTGGACGTGCCGGACCACCGGACCGAGGTGCTCGGGCTGGAGCTGGCCTGTGCGGAGTACCTCGCCGAGGTGCCCTGGATCCTCGTCGAGCGGGGCGGGGACATCTGCCACGAACTCGAAGAGGTCGGCCGGGAGTACGAGGCCGACGCGATCGTCGTCGGGTCGAGTCACGGCATCGTGGGGCGCATCTTCGGCTCGGTCGCGGGACGGCTCGCCAAGCGGGCGCAGCGGCCGGTCATGGTCATTCCCTGATTCTCGGACTCCCCGAGCGTTCCCCGCGTACGGGCTTCCCTGTGCAGCGCGTAAAACTACTTGCGCGTAGAGGTGTTTGTGCCCTTGTGAAGGGCATATACGGTGCACCGCACAACTGCACATGCACGAAGGGAGCCCGCCGTGGACAAAGACGTCTCCGCGGGAAGCGGAATCACGACCGTGGTCGGTCGACTCGCGCTCGGAATCACCCTGTTGGCCTTCGGGCTGGGGCACACGGCCGTCATCGACGGTGTGTCAGCCACTGACGCCGCGTCAATCGCACAGTACGTGGGCGGCATCGCCCTCTTCGTCGCCGGGCTGATGGCCCTGCGGGAAGGGGACTCCGCCGGGGGTACGGCGTTCTCGGTGCTCGGGGCGCTCTGGTTCACGTGGGCCGTGTCGGAGGGCGCCGCCGGCAATGAGGCCGGACTGTTCCTGCTGTTGTTCGCCCTCGTGGCGCTGTCTCTGACGCTCGCGGGCGGTGACCAGCTGGGGCAGGGGATGTACGGGCTGTTCTTCGTCGCCCTGTTGCTCATGGCGATCGCGAGTTTCGCCGGCAACGGCGGGCTCGTGAAGGTGGGTGGCTGGTTCGCCGTCGCCGCGGGGGCGGTGGCCTGGTATGCGGCGACCGCGGCTCTGGCGCACTGGCCTACGGCGGTTCCGCGACGGCGTGCTGCCGGTCGGGGTGTGACGGCCACCGGCTAGCTGCGCGGGCCGGGGGGTTGGGCGGCTTCCCGGCGCTGAAAACGGACCCCCTGTGCTTGGTGGCAGCACGTGGGGGTCCGTCCCGTTTGAGTGGCCTGTGCGGGTGCGTGGGGGGTGTTCGCGCAGTTCCCCGCGCCCCTAAAAGAAAGTCACCTATTCAACCGTTACCGACTTGGCCAGGTTGCGGGGCTTGTCGATGTCCCGGCCCAGGGCCAAGGCCGTGTGGTACGCCAGGAGTTGGAGGGGGATGCCCATCAGGATCGGGTCGAGTTCGTCCTCGTTCTTCGGGACGACGATCGTCTCGTCGGCCTTCTCCTGGTGCTGGTGGGCGACCGCGAGGATCTTGCCGCTGCGGGCCTTGATCTCCTCCAGGGCCGCGCGGTTCTTCTCCAGCAGGTCGTCGTCGGGGACGATCGCGACCGTGGGGAGGGCGGGCTCGATCAGGGCCAGCGGGCCGTGCTTGAGCTCGGAGGCGGGGTAGGCCTCGGCGTGGATGTAGGAGACCTCCTTGAGCTTCAGGGAGGCCTCGCGGGCCACCGGGTAGCCCCGCACCCGGCCGATGAAGAGCATCGAGCGGGCCTCGGCGAACTGCAGGGCCAGCTTCTTGACGTCCTCCTCGTGCTCCATGATCTCGGCGATCTGGGCGGGGAGCTTGCGCAGGCCCGCGATGATCCGCTTGCCGTCGCGGACCGAGAGGTCGCGGGTGCGGCCCAGGTGGAGGGCGAGCAGGGCGAAGGCGACCGTGGTGTTGGTGAAGCACTTGGTGGAGACCACGCAGACCTCCGGCCCGGCGTGCACGTAGATGCCGCCGTCGGCCTCGCGGGCGATCGCCGAGCCGACCACGTTCACCACGCCCAGGACCCGCGCGCCCTTGCGCTTGAGCTCCTGCACGGCGGCGAGGACGTCGTAGGTCTCGCCGGACTGGGAGACCGCGACGTAGAGGGTGTCGGGGTCGACGACCGCGTTGCGGTAGCGGAACTCGGAGGCGGGCTCGGCGTCGGCGGGGATACGGGCCAGTTCCTCGATCATCTGGGCGCCGATCTGGCCCGCGTGGTACGAGGTGCCGCAGCCGAGGATCTTCACGCGGCGGATCCGGCGGGCCTCGCGGGCGTCCAGGTTGAGGCCGCCCAGGTGCACGGTGGAGAAGCGGTCGTCGATGCGGCCGCGCAGCACGCGGTCCACGGCGTCGGCCTGCTCGTGGATCTCCTTGTGCATGTAGGTGTCGTGGCCGCCCATGTCGTAGGAGGCGGCCTCCCACTCCACGGTGGTGGGCTCGGCCGTGGTGCGGGTGCCCTCCGTGGTGTAGGTGCGGAAGTCGTCGGCCTTGAGGGTGGCCATCTCGCCGTCGTCCAGGGTGACGATCTGGCGGGTGTGGGCGACCAGCGCGGCGATGTCCGAGGCGACGAACATCTCCTTCTCGCCGATGCCGAGGACGACCGGGGAACCGTTGCGGGCGACGACGATCCGGTCGGGGAAGTCGGCGTGCATGACGGCGATGCCGTACGTGCCCTCGATGACCCGGAGGGTCTCGCGGACCTTGTCCTCCAGCTTGGTCGCCTGCGAGCGGGCGATGAGGTGGGTCAGCACCTCGGTGTCGGTCTCGGAGAGGAACTCGACGCCGTCCGCCTCCAGCTTGCGGCGCAGGTCGGAGGCGTTGTCGATGATGCCGTTGTGCACGACGGCGACCTTGTTGTCGGCCGACATGTGCGGATGGGCGTTGACGTCCGAGGGGGCGCCGTGGGTGGCCCAGCGGGTGTGGGCGATGCCGGTCGTGCCCTTGAAGCGGGCCGGGACCTTGGCCTCCAGGTCGCGCACGCGGCCCTTGGCCTTGACCATCTTCAGGCCGGACGCCTTCGGGGACGTGACGACGACGCCCGCGGAGTCGTAGCCGCGGTACTCCAGGCGCTGGAGGCCCTCCAGGAGCAGGGGCGCGACGTCACGCTTCCCGATGTAACCGACGATTCCGCACATATGTATACGTATTCCTAGCCGTAGACGATGCGCCGCAACTGCCTGAGCGAGAGCTCCGGCGGTGCCACCGCGCGATATTTCAGGTCCGCCCCGATCCGTTCGAAGATCGCCGTGTTCACCAGGCCCTGGGCCTGGAGCTCACGGTGGCGGCGACGGACGTACTCCTCGGTCGTCTCGTCGAACCAGGCGAGCACGTCCTGGATCACGCGCAGTGCCTCGCCCCGGCTGAGGGGGCTGGACCGCGTCAGATGATCAACGAGTTCGTCGTGCACTCGCTAGATCCTGAGGCACCGGCGATGCTTTCGCAAGAAATCTGCCCGGTTTCGGGCAGATGGGTGTTGGAACACTTATGGGACGCCCATGGGAGTCTGATGGGTGTTTGTTCCCCGGGCGGATGTGTCGGGCGAGCAATTTGTGGCGCCATGGACATTCCTCGTATGGGCGTACCCGAGCGGCTCGCCGAGCGCATGAGCATGGCCGAGCAGCACGAGTACCTGCGCGCCAGATTCTCCCGGCGCACGATGATCAGAGGCGGCGCCGTCACACTCGGCGCCGTCGCGGGTGGCGCCTTCGTTCCGGGTGCCACCGCCCAGGCGGCCGTACCGGCCGCCCGCACCGCTCCCGCGGCCGAGAGCGTCGACGGCGCCTTCGTCGCCCCCTTCGGCCGCCACCTCGCCTACGGCGCCGACCCGCGCACCGAGATGACCGTCTCCTGGCAGGTCCCGGTCGCCGTCAAGAAGCCGTTCCTCCGGATCGGCGCCCACCCCACCGACCTCTCCCGGAAGATCGACGCCGAGGTCCGCACCCTCTTCACGCCCGCCGGGGTCGGCGCGAGCGGCAACCACACCCAGTACTACGTGCACGCCGAGCTGACGCATCTGCGCCCGGGCCGGACCTACTACTACGGCGTCGGCCACCAGGGCTTCGACCCGGCCGCACCGCACCTGCTGGGCACCCTCGGCACCTTCACCACCGCCCCCGCGCACAAGGCGCCGTTCACCTTCACGGCCTTCGGCGACGAGGGCGTCAGCTACCACGGCCTCGCCAACAACAGCCTGCTGCTCGGCCAGAACCCGGCCTTCCACCTCCACGCCGGCGACATCGCCTACGCGGACCCGTCCGGCTCGGGCCAGAGCTCCGACACCGGCTTCGACTCGCGGATCTGGGACCAGTTCCTCGCCCAGACCGAGTCCGTCGCCAAGTCCGTGCCGTGGATGCCCGCCTATGGCAACCACGACATGGAGGCCTGGTACTCGCCCAACGGCTACGGCGGCGAGGAGGCCCGCTGGAACCTCCCGGGCAACGGCCCCGACAAGAAGAACCTGCCGGGCGTCTACACCTTCGTCTACGGCAACACGGCCGTCATCTCGCTCGACGCCAACGACATCTCCTTCGAGATCCCGGCCAACCTCGGCATCTCCGGCGGCACCCAGACCAAGTGGCTGGAAGCCCAGCTGAAGAAGTACCGGGCGTCGAAGGACGTCGACTTCATCGTGATCTTCTTCCACCACTGCGCCTACTGCACCTCCACCTCCCACGCCTCCGAGGGCGGGGTCCGGCAGGAGTGGGTGCCGCTGTTCGAGAAGTACACGGTGGACCTGGTCATCAACGGCCACAACCACCAGTACGAGCGCACCGACGTCATCAAGGGGAACAAGGTCGCCAAGAAGCTGCCCATCGGCGGCACGGCCTACCCCGAGACCGACGGCGTCGTGTACGTCACGGCCGGTGCGGCGGGCCGCAGCCTCTACGCGTTCAGCGCGCCGCTGTCGTACGAGGGCAACGAGCAGGACGTGGACTCCGTGGCCTCGTTCGTCAACGTCAAGGGCGGCAAGCAGAACGAGACCGTCGCCTGGTCCCGGGTGCGCTACCTCGACTACTCCTTCCTGCGCGTGGACGTCACCCCCGCGCCGAAGGGGCGGACGGCCACGCTGAAGGTGCGCGGGATCGCCGAGAGCGGTGGGCAGGTGGACCACTTCACCATCGCGCGCCGCGCGAAGTAGCGCCCCGGCGTGTTACATGCGCTTGAGGACGGCCTGCTTGGCGAGCGCGAACTCGTCGTCCGTCAGGACGCCCGTGCGGTGCAGTTCGCCGAGTTCGCGCAGGCGGCGCAGCAGGGCGTCGTGGTCGTCCTCCGCGGGCGCGACCGGGAGGGAAGGCATTTCCGGTCGCGCGGCAGGCACGTCGGGGGCGGTCCCGGCCGGGTGCGGAAGCCTGGCCTGGACCGCCGCCGCGACCAGGGCCATCAGCGGGTCCTTCTTGAAGCCCCACAGCTCCACGGCGTTGGGGTCGTACTTGGGCGGGGCCTTGGTGGGCGCGTTCCGCACCGTGAAGCGGACGTAGCCGTTCTCCAGTCCGGCCGCCGGCTGCCACTCCACGCCCGTGATGTCGCTGAGCGCGAGCGTGCGGGCGCCGGCGGCGGCCTTGGCGTCCTCCGTCTTCCAGTTCCACTCCAGGCGTATGCGCTCGCCGTCGAAACTCGCGGTGCCGTCCCCGGCGGAGACCGAGAGCGGCACGGCGGGCCCCGGCAGCAGGTACGCGGTCACCGGGTCGGCCGGCACCTGGTCCAGGAGCAGCGCGCTCCGCACCTCGTCCGTGACGTACTCCGCCACCCCGTAGCGGTCGGACTCGACGAGCAGCTGGTACGGGTCATGGGGCTCGGTGAGGCGCCCGCCGGTCGCGTGCAGCAGGGGATCGGCACCGTCGCGCAGGCGGAGCCGCAGCCGCCCGCTCTTCTTGCCCTGCTCGAACGAGATCCCCGCCAACGCCCCCAGCGGGACGACCAGTTCACCCAGTTCCCTGCGCAGCAGACTGACGTTCTTGTCCCGGCCGGGGGTCAGTCGCAGGGCGTCGCCGTCGAAGGTCCAGGAGCCGTCTCTCTGGATGATTTCCGCCATGGGGTGGATTGTTCCACCCGTGTCCCGCGATAGTGGTCCAGACCTCTTGGAGCTCAACGGCTCATGGAAGGGACACGCTTGTGAGAGACGGCCGTGTGAGACAGCACCACAGAACGCTCCGCCTTCTCGGTTCCCTGCTGCTGGTCGCGATGGGCGTCTCCGTGACCGGAGCGGCCCCCGCACCGGCGGCCTCGCCCACCCCGCTCGACCGTGTGATCCCCGCGCCCGCCTCGGTCGCCCCGAGCGGGTCCCCCTACCGGATCACCCGCGGCACGCACATCCGCGTCGACGGCTCCCACGAGACCCGACGCGTCGGCGAGTACCTCGCGAAGATCCTCCGGCCCTCCACCGGGTACCGGCTCCCGGTCACCACACAGGGCTCCGGAGGCATCCGGCTGCGGCTCGCCCAAGGCCCGTTCGGAGCCGAGGGCTACCGCCTCGACAGCGGCCGCAAGGGCGTCACCATCACCGCGGCCAAGCCCGCCGGTCTCTTCCACGGCGTGCAGACCCTGCGCCAGCTGCTCCCGGCGGCCGTCGAGAAGGACTCCGTCCAGCCCGGCCCCTGGCTGGTCGCGGGCGGCACCGTCACGGACACCCCGCGCTACGGCTGGCGCGGCGCCATGCTCGACGTATCCCGGCACTTCTTCACCGTCGACCAGGTCAAGCGCTACATCGACCAGTTGGCCCTCTACAAGATCAACAAGCTGCATCTGCACCTCAGCGACGACCAGGGCTGGCGGATCGCCATCGACTCCTGGCCGCGGCTGGCCACCTACGGCGGTTCGACGGAGGTCGGCGGCGGGCCCGGCGGCTTCTACACCAAGGCCGACTACAAGGAGATCGTGCGGTACGCGTCCTCCCGCTATCTGGAGGTCGTCCCCGAGATAGACATGCCCGGCCACACCAACGCGGCGCTCGCCTCGTACGCCGAGCTGAACTGCGACGGTGTCGCTCCGCCGCTCTACACCGGGACCGAGGTCGGCTTCAGCTCGCTGTGCGTCGGCAAGGAGATCACGTACGACTTCGTGGACGACGTCGTGCGGGAGCTCGCCGCGCTGACTCCGGGCCGGTACCTCCATATCGGGGGCGACGAGGCGCACTCCACGAGCCATGAGGACTACGTGGCGTTCATGGACCGGGTGCAGCCGGTTGTCGCGAAGTACGGGAAGACGGTTGTCGGCTGGCACCAGCTCACCGGGGCGAACCCGGCGAAGGGGGCGCTCGCGCAGTACTGGGGGCTCGACAGTACGAGTGCGGAGGAGAAGGCGCGGGTGGTGAAGGCCGCGCAGAGTGGGACCGGGCTGATTCTGTCGCCGGCCGACCGGGTGTATCTCGACATGAAGTACACGAAGGACACGCCGCTGGGGTTGTCGTGGGCGGGGTATGTCGAGGTGAAGCGGTCCTACGACTGGGATCCCGGGGCCTATCTGCCTGGGGTGCCGGGTGGGGCCGTGCGGGGTGTGGAGGCGCCCATGTGGTCGGAGACACTCGAGAATTCAGGGCATATCGAGTTCATGGCGTTTCCGCGGTTGCCGGGTGTTGCCGAGTTGGGGTGGTCGGCGGCTTCTTCGCATGACTGGGAGCGGTACAAGGTGCGGCTTGCTGCGCAGGCTGAGCGGTGGAGTGCCCTGGGGATCGAGTGGTATCGGTCGCCGCAGGTGCCGTGGGGTGCGCGGTGATTCGTCTGCGGGTGCGTGGGGGCTTGTCGCGCAGTTCCCCGCGCCCCTAAAAGATTGCGCAGTTCCCCGCGCCCCTAGAAGCCAAAAGCCTAAAACCCAAGGACGAGCACCCCGGAGGACCGTACTCCGGGGTGCTCGTCTGCTTGGGGTCAGAACTTGGTGATCGGGTTCTGCAGGGTGCCGATCAGTTGGAGGGCGCCGGACGGGTCCGAGAGGTCCACCATCTGTTCGTTGTTGCGGAGTTGGAGGCGGTTGAGGCAGGAGAGGGAGAACTCGGGGGCGAACATGTCGTACTGCTTGAACTTGTCGGCGAGTTCCGGCATCGACTCCTGGTAGGCGCGGGTGACGTCCGCGACCGTGCGCCAGAAGTCGTCCTCGTCCAGGACTCCCTCGGTGGCGAGGTTCGCCGCGAGGAAGCGGAAGAAGCAGTCGAAGACGTCCGTGAAGATGGAGAGGAGCTTCTTGTCCTCGGGGACCTCGACGCGCAGCCGCTCCACCGTCGGCGGCAGGACCGCGTCCGGGTCCATGACGGCGATCTCCTCGGCGATGTCCTTGTAGATCGCGCGCTGCACGACCCCGTCCTCCAGCACGAGGATGACGTTCTCGCCGTGCGGCATGAAGACCAGGTCGTAGGCGTAGAAGCTGTGGAGGAGCGGCCTGAAGTAGGCCGTGAGGTAGCGGCGCAGCCACTCCGTGGGGGTGAGGCCCGACTGTTCGATCAGCGCGCCCGCGACCGAGGCACCCTCGTGGTCGACGTGGACCAGGGACGCCATCGTGGCCAGCGACTCGCCCTCCTGGAGGGACGGCACCGGGCTCTCCCGCCACAGCGCGGCGAGCATCTTGCGGTACGGCGAGTAGCGGTCGGTCGCCTGCTCGTACTCGAGGTGCCGGTAGCCGACCGCCGCGCGCTCCTTGATGATCGACAGGCCCGTGGACTTCAGCACCGGGTCGCCCTCGATGAGCTGGGCCAGCCAGTCGTTGATCGCGGGCGTGGCCTCCATGTAGGCGGCCGACAGACCGCGCATGAAGCCCATGTTGATGACCGACAGCGCGGTTTTGACGTAGTGCTTCTCCGGGCTCGTCTTGTTGAAGAAGGTCCGGATGGACTGCTGGGCCAGGTACTCGTCGCCGCCCTCGCCCAGGCACACCAGGTGCCCGCGGGCGACCTCGGCGGCGAAGGTGACGGCGAGCTTGTTCCACCACTGCCAGGGGTGGACCGGGATGAACAGGAAGTCCTCGGGGTCCTTGCCCTGGTCGCGCAGGACGCCGTGGAAGCGTTCGACGGTCTCCTCGCCCAGCTCCTCGCGCAGGAACGACTCGTACTCGATGCCGACACCGGCCGTGAAGGCCGCCCGTGAGCGGTGAGCCGCGAGCCAGACGAGCCGGACCGGGCTCGCCGTCTCCGGGGCGTACGACAGGTACTCGTGGATGCCGAAGCCGAGCCGCCCGTTGTTGGCGACGAAGCAGGGGTGGCCCTCGGTCATGCCGGTCTCGATGGCCTGGAAGTCGCCGCGCGCCAGTTCGGCCGCCGTGATTTTCGGCTTGGTGAGCTTGTAGCAGGTGCCGGAGAGGGTGGAGGAGATCTCCTCCAGGTAGACCGGCAGGATCTGCTCGCTCAGGCCCAGGGTGTCCTTCAGTTCGATGAAGAAGTCCAGGGCGGCGAGCGGGAGTTCCGCACCGTCACGGTGCCGGGTGATCGAGTCGGCGTCGACCTGCCAGTGGTCCAGGGCCCGGCGGTCGGCGGAGAAGGCGTACTGGGTGAGGCCGTCGTCGCTGCGGACGATGTAGCGCTCCCCGTCCTTCTCGGGGGTGATGAGCCGCTCGTGCGCGAACTCGGCGAGCGCTTTGCGGATCAGCAGGCGGTTGGCCTGGTCCCAGCGCTCGGGGGACAGGTGCGCCACGGCGTCGGACAGGGTCATATCGCCACTCCTCGTGCGGCCAGGTACTGCTCACGCGTGCAGAAGCTCAGCAGCGCGCGCTTCTCCGGCTTGTCGATCTCGCGCTCGGGTACGAAGCCGACGGCCTCGTTCAGAGCGTGTACTGCCTTGTTGCTGACATCGGGCTCCACCACGACCCGGCGGGTGCGCGGATCGGCGAACAGCTCGTCCATCACGGCGGTGATGACGGCCTTGGTGAAGCCGTGGATCGGCCGGTCGGTCGGGGCGACCAGGAAGTGCATGCCGACGTCGCCGGGCTCCGGGTCGTACAGGCCTTCCAGCTCGACGTACCGGGGGTCGTACGACTCCATCAGGAACGCCGGGCGGTTCTCGTGCAGACCGAGGTACGCGTGGTGGTACTCGTGCGCCGCGATGCGCATGTACTCGCGCTCGACGTCCTGCAGTTTCGCGTCCTGCATCATCCAGTAGGACGCCTTGGGGTGCGTGACCCAGGAGTGCAGCAGCTCGGCGTCCTTCAGGGGGTCGAGCGGACGGACGGTCAGGGTGCCGATTCCGGTGGTGGCGCTCATACGGCGAACTCCTGGAACGCGATGGTCTTCTCGACCGGGTAGTACTCGCTGCCCAGCAGCTCCCGGATGATGTACGCGTTCCGGTACGGGCCCATGCCCAGGTCGGGGCTGGTGATGCTGTGCGTGTGGACGCCGGCGTTCTGCAGGAAGACGCCCCGGCCGGTGACGTCGACGGCGTAGTTGCGGGCGACGTCGAAGTTGCCCTGGGAGTCGTAGACCAGGCGGTCCTTGACGGGGGCGAGGAACTCCGGCTCGGCGTACTTGTAGCCGGTCGCGAGCACTAGGCCCTCGGAGTCCAGCGCGAAGTCCTTGCCCTGCTCCTCCTGGCGGAAGCCCAGCGTGTACGTGCCGTTCTCGTACGCCGCGCTGTTCAGCGAGGCGTTGGTGATCAGCCGGGTCGGGACCGGACCGCCGAGGTTCTTCTGGTAGAGCAGGTCGAAGATCTCGTTGATCAGGTCGCCGTCGATGCCCTTGAACAGGCCCTTCTGCTCGGCCGTGAGGCGGTAGCGGGTGGCCTCGGGAAGCTCGCGGAAGTAGTCGACGTACTCCGGGGACGTCATCTCCAGCGTGAGCTTGGTGTACTCCAGCGGGAAGAACCGCGGGGAGCGGGTGACCCAGTTCAGCCGGTAGCCGTGGACGTCGATCTCGCTGAGCAGGTCGTAGTAGATCTCGGCGGCCGACTGGCCCGAGCCGACCAGGGTGATCGAGTCCTTCTTCTGCAGCTCCGCCTTGTGGCTCAGATAGCGGGAGTTGTGCAGGAAGTCGCCGCCCAGGTCCTGGCAGGCCTCGGGGATGAAGGGCGGGGTGCCCGTGCCGAGGACGAGCCGGCGGGCGCGGTAGACGTCTCCGGCCTCGGTGTGCACGACATAGACGTCGTCTTCGTAGCGGACTTCCGTCACCGTCGTGCCGAAGCGGATGCTGCTCAGCTTGTTCGCGGCCCAGCGGCAGTAGTCGTCGTACTCGACGCGCAGCGGGTAGAAGTTCTCCCGGATGTAGAACGAGTACAGCCGGCCCTTCTCCTTCAGGTAGTTCAGGAAGGAGTACGGGGACGTCGGGTCGGCGAGGGTGACCAGGTCCGACATGAACGGGGTCTGGAGGTGGGCGCCGTCGAGGAACATCCCCGCGTGCCACTCGAAGTCGGGCTTCGACTCCAGGAAGACGCCGTCGAGCGCGTCGATGGGTTCGGTCAGGCAGGCCAGGCCGAGGTTGAAGGGGCCGAGCCCGATGCCCACGAAGTCATGGGTTTTGGTCGGGTTTTCAGGACGCGCGGTCAAGGGACTCTCCCAGGTACTGCTCGGCATGGCCGGCGATCAGATCGAGGACGGCGGCGATGTCGGACGCCTGCGTCTCGGGGTTGAGCAGGGTGAACTTCAGGTAGTGGCGGCCGCCGACCTTGGTGCCCGCGACGATGGCGTCACCGGACGCGAACAGGGCCTTGCGGGCGTAGAGGTTGGCGCGGTCGATCTCGGCCGGGTCGGTCACGGCCGCCGGGATGTAGCGGAAGACCAGGGTGGACAGGCTCGGCTCCACGACCACGTCGTAGCGCGGGTCGGCGGCGAGCAGCTTCCAGCCCTCCCGGGCCAGCTCGCACACCTCGTCGAAGAGCTGACCGATGCCGTCGGCGCCCATGGTCCGCAGGGTCATCCACAGCTTGAGGGCGTCGAACCGGCGGGTGGTCTGCAGCGACTTGTCCACCTGGTTGGGGATACGTTCCTGCACCATGCGGCGCGGGTTGAGGTACTCCGCGTGGTAGGTGGCGTGCTGGAGGGTGGCCGCGTCCCGGACGAGCACGGCGGAGGAACTCACCGGCTGGAAGAAGGACTTGTGGTAGTCGACGGTGACCGAGTCGGCGCGCTCGATGCCGTCGATGCGGTCCCGGTGCTTGACGGAGGCGAGCAGACCGCAGCCGTAGGCGGCGTCGACGTGCATCCAGGTGCCGAACTGCTCGCACAGCTCGGCGATCTCGGGCAGCGGGTCGATGGAGCCGAAGTCGGTGGTGCCGGCGGTGGCGACGACGGCCATGGGGACGAGGCCGGCTTCCTTGCAGCGCTCCAGCTCGCGGGCGAGGGCGACGGTCTGCATGCGCTTGTCGTGGTCGACGGGTATGGAGACCACGGCGTCCTGGCCGAGCCCGAGCAGCTTCGCGGACTTCTTCACGCTGAAGTGGCTGACCTCGGAGGCGAAGATGCGCAGTTTGGCGAGGCTGTCGCTCTTGGCCTCTTCCCTCGCGAGCAGCAGCGCCTGGAGGTTGGACTGGGAGCCGCCGGAGGTGAACACGCCGTCGGCGGCGGGGCCGAGGCCGATGCGCTCGTTCGTCCAGTCGATCAGTTTCCGCTCGATGAGCGTGCCGCCGGCCGACTGGTCCCAGGTGTCCAGGGAGGAGTTGACGGCGGACAGGACCGCCTCGCCGAGCACGGCCGGGATGACGACCGGGCAGTTGAGGTGGGCGAGGTAGCGGGGGTGGTGGAAGTAGATCGCGTCCCGGAGGTAGACGTCCTCCAGTTCGTCGAGCACCGCGGTCGTGTCGTGCAGCGGCTGGTCGAGGTCGATCTCGTCGATGCGGGGGGAGAGGGCGTCGACGCTGACGCCGGTGAAGGGCCGGTCGGTGGCGGCGAGTTTGGCGGCCACCCGCTCGACTCCGTCGGTCACGGAGCGGCGGTACTGCTCCGCGGTGGTGTCGTTGAGCAGGTGCGAGCGCATGTGGGGGTCCTCCGGTGGGGACAGTCCGGTCGGGACAGGGGTGGGCTGAGCCGCGGGTTGAACTTAGGTAAGCCTAACCTAAGTTGCGTGGGGGGAGGGCTGGCTCTGCCGTGACTGTGGTCACGCGTGGGTCATGGACGGCGGCCGGTCAGCTTTCCGCGCGTAGCTGCTCCTCACTCACGCCGCGGCGCCAGTAGCCGACGAACGTCACCCGGCGGCGGTCGATCCCGCGCTCCCGTACGAAGTGCCGGCGCAGCTGCTTGACGCAGCCGGACTCACCGGCGATCCAGACGTACGGCCGCTCGGCGGGCGGGAGCTGGGCGTCGCGGAGGGTGTCGAGGACCATGGGGGAGCCCTCGACGCTCCGCTTCTCCTCCCGGACCAGCCAGGTGATCTCGACGTCGGCCTCGGTCGCCAGGTCCTGGATGTCCCCGGCGTGCGGGACCTCCAGCCAGACCCGGGCACGGGTGCCGGCCGGCAGTGCCTCGACGATGGCGGAGGCGGCCGGTACGGCGGTCTCGTCGCCCCAGACGACCACGAGGTCGGTGTCCTCGGGCGGCCGGAAGCGGATCGCCCGGTTGTCGGCGATGGCCGGCCCGAGCAGCAGGACCCGGTCCCCGGCGGCGGCCCGGTCGGCCCAGCGGGAGGCGGGACCGGCCTGGACCGAGGCGCCCGGCTCGATGCCGTGCAGGGCGAAGTCGATGTCGATCTCGTCCGGGTCGCGGCGCAGTGCGCGCAGGGTGTACGAGCGCATCACGGCGCGTACGTCGTCCGGGAGTTCGCGCCAGCCCTGCCACCAGCCGTCCCCGAGCTCGAGCGGTACGACCGGCTCGGGCTGCCCGGGATGCGGCAGGAACAGCGACAGCGACTGGTCACGCCCGTCGGAGTGGAAGGCGTGCAGATCGGGCCCACCGAAGGTGACACGGACCAGAGACGGACCGAGCCGCCTCGTCCGCACGACCTGGAGGGAAAAGAAACGGAACGGGGCGGCCACGGCGGTGGTCATGGGGGCTCCTGATGTGTCGTCAGGCGGTGGGTGTACGTACCCGAGGGGCGCGGGGAACTGCGCGACCGGCCACAACGGACCCGCAGGCGCCACTCGGGCTCACGCGGCAGCCTGCTAGGCGACCTTCTTCGCCGTCTCGATGGCCTTCGCCAGGTTCTCCACCAGCGGCACGCACTTGTCGTACGACAGAATCGGCTCGGCCGACCGCGAGATGACCTGCTTGGCCTTCACCGCCGGCAGCTTCTTCCACGTCGCCTCGGTGATGTCCGCCGGCTGGATCGCCGAGGAACGGTCGTCCATCATGATGATGTCCGCCCCGTACTTGTCGACGTTCTCCCAGCTCAGGCTCTCGAACCAGCCGCCACCCTGCGCCTTGGCCTTCTCCGGCGGCTCGACGAAGTTCACGCCGAGGGCCTTGAAGTACTCCAGGTCGACGGAGAGGTTGGTGCCGGAGACGTAGAACAGCTCCTGGCTCGCGGAACCGACCAGCACCTTGATGTCGGGGTGCGCCTTGGCGGCCTTGCGCAGCCGCTCGGAGGCCTCCTCGAACCGCTTCTTGGCGTCGGTGGCCTTGGCGGACTTCACGTCGCCGCCGAGGGACTCGGCCAGCTCCCACATGCGCTGCAGCGGCTGGGTGAGCTGACGGTCGTAGACGGAGATGCCGACGCTCGGGGCAAGCTTGGCGATCTTGTCCTTCGAGGCCTCCGGGACGTACCAGAGGGTGCCGGCGTCGTCGAACATCGTGCTGATCAGCACGTCGGGGGCGAGGGCGGCGTACTTCTCGACGCTGAACTGGTCCCAGGTGTTGCCGAGGATGGTCACCTTGCTGATGTCCATGTCGCCGGCCTGGACGTCGGGCTTGCCGTCCTGCGTCTTGGTCGGGCCGAAAACGCCCTTGACGGAGACGCCGTAGTCGTGGAGGGCGGCGGCGACGCCGGTGAAGGCGACGATGTTCGCGGGCGTCTTCTTCAGCGACACGCTCTTGCCGCGGTCGTCCTTGAAGGACCAGGGGCCGGACTTGCCGCCGGCCGCCGCGTCCGAGTCGCCGTCCTTGGAGTCTCCACTGCCGCAGGCGGTCACGAGGGCGCCGAGTCCGAGGGCACCCCCGGCGGCGAGGATGCCGCGGCGGGAGAGGCGGGCGGTTCTGGCGTTCGACATGGCTGAGTCTGCTTTCGTGCGTACGGAGCCACTGCGGGCACGGCTGACAGCCGCTTGGCTGGATTCAAGCTTAGGCTAGCCTAACCTCAGCACGTGTCCAGGGGCCCCTGGGGTGTGTGCCCGGGGGGAGCGGCGGGGATACCCGAAGAGGCGGTGATCCGGATCACGGAGCCGTGTGTCGGCGCTGGCACGGGAGCACGACTACGGCTTCTACGGCTTGAGGCGGCGCGTCGCGGCCCGGATCAGATCGGTCCGCGCGACCTGCAGGGCGAATTCCCCGCCCTGGCCTGCCGCGGGCTTCGCGTACCAGGGGAGACCGCGGCGACGCCACTTGGCGGGGGCGAGGCTCGCGGGAAGCGACGGCAGCTCCAACGACCAGAACCCGATCCTGAGTTGTCCCGTCCATCGCCCGGCCGGCAGTTCCGTGGCCGGAACTCGCACGACGAAGTCACCGCCGGGCTGCGGAGTCGTGCGGACGGGGAAGACGGCGGTGTGGTCCCGGTCGTCCTGCAGATGGATGGCGAGAGCGCCGTCCGGGAAGGCGGCGAGCGTGCACCGGCCGGCGAACTCCAGTTCCGTGGGGGCGCCGGGGGCCCATCGCGCGGTGTGCAGGCTCAGTTGAGGCAGGACTTTGTGCTTGCGTTCGCCGATGTCGAGGGTGAAGTTGCCGTGAGGCCTGGTGGTGTAGAGCGTCACGGCACGGGCTTCGTCGCCGGTGCCCATGATGTGCGTCGTTGCCGCTGTGGAGACACCTGCCGCTCGCTTGCTGCCGATGCGGACTTCGCGGGAGACGCCCTGAGCGCCGATCGCCAGGGAGACGTCCCAGAGCCCGTCGGAAAGGGGTGCGCTGTCGCGTGCGGTGGTGATGTCGACGCAGGCTTCGAAGCCGGCCTTCTCGTAGGGGTATCGCCCTTGGTCCTCCTCCTTGCCGACTCCAGGCGTCTCGGTGTGCGTGACAGGGAGTCGATACTCCGTGCGGCTGTCCCGCTCGCGCAGTACGAGTTCGGTGGTCACGCCCTCCGTCGCGACCCGGTGCAGGTAGCCGTGCCCGGCCAGGTGCAGCACGGTGCCGTGCAGCTCGGCGCGGGTGACGCGGTGCCGCACCCTCAGTTGGCGGGTGACGTCGTAACAGGCGTCGGGAATACCGCGGGACGGGTCACGGAGGTAGGGGTAGCGGGCGTAGGCACGGCCACCGGCGACGAGGACGGGGGTGGCGACACCGCTTCGGGACAGCTCGTCCTGGAAACGGCCCAGTTCGAGCAGCTCGTCCAGCATGGTGTGACGTACGAGGTGCAGGCGCAGGCGGGCCATCGCCGACAGCCGGTCGTCCAGCCCGTCGTGCCACAGTGGGGCGATGACCTCGGCGAGGCGGGCCAGGGCCTTTTCCCGCTCGGGTCGGTGCTCGTGCACCAGGTGGTCGAGCAGCTGCTGCACCTCGACGGTCAGGTGCCGGTGCGCCAGGTGGTCACGGTCCGGGCCGGGCGGGACCTGCTCCAAGAGCAGGTCGACCATGCGGGGCAGGAACCGCAGTCGGGCCTCGGCGCCGCCGGCCCGCAAGGTGATGTTCCCGCTGTCCTCGCGCTCGACCCAGAACAGACAGTCGTAGTCGGCGAGTACGGATATGCCGTTCGCGTGCAGATAGGCCCGGCCGACGAAGAGCTGGTCCTCGCCGATGTCCAGGTCGGTCGGGAAACGCAGCTTCAGCCGCTCCAGCAGTTCCCGGCGGAACAGCTTCATGGGGTTGAGAGTCCAGTACACACGGGACGAGAAGACGTCGGTGCGCGGCTGGTTCCGCCGGAACATCGAGGTGGGCGCCCCGCGTCCGCCGACCCCCACCATTTTGCCGAGCACGATGTCGGTCTGGTTCTCCTCGGCCATGGCCACCATGCGTTCCAGGGCCTCGGGGCCCAGGTAGTCGTCGGCGTCCAGGAAGAAGACGTATCTTCCCCTGGCATGGTCGAGCCCTTTGTTCCGGGGTGCTGAAGGGCCACCGGAATTCGCCTGGTGAAAAACCCGCAAGAGTGTCGGGTATTCCCCTGCGAGGCGGTTGAGTTCCGCACCGGTCCCGTCGGTCGAGCCATCGTCGACCGCGAGCACTTCCAACGCATCCTTGCCGATGCTCTGCTCGGCGACGGACATAATGCACCGCGTGACATAGGGCATCGCATTGTACGCAGCGATAATCACCGAAACGGCAGGGCCGGCCATCGTAACGCTCCCCCAGAGAAACGAGGCACGCCCCGTTCTCCGACTTGGTCATGGGCGCCGGCGGTCTATTCGTGCGCGGGGAAAGGTGCCATACGGCATGTGAAGTTACCATGAAGTAGGTGTGTCTGTGAAGTGACCTTGCAAGGAAGTGCCAGCTCAGGGCGCCTTCCAGCCAATTGGCCTGATGGGTGATATGTCCACTTCTTGGTTGAGGTTGTGCTTCTGAGTTGCTGGAAGCGGGGGTTGACATTCTTTACTCGCGCCATATTTAGTCTGCGCTTACAACTTTCATAGCGGGTGGGGGGTCTGCCCGGGTGAGCCCAAGGGGTGGGGTGTGCGTACGCGTATGCGTCAGGGCAGGTTATTGGCTGCGACAGCAGGTGTCTTTGCCTTGGCTATAGGCAGTCTGTCGGTGAGCTCTCCTCCAGCGGCGGCAGTCACCTGTGCGACCGGAGCGGTGAGTGACTTCAACGGTGACGGTGTCGCCGACACAGTGATCGCCGACCCGAACGCCGCGGTGAACGGTGCCAAGGCCGCCGGGCTGGTACGTGTTGTGCTGGGTGGGGGCAAGGGCGTCTCGGAGATATCCCAGGCGATGAACGGCATGGGTGCGACCCCTGAAGCCGGTGATCAGTTCGGATTTTCCCGCACGTCGTACGACGTGAATGAAGACGGATGCACCGACCTCGTCGTCGGTGCCCCGTACGAAGACGTCGCCAAGGACGGAACACAACTGGTCGACGCGGGAGCCGTGTACGTCATCCACGGCACACCGGCCGGTATAGGCCCAGGCTCGAAGGTGGAGGGGTACACCCAGTCCGAACTCGACCCCAGTACGTCCACAGAGGCGTACGACTGGTTCGGTCACGCGTTGAGGGCCGGGGGCACGGCGAGCGGCTCGCCCTATCTCGTGGTCGGCGTGCCCGGCGAGAACGTCACCGTGGGCGGGACGACTTATACCGACGCCGGATGTGTCGCGTACGTTCAGGGGGCGACGAAGGTTTCAGTGAGCCAGAAGGACCCGGGTGTTCCCGGTGACGTCGAGGCGCATGATCGCTTCGGATACTCATTGACGGGAACGAACCGCTTCTTCGCCGTGGGCGCTCCGGGGGAAGCGATCGGAAACGCCAAGTTCGCCGGCGGCGTGAGTGTCTTCAGCCACACGATGGCCGGTGGTCTCCCCACGCCTCTCGTCGGGCTCGACCAGGACGGCACCGGGGTCGCGGGTGCGGCCGAAGCGGGTGACGGGTTCGGCACCTCGCTCTCCATGACGAGCTATCGGCCCGGTGACCAGACCTACAACTCGGACGTGCTCCTGGCCGTTGGCACACCGGGAGAGGACATCGACAGGACCGCCGACGCGGGCGGTGCCGCGGTGTTCCGTGTCCAGTCGTCCGGCACTTACACGGAGGTCGCGGCGATCGATGCCGTGGACCTCGGGGAGGCCCCCGCCGCCGGAGACTTCATGGGGCAACGCGTGACGATCGCCAACACCAATACCGCCGTCGTCACGACAACCGCGACGGTCCGGCTTGCCGTCGGTGTGCCCGGCAGGGATACCGCCTCGGTCAAGGACGCGGGGGCAGTACGCATCCTCCGACCGCTGGACACGGCCGTCGGCGCTGCCGACAAGATCCTCGTCCGTGGTTCGGGGCTGCCCGGAACGGCTACCGCGCGTGACTACAACGGCACCGCCCTGACCTCCGGGGCTGACTACCTCTACCTCGGAGTGCCCCACAGCAAGGCTTCCGACTCGCCCAAGGGAGTGCTCTACGTCCTGCCTTGGACGGACATCGACGGCGCGACCGCTGTCGGCACCACCACGCATCTGCCTGGCGCGGGAGGGCTGCCCAACGAGGGCGTGGCGTTCGGAACGGTCGGATGAGCAGGAGATCGGGAACAGGAAAGCGCGTCATGATCAGGACTCGGCGCCGTGAGGCCGCTGTCATCGCCACGCTCACAGCGCTGCTGGTCGTCGGCATGGGCGGGGCACCGGCTGTCGAGCAGGCGGTCGCCTCGAAAGCGGCCATGGGAAGCGACACCGATGTCCCGGCCCTCAGCATGGCTGAAGCTCGCGTGCGGGCAGCGAAATCCGGCAAGCCTGTGGAGATCATCGGCCTGCGCAGCGAGCGCAGCACCACCGTCGCCAATCCGGACGGGACCTTCACCAGCTCCGAGTACGTCAAACCGGTCCGTACTCGGAAGAACGGCACCTGGACGGATATCGACACCACACTGGTCGAGCAGAAGAACGGCACCTTCGCACCGAGGGCCGCGCTGACCGCGATGTCTTTCTCCGGCGGTGGGGACACCACCTTCGCCGAGGTCGAGAAGGACGGCCGCATGCTGTCCCTGAACTGGCCGGACGAACTGCCCGAGCCGAAGACGGACGGCCCCACAGCCACGTATGCCGACGTCCTGCGGGGCGTCGACTTGAAGGTCACAGCGAGTGCCGAGGGCTTCTCGCACGTCCTGGTGGTCAAGAACGCCGAGGCCGCAGCCAACCCGGAGCTAGCCCGGCTCGAACTGCCCGTCGACACCTCCTCGCTGGAGCTGTCGGAGACCGAGGACGGCGGGCTCGCCGCCACTGACAGCGGGACCGGGGGGAGCGTCTTCGAGGCGCCGCAGCCGGTGATGTGGGACTCCCATGAAGGGGTGGCCCAACAGCCGGCCGCACCTGCAGCGCCCGACGGAGAAGCGATCACTCCGCCGGACGGTGCCCAGGTGACCGATGTCGCCGTGGACGTGAAGCCGGGCACCATGACCCTCACCCCCGACGCGAACATGCTCGCCGACCCGGACACCGTCTTTCCGGTCTACATCGACCCCGTGGTCAAGACCGCGAACCGCAGCGGCTGGACCATGGTGTCGTCGCACCACTCGAGCGCCGAGTTCTGGAAGTTCGACGACGACGAAGGCGTGGGGCGATGTCCCACCGATGTGTCGTACCGCTGCTCCAGCAACAGTGACGTCAAGCGCCAGTTCTTCGCGATACCGACCGGCGGTTTCAAGGGCAAGGACATCGTCGACGCCGAGTTCGCCGTGACGATGGTGCACACCTACAGCGACTCCGGGCGCGAGGTACAGCTCGCCCGGGTCAACAGCACGGGCGCGAGCGCGATCAACTCGTCGACGAACTGGTCCAACCAGCCTTCCTCGAAGGAGACGATCACGTCCAAGTCGCCGACCAATCCGGCAGGTTCGTGCACATCGACCAATCAGAACGTGCGCTTCGGAGTGAAGGACACGATCCAGAAGGCCGCCGACAGTGGCTGGGACACCACAACGCTCCGACTCAAGGCGGGCAGCGAGTCCGACACCTCGTACTGGAAGCGCTTCTGCGGCAACGGACACCTCTCGGTGACGTACAACCGGCCGCCGCTCCGGCCTGAGCAGGACGACCTGAACATGACGCCCGGCGGCACGTGCGAGTACGGGCATGCCACCGAGCACTACGTGACCAAGCCGCCCACCCTGTACGCCGTCGTCAAGGACTACGACCACGGCGACCTGGGCTCCAACTCGGAGACGCTGCAGGCCGAGTTCAAGGTGTGGTGGACCAACAGCTCCGGTGCGGAGGTCGTCCACTACGCGAAGACGGGCAAGAAGAGCACAGTCGACGCGAGCAAGGACGGCCAGACAGGCCAGGCGACCTTCAAGTACACCGTCGGCTCCGATCTGTCGTCGGACGGGAAGGCAGGTTTCTCGCTTCCGAAGAACACCACCATCGGCTGGGCGGTTCGAGGCTACGACCAGAAGGCCTCCGGCCCCTGGTCGAGCGACGGTGGTCAGACCCGCTGCGAGTTCATCTTCGACGACAGCAAACCGCAGGCTGCCGCGATCACGTCGTCCCGGTACCCGAGCGACGACGAGTGGCATGCCGGTGTCGGCGACTACGGCGACTTCACCATGGACTCGCCGGCCGCGGACGTGACGCAGTACAGGTACTACTTCACCGGTCCGCGGGCGGACACCACACGGAAGACGGCGGACGCCCGGCCCGTGGGTGGTCCGGCGACCATCCGCTGGATGCCGCCGTCCGAGGGTTCGTACACCCTGCATGTGACCGCGGTCGACGGTGCGGGGAACCCGCAGAAGACACCGACCAGTCATGTTTTCCTGGTCAGCGACGGCCGTGCGCCGGCGGCGGCCTGGACGCTCGGTGATGCCAGGAACTCCTCGAAAGCCGCGGGCAGCAGCGGCGCACCGGACGCCACCGCGGGCACAGGGGTGACGTTCGGAACGGAGGGGCCGTTGGGCCCGACCGACACCGCGGCATCGCTGAACGGGACCGAGAAGGCCTACCTCGACGCGGGCGAACCAGCCGTCGACACCAGTGGCACCTTCTCCGTGAGCGCCTGGGTGATGCTGCCCTCGCTGCCCACCGAGAACGTCACCGTCGTCAGCCAGGACGGTACCGCCCAGCCGGGTTTCGAGCTGGGGTACGACGTCGATTCCTCCTCGTGGTCCTTTCGTATTCCGGTGAGCGACATCGAGTCGCTCGGCTCGTGGAAGGTCTCCGGTGCCGCGGCCGTGGCAGGGAGCTGGACTCATCTCATCGGTGTGTACGACATCGAACTCGGCAAGATGATGCTGTACGTCAACGGTGTGCTCGTCGCTGATGACGTACAGGCCCGCCACACGAAGTGGAACGCCGCAGGAGCCCTTCAGATAGGCCGAAGGATCTCTCTTGAGGGATACACCAACCACTTCAAGGGCAGCGTCGCCGACGTCAAACTCCACGACCGCGTCATCCCGCCCGCCGAGGGACAGCGCCTCGGCGGTATCCAGCCCCGTCAACTCGCCTACTGGCAGCTGGACGAGGCGGCGAACGGCGTCTCCCCGGAGACGGCGGGCGGTACCGGTCTGACACTCGGTGGCGGTGCCTCCGTCTACGTTCCGGACGACTCCTGCGACCCCGCTGCCGACCCCGACTGCGTCCCTCCGGCCGCACCGCTGTGGGGAGACGGGCACTTGGCCCTGAACGGCACCGGCGCCCATGCGACGCGACCCGCCGGACGGCTCTCCGCCCAGGACAGCTTCACCCTGACCGCTCGCGCCCGGCTCGCCTCGGCGAATCCGGCGAGGGACCAGACGGTGCTGGCCCTGTCCGGCACCAACGGCAGCGCGATCAAGGTGCGGTACAGCGCCTCAGCCGCCCGGTGGCAGCTCGTGGCCACCAGTGAGGATTCGGCCTCCGCGACGGCCGTATCGGTTCCCGACGCGGCCCACCTGCCCAGTTCACAGGGAGCCGGAGACCACCTCGCGCTGGTCTACAACGCGGTCTTCGGCGAGGTACTCCTCTATGTCAACGGCATGGCGGTGGGCAAGGCGTCCTGGGACAACACCTGGGACTTCAGCAGGACGAGCCTCCAGGTCGGCAGGGCGCGGACCGGAGCGGCGGCGCAGGAGTACTTCTCCGGTGCCGTCGACGAAGTCCGCATGTATCAGGGCCCGCTGGATGCCGCGTTGATGGCACTGGTGGCGGTCCTGCCGGCCGGCGCCGCCATCGAGGAGTCCTCGGCGTAACACCTCCCACCCCGTGGGGGGGGGGGGGGGGGGGGGGGGGGGGGGGGGGGGGGGGGCGAGGGGGGGGGGGGGGGGGGGGGGGGGGGGGGGGGGGGGGGGGGGGGGGGGGGGGGTGTCTCCTCCCCCACCCCCCCCCCCCCCGCCACCCCCCCCCCCCCCCCCCCCCCCCCCCCCCCCCCCCCCCCCCCCCCCCCCCCCCCCCCCCCCCCCCACCGGCCCTGCGCTCTTACTCCCCCCGATACCTCATGGAGATGTCATGTCCTCGCCCCCATGGTTCCGGTCTCGCAGACCGGCCTGGCGCAGCGGCCGTCGCGGTGCGGCGGTGCTGCTCGGCCTGGCGTTGTCGACAGGCCTGCTTCCGCAGTACGCACCCGAAGCCGCTGCCGATGAGGGCATGAAGCAGCCCAAGGCGCAGACGAACCTGGACGATCCGGTCCGTGGCAGGACCGCCGAGTCAAAGGCTTTCAAGAAGAGCGACCAGGCCGAGAAGGCGGCGGTCCGTCAGGCCGACAAAGTGCGCTGGCCGGCGGCGGGCAGCACCCGGGTCAAGCTGTCCGGTAAGGCCGTCAAGGCCGCTGGACTACCGGTGCGGGCCAAGGCGGCCGGGGGGAAGAAGTCCGCGGAGTCCGTACGCGTCGAGGTGCTCGGCCGGAAGGCGGCTGAGGCGGCCGGCGTCGACGGCGTCCTGTTCACCGTGGCCCGCTCCGATGGTGAGGCCGCCAAGGGCAGCGCTCAGGTCACGCTGGACTACTCGGACTTCGCCGGCGCCTACGGCGGTGGCTACGGCTCCCGGCTCCGCCTCGTCCAGTATCCGGCGTGCGTGCTGTCGACGCCGGAGAAGAAGGGCTGCTCGACACCGACGTACCTGAAGAGCTCCAACAATGCCGCGACGGAGACTCTGACGGCCACGGTGAGTGCCGCCGGCGACATCTCCGGTCCGGAGCCCCAGTTGTACCGGGCGCGGTCGAATGCCTCCTCCGCCACCGTCCTCGCGGCCACCGCGAGCAGCGGCGGCGACGGCGGCGACTACAAGGCCACCGGCCTCTCCTCTTCGTCCGAGTGGGGTGTCGACACCCGGTCCGGCGCCTTCACGTGGACGTATCCGCTGACCACGCCGCCCGTACCCGGCGGCCTGCGGCCCAGTGTCGGCTTGGGCTACAACTCCCAGTCGATCGACGGCCAGACAGCCACGACCAACAACCAGGGCTCGTGGGTCGGGCAGGGCTTCTCCTACGAGCCCGGCCACATCGAGCGCCGGTACAAGCCCTGCGCCGACGACGGCCACGACGACACCAACGGCGACCAGTGCTGGGCGTACGACAACGCCACACTCGTTCTGGCCGGCGGCTCGTCCGGCGAGATCATCATGGACGACGAGAAGGGCAGGTGGCGGCTCAGCAACGACGACAACTCCAAGATCGAGAAGCTGACCGACACCACCAACGGTGATGACAACGGCGAGTACTGGAAGCTGACGACCGCCGACGGTGCGCAGTACTTCTTCGGCCGGAACCGGCTGCCCGGATACAGCAGCGGCAAAGAGGAGACCGACTCCACCTGGACGGTCCCCGTCTACGGCGACGATCTCAAGGAGCCCTGCTACAAGGCCACCTTCGCCGATGCTCACTGCAACCAGGCCTGGCGCTGGAATCTCGACCACGTCATCGACCCGCACGGCAATGTCATGTCGTTCTTCTACGGCAAGGAGATGAACCACTACACCCAGGGCCTGAAGACCGGCGAGAACGGCAAGCCCTATGTCCGTGGTGGATACCTCAAGCGCATCGACTACGGCCAGCGCAAGGACAAGGCGTACTCGACCAAGCCTGCGGCGCAGGTCGTCTTCACCACCGGGGAACGTTGTCTCGGCGCGCTGACCGACTGCGAGCCCGGAGATCTCACGGACGCCACGGCCACCAGATGGCCGGATGTGCCCTGGGATCAGAACTGCAAGGCGAGCACCAAGTGTGTGGGTCAGAACTCGCCTACCTTCTGGACCCGCAAGAAGCTGACGAAGATCACCACTCAGATCCGCACCGGTGACTCCGCCTACAGCCCGGTCGACGAGTGGAGTCTCGCCCACCTGCTGACCGACAACGGTGACGGCTCCAAGGCACTGTGGCTCGACCGCATCGATCACACCGGCAAGGTCGGCACCGATGCGTCCGTTCCGTCCGTCAAGCTCTACGGCAAGCAGATCCCCAACCGCGTCGACAAGCCCGGCGACAACATCCAGCCCTTCCAACGCTTCCGCCTGTCGGGCGTGGAGAACGAGACGGGCGGCGCGCTCAGTGTCGACTACGCTCCCACCGAGTGCACTCCTGCCGACCTGCCGGCCGAGGACGCTTCCAAGAGGCGTTGCTTCCCGGTGAAGTGGAACCCACCGGGCGAGGAGGACCCGCTCCTCGACTGGTTCCACAAGTACGTGGTCGCGTCCGTCACCGAGACCGACCTGACCGGTGGCAACCCCGACCAGATTACCTCCTACACCTATGTAGGTGACGCCGGCTGGCGCAAGAGCAGGGCCGACGGCATCAGCAAGGCGGAATACCGCACCTGGGGCGACTGGCGCGGCTACGGCAAGGTGCGCGTCGTCACCTCGAAGGGCACCAACTCGGCCTCCAACACCAAGACCGAGCACGTCTTCTTCCGCGGCCTCGACGGCGATGTGAACGCCGGCGGCACCGCCCGCTCGGCGTCGGTGACCGACTCCAACGGGGTCTCCTACGAGGACACGGACTGGAAGGCCGGCCAGGAACTCGAAACCCTCACCTACAACGACTCCCAGGTCACCGAGAAGTCGGTGATGGTGCCGTGGACCGCGGTGACGGCGACCGATGAGGAGACCTGGGGCACCCGCAGAGCGCGTTACACGGCGAACGGTTCGACCGACACCTATGTGGCTCTCGCCACCGGCGGTTGGCGGCGCACCCGGGCGACCACCTCCTACGACCCGGTGACCGGCCGGGTCCGCCAGGTCGACGACTACGGCGAGGTCGGTGTCGCCGACAACCAGTGCGTCCGCACCGAGTACGCGGACAGCGAGAGCCGGCACATGTACGCGTACGTGTCGCGCGTGGAGAAGGTCGCAGTCGAGTGCGCCGTGGTGCCCGATCGCAGCACGCAGGTCATCTCCGACGACCTGTCGTTCTACGACGGCTCCACCACGCTGGGCGCCGCGCCGGTCAAGGGCGATGTCACCACGACCAAGCGGCTGGAGTCGCACAGCGGCCAGACGGCGACGCACCGGACGACCGCCGTGACGACGTACGACGACTTCGGCCGTCCGCTCGTGGTGAAGGACGCGGAGACGGCCTCGTCCTCGACGGCATACACCACGTCGACCGCATACACGGAGACGTACGGCCTGGCCACCAAGTCGGTGGTGACCAACAGGGCGGGCTGGACGGCCACCACGGAGTACGCACCGCAGTGGGGTGTGCCGACCGCCAAGGTAGACCAGAACAACCGGCGCACCGAGCTGGCGTACGACGGGTTGGGCCGCCTGACCTCGGTCCGGCTCCCGGACCGCATCGGTCTGAGCCCGTCGATCAAGTACGAGTACCTGGTCCGCGCGGGCGACGACCCGACCGCCGTGCACACGCAGAAGATCGAGAAGGACGGCAAGTCGTACGGCAGCGAATGGACGCTGTACGACGGCCTGCTGCGGCCCCGGCAGGAGCAGACAGAAGGCCCGGGTGGCGGCCGAATGGTCGCCGACACCCTCTACGACGGTTCCAACCGCGTGGTAGAGGTCAACAACACCTACTACGCTGCGGGCGCCCCGTCCTCAAGACTCTTCGAGCCGGTCAACGCCGACCTCACCGGGCAGACGGTGACCGAGTACGACGGGGCCGGCCGGGTCATCGCCTCTGTCTTCAACGTGCAGGGCGAGGAGAAATACCGCACGTCGTACGCCCACGGCGGCGACCGCGTCACCACGACCCCGCCGGCAGGTGGCACGAAGACAACGGTTGTCAAGGACGCCCGCGAGCACACCACGACCCAGATCCAGTACCCGGAGGGTGGTGACGCGGTCACCACGTCCTACGGCTACACCCCGGCCGGCCAACTCCAGAAGGTGACGGACGACGCCGGAAACGCCTGGACGTACACATACGATCAACTGGGCCGCAAGAAGAAGGCGGTCGACCCGGACACCGGCACGTCGGAGTTCACCTACGACGCCCTGGATCGTCAGACGTCCGTGACGGTCAACGGAGACAAGACCTCCACCAAGTACGACCCGCTGGGCCGCCCCGACTCCACCTGGCAGGGAGAGCCGGACACCGGCACCAGGCTGTCGATGACGAAGTACGACACCGTCGCCAAGGGCGAGCTGTACGGCTTCTACAGCTACAAGGTCGGCTCGGTCCACTCGTCGGTCACCTATCCGACCCTCGACGCGAACAATGACTACAAGCCGGTGTCGACGAAGTACTTCCTGTCGAAGACGGCCGAACCGCAACTGGGCGGGACCTACGAGTTCACCGCCCAGTACAACGACGACGGGACTGTGCAGGGGCAGGGCCTGCCGGCAGCGGGTGACCTGCCCGCCGAAGCACTCGGGTACACGTACGACGAGATGCAGCGGCCGACGGGCCTGAACACCTCGCTGGGCGGTCTCAAGTACGTCACCGACGTGTCGTACTCGCCGACGTCGGACCTGGAGCAGGTGGAACTGCACACCGGCGAGTCGGCGGCCAAGAAGACCTGGCTCAACAACACGTTCGAGGCGGGCACACATCGCCTGGCCAACGCCACCGTGCGGGTGGAAGGCGCGTCGTCCGCCGCCTACGACGCGGACTTCACGTACAACGCCGTCGGTGACGTCCTCTCCATCGCGGACACACCCAGCAACGGCACGAGAGACGTGCAGTGCTTCAGGTACGACGGCCTGCGACGTCTGACCGACGCGTGGACCTCGTCGGTAGCGCCCAACGGATCCAGGGGAACCGGCAGTACGGATGGGGCCTGTACGTCGGAGGCGTCGTCCTCGACCGTCGGCGGAGTGTCTCCGTACTGGACGGAGTACGGCTATGACGCGATCGGTAACCGGAAGAGCGAGACGCGGCACGGACTGGACGGGGCGCCGACCTCGACCCGGACGTACACCTATGGGGAGAAGTCCGGTCCCAACGGCACGAACTCCGGTCCTCACACGGTGTCGTCGGTCGTGGAGAAGAGGGCGGCCACGAGCACGACGCCCGAGGTCACCTCTCAGGACACCTACACCTACGACGTGACGGGCAACACCAAGACCCGTGTGCTGGACGGGGACACCCAGTCCCTGGACTGGGACAAGCAGGGCGAGCTGACAAAGGTCACCAACGCCGACGGCACGGTGACGCGGTACACGTACGACGCGTCGGGCGAGCGGGTCCTCCGGGACACCTCTCAGGAGAAGACGTTCTACCTGCCCGGCATGGAGCTGCACCTGGACAAGTCGACGTCCCAGGTGACGACGACCCGCTACTACTCGTTCGGCGCCATGCAGATCGCCATGCGAGACGCGGACGGTGTCCACTTCCTGGCGTCGGACCACCAGGGAACGGCTCAACTGACGGTCAACGCCAAGACCGGCGAGACCACGCGCCGCCGTACGGACCCCTTCGGCAACCCACGCGACGAGTCCACGTCGTCGTCCTCGTCGCCCGCCTGGGTGAACGACAAGGGCTTCGTCGGCGGTACCGTCCAGAAGTCCACGGGCCTGACCACTCTCGGGGCACGTGAGTACGACTCGGACACGGGCCGCTTCATCTCGGCCGATCCGATCATCGACTACACCGACCCGCAGCAGATCAACGGCTACTCGTACAGCAACAACAACCCGGTCACCTTCTCCGACCCGAGCGGCCTGAAGCCCGATGACTGCGTGAACGTCGGGATCACATGCAGCCTGCAACGTGACGGCGGGTGGGAGGTCAAGGCGACCGACACCTACTACACGTACTACGGCGTCAGGAAGCCGAAGGAGGCGCCGGCGGAGTACCGGGCGCGCCAGCAGAAGGCGCGGGTGGACGCGGCCAAGCAGCGGACGATCGCTGTCGCCAAGGAACTGGCGCAGATCGTCGCGGACGAGCTGGGCATCACGGATGCGCTGGACTGTTTCACCACGGGGGCGTTGGGCTCCTGCGGGGCCACGGCGCTCAACGTCGTGTCGACTCTGGTGGCCGGTGGGCCGCTGGCGAGGCTCGCCGCGAAGTACTGGAACAAGATGGACAAGGCCTGGGCCCTGATCAAGCGCATCGGGGGCTTGAGCCGCAGGCTTTGGGAGAACTTCCAGGACTGGCGCAAGAGCAGCAAGGCGGCGGACGAGGCGACGGAGGCCGTGGGCTGCAACAGCTTCACGCCTAATACCAAGGTGTTGATGGCCGACGGTTCTGCCGAGAAGATCAAGGACGTCGATATCGGCGACAAGGTCTTGGCGGCAGATCCGGAGACGGGTGAAACCAAGGTCGAGACAGTCACGGCCGAGATCAAGGGCAAGGGCGTCAAGCACCTCGTCAAGCTCACGCTGGACATCGACGGCAAGAAGGGCTCGAAGACGGCTTCGGTCACGGCGACCGATGGCCATCCGTTCTGGGTCCCTGAGCTGGGGGAGTGGGTCGACGCCACTGATCTGAAGGTAGGGGAGTGGCTGCGGACTGGCGCGGGAACGCGAGTCCAGGTCGCTTCCGTGGAGCGGTGGACGGTCGGCTCGGCGACGGTTCACAACCTCACGGTCAGTGATCTGCACACGTATTATGTGCTGGCTGAGGCAACGTCGGTTTT
Organism: Streptomyces sp. NPDC041940; assembly: GCF_055589465.1. Classification (NCBI taxonomy): domain Bacteria; kingdom Bacillati; phylum Actinomycetota; class Actinomycetes; order Kitasatosporales; family Streptomycetaceae; genus Streptomyces; species Streptomyces sp. NPDC041940. The sequence goes on from NZ_JBVJBP010000009.1 coordinate 284,125, forward strand.
GGTTCACAATGCGACGCCAGGTCAAAAGTGCGATCTCACCCTCGGTGCAGGTCCAAATGCTCGAGGGGGAGTAGCCCTGGAGAATGGCGACATTGAGGCAGATGGGGTCCGGGAGTTGGTCAATGAGTCGGGCGATGCGCACGGTTGCCACACGTGCTCAGCGACGAAGCCTGGCACGAAGAAGGGTGATTGGATCCCAGACCACCAACCGCCGTCCAGCCTCGTCCCTCCCGGGTCTCCTCAGACGGCGTATCCTCACTGCCTTCCCTGCGCTAGGAGGCAGGGCGGCGTCGTCTCGCAGCTCTCACAAGGAAAGAGTGATAAGGAATGGTAGCTATTCCACCCACGGTTGCTTTCCTGGCGAAGGTCGAACACGGATGCCTGATCTTGCGCGATGTGGGCAGTGATTTCGACGTCTCGGAATGGGATCCGGAATCGAATGCCTGGTATGCCGATGGCGGGTCGCTGATCTTCGGCGTCCAAGCCGGTGTTGACGGGCCGGTCAAGTGTGAGGTGTGGAAGTCACCGCCTCCCGTTGTGCTGCCCGCGAAGCTTCTTGAGGTATTGCTGCCATGCCCGTCGGGGTGGCTGGTTCTGCACGACCCGAACGAGTACGTCAAGTTGCAGTTTGCGGGTGCCCGTGAGGCTGTTCTGTGTTCGGTGAGGGTAGATGACTTGCAATTCCCCGCAGAGGTACAGATCCTGCTGGAGGCTGCTGCGAAGTAGTCTCGCTGCATGAGAGAAGGCTGGTGGGGGGGGGGGGGGGGGGGGGGGCGGGAGGGGGGGGGGAGGGGGGGGGGGGGTGGTGGGGGAGACCCCCCACCCCTCCGTAACACCCCTCC
>NZ_JBVJBP010000010.1:0-20959 GCF_055589465.1 Streptomyces sp. NPDC041940
CTAATCCACCCCGAAGGGCTTCATCGTTCGACTTGCATGTGTTAAGCACGCCGCCAGCGTTCGTCCTGAGCCAGGATCAAACTCTCCGTGAATGTGTACCGGTAATCCGGTCTACACACACGAGAGCGGAACAGTCAGGCGGAATAGGCCCGACCGTTCACAGCGTCCTCGCTGTGTTTTTTCAAAGGAACCTCGTCCCAGCGAATGCTGGAGACGGGGTATCAACATATCTGGCGTTGACTTTTGGCACGCTGTTGAGTTCTCAAGGAACGGTCGCTTCCTTTGTACTCACCCTCTCGGGCTTTCCTCCGGGCTGCTTCCCTTCGGTCTTGCGTTTCCGACTCTATCAGATCTTTCCGATCCGATTTCCTCGGTGCTTTCCAGGTTCCCGCTTCCGCGTTTCCCTTTCAGGCGGTTCCGACTCTATCAGATCCTTTCGGGCCTGATCCCCAGTCAGTGGGGGTTGTCTTTGCGGCTGTTGGGCCGTTCCGACGTGTCCAACCTTAGCGCGGTCTCTCGCTGTTTCCCAAATCGAGCCGGTGTCGAGTCGATCAGGCCGTCGAGTCCCAATTCGAATTGAATTCGGGCGTGCCGAAAACAACTCCGCTTGGGAGCGATCTTGCTAGTGGTGGGTGCCGCTTGAGCGGCGGAAGTGCCGTCGCAGAACCGTTACGGCTCTGCGGCAACCCGAAGAACTCTACGGATCGGGCAGGGGGGTGTCAAACGGCCCCTGTCAAGATCTTTTGTGTGGACGTCAGTCCAGATCCGAGAGACGGCCGCCGGCGTCCGGCTGGGCGTCTTCCACCCTGCGCAACAGGCGGGTGAGGACGCCGCCGAGCGCGTTGCGCTCCACGGGGGACAGGTCCTGGAGCAGGTCCTCCTCGAAGACCGTTGCCAGGCGCATTGCCTCCAGCCACTTCTCACGCCCCTCGGATGTCAGCTCCACGATGACTCGTACGCGGTTGCTCTCGTCTCGCTCTCGGGTAACCAGCCCTTCGCCGACCATGCGGTCGATCCGGTGGGTCATGGCGGCCGGGGTGAGACCGAGGCGCTTGGCGAGGTCGCTGGGGCCCAGACGGTAGGGAGCGCCGGAGAGGACGAGGGCCTTGAGGACCTCCCACTCCGCGTTGCTGATGCCGAGGGCCGAGGTCTGACGGCCGTAGGCGACGTTCATGCGGCGGTTGAGGCGGGACAGGGCCGAGACGATCTGCTCCACCTGGGGGTCGAGGTCCTGGAACTCGCGCTGGTACGCGGCGATCTGTTCTTCGAGGGTCGGCTCGCTGGGGCCGGGGGTGTCGCCCATGGCGGCAGTATGGCACGGCCGTTCTTTGCCTTGAAGTCCTTGGGTATGTACTCTTTAGCTTCGAACTTTAGTTTCGAAGTCTTCACTCCTAACTTGTGGAAGAGGTGAACGTGACCAGGGCGATGGGCGCAGCGATGCGCCGGATTCACGTGGGTAACGCACTCAGCGCGTTCGGGCTCGGCTTCACGGTCCCGTACCTGTACGTCTATGTGGCGCAGGTAAGGGGACTGGGGGCCATGACGGCGGGGCTCGTGCTCGCCGTCTTCGCTGTGGCCGCGCTGGTCGTGCTGCCGTTCGCCGGGCGGGCCATCGTCCGGCGTGGCCCGCTGCCGGTGTTGCTCACCGCCCTGATCACCGCCGCCATAGGTGCCCTGAGTCTGGGGATCGCGAGCAGTGCGGCGGCCGTGCTGGTGTCCGCCTCCCTGCTGGGAGCCGGGCAGGCCGTGATGCAGCCGGCGCTGGCGACGATGATCGTGGACTGCTCGTCGGCGGAGACGCGCTCGCGGGCGTTCGCCATGCAGTTCTTCCTGCAGAACCTCGGGCTCGGTGTCGGTGGCCTCATCGGTGGCCATCTGGTCGACACGACCAGTGCAGCCTCCTTCACCCTTCTCTTCGCGATCGAGGCGGCGATGTTCCTGCTGCTGGTCGTGGTGATGGTGACCGTGCGGATGCCGCGCGCTCCGAAGATCGAGGACGCGCCTGTGGCGTCGGGGCGGGGCAGCTGGAAGCAGCTGCTGGGCAATCGGGCCATGGTGCAGCTGTGTGTGCTGGGCTTCGTGTTGTTCTTCGCCTGCTACGGGCAGTTCGAGTCGGGGCTGAGTGCGTACGGGGTCGAGGCCGCCGGGATATCGACGTCGGCGCTGGGGACGGCTCTCGCGGCGAACACCTTGATGATCGTCGTGGCGCAGTTCGCCGTGCTGCGGTTCGTGGAGCGGCGTCGGCGGTCGCGGGTGATCGCGGCCGTCGGGCTGATCTGGGCCGTGGCGTGGGCCGTCGCCGGGTACGCGGGGCTGGGGCACGGAAGCCAGGAGATGGCGACGGCCGCGTTCGTCTCGACGTACGCCTTGTTCGGGCTGGGTGAGGCGATGCTGTCGCCGACCGTGGCCCCGCTGGTCGCGGATCTCGCGCCGGAGGGGATGGCCGGGCAGTACAACTCGGCGTTCGCCCTGGTCAAACAGCTCGCCCTGGCCGTCGGGCCGGCGGTGGGCGGGCCGCTGGGGGCCTCGCTGCACGCGCCCTACATCGTGGCGTTCCTGGTGTTCTCCCTCGGGATCACCGTCCTGGCCGTGCGGTTGGGGCGGCAGCTGACCGAGGCGCAGGATCAGCCGTGGCTCGTGAAGAGCAGGGTCGTGGCGCGGGGTGGGGCGCCCGTTTCCGCGGACGTCTGATCCCGCCCGGCTACGACGGCCCGGTGCGGGGCAGGGCGAATTCGCACCAGACCGCCTTGCCGCCGCCCGGGGTGCGTCTGCAGCCCCAGTTCGACGCGATCGTGGCGACGATGGCGATGCCGCGGCCCGATTCGTCGCCCGGTTCCGCGCGGCGGCGTCTGGGGAGGTGGTCGTCGCCGTCGGTGACCTCGATGATCAGGCGGCGGTCGGTGCGGCGCAGGCGCAGGCGCATCGGCGGGGTGCCGTGCTGGAGTGAGTTGGCGACCAGTTCGCTGGTGGCGAGGACGCCCAGGTCGTGCAGGTCGGCGGGGAAGCGCCAGCTGGTCAGGACGCCGGAGGCGAAGGCACGCGCGCGGGGGGCCGCTTCCACGCCGCCGAGGAGTTCCAGGGCGGCGTTGCGGAAGAGCTCGCCCTCCGCGCCTGAGCGGGCGGGGTGCTGGAGGACCAGGACGGCCACGTCGTCGTCGTGGTCGGGTGTGACGCCGGCCGAGCGGACCAGGCGGTCGCAGACGACCTGGGGTGTGCCGGTGGCGCCGGCCAGGGCGCGTTCCAGGGCGGCGATGCCCTCGTCCAGGTCGGCGTCCCGGCGCTCCACCAGGCCGTCCGTGTAGAGGACGGCCGTGGAGCCGGGGCTGAGGGGGATCGAGCCGGAGGAGTGCATCCAGCCGCCGGTGCCGAGCGGGGGGCCGGTGGGTTCCTCGGCGCGCAGGACCGTGCCGGTCTCGTCGCGGACCAGGATGGGGAGGTGGCCGGCGGAGGCGTAGACCAGCTTGCCCTCGTTCGGGTCGTGGACCGCGTACGCGCAGGTGGCGATCTGGTTGGCGTCGATCTCGGCTGCCAGGCCGTCGAGGAGTTGCAGGACCTCGTGCGGGGGCAGGTCGAGGCGGGCGTAGGCGCGGACCGCCGTGCGGAGCTGTCCCATCACCGCGGCCGCTCGGACGCCTCGGCCCATGACGTCGCCGATGACCAGGGCCGTGCGGCCGCCGCCCAGGGTGATCACGTCGTACCAGTCGCCGCCGACCGCGGCCTCCGTGCCGCCGGGGTGGTAGGTGGCGGCGATGCGCAGGTCGTCCGGCTCTTCGAGTTCCTGGGGGAGCAGGGATCTCTGCAGGGTCACCGCTGTCTCGCGCTGGCGGCGTTCGCTGGCGCGCAGGCGTTCGGCGGCTTCGGCGTGGTCGGTGACGTCGGTGGCGAAGACCAGGACACCGCGGCCTTCGCTGCCGCCCTCGCCGTCGCCCTGGGCGACCGGGGTGCAGGTGAAGGTGTAGGAGCGGCCGTCGGGGGCCTTGCGGGACTTCACCGTGCGGGACTTGCCGCTGCGCTGGACCTGGTCCAGGAGGGGGAACAGGCCGAGGGCGTCCAGCTCCGGGAGGACCTCGCGGGCGCGTTCGCCCAGGGGGCGTACGCCGAAGGCGGTCGTGTAGGCGTCGTTGACGTAGGCGATGCGGTGGTCGGGGCCGTGGACCAGGGCGACGAGGGAGGGGACGCGGTCGAGGACCTCGCGCACCCGCAGCTCGTCGACGGCGGGTACGGACGGTGTCTCGTCGGTCAGCGGTTCGGCGCGGGCGGCGGGTACGGAGCCGTCCCCCCGCCGGTCCGGGGAGGCCGTCTGCTCGGTCCGCGCTGCGGCGCGGCGCTGCGTTCCGGGGAGCCGGGCGCTCCAGCGCGTGAAGTTCACGAATCCTTGCCTCGTGTAGTCGTCGGCGGCCGGCACCGGAACCGGCCGGGGCCCCGGGGGGCCCGCACCGGGGCGAGCGGTGGCACGCCCGCGGTGGTGGACCAGTCTGGCAGTGCGTGGGCCGGACCGGCATCCGTCAGACGCCGGGCCGGCCGGTGGAGTTCCTGGGTCCGGTCAGGACGACCCCTTCGGGTTGTGCGGGGGGTCTTGAGAAGGCTTTCCACCGGCCGCGAGTTCGAACTCCGCCCGGGGGTGTTCGAGTGAACCCAGGGAGACGATCTCCCGTTTGAACAGTCCGGCCAGGGACCATTCGGCGAGCACGCGCGCCTTGCGGTTGAAGGTGGGCACGCGGCTGAGGTGGTAGGCGCGGTGCATGAACCAGGCGGGGTAGCCCTTGAGCTTGCGTCCGTAGACGTGGGCGACGCCCTTGTGCAGTCCCAGGGAGGCGACCGAGCCGACGTACTTGTGGGTGTAGGTGGTGAGGGGTTCGCCGCGCAGGGCGTGCACGATGTTGTCGCCGAGGACCCGGGCCTGGCGGACGGCGTGCTGGGCGTTGGGGGCGCATTCGCCGCCCGGTTTCTCCGCGGTGACGTCGGGGACGGCCGCGGCGTCTCCCGCCGCCCACGCGTGCGTGGTGCCCTCGATCGTCAGCTCCGGGGTGCACCTGAGCCGTCCGCGGTCGTTGCGGGGCAGGTCGGTGGCGGCGAGGACCGGGTGGGGTTTGACGCCGGCCGTCCAGACGACCGTACGGGTGGGGAAGCGGGCGCCGTCGCTGAGGGCCGCTACCCGGTCCGCGCAGGAGTCCAGGCGGGTCCGCAGGCGTACGTCGATGTTGCGGCGGCGCAGTTCGGTGACGGTGTAGCGGCCCATCTCCTCGCCGACCTCGGGCAGGATGCGGTCCGAGGCCTCGACGAGGATCCACTTCATGTCCTCGGGCCGGATGTTGTGGTAGTAGCGCGCGGCGTAGCGCGCCATGTCCTCCAGTTCGCCGAGTGCCTCCACACCGGCGAAGCCTCCGCCGACGAAGACGAAGGTGAGGGCCGCGTCGCGGATCGCGGGGTCGCGGGTGGAGGAGGCGATGTCCATCTGCTCGATGACGTGGTTGCGCAGGCCGATGGCCTCCTCGACGGTCTTGAAGCCGATGCCGTGGTCGGCGAGGCCGGGGACCGGCAGGGTGCGCGAGACGGAGCCGGGGGCGAGGACGAGCTGGTCGTAGGTCAGCCGCTCTCCGCCCGTGCCCTCCTCCTGGGTGGCGAGGGTGCTGATGGTGGCGGTGCGTTGCGCGTGGTCGACGGCGGTCGCCTCGCCGATGACGACGTGGCACCGGTCGAGGAGGCGGCGCAGCGGTACGACGACGTGCCGGGGGGAGATGGCGCCTGCGGCGGCCTCGGGGAGGAACGGCTGGTATGTCATGTACGGGTCGGGGGTGACGACCGTGATCTCGGCCTCGCCCCGGGCCAGTTCCCGTTTCAGTCTGCGCTGGAGGCACAGGGCCGTGTACATCCCGACGTAGCCACCACCGACAACGAGAATGCGCGCACGTTCCTTCACCATCCCATGACGCACCCGTCGCTTGCGTTTGTCCACAGCCTCGACCAATTGTGTGACCGGAGCGAGAGAGCGCGCGGAGTTGGCCGGATTGTCGAGCTGTGATGAATAGGCGCAGGTCAGCTGGGGTGGTGCAGGGGGCGCGCAGGGGCACATTCAGGACGTATGCGGTCCGTACTCCGATCGGTGGGCGCTCCGTGCGGAACGTGCCCCTTCTGAATTGACTCCCTCTCAACTATGTTCGTGTGTCGACGGGGTGTAGGGGGATGCGCTCACCGGGTCCGCGACGGTCGGACCCGCGGACCCGGGCCTGTTCCCTCCGCCCCGGCATCGCATGGCGGGGAGTGTCTCCGGGGGGAGACGTCATTACCGGGGGAATACGTATGCATGTTCAGGATTCTCATTGGTCGTCCGCATCCGCTCTGGCGGCGGGTGGCACGGCATTGAGCGCGGCGGTGGGCGGCGGACGCGGGGACGGCCCGCGCACGACACCGCTGCGCGTGGACGCACAGCGCAATCTGGAGCACGTGCTGCGTGCGGCGCGCGAGGTCTTCGGCGAGCTGGGGTACGGCGCGCCGATGGAGGACGTGGCGCGGCGCGCGCGGGTCGGTGTGGGCACGGTGTACCGGCGGTTCCCGAGCAAGGACGTCCTGGTGCGGCGGATAGCCGAGGAGGAGACCTCCCGGCTGACCGACCAGGCGCGTGCGGCGCTCGGGCAGGAGGAAGAGCCGTGGTCGGCTCTGTCCCGCTTCCTGCGTACGTCGGTGGCCTCAGGCGCCGGGCGGCTGCTGCCGCCGCAGGTGCTGCGGGTCTCGGTCGAGGAGGACCGTGCCGGTCAGGCGCGGGTGCCGCAGCAGCGGACGCAGCCGGGCACGACGGAGCTGCGGCTGGTTCCGGAGGAGCCGGTGGCGGTCGCCGCGGTACCGGCACTCGCCGCGGAGGACGACGCCGGGGCGTCGGCGCTGCTGGAGGTCGTGGGGCAGCTCGTGGAGCGGGCGCGTGCGGCGGGTGAGCTGCGGCCGGACGTGTCGGTCTCGGACGTACTGCTGGTGATCGCGACGGCCGCGCCTTCGCTGCCGGACGCGGCACAGCAGGCGGCCGCCTCGGCCCGGCTGCTGGACATCCTGCTGGAGGGACTGCGCTCGCGGCCGTGAGTGGAGGGCCCCGGAGTGACCGGAGTAACCGGAGTGCACCGGAGTAAAGGGAGAGCCTTCCCCGAAAAGGTGATGACTAGTACTGGCGTGCGGTAAATCCCCACGGATGAGTGATCGTCCGAACTCCGGGGTCCCGACGAAGAGCCCCTGTGGCAGTCTGACCCGGTGGTCTGGACGGGTTGGGCGGCTGGCGGGGGCTTTCCGCGATGAACGTTGACGGGCGGGACGAACAAGTGCCGAGCCAGGGCGGGCGCGCGAGCGTCCCGCCGGGCGGGCACCCCGCCGACGGCTCGGTCCCGGCACAGCGCGACCGGCACGAGGACAGCGTCCTGCCGCCACCCCGCGACCTTCCGCCGGCCGACACCGAGCTCATCGACCGGATGCGTTCGGGCGACGACTCGGCGTACGAGGAGCTTTACCGGCGCCATGCGCAGGCCGTGCGCCGGTACGCCCGGACCTGCTGCCGTGACGCGTACACCGCTGACGACCTGACCGCCGAGGTCTTCGCCCGCATGCTCCAGGCGGTGCGCGGCGGCTCCGGCCCCCAGCACGCCGTCCGCGCGTACCTGCTCACCTCCGTACGGCGCGTCGCCGCCTCCTGGACGAAGTCGGCGCGGCGGGAGCAGCTCGTCGACGACTTCGCGGTCTTCGCCGCCCAGTCCGCGCACGGGCCCGACGTCTCCGACGGCGACACGCTCGAACTGGGCGCGGACGTGCGGGCGATGCACCAGGCCGAGCGGTCCATGGCCATGCAGGCCTTCCGGTCGCTGCCCGAGCGTTGGCAGGCCGTGCTGTGGCACACCGAGGTCGAGGACGAGTCGCCCAGCGAGGTCGCCACGCTCTTCGGCCTGGACGCCAACGGCACCCGGGTGCTCGCCAGCCGGGCCCGTGAGGGCCTCAAGCAGGCCTACCTCCAGGCTCACGTCAGCGCCACGCTCACCGGCGACGAGGAGTGCGCGCGCTACGCCGATCAGCTCGGCACCTACGCCCGCGGCCGGCTGCGTACCCGTGCCGAGCGAGGGCTGCGCAAGCACCTGGACGAGTGCGCGAAGTGCCGGCTGGCCGCGAGCCAGATCGCGGAAGTGGCCGGTGGCATCCCCGCCGTCGTGCCGGTCGCCGTCCTCGGCTGGTTCGGTGCCGCCGGGTACGCCAAGGTGGCCGGGCTCATCGCCGGAGGAGCGGGGGCGGCCGGTGCCGCGGGTGCGGCCGCGACGGCGGGCGGAGGCTCGTCCGGCGCGGCGGCGGGCGCGGGCGCCGGTTCGTCCGGTGGTGCCGGTGGGGCCGGAAGCGGCGGCGGTGCGGCGGCCTCCGAGGCGGTCGGCGGGCCGGTGAAGGCCGGTATCGCGGCCGGTGTGGTCGCCGTGGGTGTCGTGGCCGCGGTGGTGATGGCCATGGCGGGCAACGAAAAGCCGAAGGAGGAAGCGAGGACGGCTCCCCCTTCCCCGGCTTCCCCGACGTCACCGGTGGTGCGGCCCGGCGAGCCCACGCCCGCCCCCTCGTCCTCCCCTTCGAACCCCGCCAACCCCTCGAACCCCTCGCAGCGGGAGCCCGGGCCGCGGCCCCCGGGCATCGTGCCCGCGCGCGCCGAGACACCCGGGCCGACGCCGACCACCCCGGGGACCGGCCCGCGTCCCACACGGTCCTCGGCCGCGACGCCGAAGCCCACCCCGCCGCCCGCGTCCCCGAAGCCGACACCGCCCCCGGCGGCCACGCCCACATCGCCCCCGACCGAGGCGCCGCCCGCTCCGGCCGTCTACCAGTGGAGCGAACTGTCGTACGACATCGGCGGCGACGGCACCGAGCCCGAGATGCGGATCGGGTCGAGCAGCTGGGTCTGGAAGCGGTACGGCATGTCGGTCGGCGACCAGCGGTACGCGCAGGGCGTCACCGTGCACGGCCGCTCCTCCGTCACCATCGACCTCAACCGGTCCTGCTCCTCGTACGACGCGCTCGTCGGGGTGGACGACCTGACGCTGAGGCTCGGCAAGGTGCGCTTCTCCGTCTACGCCGACGGGGTCCGGCTGTGGCGGTCCGGGCTGGTCGAGGGCGGGGACCCGGCCGTCCCCGTCCATGTGAGTCTCGCCGGGCGCAGCACCGTACGGCTGGTGGTGGAGCCGCGCGGCGCCCTCGACAACGTGGTTCTCGCGGACTGGGCGGACTCGAAGTTCACCTGCGCCTAGCGTGGCCCGGCGGCGTACGCACTCCGCGCCTCGTCCAGCTCGCGCAGGACGTCGTCAGCGGTGAGACCCGCGCCCAGGGCGCGCTCGGACGCGCACCGGACACTGCCCAGGGCGGCGCGTGCGGTGGCCGCGGTCCGTTCCGCGTGGGCGTGTTCCGGCATCGGGCGGGGGCGGCCGGCCCGCCAGTGGTCGCCGGTGCCCAGCAGCCGTGCCGCACGCGGGAAGTCGCCGAGGTCGGCCAGCACTCCTGCCGCGCTGTCCACGACCGTCGCCCGGATCATGTCGGAGCACCGCCGGTCCACGGCGGCGCGCAGGGCCCCGGCCAGTTTGGCCAGGGCGGGCTCCGGAGCGGTCTCGCCCGCCGTGATCAGGGCGTCGATCAGGTCCAGCATCACGATGAACTGGGGCGGCGGTGTGCCACGCGCGGCCTCCACGTGCGCGGCGCCGCACAGCTCCCGCGCCCGCGCGACGTCTCCCTCCTCGATCGCGATCTGGGCACGCAGCAGCAGGACGAACGCCTTGGAGTCCGCCACGGCGTACCGGTCGGCGGCGGCGCTCGCCTCGTCCAGCGCCGCCAGCGCGGCCGGGCGGTCTCCCGCGCGGTAGGCGATCTCGGCGAGCCGGGCGATGAGGAACGGTGACTCGGCGTACGCGCCCACCTCGTAGGCGAGCCGCAGAGCCTCCTCGTACTCCCCCTTGGCCTCCTCGAAACGGCCGCGCGCCATGGCGGCCTCGCCGGCCGCGCTGCACACCTGGGCCCGCAGCCAGCGGTCTCCGGCGCGGCGGCTGAGGGTGCGCAGTTCCGCGAGGTCATCGTCGACGCCGTCCAGGTCGCCGGGGGCGTCGACCGCCATGTGCGTACGGAACATCAGGGCGACGGCGGTCTCCCAGTCGCCGCCGTGGGCACGGCAGTTGGCGACGGCGGAGTCCATGGCGGCCCGGACGTCGCCCAGCTCGCCGACGAAGGAGGCGATCATCGGCCAGACGAGCCCCGGGACCCGGGCCGCCTGCGGGCCGCCGGCCTCGAAGTAGGCCCACACCCGGGTCACGTACCGCCGCCGCTCGCCCGCGAACGCGTCGATGGGCGTGTCCTCGGCCATGAAGAACAGATGCAGCATGCGCAGTTGCATCCGCAGGGCGTGCAGCGGATGTTCCGCTTCCCCGTCCGGCATGGTGACGAAGTCGTCGGCGGACGGGCGCAGGGTCCGGTCGAGCCACTCCATGCCCTCGTGCCGGTAGGTGCGCAGCCACCAGAACCAGCCCATGGCCAGGGCGAGGGCACCGGCCTCCGCCTCGTCCCCGGCGGTGAGGGTCCGGTCGAGGGCCGCGCGGATGTTGTCCAGCTCGGTCTCCAGGCGGGAGATCCATGGCAGTTGCCCGGCGGAGCGCAGCAGCGGGTCGGCCCGCTCGACGAGCGCGCGCACCCAAACGTGGTGCCCGCGCTCGGCCGCTGCCCGGAGCCGCGGCACCTCGGCGGCACGCTCGACCGCGTACTCGTGGATGGTCTCCAGCAGGCGGTACCGCATGCCGGCGGCGCCCTCGCCCGCGCCGGGTGCGGCCACGACGAGGGACTTGTCGACGAGCGCCCCGATCAGTTCGGCGGCCGGCCCGGTGCACACCGCCTCGGCTGCCGCGAGGTCCCAGCCGCCCGCGAACACGGACACCTCGCACAGCATGGTCCGCTCGGCCTCGTCGAGCAGGTCCCACGACCAGTCGACGACGGCACGCAGGGTCTGCTGGCGGGGCAGGACCGTACGGCTCCCGGAGGTGAGGAGACGGAAACGGTCGTCGAGCCGGTCGGCGATCTGCCGGGGGGTGAGCAGCCGGAGCCGGGCCGCCGCCAGTTCGATGGCGAGCGGCAGACCGTCCAGCCGCCGGCAGATCTCCGTCACCGCGCGCTCGTCACGCAGCGCGGCGTCCGTGTCGGGACGGACGGCGGCGGCGCGCTCCGCGAACAGCCGGCGGGCCTGGTCCGGGCGCAGCGGCTCGACCGGACGGACCAGCTCGCCCGGCACGCCGAGGGGTTCGCGGCTGGTGGCGAGGATGGTGAGGCCCGGGCAGCGGGTCAGCAGGGTTTCGGCGAGGTGGGCGGCGGCGCCGATGACATGCTCGCAGTTGTCAAGGATCAGGACGTGGCTGCGCGGGGCGCAGTACTCCACGAGCAGGGCGACCGGGTCGTCCTGCACCGCCGTCAGCTCGCTGGTCATCAGCACGGTCTCGCGCAGACCGAGCGCGCTGACCACCGCTCCGGGCACCGCCTCCGGCCGGTCGAGCGGGGCGAGCTCGGCCAGCCATGCCTGCGGAAGCCCGGCGGCGGCCTCCTCGGCGAGGCGGGTCTTTCCGGAGCCGCCCGGTCCGGTGAGGGTGACGAGCCGGGCCCTGTGCACATCGGAACGGATGGCGCTGATCTCGGGTTCCCGGCCGACGAAGGAGGTCAGGCGGGGGCGGATGTTGCCGGTGCGCTCGGCCGGTGCGGGCGGGGCTTTCGGGTTCCGTGCTGCCGTGCCGAGCAGTTCGGCGTGCAGGGCGCGCAACTGCGGGCCCGGGTCGGTGCCCAGGCCTTCGGCGAGGGCTCGGCGGGCCGACTCGTACGCGGCGAGGGCGTCGGCTTGCCGGCCGGTGTCGCGCAGGGCGCGGATGAGGAGCGCGTGCAGAGGTTCGTCGTACGGGTGTACGGCGGTCAGTTCCCGCAGTTCCGGTACGACGTCCGGCGCGCGGCCGAGCCGTAGGCGGGCCTCGGCCCGGGCCCGGGCCGCCTCCAGGTGCGTGGCCTCCGGGCGGGTGGCCGCGGAGCGGTCGGGCAGGTCGGCGAGGGCGGGGCCGCGCCAGAGGGCGAGGGCGTCGTCGAGGTGCCGTTCCGCTAGGGCGGGGGCGTCGGCGTCGAGGGCGTCGGTGCCCTGCCGGACGAGCCGTTCGAAGACGAAGAGGTCGATGTCGTCCCGCGTGGCCGTGAGTCGGTAGCCGCCGGATTCCGAGGTCGTCACGGCGTCCTTGCCGAGGGTGCGGCGGAGGCGGCCGATGAGGGCCTGGAGGGCGGCGGGGGCGTCCTGGGGTGGGTCGTCCGCCCAGACCTCGTCGATCAGTGTCTGGGGTGGGGTGGGGTGGGAGGGGCGCAGGGCGAGGGCGGTGAGCAGGGCGCGGAGGCGGGGGCCGCCGAGGGGGATGGCTGTGCCGTGAGTGTCCTCTGCCGTGGTGGTGCCCAGGATTCTGTACCGCACGGGGTCATTGTCGCTGGGGTGGGGGTGAGGGCTGCGGGGTTTTCGAACGCGGGGTGTTGGTGCTGCTGTGCGGTCTGAGGTGCTCGGCGTTGCGGGTGAGGCCGGGGCGTTGCTGCGGGGTGAGTTTGCGGGGTGCGCGGCGTCGGTGCTGGGGCCGGGGCGTTCCGCAGCCCGGCGGAGCGGGGTGCCGCTGCGCCCACCCGTGCCGCCCCTAGCGGCACGCATGCCCGCAGCGGGGGGGCGGTGCGCATGCCCGCAGCGGGGGGGGCGGTGCGCATGCCCGCAGCGGGGGCAGCTTAGGCGGCTACACCCGCCGTCCCCCGGCCCCCGCCCCCAACGCCCCCCGCTGCGGCGCGATCCCCGCCGGTACTGCCCGCTGGCGAGCAGGCGTGCCCGTCCAGCAGGTGCCTCGGCGGGCCAGGAGGCGGCGGAGCCAGAGTTCCAGGGAGACCAGGTCGGCGAGGCCGTCGAGGGGGAGGGGTTCGCCGGCCGCCGCGGAGCGCAGGGCCTTGCGGACCACTCGGGCCTCGACCAGGCCCGCTTCCGCCAGGAGGGGTGTGTCGAACAGCGTCACCAGGGTGTCCGCGGCCACTCTCAGGCCCGTTCGGGCCGCGGCCGCCTCGGTCGCCTGGGTCGGGACGCCCCACCCGGGCGGCAGCTCCCGTACTCCGGCCCCCTCCAGCACCGTACGGAGGATCGCCGCTCGTGCCCCGGGGCGTACGCGCAGCGCTTCGGGCAGCGCGCGGGCCGCGCGCACCACCTGGTTGTCGAGGAAGGGCGCGTGCAGCCGCTGGAAGCGGATCTCCGCGGCCTGCTCCAGTACCCGCAGGTCCGCCGCGTGCCGTGCCAGCGCCGCACGCGCGCGGAAGTCGCCCGGCCGCTGTCCCGGTCCCACCAGCTCCGACCGGTGTGTGGACGCCTGAAGGCGAACCGATACTTCAGCGAGTGCCTCACCGGTCAGCCAGCGCGCGGCCGGCCCGGGTCTGCCCCAGGTCAGCGCGGCGAGCGAGGCCTCCACCGCGCCGCCGGGCGCGTCGAGGCCGGCGTCCGACCGGTGGTCGAGCAGCCGCTCGGCCAGGGACTCGACGCCCGACCGGTACGGCGTACGGGACAGCCGTCGCGCCGCCGCGTACACGCGGGCGGGGACCAGCACCGACCCGTCCGCCTTGGCCAGCGCGGCGACCGGCCGCACGAGATGACGCCGCCGGCGGTCCATCAGCAGGTCGGCCAGCCGGGCCGGATGGGCGTCCAGGACCTGACGGGCCCCGTAGCCCGTGAAGTGGTCGGCGCTGCCGGACGCCAGCCGTGCCCGGTGCCGGGCCGCCGACACCAGGCACGCCCCGGGCTCGTCGGTCAGCGGGCCGTCCAGGTCGGCGTACGGAAGGGTCTCCTCGCCGCCCGCCACGACCACGTGGTGCAGCCGCGGGTTCGCCGCCAGCGCGCCCGCCCGCTCCAGCTCGGCCTCCTGCCCCGCGACGACGAGGTCGTTGAACGTGACCGCCAGCAGCCGCTCCCCCGCGCCCGTGCCGTGTCCCAGCACCGTGCCCGGCATCCCGGGCAGGCCCGAGGCCAGCAGCGCCAGCGTCCCCGAGGCCGGTCCGCCGGACAGGTCCGCCCCGATCCCCGGAACGGGCATCCCGCGCGCGGCACGCCGCTCGGCGGGTCCCATGCCGGGGACGGGCCCGGGGTCTATGTCCGCCCCGGGTACGTGCCGCGGCGCGGACAGCCGGGTCCGTACGGCCTCCACGAGCGCGTCGCGCACGGCGTCGACCGCGCTGTCGGGGTCGGCCGGAGGCGCCGCGACCGCCAGCGAGGCGACGGGCTCGTACCCGGCGATCTCCCGCGCACCGGCGCGCAGGATCAGCGCATGCCCCGGCGGAATGCGCTTCACGCCGTCGTACGGCGTGGAGTCGTGCAGCGCGGCGGGCACGTCAGGGGCGGCCAGCAGCGCGGCGAGGTGCCCGAAGTCGAGGTTGGCCTCGATGAGGTCGGCCAGCGGCAGCGCGGCCGTCGCGTACGCCGTACCGCCGGCCCACGGCGTGTGGAACACCGGCCGCGCGCCCGCGAGATCGCCGCAGACGGTGAGCCTCCGGCCGACCTGCACGATCGCTGTGTAGCTCCCGGGCCAGGCGGTCAGATGCCGAAGTGCGCCGCCGCGCGCGGCGAACAGCGCGACGCGCAACTGCTCGTCGGTGGCACCGCAGATACCGAGGACGGCGATGCGGGTCCGGTCGTCGGCCGTCACCACCCGCACCTCGTCGGGGCGCCAGTCGCCGACCGCCCAGAGCGGATCGGGATCGCCCCACAGGAGTTGGGAACCCACCGGGTGCACGGTCTCGCCGTCCTGCCCCGTGGCCCCCGCCGAACCGGCAGCGAGTGCTCCCGCGGCGGTGCTGCTCCATCCCACCAACCACCGCATCGCCGCCTCCACAGGCTGTGGACAACCAGTGCACCGTACGAACCGGTTCACCATGCTGCCATGAAGGAAGCACTCCGGAGGGCCCCGACGCCGCTTGCGCTCCGTTGAATGCGCCCCGGCGGCGACACCCGCACCGCCCCGAACGCCCCTGGCGCAGAAACGACGGCCAGGACGCAAGGCACGTCAGCGACACGTCTCCTCCACGACTGCGGCGCGAATGCGCCCCCGATGCGCGCCCCGACTACGCCTGATGCGCCCTCAAGTGCCGTGGTCGGAGCCCTGATACCTCACGACCGGCGGGGTCGATTTTCAGCCAAATCGCCGTTACACGGACAGCGTCGAACACGCTCCGTACAGGCTCGGCGCACCACCGCCCGATCGCGCAGTCCGGGAGACGGAGCACGCCTCCCGGACCGTTCCGCCGCCCGCGGGGATGTAGGCGGCGGTGTCCCCCAGCCCACTGGATCCAGTACAGCGGGCCGACCCACGCAATGACCATGGAAGCGCTCCCGCGATGGCTGGAGAAGAGCGCACGGGCGGGCGCACGGCCACACAGTGGGAGCACGTCGCAACAGCCCGTATCTGAACCGCACTTCAGTACGGACCACAATCCCGCCAACCGGAACAATGCCCCTTAACGCTTGGGATGCGGCGAACTACGCTGGGTTTACGAATGCCGCGTGGTTATGCCAGTGCCGGCAGCCGTCTGTGTCGAGGGGTGGCTCATGTCCAGGGAGCAACGCGGGCCGAACGAAAAACTCGGCGCCGTTCTCGCCCTCGCGGGAATCAGCAACGCGGGCCTCGCGCGGCGGGTCAACGACCTCGGCGCCCAGCGCGGCCTGACGCTTCGCTACGACAAGACGTCGGTGGCGCGCTGGGTGTCGAAGGGCATGGTGCCGCAGGGTGCGGCGCCGCACCTCATCGCCGCCGCCATCGGCCAGAAGCTCGGCCGCCCGGTGCCGCTCCACGAGATCGGCCTGGCGGACGCGGACCCCGCGCCCGAAGTCGGCCTCGCCTTCCCGAGGGACGTCGGCCAGGCGGTGACGTCCGCGACGGAGCTGTACCGCCTCGACCTCGCGGGCCGCCGGGCCGGGACCGGCGGCATCTGGCAGTCCCTGGCCGGATCGTTCGCGGTGAGCGCGTACGCGACGCCCGCCTCGCGATGGCTGATAACCCCGGCCGACAGTTCGGTCGCGCGTGACGTGGGCCCCGGCGAGGGCTCCGGCGCACCGCTCAAAGTCGGCCACAGCGATGTGCAGAAGCTGCGGGAGGCCGCCGAGGACGCGCGGCGCTGGGACTCCAAGTACGGCGGCGGCGACTGGCGTTCGTCGATGGTCCCCGAGTGCTTAAGGGTGGAAGCGGCTCCCCTGCTGCTCGGCTCCTACTCCGACGAGGTCGGCCGGGCCCTCTTCGGCGCCTCCGCCGAACTGACCCGGCTCGCGGGCTGGATGGCCTTCGACACGGGCCAGCAGGAAGCGGCCCAGCGCTACTACATCCAGGCCCTGCGCCTGGCCCGGGCGGCGGCGGACGTCCCCCTCGGGGGCTACGTCCTGGCCTCCATGTCCCTCCAGGCCACCTACCGCGGCTTCGGTGACGAGGGCGTGGACCTCGCCCAGGCCGCCCTGGAACGCAACCGCGGTCTGGCGACGGCCCGCACCATGAGCTTTTTCCGTCTCGTCGAGGCACGCGCGCATGCCCGCGCCAGTGACGCCCCGGCGGCCGGCGGCGCCCTGAAGGCGGCCGAGAGCTGGCTGGAACGCGCCCGTCCCGGCGACAACGACCCGAGCTGGCTCGGCTTCTACTCCTACGACCGTTTCGCCGCCGACGCGGCCGAGTGCTACCGCGATCTCAAGGCGCCCCGCCAGGTCCGCCGCTTCACCGAGCAGGCGCTCTCCAAGCCGACGGAGGAGTTCGTCCGCTCGCACGGTCTGCGTCTCGTCGTCTCGGCGGTGGCCGAACTGGAGTCGGGGAATCTGGACGCGGCGTGCGAGCAGGGGGTACGGGCGGTGGAGGTCGCCGGGCGCATCTCGTCCGCCCGGACCACGGAGTACGTGAAGGATCTCCTGCACCGGCTGGAGCCGTACGGGGACGAGCCACGGGTGGTGGAGCTCCGTGAGCGTGCCCGGCCGTTGCTGGTGGCTCCCGCGTGAGAGGCGGACCTGCCGCCGTCCCGCGCGTTTGAAGGCGATGTCAGTGGCGCAGTGCACTATCGAGGTGGGAGGTGGTGCTCGTGCGGCTCGCATACGACTGTGACGTACTGGTGATCGGCGGCGGGATCGTCGGTCTGTCGACGGCGTACGCGATCACACGCGCCGCACCGGGCACACGTGTCACGGTGCTGGAGAAGGAACCGGGCCCCGCCCGGCATCAGACCGGCCGCAACAGCGGGGTGATCCACAGCGGCGTCTACTACCGCCCCGGCTCGCTCAAGGCGCGCTACGCGGTGCGGGGCGCCGCCGAGATGGTCAAGTTCTGCGCCGAGTACGGCATCGCGCACTCCGTCACCGGCAAGCTGATCGTCGCGACCGACCGCTCCGAGCTGCCCCGTCTGCACGCGCTCGTGCAGCGCGGCCGGGAGAACGGGATCCCGGTGCGGGAGCTGTGCGCCTCCCAGATCATGGAGTACGAGCCGGAGGTGCGGGGCCTCGCCGCCATACACGTCGGCACGACCGGCATCTGCGACTTCGTCGCGGTCGCCCGCCAGCTGGCCCACGGCTCCGGCGCGGAGATCCGCTACGGCACACGGGTCGTGCGTATCGACCGCCGCCCCGAGCTGGGCGTCGCCGCGCTCACCTCGGCCGGGGACGTGGTGCGCGGCCGGGTCCTGGTGAACTGCGCGGGCCTGTACAGCGACGAGATCGCCCGGCTGACCGGGGACGACCCGGACGTCCAGATCGTGCCGTTCCGGGGCGAGTACTACGAACTCGCCCGGCCGGAGCTCGTCCGTGGCCTGGTCTACCCCGTCCCCGACCCGGCGTTCCCGTTCCTCGGGGTGCATCTCACCCGCGGCATCGACGGCGGTGTCCATGTCGGGCCCAACGCGGTGCCGGCACTGGCCCGCGAAGGCTACGGCTGGGGCACGGTCCGCTGGCGCGAGCTGGGGTCGACGCTGGCCTGGCCGGGATCCTGGCGGATAGCGCGCCGGCACTGGCGGTACGGGGCGGGTGAGCTGCGCCGGTCGCTGTCCAAGGCGGCGTTCACGGACGCGGTGGGCCGGTTGCTGCCCGGCGTGACCGAGGAGGACCTGGTGCCGACGGCGGCGGGGGTGCGGGCCCAGGCCGTGCTGCGGGACGGCACGCTGGTGGACGACTTCCTGATCCGCGAGGGCGCTCGCACGGTGCATGTGCTGAACGCGCCTTCACCCGCGGCGACGGCGTCCCTGCCGATCGGGCGGGAGGTGGCGCGGAGGGCGTTGAGCGGGTTGTGACGCGGGGCACGGACGTCGGCGACCTGGCGGGTCCAGGTGGGCCCTCGAACCGGCAGAGCGGGGCGCTGCGGCCTCGCCCCGCCACGGTCCCTTACCCGACGGCCGTAAAATCGGCATCACTGTGTCTGACTCCGTGAATACCCCTGAAAGCATCCAGCCGCCCACCACCCCCGACGGCGAGCACCCCGACCACGCGCCCGGTGTGTCCATCCGGCACACGCGGGCCAAGGGTGAGCCGCGCTTTCCCGACGGGCCGAAGGCCGATCCCGCCGGGTCGCACTTCGAGCGGCGGATCCGGAGTTTCCAGCCGCGGCGGAGCCGGGTGACCGCGGGGCAGGCGGACGCGCTGCAGCGGTTGTGGCCCAAGTGGGGACTGGACATCGACGGGCAGCGGGGCCTCGACCTCACCGACCTGTTCGGCAACGACAACCCCGTCGTCCTGGAGATCGGCTTCGGCATGGGCGAGGCGACCGCCCGGATGGCCGCCGCCGACCCCCGCACCAACATCCTCGCCGTCGACGTCCACACCCCCGGCCAGGGCAACCTGCTCAATCTCGCCGACCAGGACGGGGTGTCCAACATCCGGGTCGCGAACGGCGACGCGATCATCCTGCTCCGCGAGATGCTCGCCCCGGACTCCCTCGACGGCCTCCGCGTCTACTTCCCCGACCCCTGGCCCAAGAAGCGGCATCACAAGCGCAGGCTCATCCAGCCCGACTTCCTGACACTCGCCGCGACCCGCATCAGGCCCGGCGGAACCGTGCACTGCGCCACCGACTGGGAACCGTACGCCGAGCAGATGCTCGAGGTCCTCACCGCACACCCCGACTTCGAGAACACGCAGGCGGACGGCGGTTTCGCGCCCCGTCCCGACTTCCGTCCGCTGACCCGTTTCGAGGGCCAGGGACTGGACAAGGGTCATGTCGTGAACGACCTCCTCTTCCGTCGCGTACAGCACGTGGAGCAATCCCCCGCCGGCGCCTGACCGCCCCCGGATCTCTCCCGCCTGCGGACAGCGCCCATCCGTCGTTAGGGTCAATGCCGTGGCCACCTGCCCCCCACATCCGTCGTACCCCAGCGGTCCGCCCGACGGCGTGCCCTTCGCCGGCGCGTCCGCCGCCGGCCCTCTGCGGCACGCCCACTGGTGGCAGCGCGCCTGGGTGCGCTACGGCTCGCTGTCCACGCTCCTCGTGATCTCCGGCCTCGTCATCCTGGCCCTGGTCCGCGAGGAGACCGGCACCGAAGGGTTCCTGGTCGGGCTCGGGCTGGCCGTCCTCCCGGTCCCCTTGCTGATAGCCGCGTTCCGCTGGCTGGACCGGGTCGAACCGGGCCCCTGGCGGAACCTGATATTCGCCTTCGCCTGGGGCGCCTGCGCGGCGGCGCTGATAGCGATCGTCGCCAACAGCTTCGCGACCCAGTGGATAGCGACGGCGACCGCGGACCCGACGAGAGCGGACACGCTCGGCGCGACCGTCATCGCGCCGGTGGTCGAGGAGTCGGCCAAGGCGGCGGCCGTACTGCTGGTCTTTCTCTTCCGGCGGCGTGACTTCACCGGCATCGTCGACGGAGTCGTCATAGCCGGCGTCACCGCCACCGGCTTCGCGTTCACGGAGAACATCCTCTACCTGGGCATCGCCTTCGGCACCGACCAGCTCGCCGGGCACAGCGGCATCGCCTCCGTCACGGCGGCGACCTTCTTCGTGCGGATCGTCATGTCGCCGTTCGCGCACCCGCTCTTCACGGTCCTCACGGGCATCGGCTTCGGCATCGCCGCGCTCTCGGCGGACCGCCGGTACATCCGCCGCATCGCCTTCCCGCTCGCCGGCCTGCTGCTCGCGATGGGCATGCACGCGATGTGGAACGGCTCGTCGGCGTTCGGCGAGTACGGGTTCTTCGCCGTGTACGCGGCGTTCATGGTGCCCATCTTCGGGCTGCTGACGTGGCTGGTGATCTGGACCCGGCAGCGGGAGCTGAAGACCGTACGGGCGGAGCTGCCCCCGTACGCCGTCGCCGGCTGGCTGACTCCGGCCGAGCCGTACGCCCTCGGCTCGATGCGGGCCCGGCGCATCGCCCGCCAGTACGCCCGCCGCCACGCGGGGAAGACCGCGGCGCGGGCGGTGGCGCAGTACGAGGCCTACGCGACGTCTCTGGCGTTCCTGCGGCACCGGGGCCGCCTCGGCCGCGCCGGGGCCGACTTCGTCGTACGGGAACGGGAACTGCTGGAGGAACTGTGGCGACGCCGCGAGGCGGCCCGCCCCGCGCTGGACCACGCCGCGCGGCTCACGGCCCCTCCCGTACCGGTGGCGGCACCGCCCTGGCCGGTGCACGGGGCGTACGGGTACGGCCATCCGACGGGGGCGTACGGCTACGGCTACGGCTACGGCTACCCGACGACGCCGCACCCCGCCGCGACGACGCCGTACCCGGCGTACAACCCGTACCGCTCGTAGCCGAGACACCGGCCGACTGCCGCGGGCGACGAGGCCGGTCGTCGGCCGGACCGATGCCGGTTGTCCGCCAGTCCGGTGCGGTCGCCCTCCAGTCCGGTGCCGGGTGCCGCGGCCGTGGCACCGCCGCGCGGACCGGTCGCGGCGGCGCGTGCCGATTGCGGTCCGCCCGCAGCCGTCGGCAACAAATGCCGGGC